>NZ_JAECZB010000002.1:96524-199371 GCF_016056295.1 Atlanticothrix silvestris CENA357
AGCTCAAAGGTAGAGCGATCGCCTTTTTTACTCCATTATTCATGTTCTAAAGTCCGACCTTCGAGTCAAATTTACCAGTTGCTCAGAACTAATTCAATCAGCTAATGGCTGTGAAAACTTATCGGTTGACAGTACTCATATCAGGATAGCGATCGCCTGCGGTAATACCTTTGGGTGCGACAGTTTCAATTCTATTTAGATCATCTGGAGTTAGAACAATCTCGGTAGCTGCAATATTATCTTCTAAATAGGTGCGTCGCTTTGTACCAGGGATGGGCACAATATCTTCACCTTGAGCCATTAGCCATGCTAAAGCAAGCTGACTAGGTGTGACTTGCTTTTCATCAGCAATTTCCTTGACTTTTTCCACTAATTGCAAATTTTTATAGAAATTTTCGCCTTGAAAACGCGGATTATTTCTACGGTAATCATCTGCTGCAAGGTCTTCAGGACGTGTGATGGCTCCTGATAAAAATCCCCGACCAAGGGGACTGTAGGCAACAAATCCAATTCCCAATTCCCGTACAGTCGCTAAAACTTCATCTTCTGGATCACGGCTCCACAGTGAATACTCTGTTTGTAGGGCGGTAATTGGGTGAACTGCTTGCGCCCGTCGAATTGTCGCGGGGGCAGCTTCCGATAATCCCAGATAGCGCACTTTACCTTGTTGCACCAACTCTTGCATTGCTCCGACAGTCTCTTCTATCGGCACATTTGGATCAACTCGATGCTGATAGTACAAATCGATAACTTCTACTCCCAAACGTTTGAGTGAAGCATCGCAAGCTTGATGAACATATTCGGGTTTGCCATTAATTCCTTTCCAACCACCGTCTTCGGTACGAACATTACCAAATTTGGTTGCTAAGACTACTTGATCTCGACGAGCCTTTATTGCCCTACCTACTAATTGCTCATTGGTAAAAGGCCCATACATATCAGCAGTATCGAGAAAATTTAACCCCAGTTCCAATGCCCGATGGATGGTAGCGATCGCTTCTTGTTCATCCCGACCACTGTAAAACTCAGACATCCCCATGCAACCAAGTCCCAACTGTGAAACTTCTAACCCTTGTTTGCCTAGTTTTCTAGTTTTCATGGAATAATTTCTTCATTAAACACTTCAGAATTATCTCTCTTCCTAGAATCAAGTCATCTATTATTAGAAGTATTTGTTGATACAAAGTCAAAATGGTGTAATTGCTTGTAAATGCAAAGTTTTTTCTAACTGCGGATGCTCAAAGCAAAGTTCCCTAGCGTGGAGATGTAACCGATCAGCAACAGCACCACATCCATAAAAGCGATCGCCTAAAATAGTTACCCCAAGTCCTCGTGCATCGGCTGCATGAACCCTTAACTGATGGGTACGTCCTGTTAGCGGTGTCAATTCTACACGAGTGCAGCCTCCTTCCCTGGCTACGACTCGAAAGTGAGTCACACTCGGTTTACCTTGTTGCCAATCAACTTGTTGATAAGGGCGATTTTGCGGGTCTCCCCATAGTGGCAATTCAATTACACCTTGCTCAGTATTTACCGCACCAGCAAGTATGGCTTCATAAACCTTGTGAACCTGTCGTTGTTGAAATTGCCGACTTAGTTGACGATGAGTGAGGCGATCGCGTGCTAACAATAAAATACCAGAAGTTTCCTGATCAAGGCGATGCACAGTTGCAAGTGCCATCCCATCTGGTAACAAATTACGCAAACGACTCAGCACACTATCTTGGCGATCGCGATAGCGACCAGGAACTGATAATAACCCGGCGGGTTTATTGACAGCAATCAGCCATTCGTCTTCATAAATAATAGATATGTTTACTTCCCCGCCTAGATTAAGTTTCAATCCTGAAAGCAAAAACCCCATCAACGGCTGACAACGTTCTATACAAGCTCCATAGAATTGTCCCTGGATTTTGTCTTGCTTCGCTGAGGAAGAACCCCACCAAAACTCTGCCATTGCTAAGGGTTTAAGATGATGTGTGGCTGCATAGTGCAGCAGTTTGGGGGCGCAACAATCGCCTGTACCTGTGGGTAAACCTGTCGGTATTAATTGCTGCAATGATAAAGATGTCCCCGAAAAATTAGTCAAGCTGTAAGCGGCGTGCATCTGAGCTTGTAATTGGCAAGATAGTGCTTTACGTTGTTGTTTTAGCTCTTGTATCCGCACTTGTGTTGCTGCAATCATCTGCTTGAGGGGCTGCAACACTTCATTTTGCTGGCGTTTTAGTTGTCGTCGCTCAATTTTATGCTGACGGCTTTGGGTGTCGAGTTGTTCAAGAGCAGCAGTTAAGGCTTCTCCAGTTAATGTTTCGCAGATTAGCTGGCGTTTTTGATGTCGTTGATGTTTGCAATGTCGATGGCGATCGCTAATTATTTGTAGCTGCTGGTCAAATTCACGGCATAAGCTTTCGTATTGCTGCCATTGTGGTAGATGCTTTAAAGTAATCAATTCTTCTTTGATGGCATTCAGTTCAGCTAAAGTCTGGGCTTCCTCTAGAGCAACTTCATCTCTACCTGGAATTGGTGGAACCCATCCCTCAACTACACTTTTGCCGTTCAAAAGACCAGAAAAAGCTTTTAGTACCCGTTTTTCGCCAGTAGATAGTTCAACCAACAATACCCCATACATTTTGCCCTCACGAGAATAAAGGTGATTGTTGGCAAGATGTTGCATTAAATTATAGGCGATCGCTTCTGCCAAAAAAGTCCGAGGTAATCTCAGGCGATCGCCAGTTTGAGGACAACACCCTTCATAGTAATAACTAGGAGATAAGTTGCTGATAGTAGAATTGCAATCAATAAAATCTGAAAGCGGATACAGAACCATGATCAAAACAAGTATCTGGCAAAAAGCAACTGCTGTATCGTCAAACTATTCCATAGCAGAGCGATATGCAGGAGCAGGGAAGAGAGCTTGAAATCCAGCCTGTCTTTCACTTAAGGGTTCTGGGGCATAATTCAAGAGGCTTTCAAAGTAAAAGAAAGCTACACCCAAACCGCGTCCTTGAGCAGCTCGTACCTGGGATTTAATTTGTTGGATGGGAACTGGACGATTTCGCAACCCTGCCATAATACCAACTCCAGTGGGAATCACTTGTTGGGCTTCTTGAATTTCTGAGCGAGAAATATTGGCGGTAAAACTTTGCAGATCAGGACGATAAATTTGCACAATTAACTCGTCTACAATATTCAACCGTATCCAGGCGAGCCAATCTTGCAGTTGAAATTTGTAAGCAAAATCATAGTAATTGGGTGAAACGGAAAAAATCGCCTTGGGTTTTCTGGCTTTCACAGCTTGGTTGAGTTGTACCATAAACTTCGTGATTTTATCTGCCCGCCAACGCACCCAATCAGGATCTTGAGGATTGGTAGGAGGATTTTTTTTGGTTTCTTGAGTGTACAAATTAACCGTGTATTTATCGTAGCCAAATTCATGAGGTAAACTCATGTGATCGTCAAACTGAATACCATCGACATCATATTGACTCACATTTTCGATCACAAGACTGGTGAGAAACTGCTGCACTTGTGGATGAAAAGGATTGAGCCACATCACTTCACCAGCGGCGCTGATTGAAGTTTCACTACCGTCCCGCTTTTGGGTGAACCAATCTGGATGATTTAATGCTAGCTCTGATGTTGGAGGAGCCATAAAACCAAACTCAAACCAGGGAACCACCAGCAGTCCTTGGCGATGGGCTTGGTTAATCAGATCTGCAAGAATATCATGACCATCTGAGCCTCGAAAGACAAAGGGTTGAATACCTGTACGTTGCGCTACAGCACTGGGATACATGACATAGCCAGAATTCCACACTACAGGATAGATTGTGTTGAAGTTCATTTGCCGCAATTGGCTGACGGCATCCTTAACTTTGGCACGATCCTTCATGACGTTAAGATCATTGTTGGTCATCCAAACCCCGCGAATTTCTTGACGGGGTAGCTGTGCAGTAGCAGGAGTGAAGTTATCCACTAGCAATACCGTCACGAACGATATCAAAACCAGAAGCGGGAAAAGGCATTTTAGCAATGTCTGACAACAAGCAGCTACATGTCTACTTAGCCAACCTGGGTAGAGAAAACTTAATTTCATAGGTTTGAATGATGCGTTAGCTACCGATATGTGCCTTTGCACGCTTTTATGATGGAATCTACTAGCCATTAGTCTACAAGCATTTATACTTACTAGAGAACTGGTTAATTAGCGGTTGTTTATTCAAGCAGCGCCTCGAAGTTTTGCATCAGATCAACTGATGCAGACCTAGCACAGCAAGATAGTTGACGCACTAAGTAGCTTGTTAGTGCCCAATATGGCTGGTGATTTAAGTAGATGTCTATTTAGCTTACCGCTAAAGCGGAACCCGCAGGGTAGCGACTGCCCCGCAAAGAGTAAGAGTTGTCAAAGTTGAATTTTAATCATTAGTTTATTGATTATAAATAATGAGAATTTGAAAGTATTTTAGTTCTCAAAAAGTTATCAGTAATAACTTTTATAATTTTGAATTGCCTATTATATAAATTAACGAATCTAGACTATCCGGAGCTACGATGCCAAAACGGATAATTAAAGAATTAAATAATTGGTTTAAGCGAGATAGAATTGTCAGTAATTTAGAGATTTTTCAAGACATTATTGTTATCTCTCTATCCCTTGGTTTATTTTGCGTGATGCTGATTCGGCTAAGAGATATGTTCTTGTCATTTTTGCATCCATTAGATTTACGGCAAGTCACATCTGATATCTTGTTTATTTTGATTTTGGTAGAATTATTCCGTTTGTTACTTGATTACTTACAAGCACAGCATATATCTGTAGGGGCAGCAGTAGAGATTACCATTGTTTCTGCTTTGCGAGAAGTGATTTTACGTGGTGTACTCGAAATTCCTCGCGACCAAATTTTTGGAATATCCGTATTTTTAGTAGTTTTAGCAGGTATTCTTGTTGCTTTACCCTGGATGTCACGGTTTTTTGAACATGGTAAAGTTGTACGCTCTGAAACTACAGAAGCAGAAACACAATTGTTAGTTGAAGAATCCTTGAATCCTGATTATTAACTTTTCCTCTATCTTCAGATCAAAGAAGGTTAATTATTACTGCAATACCTTATTTTTGGCGTTGCTGAGTAAAAGTATGAATCTGTCTCACGTAGAGGGGCAGTGAACTAGCGCTGCGGTAGCCAGCTTGCGTAAAGCCTACGGCATAGCTGCGCTTAGCGCGTAGCGTCTCGTAGAGAGCGTCACCCGTTCGCGTAGCGTCTCCGTCAGGAGAAGAAAGTCGCACAGAGGAAGAGTTTGAGAGATGAAAATTTTGATATTCATACCTCAATTCAGGAACGCCTTATTTTTTATCTGTACTAGAAACGATAATTCCATATTATTTTGGCTTTTACATTTTGATGTACATAGCCTTGTTATGCCGAGGTTTTGTTGCTAATAAAAGGAAAATTTAATTGCTGTGTTGGGATGGGTGACGAGACACTGTGGGTCTTTTTAGAAGATTGCCGCGATCGCAATTTTGGGAATTGATTATGCTATGAGGTTTAAGGCATCAAAGCCATAACCCATAAAAATCGACTGGACTCCCTTTGATGGTGACATATTAGATCAGCGATCGCTTGGTAAAATCCTCCATGTTCTGCTTGTGCGGCTTAGTTTATTCCAAAGGTTATGAAAGATACATATAACAATAAAATGCAGTCTTTTGTCTTAGCTGAGTCTGAGTGTACATTCTAAAATCAACTTTTGATTTACCAAGGAATAAGGCTGAATATCTAAAGCGCGCTTAAAAGCTTTGATAGCATCCCCATACCGTCCTAGGGCGGCATAACACAAACCCATACCATGAAGTGCCCCAAAATGTACTGGATTAATTTGAATGACCATCTGACAGTCTGCTAGTGATTGTTTATAATCACCCATGCTGTAGTAAAGAAAAGCACGCCGATTCCATGCTTCAGCAAAATCTGGTTGATCTTTGATTAGTGCTGTCAACATAGTTTCGGCTTCACTCATTTCCCCAGCATCAAGTAACTTTTGACTCTGGTCAATTCTTTCTAGTCCGTAAATTCCCTTTTGCTGAAACCAGATTCGCCATAGTTTCTTCGTTGCTTGCTCGCGAACTACGAGATCGGGGTTTTTCAAATCTTCAAGTAAAGAATTTATAGATAAAGAATCCATGAATTTGGAATTGGTAATTGTATCTTTGTATAAACCTATCAATTTTTGCACGAAATCTACTAAGTCATTTTTAAAGACCTCTTTAAAATTCTCACCCAACAATTGCGGGTTAAGCAATTTATGTGTTATTTCTTGTATTAAGCAATACTATTAATACGAGTTTCAACATATCGAGTCATAACTGATTGGTTATTAGGATACCAAACTTTTGAAAACAAGAACTGACTATTGGTAGTTGACAAATACGTAGTAACTAATAGTTCATAAAAACATTACAAAAAGATCAATGATTATGCCCAAGCCAAAGAGTGTTTCCAGGCATATTGTTCTCACGTCCCATCCCAGTCGCTTTGGGCCTAAGCCAATTCCCATTAAATGGGGAGCAGCCGATCCGATGCAACGCGGCCCAGTAATTGCAACACTAGCTAAGCAGACACATCGCAACGTCATCGGTACTCATTCTGGTAGTTATGCTATTTATCGGGCTTTAGCAGTTGCTAGCGGGGCTTTGCAGTCTGATCATCGGGCAGATTTAACAAATACATCGCCTGTGGCACATATTGGCCCTCATCCTAGTTGGGCTGATCCAGAAAAGATTGTTTCTCTCGATCCTTTTGGGGCGATCGCATCTGAGGTATTTGCATCTTATTATCAACAGGGCTATGATATTCGCCCTACGATCGCCATCACCCAAGCTCATATCAATATGCCAGAACTACTAGATGCTGTGAGCAAAGGACGCTTGCAGGTGGATGGTCAGATTATGAAGGCCAATGGTGATTTAGTCGTTACCAAAGCTGCCATTGAGCCTGTTTGGTATCTACCAGGAGTTGCCAAGCGCTTTGGCATATCAGAAGGAGATTTACGACGGGCTTTATTTGAACAAACTGGGGGGATGTTTCCAGAACTGGTGACGCGATCGGATTTGGAAGTGTTTCTACCACCCATCGGAGGTTTGACGGTGTATATTGTCGGTGATCTGAGTGCAATTACAGATCCGCATAAACCCGTAGCTGTACGTGTACATGATGAATGTAACGGTTCTGACGTGTTCGGTTCTGATATTTGTACTTGTCGCCCCTATTTAGTACATGGCATTGAGGTATGCGTGCAAACAGCACAGTCAGGCGGTGTAGGCGTAATCGTCTATTCCCGCAAAGAAGGCCGGGCTTTAGGCGAAGTAACGAAATTCTTAGTTTACAATGCCCGCAAGCGTCAAGAAGGAGGCGATCGCGCTGATGCTTACTTTACTCGCACAGAATGCGTCGCGGGTGTGCAAGATATGCGCTTTCAAGAACTCATGCCAGATGTGTTGCATTGGTTAGGTATAACCCGCATTGACCGTATGGTGTCAATGAGTAACATGAAGTACAACGCTATTACTGAATCTGGAATTGAGATTGTCGAAAGAGTAGCAATTCCAGAAGATTTGATTCCTCAAGATGCACGGGTAGAAATTGAAGCGAAAAAAGCTGCCGGTTATTACACCACGGGAGATATTTTAGATGCAGATGGGTTAGCTGATCTTAAGGGGCGATCGTTAGAAGGCTAAAGTGTCAAGGATGAAGTATTTAGTCTCATCCTTCATCCTTTGTTTTGGGGTGTATCAGCAGTGGAGTTAAATCAAAAGTGGAAATAAAAACCGCAGAGGCGAAAGACTTAATTGCCTATCTTCGTTCCCCGACTGCTATTAGAGAACGCTGTGGGCAAGTGTTTACATGGGTCAATGCAGGTCAATCGCCTCATTTTAGTTGTGATTTGACTCAGTTGGGAAAGGTCGCAGATTATGTGATTGAGGTAATGCGTTGCGAATACCCAAATCTACAAATTCCCTTTCACAGTCGTTGGCGGCACTTTGAAGCCAAAGGTGTACCGCGATTAGCCCAATTAAATACTCAGTTAGCAGAACTCACGCCTTTAGAAAAAGCTGCTGCCAAGTTTGATTTAGCAATTATCAGTGTGTTGTTAGATGCTGGTGCAGGCGATAGTTGGCGTTATTATGAGCAAGAAACTAAGTTAATTTTGGGGCGTTCTGAAGGATTAGCTGTTGCTAGCTTCCAAATGTTTTGTCAAGGGACTTTTTCTAGCAATAGTTTACCGCAAGCTGATGCTTTTAGATTGCAAACATTAACAGAAATAGAACTCGCTAAAGGGCTGCAAGTAAATACAGAAAATCCCTTAGTAGGTATTTTTGGACGATGTAAGTTATTACAAAAATTAGGTCAAGTGCTAATCTCTTCACCCCATTTGTTTGGGGATAAAAACCCTCGTCCGGGTAATTTGGTAAATTATCTTTGGGAAAAATCTCAAAATCAGCAGTTAGCCGCTGCAACGGTGTTAAGTCTAATTCTAGAAGGACTTAGTGACATTTGGCCAGGAAGATTAGAAGTTGACGGAGTAAATCTTGGTGATGTTTGGCAACATCCAGCCGTTGCTGATGATGGCTTCGTGCCATTTCACAAACTTTCTCAATGGCTGACATATTCTTTATTAGAACCATTACAAGAACTCGGTTTAGAAATTACTGGGTTAGATACTCTCACTGGATTACCAGAATATCGTAATGGGGGATTATGTTTGGATTTGGGGCTAATCAGTGCTAAATATCCAGAAATATTCAACTCATCTTATTCTGTGGCATCAGAAGTTATAGTTGAATGGCGTGCTTTGACTGTGATTCTTTTAGATCAGATTGCTGTCACAGTACGCGAAAAGTTAGGTATGAGTGCTGAAGAATTACCACTGGTGAAAATATTGCAAGGGGGAACCTGGACAGCAGGGCGAAAAATTGCCGCTGAACTTAGAACATCTGGGGAACCACCAATACAAATTGCTAGCGACGGCACGGTATTTTAAAATTCGTAATTCGTAATTCGTAATCAAAGGAATTAGTAGGGTGTGTTATGCCGCAGGCTAACGCACCATCTTAGCACAGCAATATTTTTGAATTTTTGTACTATATTTTCGATAATTTATAGATGTTAGTCTTAACGCAGTTTACCAAATTGATCATTAATTAAAACATGCAAAATCAAGTAACAATTATTGAACATCCGTTGATTCAGCATAAACTAACTCTCATGCGTAAAGCTGAAACCAGTACGACAAAATTTCGCAATCTTCTCAAAGAAGTTAGTTTGTTGTTAGCTTATGAAGTCACGCGAGATTTACCGCTAAAATATGAACTGATTAAAACCCCACTATCCCCGATGGATGCACCGATACTTGCACCAGATAAAAAGCTGGTCTTAGTTTCTATTATGCGGGCAGGTCAGGGAATTTTGGATGGAATGCTGGAGTTGATGCCGTCCGCACGGGTGGGACATATTGGTTTATATCGTGACCCCAAAACATTGATTGCTGTAGAGTATTATTTCAAAGTTCCTCATGATGTTGAGCAGCGGGATATGATTGTTGTTGACCCTATGTTAGCCACTGGAAATTCTGCTGTTGCAGCTGTAGAAAGATTAAAATCAACTAATCCTTTATCAATTAAGTTTGTTTGTTTACTGGCAGCACCAGAAGGTATTGAACATTTCTGTCAAGCACATCCTGATGTTCCTCTTTACACTGCTGCTATTGATGATTATTTAGACGAACATGGCTACATTATTCCTGGTTTAGGAGATGCAGGCGATCGCTTGTTTGGCACAAAATAAGTTGATAATAAAATTTAGTTATCTAAAGTTTGCAATCCTCAAGCAAACTTTAGAAAGTTAGCCCATTGAGATGTCTAATAATCACAACTTCTAATTTACTAAAATCATAGGGTTTGGTGATATAGTCATCAGCGCCTGTAGAGATACGTCGATTGTATTTGGATGCTAATGTTGAAGGTACTAGTGCAATAATTGGGATTGCTGAGGTTTTTGGGTCTTGCTTGAGGTAATCAATTACTTGGCTGCTACTTAAATCAGACAACATCATATCTAACAGGATAAGGTCAGGTTTATGAGTTTGTGCTAATATCACTGCCCTTACCCCTTGTTTAGCACAAATGCACGAAAAGTTTAATGTTTTAAGGTGAGAATCTAGGAGTTCTAAATTATGTAGATTTTGTTCTACAACTAAAATCAAGGGCTGTTCATCCATAAGCAAATACTCACCTTTAATAAAAGGCTATATACCTAGACTGTTAATATGCAATTTCATGAATGACTTTTTAGCAAAGTCATGTTTTGTAATGTGTGCTTTGGCGATTAACAAAGTTTCCTTCATGCGGCGGAGTGCGGCTTGACATAAACTAATTTGTATATACAGCAGGGAACAGGGTTAAAACTCTCTTTGTATATGCCTTTGTTATGAAAATTTGTACTTTATTTACCTGCAATCTGCTGTAATTCCCTAGGTTGGGTGTCTACGCTCACGTTAAGGTAAACAATAACAAGCGAATGGAAGTATCAAGCAAATATTGACATTATCCTTATAAATATACATTTTGTCTATCTGAAAAATTGTAATTACTCTTAAGTATTGGTTAAGTATTTAATCAAACTTATGATTATCCGTAAAAGAAGGAATACCTAATGCTTTTGGAGGCGTAGACTTGCCAGCTAATCCCACCAATGCCAAAAGAGCGATCGCATAAGGTAGCATCACCAGAAATTGATAGGGAATATTTGCACCTAATGCCTGAATTCGCAATTGTAAAGCTTCTGTAGCACCAAATAACAAACAAGCCAAAGCGCTGTAAAGAGGGTGCCATCTACCAAAAATTAATGCTGCGATCGCAATAAATCCTTTACCAGCACTCATGCCTTCTGTAAAGAATCTTATTTGTACTAAAGTCAGATAAGCTCCTCCCAAGCTGGCAAGACAGCCACTCATCACTACAGCGCAGTATCGCACCATTTGCACAGATATCCCAGCCGTAACAGCAGCCTGAGGATACTCTCCTACAGCCCGCAAACTCAGACCAAAGCTGGTATGAAACAAAATATACATACTCAAAGTAATTAAAATTAGCAGTAAATATACGAAAATATCTTGTTGAAATAGCAAGGCTCCAATTATAGGAAGGTTAGCAAGTCCGGGAATGACTATTGCCTCGATTCCTGGTAATCGTTGGGTGCTACCACCGCTAAACACCAACCGCGCCAAAAATGATGTTAATCCAGCAGCTACCAAATTAATTGCTAAACCTGACACCAGCTGGTCAACATGCAAAGATACACACAAAAAAGCGTGAAGTAAACCCACTAATCCCCCAGTAATCAAAGCAGCAAGGATGCCAATCCAAGGATTTCCTGTGTATAAAGTAGTAGCAGCACTAGTGAAAGCGCCAGTCAGCAACATACCTTCTAGGGCAATATTGAGTACTCCCGACCGTTCAGAGTACAATCCTCCCAAAGCTGCAAATGCTAAGGGTACAGCCAAACGCAGACTAGCCGTTAGGTAATCAGAAAAAAAACTCAGATTATTCATATTTTCCGGAAAACGAGTGTATTTAGTGGAATCCAACTTCTAGGCTATGTTTCTTAAGTAATGAAGGCTACGAGAGTAATTTTACTGTGGTTGCCAAATATTTATGTAAGCTAACATACATGAGACTGATGAGTGAGTGTTAACATCATTTCATTGTCCTATATAGGGTGGATACCGATGACATCTCAAGGCGATCGCCATAAAGAACTAGAACAACGAGAACGCATACTACGAGAACGAGAAGTTGAATTGCGGCTCCGGGAAATGGAAGCTGATATCCATGTTTCCAATACACCTATTCATAAAACTATTAAGCATCAGCCAGAAAACTCCTCCAAACCGTGGATGAAAAAAGTTATCCTCGGTGGAAAGTTATTTGCTTTAGGTGTAGCGGCGCTGGTTGCGGTCAGAATAGCCTCTGCTTTGGCTGGGATTTTGATTGTCGCAGTGTTGGTAGGAGTATCTTACAAACTATTTTTTGAATCTAAAAACCATAAACCTTAGTTAGGTAGGGTGTAATTAGTATGACCGATCAAGTAACGTCTGATAAATTTCTGCAAGATTTAGAACGTGTTTCTCAAGTACGTTCAGATATCTCTTTATGTTTAAATCAACTGGCAGAAACAATCAATCAAGCTGAATTAACTGGAGATTATTCATCGGGAAAACTCAGCCTAGAGCGAGATATTGAAGATATTGTCATAGCTAGTAAAAACCTCAAAAAAGGTGTATTTAGACTTTTGGTTTTAGGCGATATGAAACGAGGGAAAAGTACGTTTCTCAATGCCTTAATTGGAGAAAATTTATTACCAAGCGATGTTAATCCCTGTACCGCTGTTTTAACAATTTTACGCTATGGTGCTGAAAAAACAGTCACCATACATTTTAATGATGGTAAAAGTCCACAAAAACTAGATTTTCAAAGCTTTAAATATAAATACACGATTGATCCGACTGAAGCCAAAAAATTAGAACAAGAAAAAAAACAAGCATTTCCTGATGTTGATTATGCAGTAGTTGAGTATCCTTTATCACTGTTAGAAAAAGGAATTGAAATTGTCGATAGTCCAGGCTTAAATGATACAGAAGCACGTAACGAATTATCGTTAGGTTATGTCAATAATTGCCATGCAATTCTATTTGTGATGAGAGCCTCACAACCATGTACTTTGGGTGAGCGCCGCTACTTAGAAAATTATATCAAAGGTCGGGGACTGACAGTTTTTTTCTTAATTAATGCCTGGGATCAGGTGCGAGAATCATTGATTGATCCTGACGATGTAGATGAGTTAGCATCTGCTGAAGATAGACTACGCCAAGTATTCAGCGCTAATTTAGCAGAATATTGTTATGTAGATGGTCAGAATATTTATGACGAACGCGTGTTTGAACTTTCGTCAATTCAAGCACTAAGAAGGCGGTTAAAAAATCCTCAAGCTGACTTAACGGGAACCGGCTTTCCTGCGTTTATGGGAGCGCTGAATATTTTCCTCACCAGAGAACGCGCGATCGCAGAACTCCGCCAAGCCAGAACTTTAGCCAGACAAGCTGTCAATCATATCCGTGAAGCAGTCGCAAGACGCATACCATTACTTGATCAAAATGTAGATGAATTAAAAAAACGGATTGATTCAGTAGAACCAGAGTTTAATAAACTTACAGGTATTCGAGATCAATTTCAAAAAGAAATTATCAATACAAGAGACACACAATCTAGAGCAGTTTCTGAATCTTTTCGTAGCTATGTTTTAAATTTAGGTAATACTTTTGAAACTGATTTTTTACGCTATCAGCCAGAATTAAATCTGTTTGATTTCCTCAGTAGTGGTAAACGAGATGCATTTAATGCTGCACTACAAAAAGCCTTTGAGCAATACATCACTGATAAATTTGCTGCTTGGACTTTAACTGCTGAAAAAGATATCAATTCAGCTTTTAAACAACTTTCTCATAGTGCTGTGCAGTATGGTACATCTTATAGTCAAGTAACAGATCAAATCACAGAAAAGCTTACTGGACAAAAAGTCCAAGTCAACGCCACCGCTACCACAGAAGATAGTAACTCTCCTGGATGGGCAAAATGGGCAATGGGATTATTATCTTTGTCGAAAGGAAACTTAGCCGGCGTAGCACTAGCCGGCGCTGGATTTGATTGGAAAAATATTTTATTAAATTACTTTACTGTCATTGGTGTTGGCGGGATAATTACAGCAGTAACAGGCGTTTTTCTGGGGCCAATTGGGTTTGCTCTCTTAGGCTTGGGAGTAGGATTTTTGCAAGCAGATCAAGCTCGTAAAGAGTTAGTAAAAACTGCCAAAAAAGAGCTAGTGAAATATCTACCACAAGTAGCACATGAACAATCACAGACTGTATATGATGCAGTGAAAGAGTGTTTTGACTCTTACGAAAGAGAAGTAAATAAACGGATTAACGATGATATTGTATCTCGTAAATCTGAGCTAGATAATTTAGTCAAGCAAAAAGAAACCAGAGAAATTAATCGTGAGAGCGAGTTCAAACGGTTGAAAAGCTTACAGGAAGATGTCATAGCTCAATTACAAAAAATTGAGGCGGCGTATAGCAACCTATTAGCTTACTATAGTTAAATTAAACAACTAAAATCATAGATAAATGCAGATCGTGGATCTGCATTTATCTATGGTATTAAATATAATATAAAAATATGTCACAAATTGAAAATTATAAAAATTTAGCAGTATCTCTCAAATTCGCGTCTAATTTACTAGACTTAAACAGTACATCACAACTACATCAAAATGTAATTTCCATTTGTAATTATCTAATTAATCCTAACTTTCGGATTGCGGTTTTTGGCCCCTTTAATCATGGCAAGTCTACCTTGCTAAATGCCATGTTAGGAAATCGCACGTTACCCATTGATTTAATTCCCACAACAGGCGCGGCGATTACTGTTAAATATGGTTCTGATGTGCGGACTCGGATCATGTTGATAGATGGGACAGAAGTCTACCGCAGTGGAACGGAAATTTTACAACAATTTGCTATTTTGGATGGTAATAGACAGATGCGAAAAGATGTCGCATCTGTGGAAGTTTTTTGTCCCCATCCTTTTTTGGAAACTGGTGTAGAATTTGTTGATTTACCAGGAACCAATGACAGAGAAGAACAAGATAATTTAGTTAAGGAACAACTTTTAGGTGTAGATTTAGTAGTTCAGTTACTAGATGCACGGAAGTTGATGACTTTGGGTGAACGAGAAAATTTGCGCGATTGGCTTTTAGATCGTGGGATTAAAACAGTTATTTTTGTAGCTAATTTTATTAATTTACTTGAACCAGACGAGCAAAAGCAAGTTCAAAATCGTTTATTGTTTGTTGCAGAAAGTTTTCGAGCAAAATTACCTCCAGGATTTAGTAATTTATATCGCGTTGATGCTTTACCTGCATTAAGAGCCAGATTAAAAGGTGATGTCACTGCTGCAACGAGTAGTGGTTTAGTCGCTTTTGAAGCAGCTTTGCAAAATACTGTAGGCATTTTACAACAAAATCGTGGCGATGTACGCTTGCCCAGAGTCGAGGCGATCGCTGCTCAAATTCAACAATCATTAAAAGCTAAAATTGATCCGATATTAAGTGAAATAAAATCTTTTGATGAAAAAGAAAATTCTAAAATTGAAATTAAGCAAAAAGCTGCTAATTTAATTAACCAAGGCTTCACTAATAGCAGTAGAGAAATACGTGAGTGGCTATCTTTACCCAATTTACTGGCAAAATATCAAGCTGATGCCGCAGTAGCATTGGCAGAAAATAACTTTAAGTCTTGGCAAACAAATATTTTAAAAAAAGACCTCACAGAATTACAACTGGGTGTAGTGAAATGGCTTTATCAAGCTTATAGTTTTTTCCAAGCACAACGACCAGAAGATTTATCAATTTCTTTTCCTAGTGAACCACAGGTAACATTACCTCCCAGACCCGGCAATAGCGATGATTTGAGCGAACCTGGTTCCATAGCTGTTGGGGGTGGTATTGGTTGGTTATTGGGTGGCCCTGTAGGAGCCGCTGTTGTAGGTAGTATTTCTTATTTATTAAACAAAAATATTCAACAACAAGATGAAAAAGTAGCAAATGAATCTTATCATCAACAAGTTGCCAAAGTTTGTATAGCAGCGATTGAAGATTATTTTTCTGACTTTAGTGAGCAAGGGTTGTCAATACTTGCAGGTTATGAGCATAAAGCTACAAAAATTATTTACTTTCAAGTTAGCCAAGAACCATTAGAAGTTAGCCAAAAGCGTGAACAATTACAGCAATTAACAAATAGTTTTAATCAGTTGCAACGAGAATTAGAAACAGCGAAAATTTCTTTAAACTATCAACTTTATCCAGAAATCCTCAAACGCAGCAACACTAAACGAGAGTATTTTCCTCAACCAGAAAAAGTTTCGACTTATTCAACTAAAAATCCTCGTGAACAGCAACGACAAGAAAATCGCACAAAAAATAACCACACAAACGTAGAACCTCCACGTCAGCAAGTTTCTCCACCTCCGCCACCTCCAAAAGCTTCACCTTCTGCACGTCCAGCAGAAGTGGAGGCGAAATTTCGTAATTGGGAACTTGATGAAGAAATAGCACAGATGAAAGCCGAAATGCGTTCTCCTGGTTTTAATACTGCTAAACAGCAACAAACAAATCAAACCAAAACAGCACCAAAACAACCCAAAACGCAGGTAGAAAAAGATAAATTTGCTCGCGCATATAACATTTTAGGATTACCAATAAATGCTTCTTTGGCTGAAGTTAAACAAGCTTATCGAAATTTAGTCAAAAAATGGCATCCAGATTTATTTATTAGTAAGTCACAACAGCAAAAACAAGCACAAGATAAAATGCACTTAATTAATGAAGCTTACACGATATTATCGGAAAAATATAATTGATTAGTAGTCATTTTTTATACTGGCGATCGCTTCCTTTCTTCAGCAAGTAAAGACTCTCTAATTAATGTGTTAGAAACATTTCATCCTGATTTCATTTCTAAACGTAAATATAGAATTAGGTAACTGTTTAGATAATACTTATGCAACTCCTGTCTTTGAGAAATGGCTTTTTGGCGTTGACCTTGATAATGGGTAGCTTACTCACAGCCTGTTCTGGTAATGCTTCTTCAAATCAAAGCCAAGTTTCAAATGCACCCACTACCAACACCAGCGACAAGCAGCAGATGAAACATGGTAATGGCATGAATCACAACATGGCAATGGATTTAGGCCCAGCTGATGCTGATTTTGATCTACGCTTTATTGATGCTATGACACCCCACCATCAAGGGGCACTAGAAATGGCTAAAGAAACGCAGCAAAAATCAAAACGTCCTGAAATCAAAAAGCTAGCAGACGATATTATTAAATCGCAAAATCAAGAAATTACTCAAATGCAGCAGTGGCGAAAAGCTTGGTATCCTGATGCAGGAGATAAACCAATGGCTTATAGCGCTCAAATGGGTCATACAATGGCAATGTCGTCTGATCAAATGAAAGCCATGATGATGAGCATGGATTTAGGCGCAGCTGATGCTAATTTTGATCTACGTTTTATCAATGCCATGATTCCTCATCATCAAGGGGCTGTATTTATGGCACAAAATGCTTTAAGTAAATCTAAACGCCCAGAAATCAAGCAATTAGCCCAAAAAATTATCAATGCCCAAGATGCAGAAATTAACCAAATGAAGCAGTGGCGTAAAACTTGGTATAACCAGTGAGCTTAACTATAGTGTGTTCTTGATTAGATTTCTGGCAAAAGTCCACCGATAAAGGCTGATAAAAATGTGCAAATAGTCATATCTATTTGCACATTGCTGTAAAGTCAACTAGTAATTGTCAAATAATTTAGACTATCCAGAATATTAAATTAATAGTCAATCTGGAAAAGTCAAGGGTAAAAAGACTATTGTCATATATACCGAAAGGGCCATTAGATGTAGATGATGTGTTGTTTATCCCATCGTGAACAGTGGTTAAATCAAGCTCTGAGTTACCACCCCACAAATGCTGAAAACAACTATCTAATGTAACGTCTATTGGTGCTGAAATTAGGTCATGCAAAAACGGCTTTGCATCAACAGGATGTAAGTCGAAAATTGCTATTTTAGCCATTGTGTTAATTTCTAGGTCAGGTTATGAACAGCTTTACTACTGTCGTGGAGCAGAATTGTCGCCAAATAAGTTAAAAAAATGATGTACTTCGCTCTCATTCATTAAAGCGAGATCTGATGATCATCCGCTTTTGAAATTTTAAGCATCGACAGTGGACACTAAGACTTTTCTCGCGTCAACCAATTATAGGTTTAGGTTTTGGGATTGACCCTTACACGAATAAATTCAGTTGCTCTGTATCCAGTTAAGTCGGAAGGATTTTATCCTTTCCACCCATAAGGATAAGCCCAAATATAAACTTGGTCTGAATTGTCTACAGAGTGGTAGTTATTATCGTGGGTACTGTATGCACCAAAAGTCTGAGTTTCTACACGATTGATGCCGTCATGAATAGTCATGATCTCAGCATAAAGATAACCACCCAATACAGTCTCTGTTTGCGTTGGAGCCAAATCATGTATAAATGTTTTTAGCTCATTTGAATGAAAGTCACAAATTAGTATTTTAGTCATGATTATGCCCAAATGGAAACTTTATCTGAATTGTCTACAGAGTTATAGTTATTATCGTGGTTGCTGCCTATACCAAAAAATTGAGTTTCTTTACGATTTATGCCGTCATGGATACTCAATACACGAGCATAAGGAAAACCACCCAATACACTTTTTGCTGGCGCTGGAGCCAAATCATGCAGAAATGTTTCTACATCACTAAAATGAAAGTCACAAATTAGTATCCTCGCCATAATTATGTCCAAATAAATCCTTATTTGTTTGACTCCTAAATTCTACTTTAGCAATTGAAATATCAACAGACTATATATTAAGTTTTCATGTAGAAACTTGTATATTTATAGACATAATTAAATGATTTTAGTCTCTCTTAAAAAATTATTTATATCCTAAAATTTCTCTGAATTATCATCTAAAAATTATACTTTAATAGATGTTCATAAAAGTATTCGATGACTGAAGCCGCTGCTATAACAACGAAATCTGCAAAGCTTTGGTAAACTTTGTTTAACCCTAGACTATAAGTCTGAGGGCGCTTTAAGACTTTTGCAATAGGTGTAATGTAAAACTAGGGCACTAAATTTTAATAATTTGAGTCAATCAGCGTGTATCTTGCTCTCCAGCAAATGTTATGTTGTATACACCATTCCGTCTCACGAGTGGATGCAGTTTTTGGAGGTTTTTTGATGAACGTTTTGCTCCTGTATCCCCTTTTTCCAAAAAGTTTTTGGTCGTTTGAGAAGACGTTGGCATTGCTAGATCGCAAAGCTATGCTGCCACCACTGGGATTGGTGACGGTTGCTGCTATTTTGCCCCAGGAATGGAAATTTAAATTAGTTGATCGCAACGTGCGTGATGTTACCCAAGCTGAATGGGACTGGGCAGATTTGATGATTTTATCTGCCATGATTGTGCAAAAGGAAGATTTATTAGAGCAAATCCAAGAGGCGAAACGCCGGGGTAAAAGGGTAGCAGTGGGTGGCCCTTACGCAACTGCATTACCTCACGAGGTGACGGATGTAGGGGCAGATTATTTGATTTTGGATGAAGGTGAGATAACTTTACCTTTATTTATTGAAGCGATCGCACGGGGCGATCAATCTGGAACTTTCCGCGCCAATGGTGAAAAACCGGATGTTACCCATACGCCGATTCCTCGGTTTGACTTGTTGGAATTTGATGCCTATGCGGAAATGTCGGTACAGTTTTCGCGGGGATGTCCCTTCCAGTGCGAGTTCTGCGATATTATTGTGCTTTATGGTCGCAAGCCGCGCACGAAAGCACCAGAACAATTGCTTAAAGAACTTGATTATCTTTACGAATTGGGTTGGCGACGCAGTATTTTCATGGTGGATGACAATTTCATCGGTAATAAACGTAACGTCAAACTCTTTCTAAAAGAACTCAAACCTTGGATGGTAGAACACCAATATCCATTTTCCTTTGCTACAGAAGCTTCAGTCGATTTAGCAAACGACCAAGAATTAATGGATTTGATGGTGCAGTGCAATTTTGGGGCTGTCTTTTTGGGTATTGAAACGCCAGATGAAGCCAGTTTGACCCTGACCCAAAAACACCAAAATACTAGGGATTCTCTAAGTGAAGCAGTAAATGCGATCGCCAGATCAGGCTTACGGGTGATGGCAGGATTCATTATTGGCTTCGATGGCGAGAAGGCGGGTGCAGGTGCAAGAATTGTGCAATTTGTGGAACAAACATCAATTCCTACGGCGCTGTTCAGTATGTTGCAAGCATTGCCTGATACAGCCCTCTGGCATCGCTTAGAAAAGGAAGGGCGACTTCGTACTAAGTCAGCCAACATCAACCAAACCACGTTGATGAATTACGTACCAACTCGTCCCTTAGAGGAAATTGCCAGTGAGTATGTCGATGCATTTTGGCAATTATACGACCCAGCAAAATTCTTAGATCGTGCCTATCGCCACTACCGAATTTTGGGTGAGGCGACTTATCCCAAGAAAGGTAAAGGTGCAAAGAAACCGATTAATTGGGTAACAATTCGTGCTTTATTAACCATCTGCTGGCGACAAGGTGTTGTTCGTAAAACCCGCTGGCAGTTTTGGCGGAATTTGGGGTTGATGTATCGCTATAATCCCGGTGGCTTAAGTAGCTATTTAGCAGTTTGCGCCCAAATTGAGCATTTTGTGGAGTATCGCGAAATTGTTAAACGGGAGATTAATGAACAAGTAGCCCAGTTTCTCGCAGAGGAAGCGAAAAACAAAATAGAAAAACAAGCAGAAGCGGTAGTTGTTTAGCAGCTGATATTCAGCGGGTTTTATATTTCTATGAATCAGGGTGAAGAAACTGCGATCGCGGGTATCTACGAAGTCTGTATTGGTATCCCAGATCCTATTTTTGCGATTCAATATTGGGAGCAATTTGGCTATCGCATTGGTCAAGTTGGTGAATTACCCGCTGATGTTGCTCATCAATTATATGGGGTGAATTCCTGTTTACGTTCAATTCGTCTCTACCATCAAAATGCAGATCATGGTTTGATTAGGTTGATGGTTTGGCAAAATCCCACTAATCAAGGATTGGGATTAGCATCAATGAAAGTTAAAGGAAACCGCTGGTCTACCACCTTAACTGCCGATTTGTTAGCGGTTTTAAATCATGCAGAAGATGCAAAAGCCGCGGGTTGGGCTATTAAATACAGTTACCCTTATTGGGAAGTTATATACAACAAAGAAAGAAAAAGCCGACCTTTTACAGATTCGGCGGTTGGAGTGCGGGAAATGTTGTTACTCCAACCTTTAACTCGCCAAGTTTTATTTCAACGGTTTGGTTATGCACTTCCCCATTATGGGGAAATTAATCACACTGCTGCTTTCAAGACTAGTCAGTTTACCCATATAGGGATTATTGTTCAAGATGACAGCAAAGAAAGCCTGAAATTTTATGAAGATGTTTTGGGTTTGCTGCGTGTGCGTGATGATGTCGAAACTAGTTATGAATCTTCCCCAGCAGGCCGAGATCTTTTTGACCTCAAACCTGGTGAAAAATTTATTGTTACTACCTTTGATGACCCCCGTTCTTCCAAGTCTGACTTGATGGCTGCACGTAGTGGTAGACTTTATGTCATTCGGTTTCCTGATGCCATTAACTTAGAATCTCAAATGGAAGCATCGCAACCGGGTAGCTTGGGAATGTCACTTTATACCTACCGCGTGCGCGGATTACAGACTTACTGCGATCGCATCAAGGAAAGTCAGGCACACAATTTTACAAACATCATTGAAAATGAGTTTAGAGAAAAGAGTTTTTCTTTTGTTGCACCAGATGGTTATTTCTGGAATTTAGTAGAAGGCTAAAAGTTTTCTATTTTTTGTTTGAACGTTTGAAAAATATTGATGTTTATGCTACTTGGTTGAATTTAGCTTCTAAGGCTTTATCCCACTCTAACTGATGAGCTAGACCATACTTGATAAAATCTTCTACTTGAGCTTTATCGCTTTTACCAAAAACACCTAAACTGTAAGGATTATCTTGCATCCGTTGTGTGACTTGTTCTTTTTCAAATTTTATTACTTCATCTCTAGGCTTATCTGGTTTAAAAAAATCTACAACCAAAACGGTTCTATCATAATTGGTGTAATTATGTGGACAGTGTGGATAGCTATGATCTAAAACCATGAATTTTCCTTCATGCCAATAAAGTTGCTCATGGCATATTTTCATAGCCACATCTCCCTCTGGCACGATTAATCCTAAATAACCACGATTTGTATGAGGGTTATAGTTCACATGCAGCTTGATATCCAAGCCTGGATAAAATGTACCAAAATACACGTTTCTAATAACACCATCATTGATATGATTCACTTCTTTGATTACCCTAGCCAGATTAGGGAAATATTTTTCTCTTAAGATAAGTGCTTTTTTGGATGCATCATCTTGCTCATAATCAGGGTATCTGATTTGATGCAATTGAATATATTCTTCAATAAATATTCCTTGAAATAAAATACCAAAAGCACTGTATTTTGCATTGCCCTTGGTTTTAATTGTTTTACTTTTAGGGCCCAAAATATCGTAGGTAAATTTTAGTTCTTCATTAGATGCATGATTAATAAAGCTTGTAAATTCATCTCTAATCACTTGCCAGTTATCTTGAAAGCTTTTGAGAAAAGGAAATTGTTTGGGGTCGAGATGATACTCATTAAAACTTGTCATTATCTTTTCTCCTGAATAAAAAATATTGATTTTGGAAGAAAGAGTTGATAAAAATAGCTTAAGATATGTTATCTTTGATGTTCCCTGTTCCCTGTTATACGATCGCACTGCAAAAAAAACTTGCTCAACCTGGAAACTGAAATTTTGACAAATGCGATCGCAAATTAGTTATTAAGTTTTAATGAAAAGTCCTCAACTGGACGTGATATTACCAGTGAATACTCGCTGGGCTGGACCAGTCATGTAAATCCTTTGGTCTACTTCTGACCATTCAATTAGTAAGGGGCCACCAGGTAATTCTACAGTTGCTGTGCGATCGCATTTTCCAGTCAACACACCAGCTACTAAAGAAGCACAAGCACCAGTTCCACAAGCTAATGTAATTCCAGCGCCTCGTTCCCACACCCGCATTTTTAGGTAATCGCGACGCACCACTTGAATAAATTCAGTATTTGTGCGTTGGGGAAAACTTGGGTGATGTTCAAACTGAGGGCCTATACTTTCCAAAGGAATTGCTGCCACATCTTCCACAAAGGTAATACAGTGGGGATTTCCCATACTGACACAGGTAACTTCCCATCTTTTTCCCGCTACTTCTAAAGGTTGATTAATTACTTTTTCTTCAGCGGGTGCAATGGTAGTGGGAATTTCCCCAGCCAGCAGTCTGGGTAAACCCATATCTACCTTGACTTGGCCATCAGCCATCAATTGGGGCGTAATCGTACCAGCCAGAGTATGAATGTGATATAAGTCCTTATTTCGAGATTCGCCCTCTAAATCTGCCAAAAACCCAGCTAAACAGCGAATGCCATTACCACACATTTCTGGCTCTGAACCATCAGAGTTAAAAATTCGCATGGTATAGTCAGTGCCATTTTCTCCAGGTAGAGCAAAAATCACACCATCAGCACCGATACCAAAGTGGCGATCGCACAACTTGACTGCTTGCTCTGGAGTCAGTACTGGCATGGATGACGAACGATTGTCAATTAAAATGAAGTCGTTTCCTAAACCGTGATACTTAGTAAATTCGATTGCCATTTTCTCTATGATGAATTATCAATGATTAGGGAATTGAGCATTGAGCATTGGGAATGGGGCATTGGGAAGAAGGGGAAAGGGGAAGGGTTAAAGGGTTTGTTTCTTCATCCTTTACCCTTTAACCTTTTCCCCCCTCTTCTTGCTCCCCTGCTCCCTAACCCCTAATTTATACATACATCATTACCAAAAATGCATACCACTGAATTTGATACGACACTACCTAGTATCCGGCAACTGCAAAACCTGATTAAACAAGCAGCAGTGATAGAGTTCAAACTAGTAACAGGCGATCTGCTAACAGGTAAGGTTTCATGGCAAGATCCAAATTGTGTGTGTATTCTAGATGCAAACAATCAGCAAACGACGATTTGGAAACAAGCGATCGCTTACTTCCAGCCTAAGAGTTAGTCCTTGAACTGATCTTAATGTTTATCCGTAGGCATAAAATCTTTAAGGGGTTGTGGTTCACTAGCTTTCACTTTTGGCGTTGATAGAGGCACTTTGTTGGTGGCAGCAAACAATGGTTGTAGTTGATTTAAACTTGGCAAGTTACCGCATAACAGCACTTGGTCATTAGTTCGTATATCCATTTTGTTGTCAGGAAAGCGGATAAATTTACCATCTCGCCGCATCGCCTGCACTTTTACCTCAGATTCCTCGTGGATATTTAAATCTGCAAGGGTTTTACCGAGTACTGGAGAATCAGAATTAACTGTAATCCACTGACAAGCACTATTTTCTCCAGGAACAGCCACCTGTCCTTTTGTGAATACTTCCAAAGCAGCTATTTCCTCGGTTGCTCCTACCACCAAAAGGCGATCGCCCTCTTCTAATTTAGTTTGGGCGTTGGGATAATCTATTTCTTCGCCGCTAGAACGACGAATTGCCATCAAACTTACCCCTGTTAAGTAGCGTATATCCGCTTCTTCTAAGCTCATGCCAATCAGGGGAGAAGCCGGTGGCAGGGAATACCAACGGCGATTAAGATCACGGGTTGCTTGCCGTAAATCACGGGAAACCTCTGATGCAGAACGCTCCGGGCGTAAATCTAAATAATGATCATTGCGAATTTGCTGCATTTCTTGTTGCACCACTACTGGCGACAAGCCTAAGCCAGTTAACAGATAAGTTGCCATTTCAATGCTGGCTTCAAATTCTGGCTGTACAACTTCCCTAGCTCCCAATTGATAAAGCACTTCAATATTTTTATCTTGGGTAGCACGAACAACCAAATCTAATTCTGGGTGTAATTCTAAAGCCCGTTTCAAGCAAAGACGGATGCTCATTGGGTCAGGAAGGGTAATGGCCATACCTCTGGCGTAATTTACTCCAGCTGTTTCGAGAACGTGGAAACTCACACTGTTGCCATAAACATAAGGTACACCTGCCTCACGCAACTGCTGAATTCTCCTTTCTGATTGATCGATAACGACCACAGGTAAATCATGTTGTAGCAACAACCGCACCAAATTTCTGCCGACTCGCCCATAGCCGCAGACTACTATATGATCTTTCGATGGTAAATCTTCCGATACATCCCGTGCTTGACCTTCTCCAGCTAAATATGGTTTTAGCCAAGGCATTGATTCAGCAAGGTTAAATAAAAATGGTACTAACCGCAGCACAAAGGGGGTAATTATCAGTGTGACTGCTGTGGTTCCCAAAATTAGTAAATATATTCTTCGGGACACTAATCCCAGAACTTGCCCTTCACTGGCAAGAACAAAGGAAAATTCCCCAATTTGAGCTAGTCCTAAACCAGCGATTAAAGCTGTTTTCAAAGGATAGCGAAACAGCATTACCAAGGGCGTGATAATTAAAAATTTTCCTACGAAAACTATAGCCACTAGCCCTAAAATCAATTCCAGGTTGTTCCACAAAAATACTGGATCAATTAACATGCCAATGGCGGCAAAAAATAAACTAGCAAAAATATCTCGCAGCGGCTCTACATAAGTTAGAGTTTGGTCAGCATACTCCACTTCCGAAATCATCAAACCGGCAACAAACGCCCCCATCTCAATCGACAGCCCCAAATATTCAGTTAGGAGGGCAATGCCTAAACACAGCGTTACTACACCCAGTAAAAATAATTCTCGGCTTTCGGTGCGGGCTAGTAGTCGCAACAAACGGGGTATGACCCAAATGCCTGCGGCTACTGCACCTGCGGCAAATAAACCAATCCGTAGTAGCGCTGTCAGCACTGCTATGCCAATAGTTTCGGCTGGTTGGTTGAGGGCTGGCAATACTGCGATCATCAGCCCCAAAGCCAAGTCCTGCACTACCAAAATGCCTAACATGACTTGCCCGTGGGGAGTTTCGGTTTCGTTGCGTTCTATCAAACATTTCAGAACAACTGCTGTAGAAGACAAGGACAAAATTGACCCCAAAAATACGCCCTTCGCTGGTAAGGCTCCCCAGGCTCCTGTCAGCCCACATACTAAAACCGTGATCGAAATCGTCAGGGCAATTTGTAGCCCGCCTCCTCCCAGAGCGATCGCTTTTACTTTTTTCAGTTCTGCAAAGGAAAATTCCACTCCCAAAGCAAACAATAGAAAGGCGACCCCAAACTGAGCCAGAGTTTCTACTTGAATCACTTCTTTAATCAGCCCCAGTCCGGCTGGGCCGACAATCATCCCACCTATGAGATACCCCAGCAGCACAGGTTGTCGTAACAGCGATGCCAACAGCCCACCACAGGCGGCAACGGCGAGAACTGAAACTAAGTCAACGATTAGCCTAAAATCTTCTTGCACAAGTTTTTTAAAAGAACTATTGAGACCTCATAAACTCAGCATACAAAGTTTTATCTATCTGGGGGTGGGTTGTTGGTTAAGGGACTGCAAAATTTCCATGTAGCAGTTGATAAACCTGCTGTTCCCAAATCCCAAGACAAAAAAATGACTCGGTAATCGAGCCATTTTTGTTGAAAAAATCCAAAAAATATATGCTTGAAGTTCTATTCACAAACAAAGTCAATGATTTCCTCTATAAATTAATTTATCAGTTGTTGCTAAATAAACTTTAGCCGATTTAATATTGCCATTAACACCATAGAAAGCCCCACGGTAAATCAGGTTACGATCTGTTTGTAATATTTGTTCTGTTTGCCCAGGGTTATATTCGTAGCTTTGGCCACGATAATGAAGTTGCATATTTTTGCTCTTGGAATATTTGTTGTTCAGTCATCTCAATGTCACTTAGATGTATCAGAGATGGATTGAAGAATTATGCAAAATCAAAATATTCTTACATATCTTCAATCCAATCAATTTGGATTTTTAACGCTTCCTCGCCCCAAAGTGATGCATATTTTTGCTTCAGACAGAATTTTTTTTGCCAAAACGCCGTCGCATAGCTACCCCGAAACCAAGGGCGGTGAATGAACCCAAAATAGTCAATGGTTCAGGAACTGGCTCGAAATTAGCGTTGCTGACTGTAAATTGAGAACCACCAATAGAATCATTTACATCAACAATACCAATGCCGACATTGTAATTGCCTGCATTTGTAAAGGAATATTTGAAAACATTGCCGCTAGCAGCTAACGGAATGACTGAATTATTAATCGTCACAAAGACACTATCAGCATCGCTAGTCGAGAAGTCCCAATTAAAATTGAAGACATCTCCAACTTGTATACCTGTAAAAGTTGTCTTGATTGCAGAACCAAAAGTAGAAAAAATGAAATTATCAGGATCAGGATCTAAACTGCCAGCAGGTACAGTTAAAAACTCTTCTAGAGAACCTGTACCACCACCAGTAAAAACTGTATTTACAGTTCCTGAATTGAGTGTTACTTGACCTGATGCAATGGGGTTAACATCACCAATTGTGTTCCAACTTGTCAAATCAAGACTGACAGCATAACTGGGGGTGGCAAATGCTAAACTGCTCAGACTCAATAAACTGACTGTACCCGTGGTCAAGATTGAATGTTTGAGAGAAATTGGCATAGGTCTTATATTATTAAAATTGGCTGATCTCGAAAACACTACAATTGAGTATCCCTAAGTATAAGCACTTTGAGGATACCAAACTAGAACACAAAGTTACTAATATTGTTCATCGCCTGGGGAGTAACATTGTCCAACTGAATGAATGGTCTGAAAACTGCCGAACCCTTGAAACTATCACGATCAATTTGGAGAATCGTACTGTTAGTAGTGCTACCTTGTACCAGTCGCACATAACCATCAGCAAAAGCATTACTGCCGCTATAACCATCATTCGCTAGGCTATCGAGCAGTTCAGTTAAAACGATTTTGTCGCTACCAACAGTAAAATCAGTGATGCGATGACCGACTTCTCGAATATTAGTGTAGACAAATTCGTCATTCCCAGCACCACCTGTAATTGTTTTGCTACCAGTACCACCGACAATGCGATCGCTCCCTTCAGTACCAGTTAATGGGTCACGACTACCATCGCCATTAATCACGTCGCTGGTTTTGATTGCCCACAACTCATTACCGTGGATGCCGTCGTCAGCAGTGAAATAAAGGGTGTCGTTAAGGTAGGTCAGATTACGGGGATTAGAACCAGTAGCCCCAAGATTGAGGTCTTCGACTATAATAGTGCCTTCTGTAGTACCATCGCTTTTCCATAATTCTCGACCGTGAATGCCGTCCTCAGCAGAGAAATAAAGAGTGCCATTGACATCGACTAAATCATTAATCGTGTAATCATAATCAGTCCTACTACTCTCAGGGTTGATATCTTTAACTATAAAAGTACCCTCTTCAGTACCATCACTTTTCCACAATGTGTCGCCATCAGTGAAATAGAGGATGCCATTAACCCCGGTCGCAGCAGTCCCAGAATTGAGGTCTTTGACTAGGACAGTGCCCGCTTCTGTGCCATCGCTCTTCCACAACTCTGCACCGTTGATGTAATTAGCAAAGAAATATAGAATGCCGTTGACATAGGTATTAGAGCTAAAGTAGTAATTATAGTCAAAACCATACATGCCACCAGGATTGATATCTTTGACTAGGACAGTGCCAGCAGTAGTACCATCGCTTTTCCATAACTCTTGACCATGAACACCATCGTCAGCACTGAAATAAAGGATGCCGTTAATGTTAATCAAGGTTGAGATATTGGAGGAGACAGCAGACCCAGGATTGATATCTTTAACTAAGACAGTGCCTTCTTCTGTACCATCGCTCTTCCATAACTCTTCACCGTGAACGCCATCGTCAGCACTGAAATAAAGGCTGTTATTAATGCTAACCAAGTTGATAAAGATACGAGAACTATCAGAGCCTGGGTTAATATCTTTGACTAGGACAGTCCCAGCAATAGTGCCATCAGTTTTCCACAACTCTCTACCGTAAGTCTGGTCATAAGAAGTGAAATATAGGGTATCCGTAGCGCTAATCAGAGGATAGAAGGTTTGGCTTTCGCTACTGGTTTTGAGCTTAACAGTACCAGCACTAGTGCCATCACTTTTCCATAGACCATAACCATAACTGCTGCCAGTGCTTTCAGAAGTAGTGAAATAGAGTATACCGTTGACGTTTGTTGGGTCGTATGTGCCAGAGCTAGACTTTGGAAAGTCTTTAACTAAGACAGTGCCTTCTTCTGTGCCGTCGCTCTTCCACAACTTAAAATTGCTGTCATAAGTAGTGAAATAGACGATGCCGTCAATATTTATCTGTATTATATTGGGATCAGAACTCTTAAACCCAGGAACGATGTCTTTGACTAGGACAGTGCCTGCCAACGTTCCATCGCTCTTCCATAACTCTGTGCCATTAATACCATCATTAGCGCTGAGATAGAGGATGTCGTTGACTTTTGTCAAGTAGGAGTAGGGGCTGTATGAACTAGTAGGGCCTGGGTAGATGTCCTTTACTAGGTAGGGTTCAGTTAGTACCACTGCACTAGTATCATCGGCAATTGTAGCATTAGCAGCCTTGGCAGATGGATCTACAGCATAGTACTGGTAGTACTGATCAAACAAGGTAACATTAACAGTTTTGTTACCTTCTGGAAAGGTATCACTTAATGGGGTAATAGTGATATCAACAAAGGACTGACCTGCGGTAATGGTGACAGTTTCTGTGAGTCGATTGTAGTCTTTGCCGTTAATCGCAGTGCCATCAACGTTATATATTACAGTCAAAGAAGCGCTAGTGTCCCCAGTGCGGCTAATACGAAAGACGGCTGGTTCATTGCCAGCTTCAGCAGCGCTAGCATCAATGGCAGTAATACTAACGATAGGACTAGCTACAGGTGTATTGGTGTTCAAAGCCCACAATTCATAACCGTGGATGCCGTCGTCAGCAGTAAAATAGACAACACCATCGACGTTAATTAGTTTAAAGTTATCTCCAGAAGAACCACCAGAGCCTGGGTTAATATCTTTTACTCTGACAGTGCCAGCAGTAGTGCCATCACTTGTCCACAATTCTCCACCGTAGATGCCGTCGTTAGCAGAGAAATAGAGAATACCATTGACGTTAGTCAGACTAGATATATTAGAACCCCCAGACCCACGTTTGATGTCTTTAACCAAGACAGTACCAGCAGTAGTGCCATCGCTTTTCCATAACTCTCCACCGTGGATGCCATCGTCAGCAATAAAATAGAGGATGCCATCGACGTTAGTCAGACCGGATATTTTGGAACTACCAGATCCTGAGTTGATGTCTTTAACCAGAACAGTGCCAGCAGTAGTGCCATCACTTTTCCATAATTCTCTACCATGAGTCCCATCATCGACATAGAAATAGAGAATATCACCGATGTTAATTACATCGAGTATACTGTTGCCACTAACAAAACTGCCGAGCGTCCCTGGCTTAATATCTTTAATCAGGACAGTACCCTCTTCAGTACCATCGCTTTTCCACAACTCATAATCGCCCTCAGCCACGAAATAGAGAGTGCCGTTGATATTTCTCAGATATGAGGTTGCGATGTCTTTGACTTTGACAGTGCCCTCCTGCATACCATCGCTTTTCCATAACTCATCTGCATAAGTGAAATAGAAAATACTATTAACATTTGTCAGGTTATGTATATCTATATAGTTGTTACCGTCATCATCATAGCCGCCCCTGAATTCTTTTAATGGGACAGTGCCTTCTTCGGTACCATCGCTTTTCCACAACGTAATTTGCTCAGTGTTGTTGAACTGGTAAAAAACATTATCATAAGTAGTGAAATAAAGTATACCGTTGACATTTGTTGATGAACCAATACCAACAAAATTATCAAGTTCTTTGACTCGGAAAGTACCCGCAGTAGTACCATCACTCTTCCACAAGTCATAATGGTACTCTTCCTCGTAATCACCCGTCGTTTTAAGAACAGAGAAATAGAGAGTGCCGTTGATATTTGCCAGTAATGTAGGAGGAGTATAGCGATTGCCAGTAAAATTGGCTACATTTACTGTACCTTCTGGAGTTCCATCACTTCTCCACAATGTATAACCGTCAGTCAAGAAGTAAAAAATTCCGTTAAAGTTTGTCAGTCCTTGGGGTTCAGTATTAAAGACAGACACCGGAGAGATGTCCTTGAGCGCTATGGTGCCAGGCTTTGTGCCATCGCTCGTCCATAAGCGAATACCTACATAGTCCTCGTAGGCATCATCTTCTAAACTAAAAGAAGTAAAAAAGTAAACAGTACTATTGACGTTTGTTAGGTAAAAGATATTAGAACCATCAAATCCAGGGTTGATGTCATTCACCAAATAGGGTTTAGCCATAATTCCTCCATACATTGCTAAAGTTGCTGATTCAAACAATTGATGCAATTGGCTTTGAAGCTATTAATTAAAAAAAACTTTGAAAATATTAAGCTAGAACACGAAGTTATTAATATTATTCATCGTTTGTGGGGTAACATTGTCTAACTGAATAAATGGTCTAAAAACTGCCGAACCGTTGAAACTATCACGGTCAATTTGGAGAATAGTACTGTTAGTGGTGCTACCTTGTAGCAGTCGCACATAACCATCAGTAAAAGCATTGCTGCCGTTATAATCACCATTCGCTAGGCTATCGAGCAGTTCAGTTAAAACGATTTTGTCGCTACCAACAGTAAAATCAGCGATGCGATGACCGACTTCTCGAATATTGGTGTAGACAAATTCGTCATTCCCAGCGCCACCTGTGATTGTTTTGCTACCAGTACCACCTACGATTTTGTCGCTCCCCTCAGTACCAGTTAATGGGTCACGATTATTACCACCGTTAATAATATTGATGGAGTCGCTGATTGTAGCAGTGGCAAAAGTGTTAGACGTATCTAAGTCATAGTCAATTCCAGTAGCGAGAGTTAGAGTAACAGTTTCGCTACCCTCTACCAAACCATCATCTACTGGAGTGATTGTGATATCTGCAAAAGATTGACCAACAGCGAGACTGGCAATACCAGTAAGTTGGGTGTAGTCGCTGCCGTTGCTGGCTGTACCGTCAATAGTATATTTTACAGCTAAGGCAATATCAGTATCACCAGTGCGATTAATGCGGAAACTGGCTGGGGAGTTGCCATCTTCAATAGCATTGGTATCAATAGCGCTAATAGTGACTGTAGAGTTGATGGCGGTAGGATTGGTATTCAATGCCCATAACTCTCTACCGTTGATACCATCGTCAGCTGTAAAATAAAGGATGCCGTCAACGTTAGTCAATTGAGAGGGATATAAACCACCACCAGCCCCAGGTATGCTGTCTTTGACCAAGACAGTACCTTCTGGAGTACCATCACTTGCCCACAACTCTCCACCGTGGATACCGTCGTCAGCAAGGAAATAGAGGATGCCGTTAACGTTGGTTGGTTCGGGTTCAAATATGTTGAGGTTTGAATTAAAGGAGGGAACTGAACCTCTAGACCCGGCATTAATATCTTTGACCAAGACAGTACCATTTTCAGTACCATCACTTTTCCACAGTTCTCCACCGTGAGTACCGTCGTCAGCAAAGAAATAGAGGATGCCGTTAACGTTAGTCAAATGGGGTTCAAAGTAAGAGAGAATATTATCGCCATTAGAATCTAAATTAGGAAAAGAATCACCAACACCAGGGTTGATATCTTTAACTAAAACAGTGCTTTCTTGAGTGCCATCGCTTTTCCACAACTCTCTACCGTGGATGCTATCATCTTGAATAAAGTAGCGGGTGCCGTTGATATTAATCATCTCAGACGAACCGAAATCAATAGACCCAGGATCTTCAACCAGAACAGTACCCTCTGCTGTGCCATCACTCTTCCACAACTCATCACCGTTGATACTGTCATAAGTGGTGAAGTATAGTGTGTTATTGATGTTTCTCAGATTATAGAGTTGAGAATTATTAAACCCAGAAAATATATCTTTAACCAGGACAGTACCATTCTTTGTGCCATCGCTTTTCCACAACTCTGTAAAGTTAACAGCGAAATATAGTGTGTCGTTGACGTTTATCAGATTTTCGGGTTCGGAGCTACCAGACCCAGGAATAATATCTTTAAACAGAACAGTGCTTTCTTGAGTTCCATCGCTTTTCCACAATTCTCTACCATTTATGCCGTCATCAGCAGTGAAGTACAATGTGCCGTTGACGTTTGTTAGGTTAGATGGTTCCGTATAGTAGTCATTATTATTACCAGGATAAATGTTTTTTACTAGATATAGTTGAGTTGGTACTCGTGCGGTACTGGCGTTATCGGCAATTACAACGGTGGCAGTGGTCTTAGAGGTATCTGTAGCGTAGTAAGACTGATTAAACAGCGTGAGGGTGACAGTTTCATTACCTTCTCTGAGAATATCATCTAGTGGGGCAATAGTTATATCTGCAAAGGATTGACCTACATCAATGGTGATAGTAGCGTTGAGTTGGCTGTAGTCGCTCTTGTTGCCGGCAGTGCCATCAATATTATATTTAACAGTCAACGCAGTACTAGTATCGCCAGTACGACTAATACGGAAAATACCTGGAATGTTACCAGCTTCAGCAGCGTAGGCATCGATAGCAGTAATGCTAACTATGGGGCTGACTACAGGGGGGTTAGTGTTTACCGCCCATAGTTCTTTACCGTGGATACCATCGTTAGCATAGAAATAAAGAATACCATCGACGTTGGTTAGGTCAGAAGGATTAGAATCACCAGACCCAAGAACGATATCTTCTACTAAAACAGTGCCTGCTTCTGTGCCATCGCTTTTCCACAACTCTCTACCGTGGATACCATCGTTAGCAATGAAGTAAAGAATGCCATTGACGTTAGTTAAACTGGGCAAAGCGTTGTTGACAGAAGAAGCAGAATTACCAGACCCAGAATTGATGTCTTTAACTAAGACAGTGCCTGCTTCTGTGCCATCGCTCTTCCACAACTCATTACCATGAATGCCGTCGTCAGCATAAAAGTAGAAAATATTGTTGATAATGGTCAAGTTAAAGGGAGTGGAACTACCAGACCCAGAGTTAATATCTTTAACTAAGACGGTTCCATTCTCTGTGCCATCACTTTTCCACAATTCTCTACCGCGGGTACCATCATCAGCAAAGAAGTACAAAGTGCCGTTGATATTAGTCAACTCAGAGGGATTGGAGCCAGCAGACTCAAAGTTGTTCTCTTCAGACCCAGGTTTAATATCTTTGACTAGAACAGTACCAGCCTCAGTGCCATCACTCTTCCACAATTCATAACCAAAAGTGTTGTCGTAAGCATTGAAATAGAGAATACTACCGATGTTAGTTGGTAGGACACGGTTATCCGATAAAAATCCAAACGGTGGACTGATATCTTTGACTAAAACAGTGCCAGCCTCAGTGCCATCACTTTTCCATAACTTGTAAGTGAATACATCTAGATTATAAATATTAAAATAGACGATGCCATTAGCATTGATTATGGATTGAATACTATTGTATCTACCGTCAAGCTGAAAGTCTTTGACTAAAACAGTACCTTCTTGAGTCCCGTCGCTTTTCCACAATTCTACTGTCCTACTATTCCTAGAAGCAGTGAAATAGAGGTTGCCGTTAACGTTTGTCAGCAGGGCAAAACCATATTCACTAAGAGCATCATAACTAAAGTCTCCAACTAAAACAGTGCCAGCTTCAGTGCCATCGCTCTTCCACAATTTTCTATTGAGAGTACCATCTTCAGCTGCGAAATAGAGGGTGCCATTGACGTTGGTGAAATTGTAACCAAACCCGTAAAAATAATTATCAGTCGTACCACCAGGATAGATATCTTTAAGCAGAACAGTGCCAGCCTCAGTACCATCACTCTTCCATACCTCATTCCCGCGAATGCCATCATTGGCAGCGAAGTATAGAGTGCCATTGACGTTAGTTAGTTCTGGCGAAGAGTTCCTGTAAGTCTTAGGAGTGGAATCATTAGAGCCAGGATTAATATCTTTTACCAAGTAGGGTTTAGCCATCATTACTCCATACATTGCTAAAGTTGCTGATTCAAATAATTAATGCAATTGGCTTTCAAGCTATCAATTAAACAAGCTTTGAAGAGACTAAATTAGAACACAAAATTATTAATATTATTCATCATCTGGGGGGCAACATTATTATCTAACTGAATAAATGGTCGAAAAGTTGCTGAACCTATAAGACCATCACGGTCAATTTGCACAATCGTACTGTTAACAGTACTTCCTTGTACTAGTTGCACATAACCATCAACAAATGCATTACTGCCGTTATAACCGCCAGTCAATAAATACCAAACGGTTTTTATAGTTTTGTTTGTTAAGCAATTGTAGTGTTTGAGTGTTTTCCATTACGGTGATTCCAATTTTTAATTTTTAGAAAAATAATTAACGCTGATATCATTGCTTTTGACAAAAATCGGACTTTTATTAGCAATTACTCGGTGAATTAACGCAATCAATTTTAAAGTTACTAATTAAACTCGTGGATTTTTCTGAACTTGGAGACGAAACTTTTCTTAACAAAACTATACTAAACAGCAATAATCTATCAGTTAAATTGCTGAGATCTCAGTACTTAAAATAAGTGACTAGCGCTGAAAAAGCAATGTAAAAATTTTGGTGCCTCAAAAATTTATCCCTGCTTTATATAGATAAAGCAATGATGAAGAGAGTAGCATTGTTTTTTATCCGAATACAGACCTACTCAAAATGGAAAGTTTTTCCATAAACGAATGAAAGTTGAAAAAGTGGTTTATTTACTATAGGACTTACGCACTATTTACGGAATAACATAGACACGCTAGTGGCTTGCCGCAGGCTACCGCAGAGGCACAGCGAAAAGTTGTCATAGCGCAGCGTAAAGCCTGCGGCATAGCTACGCTTAGAGCGAGTCCACGAGCGTCGGAGGGTTTCCCTCCGTAACAAACTTTTCAAGACAGAGGGCACTGAGGAATGAGAGTTTGAGATATGTTTGCGTAAGTCCTGTACTATAAAAAACCGAATTATGAGATTATTTTTTTGCCCTACAAAAAGCAATTTAAGAGAAATTATAAATAACTAAAAATCAAGACAATTGAAGATTTTATTGAAATTTGTTGCGGGATTTTCCGGAATTAGAATAACTGAACTTGAAATAAAAAATAGAAGTGGGAACTCATACTCTTTACCCCGAATAAATAAGCGTAAATCCTGACAAATCCTGTTTGAAATTACAAGTCACAATGTCACAGGTGCGGCAGAACTTCCTAAAAAACCACACCCAAGTCTCAACAAATAGAGTCACACTGCATTTCTTGGTCAGATAGACCAAGTCACAATCTCTATTACCATAGCAATTAGGAGCGAATGCCAATCACAGCCAAATCTGCAAGTGAGCAAATGCAAACAATCACATGAGACTTGTCTTGGGAAACATTCGTGTGAAAAACTTGGGAGCCGTTCCAGAAAATTTGTAGTTTTCAAACTGGCAACTTTTTATTAGCAGATGTGCTTTTGCAGTGCATTTTGAACAGACAAGATTAATAGCTATGGAAGAGGGCAAACTTTAAACTTCTTTCCATTTGCCAAACGAGCAAACTAAATTATAGAAGGTGATGCAACATGCAAAGTTGGATACGTTGCTCAGGAACTTTCTGTACAGGTGTAGTGTTGATGATGGCGACTTTAGTTTCTTGGTCGCTACCAACTACGGCTGACCCCAGTTCTTCTGCGGCTAGAGCTGCATCAGTCAATAACAAAAGTATTACCATATCTGATGCTCGGATGGCATCTTTGCCTCGCCGGATTGAAATTGACTTGTCTGAGCAACGCTTACGTGCATGGGAAGGTAAAAAACTAGTGTATTCATTCCGAATTTCCACAGGAAAGCGCTCGACTCCTACACCCACAGGAAAGTTTTTGATTAATTCTAAGTATCGCACTAACAGAATGCGAGGCAGAGGCTACGACATTCCTGATGTTCCTTACGCCATGTATTTCCATAGAGGCTATGCCATTCATGGCGCTTACTGGCATAATCGGTTTGGGATTCCCGTTAGTCGTGGTTGCGTAAATTTGCCAGTCAAACAGGCGCGCCAACTATACAATTGGTCTTCTGTGGGAACTTTAGTAGTGGTGCGTAGATAAATAATATCGTTTCACTTTTAAATTAGCTACAAATAGACTGTAGAAAAGCCTATTTGTAGCTTTCTTTTCTACGAACTAACCCAAAAGGAGTTAGGCTAAAAAAGTATGTCTAATAATATAGTTAAAGATTAAGCAGCCAAAAGAGGAACATTTTATGCTTGTTGTTCATCATCTCAATAATTCGCGATCGCAGCGCGTGCTGTGGCTGCTTGAAGAATTAGGTGTCGAATACGAGATTAAGTACTATGAACGCGATCATCAGACGATGTTGGCACCAGAGTCACTGCGCCAAGTCCATCCTCTTGGTAAGTCACCGACAATCACAGATGCAGAGCTGACCCTCACTGAATCCGGCGCTATCATCGAATACATAGTCGAGCGCTACGGCAGTGGTCGGCTAGTTCCGGCATCTGGTACACCGGAGCGTTTGCGCTATACATACTGGCTACATTACGCTGAAGGTTCTGCAATGCCACCGCTGGTGATGAATTTAGTCTTCGACCATTTTGAAACAGGGGACAGCGGCGCGAAGGATGCATTCATCACTCCTCAGATCAAGCTTCACTTTGATTACATAGAAGCCGAACTCTCAAAAAGTACGTGGTTTGTAGGCGAAGAATTTACTGCTGCCGATATCTAAATGAGCTTTCCTTTAGAAATGGCTGCTATGCAAGCTGAACTTATCGAGAACCGACCAAAGCTTAAGCAATTTATCGAGCGCATCCATGCAAGACCTGCTTACAAACATGCCCTTGAACGTGGAGGTAAATACGACTTCGCTAACAGCATTAAATAATTGTCGTACCGTAATATTAATTACTTTTAACCAATGTATGATGTTGATTTTCTTGCAGATTTAGGCACTGTTTTGTGTGCATCAAAATATTTTCTACCGGGACAATTAGCGTTGTTGTGAACATCCCAATAACTGCGGGCTACTTGAAGGAGCCAACGGACTTGTTTATAGACAGCAGCAATTTATCGGAGTGTTTGTTAAGAAAGTTATTATGGCTTTGATATTGGGAAAAGCATGAACACTGGAATATGTGCGATCGCCTTAGCTATCATACATTTATTTTCAGGTCAACTACGATTTCTTAAAGCTAAACCGCGTAGTCGTTGGCTCTCGTTTGGCAGTGGAGTATCTGTTGCTTATGTATTCATCCACATTTTGCCAGAACTGAGCAAAGCCCAAGTCACACTCCAAAACAGTTTGAACATTGGATTTGTTTTTTTAGAGCATCATGTCTATTTGGTGGCACTTTTAGGTTTAGCAGTGTTTTATGGCTTAGAGCGATTTGCGAATGAATCGCGCCAACACAATCAAAAAACAGGCAAGGGAGATGTTACTTCTTTAGACGTTTTTTGGATACACATTGCTTCTTTTGCTGCTTATAATGCCTTAATTGGTTATTTACTGGTACATCGGGAAGAATCCGGTTTCAAGAGTTTATTGTTCTTTTCCTTTGCAATGGCACTACATTTTGTCGTCAACGATAATGGTTTGCGCGAAAACCACAAAGAAGTATATGACCGAATTGGGCGATGGTTGTTAGTAGCTGCAATAATTTTCGGTTGGGTAATTGGCATTGGTACACAAATTCATCAGGCGGCTATTGCGGTTCTTTTCGCCTTTTTAGCCGGAGGTATTGTACTGAATGTACTTAAAGAAGAACTACCAGAACAGCGAGAAAGTCGTTTTTGGGCGTTTGCATTGGGTGCGTTCGGCTATGCAATTTTTTTATTAGCTCTTTAATTGGCGCTTATAGGGCAATACGCTTGGAATAAGCCCCCCCTGCATCCCCTGCTCCCCCTGCCTGCCTCAACGGATAAATTTCTTAACTGAACCGTATTGATATATACGGCAGGAGCAAGAAGTCCATATGTTTGCCAAACCTTTAGCTTGCCCAACTCCGCACTCGTTGGAGGCGATTGAGGATGCGGTTGGCAAGGTCTACGGCGCTCACTGGCTTGCACAGGTAGTCATCTGCACCTACATTAAAAGCTTGATTCTGGGTTTTTGCATCCGTTAGCACACTCAAAAATAAAACGGGTAAACGCCGCCAACGTGGATCACTCCGCACGATTTGACAGAGTTCAAATCCATTGATCTGAGGCATGTTTACATCTAACACCAGAACATCGGGCATTACAGCTTGCAACACTGTCCAAAATTGCTGAGGATCTGCTAAGGTGGTAACTTTAAAGCCCCAAGGATTGAGTAGTTTTGGCAGGGTGCGTAACCAATCTTGATCATCATCCACAATCATTACCTTTGCTGCGATATCTGCACTATTTAGCAGTTGCATGACAGCAGTGATCGCTTGTTCGGGAGCAATGGATCTTTCCAAAAACAGTTTTCCACCCCGCCGCACCACTTCTAAACGGTCTGCCAAATCAGCGCGATCGCCCATTACCACAATCGGCAGTTCGGGATGATGCTCCCTCAAAGTTGGCAACCACTCCAAAAGGTCTGTAATCTGTGTTGGGGGTTGAGATGAAACTAAGGGAATTGGCAGTAAAATTGCCAGTGGAAATTCAGTAATCAATTCAGAGGCTAACCAGGCTTTGGCCACTTCTATTGTGGGTGCGATCTCTGTGCGGAGGCCATAACTGGTTGCTGCTGTAACTAAGGAATGAGTCAAGCTAGGATCTTGATCTACAATCAACAACAGCGGTGATTGCTCAGCAGGTAGCTGTAACTTCTGGATTGAAGTTGTATTTTGAATCTCTTGTTGTAAGCAACTTACTAAAGTTTCCATCAGTGCTGCATGTTGCGATCGCAGCGGTTCATGATGATTTAACAAATGCTCCAGTTGACGTACTATTTGCATTGCCTTTGTTAACCCAAAGGTTCCTAAAGTTCCTACGAGTTTGTGAGTAATTTGTTGTGTTTCTGCTTGAAGTTGAGGGTGAACTGAATTACCTTGTAAGTCTTTCACAGCCTGAGATAGCACTGTCAATTGTTTAAAAATTTTAGGTCGATGGGCTACCCAGGTTTCATTGAGGAATGCGAGGTATTGTGCTTGTTGTTGGGGGTAGCGATCGCTTACAGTCTCTAGTATTGTTGAGTGCGTTGCCTTCAGAATCTCCACGGAAGAATTATCCCGGAGTTTCGTTTCTTGTCCAGGTGCTTTTAGGTAATATCCCCGTCCATTGACTGTAGCAATAAAATCCACAGGAGCGCCTGCTGCTACCAGTTTATGACGCAATCGCCGGATATGAGAGCGTACCGTCGCCTCCGCCGGAAATTCTTCTGAAGACCATAATCGATCTAAAATCTCGTTAGTACTAAACACATGCTGGCTATCCCAAAGCAAAAGTTCTAGTAAACGATATTCTTTAGTTGTGAGAATTAGGGGTTGATCGTTGTAGGTTACTTCACAAGTGCTAGGGTTCAAAAGTAAATCTCCCCAAGTCAGAATTGGGAAAGGGTTAACACTGCTACGACGCAGCAAGGCTCGAATACGGGCGATCAGTTCCAACCCATCAAACGGTTTAACTACATAATCATCTGCACCTGCATCCAATCCCTTGACTTTCGTGGTGCTGGTATCTTGAGCTGTGAGCAAAAGAATTGGCGTGGTGTATCCTTCCGCCCGAAAGCGTTGGCATAAACTAATGCCATCCAATTTGGGCAACATAATATCCAACACCATCAGGTCATACTCAAAAGTTGAACCGTATGTCCAACCCATTTCACCATCTTTAACTGTATCTACGATATATTGATGTGCCACTAGGCTCTTTGTCAAAATTGCAATTAGTGACTCATCATCTTCTACAACCAATATTTTCATAAATCCCTGCTTGTATGCACAAGTTTAGACAGGTTTTAGCAGTATAGTCAAAACCTCTTGAAAGCCCATCTTCTTGTAGGCAGAGAAGTTTATTTATGCTGCGCGGGTCAGTTGTCAGTTGTCAGTTGTCAGTGGTCAGTTGGTGTTCTTCTACTTCCCCTGCTCCCCCAGGGCTGATTCATTCGATCTCTTAGAGATTTTGTCAAGAGTATGAATCAGAAATTTGCTTGAGTGGGAAAAAGAAAAACTACCACCTCAACCAGCAAATTTAAGTGCGTTCACCATTTTCTTGCCCAATCAGATTTTTTAGTCACCTGTTTTTTTTGCTTGAAACGCTTGTAAATCAGCGCCTTTTAGGGAATGAAACAGCCCTGCCCTGCTCCCCTGCTCCTCTGCTCTCTAACTCTTAGCCCCTTTTCTTTACTGGAGTGTATTGCACACAATCGATAAACCCTATAATTGGAGTTGCCAATGAAGAATTCTGGCAATTTGATCTGGTAAATCCAGCGAGTTAAAGGGTTTGGTAATCACACCACTCACGCCCAAATCGTTAAACTGCCGTTTTTCTGATGTCTGTGCTTTGGCAGTTAAAAAAATTACTGGGATATGTTTAGTGTCGGGATGGGACTGGAGCGCTTTAAAAGTAGCGATACCATCCATATCGGGCATCATTACATCTAGCAAAATGACATCAGGTTGTTCGATTTGGGCAGTTTGGATACCTTTAGGTGCGGAACTGGCGGTAAATACATCCCAACCCGCCGTCATACGGATGCCAAACTGCACCACTGTTTGAATGGTTTCTTCGTCATCAATGATTAAAACCCGTTTGGTAGCCATAAAAACCGGTCTCTTATCCAGGCAAATTTGGCAATGTGAAATAGAAGGAACTGCCTTCCCCCAGTATACTTTCTGCCCAAATTTTACCTTCATGTTGTTCAATAATTTTACGGCAGATAGCCAAGCCTAAACCTGTTCCCCCTTTTTTGCGTGAATCTGACGAATCAACTTGTTGAAATCGTTCAAAGATAGTTTCGAGTTTACTCTGAGGAATTCCTTGTCCTTGATCGTGGACGCAGAATAACACTTGAGATGCTTGTTGACATTCGGCTGTTAACCAAACAGTCCCGCCCGGTAATGAAAATTTGATCGCATTACTGAGTAGGTTGGTGAGTGCTTGGACGATGTAATCCGAATCTACCCAAATTTGGATATCTACAGGCTGGGTTACGAGTGTCACTCCATGTTGCTGCGCCATTGGTTGCATAGCTTCAGTTGCCTGAATCATGAAATCTGCCGCTTTACAGACTTGCTTTTCCATTGTGAATTTGCCCAACTCAATCCGCTGCAAATCTAGAACGTTATTGACCAAACGGACTAATCGTTCGGTATTTTCATCGGCAATTTCTAGCATTTGCTGTCCATCGGTTGAGAGGGTTCCCAATCGCCCTGTCACCAAAATTTTTAAGGCACTGTGTAAAGAAGTTAAGGGAGTCCGCAGTTCGTGACTGACTACAGAGATGAACTCATCTTTGGTGCGTTCAATAGCTTTGCGATCGCTGATATCACTGGCAAGAGAAAAGAATCCCTTGACAATTTTTTGCTCATCGATATGGGGAATATAAGTAATATTAAATGAACGAGAATTGCCATCACACAAAACTATTTCATTTTCATAAGTTACTATATGACCTAATAGGGCTGCTTCTACATGGATTTGCATTCTTTGATAGCAATCCTCTCCCCATACTTGTTGAATATGGCAACCGTGAATATTAGCTGGGGACTTGCCTAACCAATCTTCATAAGCTTTGTTATTAAAGCGATATTGTTGTTGATCATCAACGTAGGCAATAAATACTGGCAGTGCATTAGTAATTAAGCGCAATTGTTCTTCACTGCGCCGCAGGGCTGATTCTGCTTGCATTCGGTCATTAATTTCTTGATGGAGATTGCGGTTAACATCTTTGAGTTCAGCTGTGCGAACTTCAACAATTTCTTCTAAATTTTCTAGTAATTGCGCCTGGGCTAAAGCGATACTAATTTGATCTGCCAATTGTTGCATCACTTCTAACTCAAAATTTACCCATTGTCGGGGGCGATCGCAGTGATGAGCAATCAATAATCCCCAAAGTTGATTTTGGGAGTTCGATTCGCTTTGTTGATGAGAATTGAGGTTTTGCAGAATCGGCACAATCAGCTTGGATTTAATATCGAATTGGTCGATAAACTCGATTAAACACTGGGCTAATTCATTATCGGGATTATGAACATCAGTGATCGCCCGCACGCGTCCCTCGGCGTATAGTTTCTGATACTCTTGAGGAAACACTTCTTCGGGAAACTCCAAGTCTAAAATGGTAGGATAATTTGGCAAAACAGCTTCGCTGATGGCTTTACCTGTACCATCTGGTAAAACTTGGTAAATTAGTACCCGATCTGCTTGCAAAATTCGCTGCACTTCTGTAACTGTGGCCCGCAGAATTTCTTTTAACTGCAAAGATTGGCGAATTTTTAGGGTAACTTCCGAAAACAACTCAACCCATTGCCGTTGACACCATAATTCATCTTCTGCGGCTTTTTTGCGGTCAGTAATATCCCGTAAAATCATCAAATGACGCTGGGGAACCACATTCAGAGTTAAGGTGTATTCCACCTCTCGCAGAATGCCATCAGGACGTAACAAATCAAATTTTCCCGTCTGTTGACTCCCGGCTTGAACGTTAAAACAGATTTTTGCAAAATCGAACTCAGTATCTGTAAAATCAGCTAAAATTCGCCCGATTAGTGCTGTATGAGATAAACCAAATAGTTGACAAGCAGCAGCATTTACCTCTATGAAAGTACCTCGATCATCCGTGACAGCGATCGCATCATAAGCTTTCTCAAAAATGGATTGAAGTAGTGGCTGCTTTTCTACCTGCTGCTTGATATTTTTTGCACCGGATTTACGTAAAGATGAACGTTTAAACATAGAGAGGGGCAACGATTTTGAGGGAAATTTATCATTGCTCACAATGAACCCTGTACTCTATTTTAAACGTGCAACTTGAATTAAGATGGTTTCGTCTTTGAATGTAATGCCACCTGGCTAAATTTTGACAATCAATTAGAATTTGCTGTTTCTGCTACGTTACAAATGATTTCCTCCAAGGTTCGGAGTAATTCTTGTTCGTTATACGGTTTAGAGAAATAAGCTCGCGCCCCTAGTTGCATCGCCAGTTGCCGATGTTTATTACTACTCCGAGAGGTGAGCATGGCGACTGGGATTTTTTTCATGTTCAGATTGGAATTTATCCGACCTAAGAAACCATAGCCATCAAGGCGAGGCATTTCAATATCGCAAATCACAGCCTCAACTTTCAAGCCACTTTCGAGTTTTTCGAGGGCATCTTGACCGTCTTTCGCTTGTTCTACTTCATATCCTCCTTTTTCGAGGGTCAAAGCTAAGAAACGGCGCACATTAATTGAGTCATCTACAATCAAAATCATGCCTTTCGGTTTGGCAGGGGTTGCTGGTAGTTTTTGGGCATCAAAAAACAAAAATGGTGTTTTCAATCTGGCTGATGGTAATTGATTGTTTCTAGGAGTGCGTTGATTAGTCGCAATCCAATACAGCAACTCATTAGTATTCACTAGTGCCACTACTCGACCATCACCAAGAATTGTGCAGTTGTTAAAGCCTTCAGGCAAAGGTATATTTCCTTCAACTTGACGAATCGCAACTTCTTGTTCACCCCAGCAACGGTCTACTTGAATCGCTACTGACTGATTATTGCCTTTGACTATTAATACACTGCTGGCATTAATAGCTGCGGGAGTTTCCAGCTCTAGGCTGTCGTAGCGTGGGCAATTAAACTCAAAGTAGCGGTTTAGGCGAATTAAAGGCAGCATAGTTCCTTGCCAATTGAGAACTTCGCTACCTGCTATTGAGAAAACTCGCTCGTTTTGCAGTAAAAATATTTCTGCAACGACATCTGTAGAAAATGCCAATAGCATTTTATTGCTTTCTACTAGCAAAACTCTGGCTACGGAAAGTGTAAATGGTACTGATAGAGTAAAGGTAGTACCCACGCCAGGTTCTGTATCAACGGTGATATCTCCTCGCACTAGTTTGAGGTTATTACGAACGACATCCATGCCGACACCTCGACCAGATAATGCAGTCACTTGGTCGGAGGTGCTAAACCCTGGTTCAAAAATTAGGGAAAACAGTTCTTCATTACTAGCACTATCTACTAAAGCAGCATCTAATTTCATCGCTAGGGCGCGGGAGCGAATTTTCTCTAAAGAAATCCCCCGACCATCATCACGCATAGTAATAATTGTGCGATTACCACGGTGCATAGCTTTGATTTCGATTAATCCTTGTTCTGGTTTACCCAGAGCATGACGAGTGACAGCATCTTCGATACCATGATCAAAGGCATTTCTGAGCAAATGCATTAAAGGATCATTCAAAGCTTCCAAAATGCTGCGTTCAATTAAGGTGTTGCCACCTTCAACTTTCAATTGCACATTTTTCCCATGCTCTACATTCAAATCACGCAAAGCTCTAGGAAAACGCTCCACTAAATCAGCAAGGGGACGCATCCGAATGTGAGTTAGCTTTGTCTGCAACTGTTTTGATGTTTTGCTCAACTTACGAGCAATTTGATCTGTATCATCAACACTTAATTGAATGTCAGTTGAGACTTCCTGTACCTGAACAATGGTTTCCATAACTTCCTGCGATCGCAGGTTTAATTCGTTATAGCGATCCATTTCTAAGGCATCAAATTCTGTATGCTGGCGATCGTCATTTTCTAGCTTGTCAGCGACGATAATTACACTATCTGGCATCGCCGCAGCTTGAGTACTAATCTTGTCATAAGCTGTACGCAATTCTTGATTTTCTCGGTCAAGAATTTGCACTCGCTGGCTGAGATGACGAACAAGCTTGCGTAACTTTTCGAGTTGGGAGTTCAACCCATTACGCTGGACAATTAGTTCTCCAAATAAATCATTAATTTGCTCAAGTTGTTTACTGGGTACTCGGACGGTATTTTCGTGTGCTTCACGGTCTTTGCTGACAGTAACTGTCTCTGTTTTAGGTTCAGCAAATTTGTAATCTGTGGGAGAAATTTCTGGAGTAAATAATATATTTGGTTCTGGGACATCAGCAATATTCATGTCCTCAGCTACTACTTCTACTTCTATTTCTGTTTCAGCTACATCTGTAGCGAGAAACTGGGCGATCGCTTCTGCTTTTGACAGTGGCTCAGGTGAAATCTCACTTACTGAAACGATCGCAGCTGCACTCAACTCAATGTCTGTAGGTAAATTATCTCGTTGATTTGTCAGCACCAAAGCTTGCGATCGCCGCCATGCTTGTAATGCTAATTGAGCAATTTCGGCAACGCGATCGGAGGGTGGTGCTTCTATATGGCGGGTGATCGATTCACAAAGTTGGGTAAAAGCCGTTAACTGAAGCATTTCTCCCAAACCACCCAATTCGGCTGCCATAATTGCCACTTCTTCTTGCAAACATGGCTGGGCGCTATCTGCCAATACAGATTCTAGCCGCTGCAAACATCCTTCTACTTCTGTCTCAAACAGTAAGGGGATAATGTCTTGCCCATCTTCTGGCGATAGCATGGTTGTAGCGTCCTCTGGGGTGGGGTCGCCCAAGCGATCGTGCAGTTCGTCAAAAACTGGATAACAAAAAGTTACTAACCACTCTTCTTCTATAGCATTTCCTTCTGATAGTAATTCAACTATCTGACGCAACCAGTCCACCGCAGACAGCAGCAAGCTTTGTAATTGTGTATCAATATCTAAAGAATTTTTGCTGGTTTTAAAGACTTTCAGTGAATCTTCTAAACGGTGAGCTAAATCACTGAGCGATCGAAATCCCATCATCGCCGCGCCACCTTTGATGGAATGAGCAGCTCGCAGGGCGGCGTTGATTTTATCTAAATCGATGTGGTTACTAGCATCAAGTTCCAGCAATACTGTTTCTAAGGTATTGAGGTAATCTGTTGCTTCTTCCAGAAACTGCATCTGGATTTCTAATTCTTTATCCATAGTTTTTGTTAGTTGTCAGTGGTCAGTGGTTAGTGGTTAGTGGTTAGTTGTCAGTGGTTAGTGGTGAGCAAGTGTGGTCTTGTGGGTTTCCCATCTGAATAACTGGTGTAAAGCTTGCGGCGTAGCAACTCTTAGATACACTACGCGTCAACGACAAGCGATATGCTTAGAGCGACGTTAGGAGCGTCAACCGTTCGAGTAGCATCTTTGTTAAGAGAAGGGTCAGTATTAAAAACAAACAACTAGCAGCTGACAACTGACAACTAACAACTAACAATTAACTAACTTTGAAAGTCTCAACAGTCTCTTGCAATTGGTGGGAAATCTCCACAGTTTTTTGTAGAGAGTTGGAAACTAAACGTGAAGAAGCACTGGTACGTTGTGAGCCGGCAGCAATATCTTGCATTAATTGACTGACAGTTTGTGATGTTTCTACCTGAGATGCAGTTGCAGTGGAAATCGACTGTACTAAGGAGTCAATTTGACGGGATACATCTAAAATCTGACTCAGACTTTGCTTTGCTTCTTCCACAATCCGCGTACCTTCGACAACTTGAGTGGTTCCTATTTCCATCGCCTGTACTACTTCGCTGGTTTCCCGTTGGATGTTATCAACAATCTGTTCAATTTCTTGGGTGGCGGCTGCACTGCGGATTGCTAGTTCACCGACTTCTTCAGCAACTACTGCAAAGCCTTGACCTTCTTCACCTGCGCGCGCGGCTTCAATGCCGGCGTTAATAGCGAGTAAGTTGGTTTGTGTGGCGATTTGGTTAATTAAGGAGACTACGCGAGAAATTTGTTGAGAGGATTCTCCTAAACGTTTCACTTTTTTGGTAGTTTCACCAACGGTTTCTCGCAAAGAAAGGATATTTTGCACTGTTAAATCCATCGCTTGACCACTTTTATTAGCACTATGAGCAGCATGGTTGGCAACTACTGCCGCTTGTTGGGCGTTGTCGGCTACGGTTTGCATAGAATGGGTCATTTGATCAACAGCATCTAAGGTGCGATTGATTTCGTCAGCTTGAATGAGTGCTTCTTCTGCGAGTTGACGAATGGCTCCTTCGTTAGAACCAATTGCGCCATCTACTTGAGTTGCTGCTTGTTTAACTTGGGTGACAATATCTCGGAGATTTTCCACAATGGAGTTGAAAAAGTCGGCAACAGTGCCAATTTCTCCAGTGGTGACATCTGCACGTACTGTTAAATCGCCCCTGGCTGCACCTTCTACGTTGTTAAGTAGTTCTAAAAGTTGCTGTTGTAGTGTTTCTGCTTGCGAACCTTGTTGCGTAGTGTTTTGGGTTTGTGCGATTTCTGCTTTTTCTGTAACCAAAACTTGTAATTGAGCAGCTATCTGGTTAATATTTGTACTCATTACTCCTAACTCATCTTCTCTTTGTGTATCCAAACGAGTATTGAGTTCACCTTTACCTAGTTCTGTTAAGGCTTCGGTGGCATTGAGAATTGGCTGCGTGTTGCGCTTTGCTAACCAAGCTGCGATCGCTGCCGTAATTAATGCTGTTACAATTGTGGCGATCGCGATCGTCCACAGCAATTGTCTTCGGGGCGCAAATACAGTTGCTGTATCTGTAGATAATAGTAACTGCCAGTTTAAATCTGGTAAGCCGGTTAGTTTTGTGGATGGTATGTAACTAACCAGTTCTGGTTTTTGATTAGTTTTTTGAACTGCGGTGAAAGGATTAATTTTTTTGGCTGTTAACAGTTGAGCTAAACCAGGATACTCAGCTTTTGCTTCTTTACCTAATAAAGCTTTTTGGGAACTCAAGAAAATTTTGCCTGAGGTATCGAGCAAATAATATTGTTGTCCATTAGCCGTATGATTTTTAATCACCTCTGCTAAAGATGTTACGGGCATACGTGCCCTGACCACAGCTAGAGTTTTCTTTGTATCCGGATCTTTAATGGGTGCAGTTATATAAATACTGGCGACATCAGCATTTTTTGATTTTTCTGGCTTGCTAATGATAGGAGCATCTTTTTGTAGAGTCTGTTGAAAATAGTTGCGGTCTTTTTGATTATCTAATGGTTCGCCTGTAGATTGCACAATCAAGTTGCCTTCAAGATCAAAAACAGCAATACTGTCATAGGCTTTTTGCGCCTCAATCATTTGATTAAAGACTGCTTGTTTTTCTTGATTAGTCGTTCTGGCACTAACTTTATAATTTGCCAAAAATGGCATATTTGAGAGTGATTGAATATCTCCATATCGTCCCAAGAGCAAGCGGTTGATTTCTTCTGTTAACTCAACGGCTGCTGCTGCTTGAGCTTGAGTAATTTGCTTAGTAATTGCTTTATTGGCTAAGCTATAAGCGATCGCGCCTATGCCTAATACTGGTATTGTACCAATGGCGATCGCTAAAATTATAGCTTTTTTCCCCAAGCCTAGGCGCTTGAAATGATTCCAAGGGAAATCATTAATAGGTACAGTATGAGGCTTATTTGGTAGTTGTGCTATGTTATCGGTGACTTTTTGGGATGAAACGAACGCTGCTCGATTTTGAGCATCACTACTTTTAGTCATGTCAGTTTTATTAAACATACATAAATTCTCCAGAATAGGTAAATGAAAACACTAAAAATGCAATTTTTAGTAAGGCCTAATCATTGCGGAGAATAGAAGAATCTACAATAGCTTGTGCATCTAACACCAGCAAAATTTCCTCTTGTTGCACAACGCATCCACGTAAATAAGGAACTAAACTAGATGCCACTTGTCCAACCGGAGAACCAATATCATCAGGCATAAACTTAGTTGTGCCTTTAATTTCATGCACAACTAAACCTAAAAGCAACGCTTCTACTTTAATAACGATTACGTTGTATTGTCGCGGTCTATGATCTAAAAATTCTAAATTGAGCATCTTAGGCAGATCAACTATCCAAACTATCCGACTCCGCCAATTCATTAACCCCAAGATACAAGCAGGCAAATTTGGCATGGAAGTTACAGTTTCAACTGGCAACATCACTGCTTCTTGTGTATGCTTCATTGAGATCACAGCAGTAGTTTGTTGATTTAACTGAAATTTGAGATAGCCATCTAATAAATTATTTGATATTGCTTGATCTGCTATTACAATTTTGGAATTATTCATCGATTTAAAATACCACTGATTTAATAGCACGCAAAAGCTGTTCGCGTGTATATGGCTTAGTCATATAAACATCAGCACCTTGTTTCATTGCCCACAATCGGTCAATTTCTAGATTTTTAGAACTACATATCACTATGGGTATTTTTTGAGTTAATGAATTTTTTTTCAGAGCGCGACACAATTCAAATCCACTCATACCAGGCATGACAACATCGGTAATAATCACGTCTGGTTTTTGCGATAAAGCTTTTTCGAGAGCTTCTTTCGCACCACTAGACTTAATTACGTTGTAACCACTTTCTTGAAGATAATGGCTCATTAGTTCCAATTCACTAGGGGAATCTTCTGCAATCAGAACCGTACCAACTAAGGTAAGACTCACTAAATCAATCTCCTTAAAAACAAGTTTGTTTTAATTAAATATGCCTAATTTAGGACTAAATTTTATTTAATTAGCCGATATGTTTAAACACTATTTTGAGCAATTCTGGTTGTGTGAAAGGCTTAGTTAAATAGCCTGATGCTCTCACCATTTTGGCTTTTGCTCTATCAATAAATCCCGTTCTACCAGTTACCATAATAATTGGTGTATCTTTAAAAGCGGAATGTCTACGTAATAAAGAACACAGTTCGTAGCCGTCTAAATTTGGCATCTCAACATCTAATAAAATTAGATCTGGTTTGCTGCGGAGAATTTGCATCAAAGCTTTTAACGGATCGTTAACTGCTACTACTGAAAATGCATTTTCACCTAAAAATAACTTGATAGAATTTAACACTGTTTGGCTATCATCTATACAGGCAATTGTATAGAGGCTTTTTCTCACAAATGGTTCGGCAACTTTGTTATTTCTATTTTCAGAAGATTCAAAATTATTTTGTCTTGGTAATCGTTGCCCATTTTGAATTTGTGATTGAGTTTGAGGCGACTTGGCTGTAGAAAAAACTAGAGAACCTCTATTATCATTAACTGGTAATTGCATATTTTGTCGATTTCGTAACTGCTTTTGACAGTATTCGACTATTAAACGCAAGTCCAAATGACAAAATTTTGGTAATTCATCCCAGGAACTTTCAGGATAAAACTCATAACTTCCTTCTTGAACTACCAAAAATGACTCTAAAACTTCTTTCGCCAAGCTATCTATGAGGTTCCCTGCTTGTGTAGAGGTAAGATAATCCTGATTAACTAGCCAGCAAATCGCTTGGTAATCTGCGTATTGTATCGACTGATTGCCGTTTTTTGGCTCAAACATTAGCCGCAGATGTACGCGAGTGGCGCTGTTAAGAGTAGGAATCTTTTGACTCAAGCGCCGCAAATGGTTGTCAAGTCGCTCAAACAGATTATCTGAATAAGAAGCGTAAGTAAGTTTACCGTCTTCTAGATTGATTGACCAAGAAACTTCATGGGTAAATACTCGCAAGCAGCCTGTAGCATGGCGACTAGTTAGTTGTGCCAAAAGCGATAATGGATGTAGTTTCTGGGTCAATCGGTAGCTATTTATAGGGGTTGTACTCATTTTGCTTTTACTTAAGCTAAATTTGGGCAGAAATTTTGCCACAATTATCGTCAAAATATTAATTAGCAGTTTTTTTGTTGCATCAAATACAAGAGTTTCAGGCAGAAATTGTGAATAAATTCGATGACAGCAGCATTATTGACAGATTCTTAAACTTCTCAAAAGCGGATTTTATTGTTAATTTACTTACTAGTTTGTACTGAGATTGGTGAACATTTTGGGAAAATAAGTTAACAAAAGGTAAAGACCAAATACAGCCACTGCTTTTTGAGTAACTTTCAGTTGATAAGACTGCAACAATACTGCTAAGTTACCAAAATCCAACTTTTTTTCTCTCAGTATTTGCACTTAAAGATTATCTGATTGCCTGACTCAAACAGAATTTGATGTCTAATTCAGTAATGCTCCTGAAAGTTTATATAAATTAATCATGAAACTTACCTCAACTTCTAGTTGTGATTTTCTATATGATTCCCACTGAAGTGAACAATATTAATATAGTCCGCTAAAATTCAGCAGTTTATTTGCTGCATTGTGTAATTTATTTATCCAAATTGACACTGAGTCGGTCACTTCAGATGTGCTAACCGTTGTCAGGGTAAATGATGCGGGTCAGTGGAGAATATTTAAATAATATGCATCAAAGAAGTAGCGACTATTGAAGGTGCGTCATATATCAATACGGTTCAATTAAGGGTATTGGTCTTATCAGACGCGATAAATGCTTCTCTAAATAAGCTTTTTGGTTTAATTGAACGGTATTGCGCTTCGCCTGAACCTATAAAATGTGATTGGAGATAAGCGATCGCTGATGCCATTCAGCTATGCTAGAAATAGCATGGCAAAGCTATCATAGCGCTCAAGAAAATTAAATTAACACTATATATGTTTTAAAACTATATATCATCAGATTACCGCTAGATAGACGACAACTGATGAATAAATATTTTTCATAAATGAAATTGAGGAGCTAGCAATCAAACATGCAATCATGTTTGCTAATTAGCTTCGTTTCTGTGCGGTCAAAAATTTAGAATGCCTATTTTAATTAAAACCTATGTCAGAATTATGGATTAATTTATTTAGCTCAGAGTCATTTATACCGCACGGACACTGCTATTTATGGCAAACAAATTTAGTTTGGTTACATTTAATATCTGACGCACTCATTGCCCTAGCATATTATTCTATTCCAGCAACACTGTTTTATTTTGTTCGCAAGCGGCAAGATCTACCTTTTGATTGGATTTTCTTATTATTTAGCGCATTTATTGTCGCTTGCGGCACTACCCACCTAATAGAGATTTGGACACTTTGGCATCCCACTTATTGGTTGTCGGGGTTAGTCAAAGCGGTAACTGCAACCATATCTTTAATTACGGCAATAAAACTTGTGCCATTAGTACCACAAGCGTTGGCACTTCCCAGTCCTGCTCAATTAGAACAAGCAAATCAACAACTGCAAATACAAATAACCGAACGGTCACGGGTAGAAGCCGAACTGAGAAATTACCAGAATCATCTGGAGGAATTAGTTGCTCTTCGTACCCATGAAATTACCAAGACTAACAAACAATTAGAGCAAGAAATCGCTGAACGCCAGCGGATTGTAGAAGTTTTGCGACAAAGTGAACAGCGTTACCGTTACTTGGCTAATGCAATTCCTCAACTTGTATGGACAACTGATGCTGATGGTCAATGCGATTATTTTAATCAAAATTGGTGCGATTATACAGGGCTAACATTAGAGCAATCTTTGGGTTCTGGTTGGGTGGCAGCATTGCATCCAGATGATGTAGTAAAAGCTGAAGAGGTGTGGTCAAATGCTACAAAAAGTGGCACTTTGTATGAAAATGAATATCGGTTGAAATCAGTTAGTGATGGTTCTTATCGTTGGCAACTAGCGCGGGGCTTCCCTCTCAAAGATGAGCAAAATCGTGTAATCAAATGGTTTGGAACTTGTACTGATATTGACGAACAAAAACAAATATTACAAGAACGCGCGCAGTTATTTGAATTAGAAAAAGCAGCACGAGCAAAAGCAGAATCAGCTAATCGAATTAAAGATGAATTTCTTGCCGTTCTCTCCCATGAACTACGTACCCCACTTAATGCCATTCTTGGCTGGTCTAAGTTATTGCAAAGCCGTCGGCTTGAACCGGCGAAAACATCTCAAGCCCTAGCAACAATTGAGCGTAATGCCAAATTACAAGTCCAATTGATTGAAGATTTGCTGGATATCTCTAGAATTTTACAGGGCAAATTAATATTAAATATTACTAATCTAAACTTAGAGTCTATAGTGTTGTTCGCCCTAGAGACCATACGTTTAGCAGCAGAAACTAAATCGATTCAGGTAATTACAATATTTGCACCGAGTGTAGGACAAGTTATGGGCGATTCTGCCCGCTTACAGCAAGTTGTTTGGAATCTTCTTTCCAATGCTGTCAAATTTACACCCAGTGCTGGAAAAATAGAAGTGCGACTAGAGCAAGTTGATAATTGCGCTCAAATCGTAGTTAGTGATACAGGCAAGGGCATGAGTGCAGAGTTTTTACCTTATGCTTTTGATTACTTCCGGCAAGCAGATAGCAGCTCCACTAGAACATTTGGCGGATTAGGATTGGGGCTAGCAATTGTGCGTAAGATCATCGAAATGCATGGCGGTACAGTTAAAGCAGAAAGTGCTGGCGAGAATCAGGGGTCAACATTTAACGTCCAGTTACCGGTTGTGAGAAATGAGAGTTTAAGCACGGTAACTGAACAAAATCATCACTTATCATTCACTCCTGAATCTTTACCTCTAGCTACTGTGCAGATTTTAGTTGTTGATGATGATGCTGATTCACGAGATTTCATTGTTTTTGTCTTACAGCAAGACGGAGCTGAGGTGATTGCGGCATCTTCAGCCTTGGAAGCATTACAGACTTTGAAACAGACAAAGCCAGATGTGCTAATTAGCGACATTAGTATGCCCGGAATGGATGGCTATATGCTAATTCGTGAAGTAAGAACTTGGACACCAGAACAAGGTGGAAAAATTCCCGCGATCGCTTTGACCGCTTTTGCGAGAAACTATGATCGGGAACAAGCACTAGAAGCCGGGTTTCAGATACATTTACCCAAGCCTTTTGACGCAGAAGAATTAGTTGCAGCAGTTGTTAAGCTGAAAGATATTGCATGTGATAATTAGCTAGCAACGCTTACTGGAAAAATATCGTCAGCAGGGTTTAGAGTTGTGATTCTGTGTGATACAGGAGTTTTGCTTAAATGCTTTTAGACGATTTGCTCATTATCTATGAAATTCCGCCTAATGATTATAATCGGTTGTTTGTATTAATGGAAAAATACCAAGATCGACCAATGGATTTGGCTGATGCAACTGGGATGCTCCCAATTAGGGTAACTCTGTCAAATTCCAGAATTACCCTAAATTGAGACTTTAAATTTCAACCAAAAATGATTTAGGCAAACGCAGCAGTTGTGACATCATTACTTGCCAAAATTTCTTGCAATTCCTCGGCATCTACCGTTTCTTTATCAACCAGCATTTGCGCTAGTTGGTCTAGAATGTGGCGGTTATTCACTAACACTTCTTTAGCGCGTGTATAAGCTACATCCACAAGTTTACGGACTTCTTCATCAATGGCAGCTGCGGTTTCTTCAGAAAAATCACGTTCTGACATGATATCCCGGCCGAGGAACATGTTACCTTGCTGACGACCAAGGGCAACTGGGCCAAGTCTGTCGCTCATGCCAAAGCGGGTAATCATTTGACGGGCAACTCTTGCTACTTGTTGTAGGTCATTAGAAGCACCGGTGGTCACTTCTTCTTCACCAAAGATTAATTCTTCAGCAAGCCGACCACCCAAAGCTACTGCCATCTGATTTTCTAGATAGGCGCGGCTGTACAAACCAGTATCCATGCGGTCTTCGCTAGGGGTGAACCAAGTTAAACCACCAGCGCGACCACGAGGAATGATGCTGATTTTTTGTACTGGGTCATAGTCTGGCATCAAAGCACCAACTAAGGCGTGACCAGCTTCATGATATGCTACCAAGGTTTTGCGCTTTTCGCTCATTACCCGGTCTTTCTTTTCTGGGCCAGCTAAGACGCGATCAATGGCATCATTGATCTCATCCATCGAAATTTCGGTCAAATTCCGCCGTGCTGCCAGAATTGCGGCTTCATTGAGTAGGTTGGATAAATCTGCACCAGTAAACCCAGGAGTCCTGCGGGCGATTCTATCCAAGTCCACATCTTTGGCTAAAGTCTTACCACGAGCGTGAACTTTAAGAATTTCGCTACGTCCGGCATAGTCGGGACGGTCTACTACTACTTGACGGTCAAAACGACCAGGACGCAACAGTGCTGCATCTAGAACATCAGGACGGTTGGTAGCAGCAATGATAATAATACCAGTGTTACCTTCAAAACCATCCATTTCGGTGAGTAACTGGTTGAGGGTTTGTTCACGCTCATCGTTACCACCGCCTAAACCTGCACCCCGTTGACGACCTACAGCGTCAATTTCATCGATGAAGACGATACAAGGAGCATTAGATTTAGCTTGTTCAAACAAGTCGCGGACACGGGACGCACCCACACCCACAAACATTTCGACAAATTCCGAACCGGAGATGGAGAAGAAGGGTACACCCGCTTCGCCTGCAACAGCACGAGCTAGGAGGGTTTTACCTGTACCAGGAGGGCCAACTAACAGTACACCTTTAGGAATTTTTGCACCGACTGCGGTAAAGCGATCAGCATTTTTGAGAAAGTCTACGACTTCATTTAGTTCCAACTTGGCTTGGTCAATACCAGCAACGTCGCCAAATGTGACTTGAGTTTGTGGCTCCATTTGCACTCTGGCTTTGGATTTGCCAAAGTTCATTGCTTGGCTACCTGGGCCACTTTGAGCGCGGCGTAACAAGAAGAACAAACCAACCAGAAGTAATACAGGGAAAAATAAGCTGCTGAGTGCCTTAAACCAAAATCCTTCATCGGTTTGAGGCAAAACAGAAATATCAACACCTTTTGCAGTCAGAGTATTAATTAGGTCTTGGTCGTTGACCAAGGTTACTAACTTCTTATTAGGGTCATATTTGGGTGTAACTAAGGCTGTAGAACGGTCTGCACTCAAACTGACTTTTTCTACTCTGCCTTTTTCAACTTCTTGAATAAACTGGCTATAGCGCCATGTCTCTCTACTTTGGGGTTGTTTGTCAAAAAATGCTGTTCCCAGCGCAATCACAACAATAAACAGCAGGGCATACAGCCCCGTATTTCTCCATCTTTTATTCACTGAGGTTAATCCTCCCGTATTTTTTTGCGTTCACGCAGCGTCTCTTTAAAGACAGGGCTTTATTAAGAATTATGTTAACTTATTTTAAGGTATAACAGAATGGCGTGCCTGTCATGCTAAAAAACTCCCTTATTTGCTGAAAACTAGGATGGTAGGGATTATATTGTAGCGACCCTGTAGGTTGGTGAACGGTATGAATGGGAATAATTTCTACCACACTATTAGTGTAGGCGATCGCTTCAAATCCCTGAACTAATTCACTAGTCCAAGGTTCCTCTTGTACTGTTTGCTGTTGATTTTGTAGCCAGTTAATAAGTTGCGATCGCACGATTCCCGGTAAAATACCTGCTGTCAGAGGTGGTGTCCACCAACTACCATTCTGCCATCCCCAGAGGTTGCCTGTGGTAGTTTCCAACCAATTACCTGCTATATCTACTAAAATCGCTTCTTGGGCATTTTGCTGCACACTAATTCTGGCTAACCATGCACTGAGGTAGTTTCCGGTTTTATGAGAAGTCAGACTACGAGCAAATTGTGATGTAGCCAAACTTGTGCTAATGCCGTTTTTTTGTCTTTCTGTTAAATCGTGGGGCAATAATCTACCGGTTATCCACTCCCGGCCATCCGAAAAAAGAGTAATTCTGAGAACGGGGAAATGTGCAAGGATAGCTTCTGCACCTTGGCGTACACGGTTCCAGTCTGGTTGTTGCCAACCAAAAGATTGTAAAGAAAAAAGTAGGCGATCGCAGTGTAAAAGCCAATTAGTTAAACTACTATCGAGTGAATTATCATAAACTCGCAGCGTTGTAAAAACCGTTGCTCCATAAAGTAAACCCGGATCGTTAATATTTAACTCTAAGGTTTGGGATTGAATCAACTTGCCACCATACCAAAAAATTTGATTTGTCATTTGTTAGTTGTTAGTTGTTAGTTGTTAGTTGTTAGTTATTTTTTTGTGACCACTGACCACTGACCACTGACCACTGACCACCAACCACTGACCACTGACCACTGACTCATAATTCAATCTTTTGGGGGAAACATAATTTTTTGAGTGCCTTCAGGAGTAGTAATTACCTTTCCACCCAAAGCCTCAATTCTCTTAATTGCTATTTTACGAGTTTTTTCATCTACCTCATTACTTAACACCATCGACCAAGTAGCGATTTGAGCGTATTTACTATTAGGATTTTGACTCAAAAATTCCGCTGTTTTTTGAGAAATTGCAGCGACATATTTACTTTCTTCATCTGAATAACTATTGGCCCAGTCTGCTGCCATTTTGAAAGAATATTGAGCAGCTTGGGAATTGCCCATAAATAGTAATTCATCAATTGCTTTATAACGCCACACATAATAAGATTTTTCAGGAACTTGAGGAGATAATGACTTTAAACCTTTCTCCATTAAATTTATAGTTCGTTCTGGCATAGCAGCATAAATAGAAGTACTAGCAGAAAGACTCAAATAAGCTGCTAAAAAACGGGGGTCATGTTTAAGAACTACTTCAAAATATTCTGGACTCAAGCTGTAACCTGTTTTAGCACGTGCTTCATCATCACCAAAATATGGTAAAAAATTGAGATATACCCAATCTGCAATAAAATTGTCATAACCAAAACTAGGTATTCTCTTCAAGAAACTCAGCCGCAATTTTTCTAATTGAATATCTTTTTCTAAAGCTTCTATGGAAATAGCTTGTTGGTTATATAGGAGTTTTTGCAGTTTGGGAAATTGAATTAAGCCAACTCCTAACATGCACAAACAAGCTACAAAAGGCGTGATGACAGCTTGACGAGATAACAACCACATAATAGGAATCCGATTTGATTAGTGAAAAAATATAAGTATCTCAAGACTTACGCAAAATTATGATAAAACGTAGACACACTTTCTTCGGCTTGCCGCAGGCTACCACATAGACGCGCCAGCAGCTACTCTTCTCCTGACGGAGACGCTACGCGTAGCTTGCTTCCCCATAGGGGTACGAGTTCTCCGAAGGAGTACCCGCAGTGTAGGACACAGCGAAAAGTTGTCAGGAGGGTTTCCCTCCGTAACAAACTTTTCAAGACAAAGGACACAAACTTAAGAAGGTTTCAGAGAGTTATTGCGTAAGTCTTATATTTTTAGGAGGAGTAATGCTCACTACAACTATGATACTGGCTCCTTTAAGTGTGTTTCAAATCTAGCCCCTAATCTCTAGTTCCTAGTCCTTCTTCCCCCACCAGAATCTACTGTATAAAACCGATAAGCGCTATATTTTTTAGAAGTCGCAACTTCACTTTTCTTTAGAAACAATTCTTAAATCATTAAGTTGTTTTGAGTTTACTTGCTTTTTTTAAGTAAAATTACTGAAGCTTACACTAGAATACTAGAATTAAATTTTGTTTGTACTTACAACTGCAACTATCGCAATATTATGGACAATAATGTTACAGAAACCATTGAAAGTAATGATCAAGCTATTACCACAAAAGTGAGTGATTTTGAGACAATAATTACTAATCTCAATGCTGATAGAAATGGATTTAATTTTGACGACATTACTGATGCTATTAAAAAAGCAATAGTTCAAGTTGTGGAATTAGAAATTACTACTTGGGTTTCAGAACCATCTACTAATTCAGGTAGTGAATTACAAAATGGGCAAGAATTACCTAAAGCAGGTAATCGCATACATACTATTGTCAATCTTGTTAATGGTGATATCAAAAATGAGGTGGGAAGTCAATTTGTTGGTAGTGGCCCTTATACAGAACTACGCGAATTTCATTTAAGTCAAGTTAAAGAAAGTCGTGAAATTATGCAAAAAAATATAGAATCTGTGCATAAAATTTATGGCATTTTGATGGAAATGCTGAGAACACGCAAAAGTTCACAACAATCAATCTCTCGTTCTTAAGTATCATTGATAAATTTATATTTAAAATCAAATACCTACAGCAATCTAGTGCAAGCTGTAGGTTACATAGTATTGGTATTGATTAATAAACTCAGCACTATAACTAAATTTAGTCAAGAGTATTTTAGAGGTTTTCAGTATGCCTAATGAGATTCAAACTCAAGCTCGATGTTTGTTAGACAACTTGGTGAAGTCTGTACAAGGACTAGTAGACGATATTACAGCCTTAGAAGTAAATACGATGGTTGTCGAGCAAATTAGTGGGGCCAAGTTTAATGCTTGGCAGGCATATCAAACAATTTATTCTATCAATGACCCCGAATATTTTGATGAAAGAGGAATTCCTGGCGATAGTCCTCAAGATCAAAACTTACGTGACCGCTATCGAAGTTTGTTTGCACAAGTTGAAAGAGAGTATTTTTATCTTCTAATTGATCCTAACTCCAAGCTTTATAAATTACCCAATGAAAAAGTAGAAAGATATCAACAACGTTTGGCAATTTTAAAAAAACAAAAACATGGAGAGATAGTTGAAACTGATCCAAAATATGTGAAGCTAGCTCGACCAATATTACCTCCTCCAACTCCTGTAATTGAAGGAGAAAACCAAGTAGATTGGCACAAAGATTGGGAAGAAAATTGCCTGGAAATCCAAGAAATATTGAGTAATGATAAGTTTGTGCGTACCTTGCGGAAAGTAGCAGAGCTTAAAGCTGCTCTTGACAGCGGTGATGCCACAAAATCTACAATTGATATTATTTATGCCCAAACTGTTATGCAGTTAGATGGCGATATTATCAGCCGTTACCATAAAGAACTGTTTCAATTGCCTGATTACGAGAAAGATTTAATCCTCAAAATACATACAGAAGGAGTAGTTGCGGGTGAAAAACAGTGGCGTGGAATGCTAGATTTTTTGATTACTTTAGTACAGGGTATCGCTAATTCATCTCTATCTCGAAATGGCCGTTGATAATACAATTGCTGATAAGCAAGCTGGCGTTACATTCTCTTGTTACTTGCAAATTCCTCAAGGCGCTGCTTTTGAACTCAAGTTTGAGCAAGGACAGTATAATTTTTATCTCAATGCCATAGTTGTCGCACAGATTCAGCAAGCACAAAAAACTGGTTGTTCTTTGTATATTCCACCAAGACTACTAGTTACCTTGTGGTACTATAGCTTTTTCAATAATCCAGAAAATTTGAGCAATAAGTCTCAAAATTCTTACATTGTTTTAATCATTAATATTTTTAGATTACTTCTGAGTAAACCTTTAAGTAAGAAAACAAATTTACAATCTGGATTTACTTTTAATTGTTACTATCAAGAACTCCAAATTGCTGCATCTGTTTGTGATAAATCAGACATACTTTTACAAAGTACTGTGTTTTTAAGTGGTGATATATTTTATAAAATTCGCAGAGACTTTCTCCAAGATCCAAACTGCTTAATAATTGTCTCTGCTCATTATTGGCTAACAGAACAATTATTAAGTTACTTGCGGAAAAAATTAAATCTTTTAGCTTGGGAATTAGCTTCTTTTGCACCTACTAGTTTTGTAGCCGATAAACTTTATCAAGCAAAAGCTGGGATACTACTCTCTATATTTGCTTGGTTTGTAGCAACTATAGTATTTGCTATTATCCGTTATGTAATTGCTAATAAACTTCAGAGATTTACTTCTATCGATTCTAAGTATGTAAATTGGATTGCGTGGGGAATAACTTGTTTAATTCCTAGTGTCATTCTTAGTTCTGCTATGAACGTTTTGTTTTTTGTGTTGTTGTCAGTTTTTGTACCGCTACTTGTAAAGTGGGTTTTACGTTTTATTTTGCCACGAATTGGAAAATTTACAATGCGGTGGTTACTGTTTGCTTAAAGATAAATATCAAATTTATCTTTTCAAAAGTTGCCAACATTGTTGAGCGATCGCCCAATCTTCTTGAGTACGAATTACCAATACCCGCACTGCTGAATCTGGCGTAGTTATATCCTCATCCACAGGATGGTGCTGATTTTTTTCCGGGTCAATTTTCAGATTCAAAAATCCTAAAGCTTCACAGGCGGCTTGGCGAATTCCTGGAGATTTTTCACCAATCCCAGCGGTAAATACCAAAGCATCTAATCCCCCCAGACTGGTCAGCATAGCACCAATGCCAGAACGCAAGCGATGTACGAAAATATCCCAAGCCAGTTGAGCGCGATAATTACCTTGGGCGATCGCTTCCATGACTTGAGGCAAATCGCTAGAGACTCCAGAAATTCCCCGTAACCCAGAAGCTTTATTTAGTAAATAATCAAGACTTTCGGCAGAATAATTAGATTGCCGCAATAAGTAAATTAAAATACCTGGATCGATAGAACCACAACGACTGCCCATCATCAATCCATCTAAGGGTGTGAATCCCATAGTTGTATCAATGCTGCGACCGTTTTTAATTGCTGCCAAAGAGCAACCATTACCTAGATGACAAGTGATTAATCGCAGAGATGTTAAATCTCTACCAAGAATGTCAGCAGCACGACTAGAACAATATTGGTGACTAATACCATGAAATCCGTAGCGGCGAATACCTTGCTCTACCCATTCATAGGGGCCGGGATAAATGGCTGCGGCATCAGGTAGACTGGCATGAAATCCTGTGTCAAAGACTGCTACTTGGGTGACTTCTCCTAAGCTTTGTTCAATCGCTTCTATCCCTTCTAATGCGGCTGGATTATGAGCCGGAGCCAGATTAGACAAACGAGCGATCGCTTTTTTCACATCCTCATTAACTATCACACTATTTCGATAATCCAATCCACCGTGAACCACACGATGTCCTACCACATCGATTTCTGATAATTGACCAATGACCTTGGTAGCGCCGCGACTGAGAGTATAAAGCATATAAGCGACATGGGCGCGGCGAGAATCACCATAAATTGATTCTTGCAGTGTTTCACCTGTGGCTGTTTTTACTTTAATTTCTGCCACACCCCGATCTTGAGTCCAGTTAACTTTTCCTTCCCAAAGAGGTTGTAGTGCTTCGTTAGGAAGAGCATCATCGGCAATTTCATACAAACAACTTTTTTGGCTGCTTGATCCGGCATTCAATATGAGTACTTTCATACTTTTGTATTACTTACGTTTGTAAACTCTGAACTACATAATTACCAGTTTCAAGTAATTAATAAACTTATTACCAATAGTCTAGGAAAAGCAAAAACGTGAAAGGTTTCAAAAAGCTATCCTCAATCGTGTTGCTACTATTAGCCTTTACCTATCCGCCTGCTTTAGCTCAAGCCAAGGATAGTAGTCTGAATAATGTTCCTAATGAGTCAGAAACAAATTTAGTTGAGGGTACAAATGGCGAGCTTTTACTAACTCAACGACGGAATAGACGACATCATTATAGACACAGACGGGGGCGGAATCGACAACATTATAGACGGGGAACTCGACGCAATTATTATAGACGGGGGCGGAATCGACAACATTATTATCGAAGACGCTATCGTTCTATAAATTATTCTGGACAACGCTATCGTCATGGACAATGGGAACTTGTGCGCGATCGTCATGGAAGATTAATGTATAATTGGCAGCGGTTTTAATGATTGATGTTTAATTAAATACGGTTAAAATCAAGCTGAAAACTATGATTAGCATAGGTTTTAAAGCTACCACCGTCTTGAAGGGAAGTTTCCATGTTACTTGCTACAAAGTAAAAAACTTCCCTATTTTTTAACTTTTATCTAGTCTTAGAAAAGTTGTCCTTTATAAAATTGATACCGTTGATAAAAGACTCAACTTCACTAAATTGCATTTAGAATATCCTGTAAAAAATCTGTATAGCTTTGTTTTATATATAAATAAATTATGAAAGTTTTTATAGTATCTTACCCTTGCAAAACTTGAGCAGCAGTCAACTTGAGATCAGCAAATACAGGCGAAACGATCGCATTATCTCCTACATACACCTTCTCCTCATAAAAACCCTCTATCCATTCCAGAACCGTCACTCGCTCTTGTATCGGATCAACGATCCAATACTCAGCAATACCCCGCGCTCCATACTCAGATCGCTTATAGCGATAATCACGACTGCTCTGATTTGGACTCACCCTTACGGGTTCGTCAGTTGCTTCAACGCGCGGAAACCGCGCAACGCACTGACTCACCACCTCAACCACCAATAATGGGGGTGGCATCTCTGGCATCACCGTAGATCGTTTAGCCCCCTCCATCACAGTCACCAACTCCTCAGAAAACACCACCAAATCAGGAACGCGCACCCGTAAACCAGTAGTCACAATTTCCGTTTTCATCGACAGTTGAGAAGATGGAATACCCAGTTGCACAAGGCAAACAAGGATAAACATGGCAATTCGTCGATTTATCTCACTCTCCGCTGTCATCAGAAGCAATTCCCCATCTTCAAACTCATATATTGCATCTGTACCATCGTCATAATTGAAGAACTCTTCAAGAGTCATCTTCCTAGATGCAGCTTTATCTAATGTGATTGCCATAATCACCTTACTTTTTTGTCAAAACATTATGAGCTTGATCTATTATCGCAATATCTCTTCTAAGTTCTTGATCCCCTAATGAATCTTTGCCTCCAACTTGGCCGCTTTAGTGGTCAGTGGCCGGTCGTTTTATTACTCACTGTAGTCTGTGTCATTGTGTCATTAGTTTTCAGTTTTAAGGAGTTGCGAGATCCTCGACTTGTTTAAGAAGTCGGGGATCTGATCCACTGATCCACCATTAGCTTTATGTATCCCTATTAGTGGTCAGTGACCAGTTGTTTTACTAACCACTAGGCCACTAACCAATGAATATCGCAATCTAAATTTTAATGGCTGGTTACTGCTTCTTCTAGGCGACTTAGCCTTTCTGCCAATAGTTTCTCTAGAGAAACTAATGCTTTGGTGAAGCCGTCGATGCCTTCTGCTAGTTTGTCAGATGCCATGCGGTCAGCAGCGTGCATCTTGTCAAAGGTAGCTTTGTCAATAGACATCTTTTCAATTTCCAAGTTTGCTACCTTGGCGGGATCGAGTTTACGTGGTAGTTCGCCAATAGTTGCTTGTAATTCAGCCAACAGCGCAGGAGAAATCGTCAGTAAATCACAACCTGCAAGTTCAGTAATTTCACCAATGTTGCGGAAACTGGCTCCCATAACTTCGGTTTTATGGCCGAATTTTTTGTAGTAGTTGTAGATTGTGGTGACGGACAATACACCAGGATCTTCAGCAGAAGGATAGCTATCTCGTCCGGTGTCTTTCTTGTACCAGTCAAGAATCCGTCCGACAAAAGGAGAAATTAGGGTAACGCCAGCTTCGGCACAGGCGATCGCTTGGTGAAGACCAAACAATAAGGTCAAGTTACAATGAATACCTTCTTTCTCCAAGATTTCCGCAGCCTTAATGCCTTCCCAGGTGGTAGCAATTTTAATTAGCACGCGATCGCGGCCAATTCCAGCGGCTTTGTATTGGGCAATTAATTCTCTAGCCTTAGTAACGGTAGCGTCTGTATCGAAAGACAAACGCGCATCTACTTCTGTAGAGACGCGGCCGGGAATAATTTGCAAAATTTTCAAACCAAAGGCAACTGCCAAACGGTCAAAAGCCAAAGAAACTATCTGTGCTTGGCTTGCGCCGGCTCCCGCATCTTTTTTGGCTTGGAGTAAAGTTTGATCAACAATCTCCTGATATTCTGGCATTTGTGCCGCAGCGGTAATCAGAGAAGGATTGGTAGTGGCATCTTGGGGTTTGAACTTCTCAATCGCTTGGATATCCCCCGTATCTGCAACCACAACAGTCATTTGGCGCAATTGTTCTAGTAAATTTTTAGACATAAAATACTCCGGGATTTTTTGTTGGTTGAGAATTTACTGATTTCCCTGTTCTTGAAACTCGTTTTTGTGCCTACAATTCTGATTCTGGCAATTTTTCTTAATCATTGCCCAATTTTGCTTGCTGTCCAGAGTTACAGCCTCATTCTAGATGCGTCACGCTAAAATTGGCTGTCCAATTGAATGCACTTTAATTAAACTAGTTGTTCCCGATTTACCAATTGGCACACCAGAGGTAATGACTACTTTATCACCGTTATTCGCTAGACCCATTTCTACAACTGTGTCTACCACATTCATAAACATCTCTTCGGCATTGTAGACTGGCGGAATCAGCAAGGGTTCAACACCCCAAGACAGAGCAAGTTGACGGTAAGCAGTTTCATCAGGGGTGAGGGCAATAATCGGTGTAGTCGGACGATACTTAGACACCATTTTCGCTGTACTTCCTGAAGAAGTGTTACATAGAATTGCTCGCGCGCCTGTTTCATAAGCGATGCGGCATACTGCTTCGGCTACAGATTCTGTGACACTGAGGCTGCCTGCATCATGACACCACGCATGTCTACTGCCTTCATTTAAAGACTGTTCTGTTCTCACAGCAATATTGTGCATGACTTGGACGGCGGCGGTAGGATATTGTCCCACAGCAGTTTCACCAGAGAGCATGACTGCATCTGTACCATCCAAAATTGAGTTAGCTACATCAGTGGCCTCGGCACGGGTGGGATCAGGAGCGCCAATCATTGACTCTAGCATTTGGGTAGCTGTAATTACTGGCTTACCAGCCTGATTACAACGGCGAATAATGTCCTTTTGAATCAAAGGGACTTCATGAATCGGCATTTCTACCCCTAAATCGCCACGGGCAATCATAATAGCGTCGGCAACATTGAGAATAGAGTCAAACTGCTCTACCGCCTCTGCTCTTTCGATTTTGGCAATTAAGCGAATTGAAGCCCCAGCAGCTTCAATCATCCGTTGGGCTGGTTCTAAATCTTGTGGCGATCGCACAAATGAAACCGCTACCCAATCTACACCCAATTGAATGCCAAAACGCAAATCCATCAAATCTTTTTCGGTAATGGAACTCACAGGTAAAGGAGTTTCTGGTAAATTCACTCCTTTGTGAGTAGAAATTACGCCACCAATTTTGACTAGGGCCCGAATTTTATCAGCATCGCGATCGGTGACAATCAACTTGACACGACCATCGTTAATCAAAATCGGTTCCCCTGGTCGCACCATTGCAAATAAAGTCGGCAAGGGTAGAGGTAGTTCGTCGATGCTATCACCCTTTTCTTGCAACACAAAAGTGACTTCCTCCCCAGCTTCGACTGTTAGCCCTGACGGTGGTAAGGTTCCCAACCGAATCTTCGGGCCACACAAGTCTTGCATAATCGCGATCGGCTTTTGCTGCTCAGCACTAATTTGTCTGAGATGCCGAGCAGTTTGGGCGTGAAATTCATAAGCTCCGTGAGAAAAGTTCAATCGCGCTACATTCATGCCTGCTTCTACCAAAGCTTGCAGGCGTTCAGGTGCAGATGTAGCCGGCCCAACAGTACAAATAATTTTGGTTCGACGCATAGGATTAGGGGTTTAGGGTTTGAGGAAAAGCCTGGGGTTTTACCCCCATAACCTGCGATTTGGAAGCTTCAAACATCCAAAATCACATGTGTTTAATATCACTAATTTGTTAAGCAAAAATACTTTATCCAATCCTACTTTTAAGGTATTTACCCAAATCCCAAAATTCCCAGTCAGTCGTCAGCGATGCACTGAGCTTGTCGAAGTGTTATTTCTCCTAAATCTTGTACAGACGCGATTAATCGCGTCTCTACTCCTGACTTTCTGATAGATCAAACCACTGCAAGTTGTTCTTTTTGTGCCATCGACAACATCAAGTCAACTACACGATTTGAGTAGCCCCATTCGTTGTCATACCAAGCAACTATCTTGAAGAAGTTCGAGTTCAATTCAATTCCAGCACCCGCATCGAAGATACTAGAGTGGGTATCGCCTTGAAAATCAGTCGAAACTACTTCTTCATCTGTGTATCCCAAGATACCTGCTAATGCTCCTGACGCTGCCCGCTTCATCGCAGCACAAATTTCTTGATAACTTGTAGCTTTGGCAGTTTTGAAAGTTAAATCAACTACAGAGACATCAGGGGTGGGAACTCTAAATGCCATCCCAGTTAATTTGCCCTTCAACTCAGGTAAAACCAGCGCCACGGCTTTAGCTGCACCTGTGGAGGAGGGAATAATATTCTGGGCTGCACCTCGACCACCCCGCCAGTCTTTCTTGCTGGGGCCGTCTACAGTTGGCTGGGTAGCAGTCATGGCGTGAACTGTAGTCATCAACCCTTCAGTCAACCCAAAGTGATCATTGATGACCTTAGCAATGGGAGCTAGACAGTTTGTGGTGCAGCTAGCATTAGAGACGATTAGATCCTTGCTAGGGTCGAATAAGTCATGATTGACACCCATCAATAAAGTCGGAATACGATCTGGATCTTTAGTAGGAGCAGAAATCACAACTCGCTTTGCACCTGCTTTGAGGTGGTTTGCCGCCCCTTCATATCCAGTGAAGAGTCCCGTAGATTCTACGACATAATCTACACCCAACTGTCCCCAAGGCAATTCCGCAGGATTCCTCACTGACATGCAAGGAATAAAATATCCATCAATAACGATACCATCTTCCTTCGCTTCAACCTTGCTTTTCAGCTTACCGTGGGTTGAATCGTATTTAAATAAATAAGCGAGGTTATCTGGTGGTACTAAGTCGTTAATTCCTACAAATTCGATATTGGGGTTATCAATGCCAGCACGCAACACAAGTCGCCCAATCCGACCAAATCCATTGATGCCAACTTTCAATTTACTCAAGATTAAACCTCCTGTTGTGGGAAGTTGAACAAAAACAGAAAGTTAAAAGTCAAAAGAAATTGCCTTTTACTCTTTACTTTCTGATCCTGACAGTCTTAAGTTGGCTAAAGCCTATTTACTAGGCATCTTTTAAGGTTTCCATAACCCTGATTTGAGTTGAGACTCACAATCGTAGAAATGCGATCGCAGTTAGTCAAAGTTGTTTTGATTTTGCTTACGATGAGGAGAGCGATCGCTTATGGTAGACTATTTACAACAATACGTTACCAAAAAACGCTACTAAACCCGATCAGTGTGACGTAGCACACTTGACAGTAGTTTAGTTCAAGCATAAGGCATCTTGATTAGTGATGGCGCAAACTTTTTCAACATAAGCACACTACTCTAGTTATAATTTCCTATAAGTTGAAAAAACTCTTAAGATTTAGCGTAATTATTACGCTTCTCTCACACCGATTAGCTGACAACAACATTAGGAGGACTATCTATGGCGCTTGTACCAATGCGGCTGCTTCTGGATCATGCTGCTGAAAACGGTTACGGCATCCCAGCTTTCAACGTTAACAATTTAGAGCAAATTCAGGCGATCATGAAGGCGGCGGCAGAAACAGATAGCCCCGTAATTTTGCAGGCTTCTCGTGGCGCTCGTAATTATGCAGGAGAAAACTTTCTCCGCCACCTAATTTTGGCAGCGGTAGAAACCTATCCTCAAATTCCCATTGTCATGCACCAAGATCATGGTAATGCTCCTTCTACTTGCTACTCAGCAATTAAGAATAACTTTACCAGCGTCATGATGGATGGTTCATTGGAAGCTGACGCTAAAACACCTGCCAGCTTTGAATATAACGTCAATGTTACTCGTGAAGTAGTAAACGTAGCTCACTCCTTGGGTGTCAGTGTTGAAGGTGAGCTAGGTTGCTTGGGTTCTTTAGAAACCGGTGCTGGTGAAGCTGAAGATGGTCACGGATTTGAAGGTACACTCGACCATTCTCAACTACTAACTGACCCCGACCAAGCAGTTGATTTCGTCGAAGCAACCCAAGTAGATGCTTTGGCTGTAGCTATTGGCACCAGCCACGGCGCTTACAAGTTTACCCGTAAGCCAACTGGCGAAATTTTGGCAATCAGCCGTATTGAAGAAATTCACCGCCGTTTGCCTAACACCCACTTGGTAATGCACGGTTCTTCTTCCGTACCTGAAGATTTGTTGGCACTAATTAACCAATATGGTGGTGCTATTCCTGAAACCTACGGTGTACCTGTAGAAGAAATTCAAAAAGGTATCAAGAGCGGTGTACGTAAAGTAAATATTGACACCGACAACCGTTTGGCAATCACCGCTGCGGTACGTGAAGCTTTGGCAGCTAATCCCAAGGAATTTGACCCTCGTCACTTCCTCAAGCCTTCTATCAAATACATGCAGAAGGTATGTGCTGAACGCTATCAGCAATTTGGCACCGCTGGCAATGCTAGCAAAATTAAGCAAGTTTCTCTAGAAGATTTTGCAGCTAAGTATGCTAAAGGTGAACTCGATATGATCACCAAGGCAGCTGCTAAAGTTTAATTTAGCCAAAAAATAGGGGCAAAGCATAGCAATGCTCCTTAAAAACTGAAGGTTTTGATATTGCTTAAACAAACCGGGTGACATTGAAGTTTCCCGGTTTTTTGTTTTATTGTATGAGAGCGATCGCTAATTATAAATTAAAGATTGTTTGAATTACAATTCAAGATACTAGTAGCTCAGAAACGAAAGAGTGCATTATATTTGTTAGCAAACTCATTAGTTGGATTTTGATTGATCTCATAACATGACTGTTCACGAAAACCGAGAAGCATTCATTCCTTACAATCGCACCGATATTATCAAACTTTGTCTACAAGATGGTAAGTTAGATAGAGTTGAGGCAGAAACATTTAAAGATTTTTGTCAAATTTTATCTGCATATTACCACTTTCGCTTCCATCAGACTTTAGAAACTATCAAGGAAAACTACATACCCTTCAACCCCAACGCAGATATCCAACCAATAACTCCACCAACATTTGATCAATATGATGAAATGGAGTTAAAAGTGGTTGATGCATTTAACAATATTGTAGAAAGAGCTAATTATATTTGTTTACCTCAAACACTTGTACAACGAGCATTAGATACAAAATCTCTGATTGATTTAAAAACGCAAGTTGATTTTGATGAATTTGATCGATTCATCTGCTACTATCGGGGCGACACTAATAAGAAAATTTCGATCAAGAAATTCTTTTTTTGGCAGGAAGAAAAAATTATTGATATTTTTGAGCGAATTGTATTGCTAGTCAAATTTAAAGAAGCAGATTATTTTAGGAATAAGAAAGCTAAAATCAACGCATTAAAATTTATTCCCGGTAAAATGTATGTTTATTTCTACAAAAACATTCCTAAACTAGATATTGACTTGCTCTTTCCTAATGTAGTAACGAGTATGACCTGGAAAGATCGGTTACTATTTGGGATTCCTGCCATTGGTGCGGCAATTCCCCTCATATTAAGAGCGTTACCAAACTTATTATTACTGCTTGCTGCAATTTTATTGGTACTAAATGTGCCATTTTTTATCGAATCATTAGATGTAGAGCCAGATAAAGTCCGCAATGTGATGCCCGTTCTAGTCGCAACTCTATCGTTAACGATCGCATTGGGTGGATTTGCCTTTAAGCAATATACTAATTACAAAAACAAAAAAATAAAATTTCAAAAAGATGTCACAGAAACTCTATTTTTTAAAAATTTAGCTAATAACGTTAGTGTGTTTCAAATGTTCATCAATTTAGCTGAAGAAGAGGAGTGTAAAGAAATCATTCTTGTGTATTATCACTTACTCACTAGCCCGATTCCACTCAATCCTCAACAATTAGATGCTTGCATAGAAACTTGGATGGAGAATAAACTGGGCACGACAATCAATTTTGATATCCAAGGGCCATTAAATAATTTAGAAGATATTTGTGGCAAGGTAAACACAAATGACAAAACAGCACCTGAAATTCCTTTATTAAGTCATGATGACCAGGGATGTTGTCATGTTCTTCCTTTAAAGGATGCCAGGACAGTAATTGATTATGTTTGGGATAATGCTTTTTTATATAATGGGATAGATTTGTAATCAAGTTTTAATATATTTCTCCAGCTATTTAAAGTTAACTCATAAAATCTCTTGTTTATTTCTCAGCGTTCTCAGCGCCTCTGTGGTTTAGAAGTAATTTATTTAACTACAGAGACGCAGGGGACACAGAGCCAATATTATCATTGTTCACATAACTGATGTATAGTCACAAATCTAAAATTACAATTCCCAAATTAATGGATCGACGGTCTTTTTTACGATTTACAGGTGGACTTGTACTTTCACAACTGCTGATTGGGTGTGGTGGTCAAAACCAAACAAAACTGAATGTACAGCTATTAAAAGGTTCTATTCCCGGTCAGGTGGTTAATGAATTTCGCCAAAGTTTACAGCAAAAAGCGCAGTTAAAGTTTGCTCCAGTTGAACAAATACAAAATTTATTTCAGCAATTGCAAAGTTGGCAAAAGCAACCACAAACCACTAATGAACCTGTTTGGAGTCGTTTTGTGCCATTTAGGCAATCTCAAACTCCCATAGCTGATTTGGCAACATTAGGAGATTACTGGCTCAAAACTGCAATTGAACAGAAGTTGATTCAGCCACTAGAAGAAACAGAGATCAAACAGTTAAAACATTGGTCTGCTTTGGATGAAAGATGGCAAAAACTAGTAACGCGCAATGAGCAAGGCAACCTAGATACTCAGGGAAAAATTTGGGCTGCTCCTTACCGTTGGGGTAGTACGGTAATTATTTATGACCGTGAAAAATTTAAAAAGTTAGGATGGAAACCGCAGGATTGGGGTGATTTATGGCGAGATGAACTGCGATCGCGGATTTCATTGTTAGATCAACCAAGAGAAGTAATTGGTCTAGTTTTAAAGAAACTAGGAAAATCATACAATACAGAAAATCTGGACACAGTACCAGACTTGGAAAAGGAACTAAAAACATTAAATCAACAAGTAAAGTTCTACAGTTCCAATACCTACCTAGAACCTCTAATTATTGGTGACACTTGGCTGGCGGTTGGTTGGTCATCCGATGTAATACCAGTTTTAGGACGTTATCCGCAACTTGCTGCCTTTGTGCCTAAATCAGGAACAGCAATCTGGGCAGACTTGTGGGTTCGTCCCACAAGTGTTACCAAAAGTGATTTATCATCCCAATGGATTGATTTTTGTTGGCAACCAGACATCGCTAAACAAATTGCTCTTTTGACTAAAAGTAATTCACCAATTTCTACCAATATTGTCGCTGCCGATATCCAGGAGCCTTTACGAAATTTGTTACAAAATAATAATGAAATTTTTGCCAAAAGTGAATTTTTGCTTCCCTTAAATCCATTAGTGGCAAAGCAGTACGAGTCTTTATTCGCTAAAATCAAGACTTAGTGAGCATTGGAGAAAAGCCCGTGCCCCAGACAATTTTTTAGAGGGGTCGCAATAGTCTTACCATATTCTGAGCATTCATTTGAATATTGCATAAGGTTGGACTTGTATTAAAGTTACAAGTGTAAGTTGCCAACATATCTTGCTGATAATTGAAAACTCGAACGTTATAACCTTCCTTTCTGACTTGGTTGCCTAAGCGATTTACAAAACTGTAGCGCTCCAAGTAGTTTAATAAACTCCAAATTTGCTGATTCACGATCAGGTCTACTCGGCCAGGTTCTTGCTCAGAAGCTGGATATGCTATCCAATTATCCAACAGCTTGTTCTCGGAGTTTTGTTGTGCCCACCATAAACTAGGAGTGGTTAATCCTTTGAGATCAATAGTGTTAGCTGTAATTACAGCACCATTTGGCTGAGTTAATAAGTCTAATTGTAGTGGAGCCTTTGAAGGCTGCGGAACCGAGGATGTTTCTGCTAATGAAGATGAGATTGGTAAAAGAGAAATTGTATTCAAACTAATAGTTATTAATAGTGAAAGTGATGTTTTACGACCAAACAGTTTGTGTTTAAGCATAATCTATAAAAATATTAGTTAGTTTTTGAAAAAGCTCCGTAGACTGAACCCTTCAAGTGCAATCCATAAATAATCTTTTGAATATGGAAGCGGACGGTAACATTAGTATCATTATCTCTAAATCATCGACTAGTAGTCCACCCCATCAACTTTAACTAACTCACATTTAGTCACTCACTGAATTGGGTACTTTAAACAATGGCGGGATAGAAGGCGGTTATAGAGCAGTTGAATCGTTACTTTGATGAGGGTGTATGGAAGATGCCACGTATATTGAGCTAATTAAACTGTAGAATATGACAGTTGTATTCAGCAGCGAACGTTGATTGAGCGTTATACTTTGCCCGAAATGGGCGACCTGTGGACTGAATCTTACAAATTAAAAACCTGGCTACAGGTAGAGATTGCAGTCTGTGAAGCCCAAGCTCAACTGGGTTATATCCCATCTGATGCAGTTGAGGAAATTAAGACCAAGGCAAATTTTGACCCCAAACGGGTACTAGAAATTGAGGCTGAAGTCCGTCATGATGTCATCGCATTCCTAACGAATGTTAACGAATATGTTGGTGATGCCGGACGCTATATTCACTTGGGTTTAACTAGTTCAGATGTGCTAGATACGGCTTTAGCGCTGCAATTGGTCACTAGTCTCGATGTGTTATCAAAGCGCCTAGAAGATTTGATTTCGGCAATTCGCCAAAAGGCGCATGAACATCGATATACAGTCATGGCTGGTCGATCGCATGGTATCCACGCTGAACCGATCACCTTTGGTTTTAAGCTGGCTGGGTGGTTGGCAGAAGTGTTGCGACATCAAGAACGCCTAAAAATTCTCCGCGAAACTATTGCTGTTGGTAAAATTTCTGGTGCGGTGGGAACCTACGCCAATATTGAACCCCGTGTAGAAGCGATCGCTTGCCAAAAACTCGGACTCCAACCGGATACGGCTTCAACACAAGTGATTTCCCGCGATCGCCACGCCGACTATGTACAGCAATTAGCTTTAATAGCAGCATCTATTGAGCGCTTTGCTGTGGAAATTCGCAATCTGCAAAAAACAGACGTTTTAGAAGTTGAAGAATTTTTTGCTAAAGGTCAAAAAGGCTCCTCGGCAATGCCGCACAAGCGGAACCCCATCCGTTCAGAACGGCTGACAGGAATGGCGCGATTGGTGAGAAGTCATGCAGGTGCAGCCTTAGAAAATGTTGCTCTTTGGCATGAGCGCGATATTTCTCACAGTTCTGTAGAACGGGTAATCTTGCCGGATGCCTGTATTTTGACGCACTTTATGTTGATCGAAATAACCGAATTGGTGAAAAACCTATTGGTTTATCCAGATAACATGGTCAGAAATCTCAATTGCTATGGCGGTGTAGTATTTAGCCAAAAAGTGCTACTCGCTTTAGTAGAAAAGGGAAGCAGCCGAGAAGAAGCTTATGCGATCGTCCAAGAAAACGCGCACGCCGCTTGGAACAAACCAGAAGGCGACTTCCACAACTTGATCGCTAAAGATCCGCGTGTTGCCCAAAGGTTATCGCCAGCAGATATTGAGGCATGTTTTGACCCTCAGCAACATCTCCGGCATTTAGAAGATGTCTATCAAAGGTTGGGTATTTAAATTAATTGGGGATTGGGCAGCAGCAGAGGAGGATAATAATTCCCAATTCCCTATGCTCAATTTTCCAAAATCAGTGTGTATTGTCAAAAAAAGATAAAGAGACTAAATGTTTTTAGTATTGTCTTGTTCAAAAACAATGGTTTGGTGCTGCTATTCTCAAAAGTCGTGGGTAGTATAAATAACAAATATTGGCTTATTTATTAACCCTCTCAGTGCCGTGATGATTGAAATCTTGGCCACGCTTTCTGCATCTGCCGCAGCAGGAATGAGAATAGGCATACCTCTATTGATCATTGGACTGTTACAAGGCAGTAATTTATGGTCACAAGTCCCAATTTTATCTCACCTTTCCCCGTCACTCTTATTAGGCTGCCTCACCAGTTGGTCGTTAGTTGAATTATTGGCTTCAAAAAAGCTATGGGGGCAAAGAATACTACAACTAATTCAGTTATCACTATCTCCCCTTGTGGGAGCAATTATGGGGTTAGCAGTAGCCACAGCAACAACTGCACCAAACTGGCTAATTGCCTTAATTGGGGGTTTATTTGCTCTAGTACTTCAACTAGTTCAAGTTGGCTGGTTTTATCGCTTGCGTGGCCTGCCATTGTGGGCAGTTTTTCTTCAAGATACATTGTGCATTGCTTTAGTGTTTTTTGCCTTCGATGCACCTAGACAAGGAGGATTACTTGCTTTAATTCTTCTTTGGTTGGCACTACTGAGTGTGAAGCAGTGGTATAACTGGTATCACCAAGGAAAGAGGTATATAAGTAAAAATAATTGAACTCTTAATAGTACAGGACGGCGTAAATAAACTACCCATTCCAAATCAATAAAAAGTTTACGTTGTCTTGAAAAGTTTGCTCTTGGGGGAAACCCCAAGCCGCAACTTTTCGCTGTATTCATTTTTAATTTTTAATTCCGCTTTGCGGTACTAGGTTGCCAGAATTTTTTGATAAGCTTGAATTATTTGCCGAGCGATCGCATCCCAACTAAAATGCTGCAATGCATAGTTGTGAGCATTTAATCCCCGCCGCTGGCGTTCTTGAGGATTTTGCAAAGCTTCTTTGATTAACTCTACAAGTTCTTGTATATCTGTTGCGCCCACCCACCCGGAATTACTATCAATTACCTGTTGATAAATATGCACTTGGTCGGAGATGACTACAGGTACTCCTGCTACCATAGCTTCAGCTACGGCAATACCAAAATTTTCATAGTATGAAGGTAAGACAAATAAATCGGCAGCTTGCAATAAACTAGCTTTTAAGTCACCACTAACAAAACCAGTAATCGTAGTGTGCGATCGCAGAAGTGAATTTTCAATTTCAAATCTTATCTTTTGTTCATAATCTGGGTCTTGGGGATTTGTTCCAGCCAAAACAAAATGAAAATTGTAGCCGACTGCTAGCAGTTTTTCTAAGGCTGGAATCAGAAGATTTAAACCCTTTTTCGGGTCAATCCGCGACATGAACAGCACCAAAGGCACATCTTCAGGTATTGCTAATTTACTGCGTACTACACTCACCGTCTTTCCATTACTTAGGGCGGGTATAACACCCAAAGGAATTACCAAATCTTGCGTAGCTATTCCAAATCTTTCTGAGATTTTTGCTTCTTGCTCACTAGTAAAATGAATTGCTGCTGCACCAGCTAAATTTTGACGTTCTAAAATTGCTACATAAAGCCGTTTTAATTGTTTTTTCTTACGTAAATCAGCCGGATCAAGAGTTCCTAAAGGACGCAAAATATAAGGTAACTTTTGTTGACGGCACACAGTAGCAGCAGCACTACTGATAGGAGAAAAAAGAGCATGAATATGGGCTAAATCAAATTCATCTGCATGAAGTTTTAGCCATTGTAATAAATCAAGAGAAAATTTGTAACGACGAAATGGCGCGCAACGAAAATAAATTATTTCATACCCATCTTGTTTAATGGGACGATTTAAAGGAACATCTAAAGGTTTCTGACCACTATCCCCATTACTATCAGTCGTCAGGATTGTAACTTTCACTCCCTCTTTTGCTAATGCGGGGGCGAGTCCTAGTACCATTTGGCTAGGGCCGCCGTAAATTAGGGAAATTGAGGGAACAATTTGTAAAATTTTCATTGCTTTGTCAGTTGTCAGTTGTTGGTTGTTAGGACTTAGGCAAGAACTCTCTGAAACTCCTATTTATCTGTGTTCTCAGCGTCTCCTGCGGTTAGATTTTCCGTTGCCTGTGCGTAAGTCCTAGTTGTTATTTGCCGCTGACTAATGACTACTTATTAGTGCAGTTGTGCAGAAATAACTATCCAGTAAAAAAAGGTTAGAAAGCTAATGCTATTAACATTCTTAATTTCTGCCTCCTGCCTTAATTCATTAATTCTTGATAAAACTCAAATTGCTGTTTTGCCAAAGCTTTATTTGTATATTTAACCATTGCCTTTTGATAACCCATTTTACCGAGAGATTGGGCAAAATCTGGCTTATCTATTAATTGCACTAAGCAATTCGCCAATGCACTAGCATCACCTTCAGGAAAAACTAAACCAGCATCACCAATTACATGAGGAATTTCACCAGAATCGGAACCAATCACAGGAACTTGGCAAGCCATTGCTTCAATGATTACATGACCAAATTGTTCTTTCCAACCCACAGAAGTTAAGGTTTTAAAATTGTAAGTTGTTTCTGAAGGTAACACCAAAGTACTCATTAGATTTATATAATTCGCAACTTCGTGATGAGGGACGCTTTCTACTATTAGCAACCTTTCTTTAATATTGTTTTCCGTTGCTATTTTAATTAATTCTTCTTGCAGAGGCCCACGTCCTAGTAGTAATAATTTCCAGGGCTTATTTTGTAAACTTACTAAGGCTTTTAACAAAGTTAACAGTCCTTTTTCCTGTACGAAGCGTCCTACGAAACCTACTACAAAATCATTTGAATTAATACCTAATTTAGCTGCTAATTCTGGTTGATGTTTTGGCGTAAATAAACTTTCATCTACACCAAGTTGAGGCATAACTTTAATTGATCCTTCATATCCTCGTTGCCGTAAAACTTCTGCCCCGTCTTGATTACCAGAAATAATTCCGTGACTATGATTAAGGTTATACTTTTCTAATAAAGCAATTGGTAATTTTAGTTTGTATGGTAAATTCCACCACGTAAAAAATACATTTTTTGCTTTCAGTCGTAATAGCTGATTTAAAGCAACCATCTGAGCGTATGCCAAGCTTCTAGAACCCTGTTCTACCTGGATGATTTGGGGGCGAAATTGCCGCATTAAAGATATTAAATCACTACCAAAGGTGAGAAGCCCCTGATGATTTTGGCTAAAATTAGTAACTGGAACTATTCTAAATGTGCCTTCATCTCGATATTGAGTTTCAATAGTTATATTTTGTACACCCCCAGGTTTCCAGCTTTTGGGGACTACAACCGTCACTTCAATATTGGATTCTAGTTGAGATAAAGCACGGAGTTTCTCACAATTAAGGTCTACAATATAAGTATGACTGGCAACTAAAATTTTCATCATTATTTGGTTGTTACTAATATTAAATATGAGGAGGATGAAAATGTTCATCCTCCTTTAAATTTTTATTCAAACACTCTTGACTTGTTGATCAAGGCGACTATAAACTTGACCATCATTCCATGATGATTGCATAACTGTACCCAAGGCTTTGAAAAAACCTAAAGTGTAGAAAAGGGCACGAGTCAAAATTTTAATCGGAGAACCGCTTTTATGACACGGGGGTCTTCCTAGAACATGACAGTCAAATAAACGGGCGTATAAGCGTAAAGCTTGGGTAGCGGTGAGGTTTTTTAGTCCCAGCAAGAAATGATTGTGATAGAAGGTGAGTTGATACGTGAGCGATCGCATACTAATATCATGACAACCACCCGTTTCTTCCCCTAAGTGGATTAAATAAGCTTCTGGATCATACCAAATTTTATATCCCGTCTGCCGCAGCCGCAAACAAAAATCTGACTCTTCGCGGACTGCACTACCACGAAACCTTTCATCAAACTTCAGTTTGTGGTTAGTAAAAATTTCACGTCGAAAAGACATGTTACAACCCCTCGCAGTTAGTACTTGCTGGGGTTTAGTTGTATGTACTAAATCAATATGATACCAAGCAATTCCTGGATCCATAGCTTGGGGAGGCAGATATTCAATTTGTAATTCTCCCCCAGAATCACCTAATTTCATTCTGTCAAAAACTCGCCCAGCCACAGCCCCCACTTCTGGATTTTGCTGATAGTTTTTCGCGTGGGCTGCTAAAAATTCTGGGGTTAATTTAACATCATCGTCAATAAATAAAATTATTTCACCATTTGAGCGCCGTACACCATAATTACGCGCCCCTGGCAAACTTGCCCAATCGAGATGAAACCATTTAATTTTACCTAGTGCTGCCATTTCTTCTAGGTACGCTTGAACTTCTGGTTTGTGTTTGGGAGATTGATCTACTACTAATACCTCAAAATTTGGATAGTCCTGATTGAGAACATCCACAACACTATCCCTTAGCGTTTCTTCTCGCCCATAAGTTGGGATGATTACAGAAATTAAAGGCAAATCAATCATGTGCTTTTATACTCATATAAATTTGCTGTTTTTGTTAGTTGTTAGTTGTCAGCGATGTACTGACTTATACTGAGCCTCTCCTGAGCTTAGTCGTAAAGCCTGCGGCATAATAGCTAAGCTTAGGGCGCAGCCTCAAGGCAGAAAAGTGCTGCTCCCCTACTGATCTTTGCGGGTAAAGTTTTTATACAATACAAACTTTTGATCATTTACGCTGTACTACTTAGAGGTTTTTTCTGCGTCGCTTCTTGAGGACTGGTATTTTCCCTCTCTTGTTTATCTAAGGCTGGTAATTTAAATAGCACTCCTGCAAAAAACCAATAATAAACAGCTACCGGATCAACATCTAAAGGGTAGTAGTAGGTGTTGTAGCTAATAAACAATATAAACACCCATAAAGCAGCTGCGTAACTGCGGAAATTACGGTTTTTTATGGAACGATAAGTCTTGAAGGCAGTGATTGTGAGTGTAGTAACTAAACCGACAAAACCCAGCAATCCCAAAATGCCTACCTCGTATAGTACTTTTGGGTAGTAGGTTTCGACAAGTTTTGTTTCACCTAATGCACGGGCAGAATTAGTCGCCCGACCTAAGCCACTTCCTAGAGGGCCAGCTACGCTTTTCCAATTTTCCTCAAATTGCTGCACGATAAATTCTTGGGGTGGCGAAGCTTCCCAACGGCTGCTAAAACTATCTAGTCTTTCTTGGACGACGGCAGGATTAGCCGCCATAGCAATTCCTAGCAGTAAAGCCAGACCCACCCCCATCGGAATAAAACGTTTAAGGTTCTTAATTTGACCAGTCAGCAATAGTAAAATTACAAAACAGGCGGGTACTAAACCTAAAGCAATTCTCTGCCCAGAAACTACTGCATTGATAAAGACCAAGACCAAGGAACCTAAACCTGTTAGTCGCCAAAATATTGAAGGGTCGGTAAAACCTGTAGCGAAGGCAAAAAAGGTACTAGAAATTAAAAACCATGCCCATTGCCAAGGTGCAACAAAGGTTCCTGGTAAGCGAATTACTCCTTGACTAGGACTATAAACTAGGGAACCACCAAAATAACATCGGGCTTCTAGTGTTGCTTTAAATAAGGCACTACCTTCGGCATCTCTAGTGCCTTCACATACCCCAGTTAGTAATAACAGATATTGCAGAAAACCTAGCACACAGCAAATAAATATTAGAGAAACCTGTAGGCGTGACAAAAACAGAAAATCCCGTTTATTACGGATGAGGTAGTAAGCACAACCAATCAAGGGGACATAACCCAAAAATACTTTTAATCCTAAAATCCCCATACCTATTGGTATTTCATTTGGTGCTTTTTCTAAAAGTCCGACGGGTGGCGGATTTAGTTGTTGTCCACCATTGATAAATAGTAATGTTAATAGACATAAGCCCAATAAAATAAATAGTGGAGTTTTAATTGCTTTGGGAATAATTAGGGGTATTCCTTGCTTACGACAACTTTGCCAAATTGCAATTAGAGCTGGAATGTAGAAAGCATCTTTGGTCAATTGCAGAATAGGACTGTTGCCAATGTAATAAGTAATAGTACCCCCAAAAGGCACATAAATCAGAAAAGCGAAAAGAGCTTGACGGGGATATTTGTAGGAAAGAGAGAAGACAAATATTGACAAGATACCTGGAATTGCGGCTTTAATTCCACCTACGAAAGCAAGTAAAATGCCAAAAAATATACCGCCAAAGGTGGCGGTGGTGAGCAAACTAGTGAGTTCTTTACGTGCTTGGTTTGCTTTACGTTTTTGGGCTAACCTTTCTTTGAGGCTAAGGGTAGGAACTTCCTTTTTAGCCTGCTTTTTTGAGTTTTTAGATTTCTGGAATTTTAATTTTGGCATAGCAGCGTCTTAAAGGATGTTTAAACAGTAGTTAATATAGAGTTTGATGAATTATGTAATCCAAATTCATTTCTCAGTGATTCATTGAGTAACCTACGATTGAAAATATTAAATTTGAGCCTATTTGAATCATAAAACAGGTGTTCTCCTGTTTCTACAACATAAACTGCACCTGCAAATGGTAATGGGTTAATATTTTTTGATTCGCGTTTTAAAATATCTCTAACTTGGGCATGATCTATATAATATTTATAGTACCCATATCCACGATTATATTCTGCTGTTTCGGGAATATTGTTCAAATCGTATCGGATAATATTACAAGTTCCGCACATTTTATAAAAATTGCTTCTTTTGAGATAAATATATTTACTACCTTCTTGATATTTATAACCTTTATTGATAAACCATCCATGACAATTAGGATTTTGATTAACAAATTCGGCTAATTTTTTACTGACACAATCATCAGCATCAACTGCCATAGTGTGTGTAGGATAAAATTGCTGGGCATATATTAATCCTTTCAAGATTTTCCGTCCCTTGTCTGTATTGCCTTGAGCTACAGGGTTTGTTTCGTTTGCAGGCGGAAAATCAACTGTCAGGTATGTAATGTGGGGATGAGCAAAATCTATTCTTGGCTTTTCATGACAAACAACAATAGCGCGAAAATCAGGTGAAGTTTGGTTGCAAACCGATTTGATGCATCTTTCAAATAATTTTGTCACGCGCTCCCAAGATTTGGAGACTTGCGGGCTTTTGAGTGGGATAACAAAAACAAGCATCCTAAATTAGTTGATGTAAAGTAACTAAAAAACCAAAGTTAAATCATAACTTAAATTTAGTTTAGATTCTAGGTTTAGAGGCAGTTTTAGCTTCTTGAAATAACTGCTATAGCCACACGATTAAGGGCGTACAGATGTACACCCTTAAAATAGCTTTATTGATGGCAAAAATGTTTGAAAATGGTATCGCTTTAGTTAATATGCAGCGAGGGCGATGAAAAATTAGTTTTGATTAAAAACTGAGATATTAACTAACTCAAATTGCCAAATATTGTTGGACTTTGGATACCAATTCATTTGTCCAATGATTAGCAAGTTCAGCATCAGCAGCTTCTACCATCACTCTAATCAATGGTTCTGTACCAGAAGCCCGGACTAAAATTCTACCAGCATCACCCATTGCTGCTTCGGCAAGGGCGATCGCTTGTTGTAAAGGTTGACAATCTTGCCATCCTAAACGGCGATCGCGGTCTACTACCCGCACGTTCTGTAATAATTGGGGATAAGTCTGGAAGCTTTGATCTACCATTTCACCCAGAGAAACACCCGCTTGTTTGACCAATGCTGCTATATGTAATGCTGTTAACAAGCCATCTCCGGTAATGGCATAATGACGGCAAAGAATATGCCCAGATTGTTCGCCGCCTAACATTCCTCCAGTCCGCAGCATTTCTGCTTGCACGTATTGATCACCGACTGCGGTGCGAATCAAAGTACCGCCTTGTTGTTGCCAAGCCCTCTCAAAGCCTAAATTGGCCATGACAGTGGAAACAATCAAATTATCTGGCAATTGTTGCCGTTGTTGGAGATAGCGTCCCCACAAATAGAGAATGTAATCGCCATTAACTTGTCGTCCGGTATTGTCTACAGCTAACACGCGATCGGCATCACCATCAAAGGCAAAGCCCAAATCGGCGTTATGTTCTTTTACTGTTGCTTGCAAAATATCCAGGTGAGTAGAACCGCAGTTGACGTTAATGCGATCGCCATCTGCTTCATTATGTAAGCAAATTACTTCTGCTCCCATTTTTGTAAAAACTGTTGGTGCTAAACCAACTGCTGCACCCCATGCTAAGTCCAAAACTATCTTCAATCCCTGAAGATTAACTTGATTTTGGAAGGGTTGTTGCAATGCCTCGCCGTAATGTTCAATTAACTCCAAACGCGAGTAATGCCGTCCGCAATTACTCATCCCACCTGCATCTGATATTTTGCCACGCAATCCCGCTTCTATTTTTGCCTGCAATGCTTGAGGTAACTTAGCACCATTTGCACCAAAAATTTTAATACCGTTGTCTTCTGGGGGATTATGACTGGCAGAAATCATCACTCCGCCTATAGCTTCACTAACACTAGTAAGATGGGCGACGCAAGGAGTAGGACATAATCCTAAATGCCAAACTTCTAGACCCGCTGCTGTTAAGCCTGCACTCAAGGCCATTGCCAACATATCGCCGGAGGTTCTAGAATCCTGTCCCAGAATTACTGGCCCTAATTTATCAGCATGGGTACGCAAGATAACACCTGTCCAAAAACCCACTTGCAACGCTAAGGGCGCACTCAGTAATTCTCCTACTCTGCCACGAATACCATCTGTGCCAAACAGAGGAGTTGCCGGTAGAGATATTAAGTTAAGCGCAAAATTGCTTGGTAGGCCTTTTTCAGATCCATCATATCTGGAAGCTGAATGCCCTTGAGTTCGAGTTATAGATGAAACCATAAGTTTAAATACTCCACACACTCACACGGGAAAATATCACTTTACACTTTAATTCGACAATTCCAACTCAGATAACTGTTTATCTGTACTATATACTCATTTTTCTGTTAAGCAACTTATACTCAATAAAATCTTTAAGTAAAAATACTGAAACTTTTTACTAAGTTATTGTCAATTTTTTATATAAAAAATATTTTTTCTGCTTTGATATTCCTAGCTTTAACTTTCGATTGTGATAATTAGTTGGTACACAATTCAAAATTGGTAAAATTTAAAAATTGTTACTTTTTAAAATAAAAATTGAAGATTTGCAGGAAGTATCAAAGATAAGATGGCAAGAAGCGCGATCGCGGACACAGAGTTTCTCAACTCTTGCTTCTTGACAAGGTAGCAACGATACAAAACTCCCTGTACTTAAAAAATTTTAATATAAATTCTCATCAAATAGTTTTAAGGTAACGTTTTAATGGCCTGTTTTAGCCATTAGTAAATCAAAGCTTTGGTAGTTGACCCTTTAAAGTTGAGAAATTTAGTATGAGCAGCAATTTAGCAAACAAGTTGCGTGTAGGCACTAAAAAAGCACACACGATGGCAGAAAATGTCGGTTTCGTCAAGTGTTTTTTAAAAGGAGTGGTAGAGAAAAACTCTTACCGGAAGCTAGTTGCTAACTTTTACTTCGTCTACTCGGCAATGGAAGAGGAGATGGAAAAGCACCGTCAGCATCCGATTGTTTCTAAAATTTACTTTCCTCAACTTAACCGCAAGCAGTCTCTAGAGCAAGATCTGAATTATTATTTTGGTGCTAACTGGCGCGAACAAATCAAATTATCATCAGCGGGTGAAGCTTATGTGCAACGCATCCGAGAAATATCTGCAACAGAACCGGAACTACTAATTGCCCATTCTTACACTCGTTATTTGGGTGATTTATCAGGGGGACAAATTCTCAAAAATATTGCTGTCACGGCTATGAATTTGTCTGATGGACAAGGTACAGCTTTCTATGAATTTGCAGATATCACCGACGAAAAGGGATTCAAAGCCAAGTACCGTCAGACATTGGATGAACTGCCTTTAGATGATGCTACAGGCGATCGCATTGTCGATGAAGCTAACGCTGCCTTTGGAACGAACATGAAGTTGTTCAAAGAATTAGAAGGCAATTTAATCAAAGCGATCGGCGTAATGGTATATAACAGCCTCACACGTCGTCGCGCCCGCGGCAGCACCGAACTTGTCACCGCTGAGTAAATTTTCATTTTCACAAGTTAGTTTTTGTAAATTATATATAGGGGCAATTTCCCTGGGTTCGTCTGAGATAAAATTAGGCGATCGCGGAGAAGTTGCCCCTACTGTTTTTTTAATATCCCAATTAAGGCAAAATGCAAAGAGGTGCAAATCATGGCCTCTGGGCAAAATTCCAACTAAAAAATGGCTACAAAAATTCCTGTCACAGTAATTACAGGCTTCTTAGGCAGTGGTAAAACCAGTCTAATTCGCCACCTGCTACAAAACAACCAAGGACGACGCATTGCAGTTTTGGTCAACGAATTTGGCGAACTGGGTATTGATGGCGAACTTTTGCAATCCTGCCAAATTTGTCCCGAAGATAGTGAATCAGAAAATAATATTTTTGAATTAACCAACGGTTGCTTGTGCTGTACCGTGCAGGAAGAATTTTATCCGACGATGCAACAGTTACTTAAGCGGCGAGATAGTATTGATTGCATTGTCATTGAAACTTCTGGGTTGGCTTTACCAAAACCACTGGTAAAAGCTTTTCGCTGGCAAGAAATTCGTAATGGTGCCACAGTAGATGCTGTGATTACCGTAGTCGATTGTGCAGCGGTAGCAACAGGAACATTCGCCAGTGATTTAGAAGCGATCGCCGCCCAACGGCAAGCAGATGATAGTCTAGAACACGAGACACCTTTGCAAGAATTATTTGAAGACCAACTTGCTTGTGCAGACTTAGTGGTGTTGAATAAAACTGATTTAATTGATGCCGAGACACTAGCCCAAGTTGAAGAATTGATCAAAAAAGAGTTACCTAGAGTTGTGAAGATTGTTGAGAGCGATCAAGGCAGACTCGATCCGTCTATATTATTAGGATTACAAGCCGCAGTCGAAGATGACTTAGATAGTCGTCCTAGTCATCACGACACTGAAGAAGAACACGACCACGATGAAGAAATTACCTCAACTCACGTTATTTTAGACCGGGCTTTTGACCCAGAACAACTACAACAACAATTGCAGACACTAGTAAATCAACAAGAAATTTACCGCATTAAAGGCTTTGTAGCAGTGCCTAACAAACCTATGCGTTTGGTGATGCAAGGGGTAGGAACTCGATTTGATAAATTTTATGATCGCCCTTGGCAACCAGAAGAACCAAGGCAAACCCGCTTAGTTTTCATAGGCCGTGATTTGAAATTCTCGGAAATAAAATCACAACTTGTGGCTTTATTAAGTTAGGAATGATGAATTATAAATCATAAAGCAACTCTTACTCCTAACTAGACAAAACTATGAATATCACTCAACTGTTTAACATTGCCAATCTTTTCGTTTTACCATTTTGGGCATTGATGATTCTCCTACCTAACTGGAAAGTGACACGGCGAATTATGGAATCATAATTACAAATTAAGAAACTTTAGACTTTTTATAATTGGCATCTAACCAACAACGTGGTAAGCCTTCACCAGAAGGGAAAACTAGATTTTCTTTTTTAAAAGTATCAGATTCCTGTTCTTCTTGCCCTTCTTGATCTTGTGCGTGTACAATATCATTATTTGGATCAAGCAATTCTTGAATATCAAGAACTTTTACCAAATCTTCAGTACCTTTAAGTTGTAGAAACATATTTCTAAGCTCCATAAATGTGCATCAAAATCTAGCATGGGTGCCAAGATAAACTCGCCCCCATTTAAACTTGTTTAGTTCAGAACGCTAAAACTTTATATTTATTAAAAGTAGCTATAACTTTTAATAATTATGAGACACCACACTAGATTAATTAATGTGGATTTGTGTTGCACTGTGGTTTCATTTAATTTGAGCAGACAGAAATCATATCTCGCGCTGATATTTCTCTAAAATATCTACTAAATTGACCTGACATTGCAGCGGTAGTAAGTCTATTAAAGGTAATTCTCTTCTACCACCACCAATTTTCACAGGAATAGATTCCAAGACTTGGATGACCCGATCTTCATTGATAGCATTAGAAGTGATTAAGGGATATAGTTGTTCAGCGACAACAGTATGTAGCTTGGCATCAGACAAATAAAGATGCCATTTGGCAATGTCTATATAAACGTTTTCGCCAATCTCACCTGCTAGGGCTTCTAGCAGTTCTGCGGTGTTAGTTTTAGCCATCAAAACAACCCTCTATCAAGTAAAGAGCGCTAACTTTCAAGTTACTTAATATTATTGCTCAATTTATCAGACCGACTCAACTACCTCAGGTTACAATTGCCCTAGCTTCAGCAGTCCATCTTCAGGTGGATTTGGGTGGTGTCTGTGAGTAGTTGGCGATCGCAGTAATATAAATCAGATGCACCAACAATACTATTATCCAACTTGCCGTTAACCAAGGCAGCCACTCCCAGGTAGTAGCTTGCAAGTTTTGGGCAAACCATAAACCAGAATTAATCGCAGAGGCAGCTGCCACATGCACTGCGAAATTCATCCGGTCATCTAATTTACGGAAATCTGGGTCTTTGCGATCGGGTTTACGAGGCCAGCGAGGAGGCATAAATATTTGTTACAAACTTAAATACACTGTACTTATTCTAAGGTTTCTGGGAGTGTAGTTGCTAGTGAATTCCTTGGAACTCAATTAACTATCTGAATGGCGTTGCTGAATCTAGGAATGAATGTCTCACGAATTCGGCGTTCGCCCCTGGCGTTGCCGCAGGCTAGTCGTTCTTGAAGAGTAGGCGCATTCGCCGTCAGGCGTTCCCGCAGGGTAGACGCAAAGGAAAATCCGTAAAATCATCCTGCATTTATGCAACGCCATCTAAACAAGCTGAGTTATTGGTAGAGCAAGAATATCAACTAGTAGAGCAACTAGCAGCGTATTTGCGTAGTCTTGGGGTTGACCCTGATAATCTCCTGTAAATGAACTTGATTCAGCTATTTTTCCTAAGTTAGGTAATAGTAATATTTGGCAATAGTTTAGTAGCTTGAAAATAAGTCTGTTGCTAGCAATTATGCACTAAATGTTATCAGCTAGAAGCTACTATTGCCAAGCAAAAAAATCTCAAAGAATAAAAACTAATTATACATCAATCAATTGGGTGAGCTTTTAATTAATCTAAGTTAAAAATGATTCATCTGTTGGATAGAGGAAGCTAATAAATTTACCAATGAAGATGTAAATACCCTTTAGAGGTGGATGACAATGGCTAAGGCGAACCCAGTTGAAATACAAAAAAACTTGAAAGGTGTTGACTATCCTGCTGGTAGAAAAGAATTGATTAAACATGCTAAAAAGCAGGGAGCCGATCAGAAAGTAATCTCATTATTAGAGCAATTACCAGAAGACGAAGAATATAAAAACCCAGCTGATCTCAACAAAGCTTTAGGCAATATTGAGTAAGTTATGGTTCTGGCGGAAAATAATTTCCTGATTTTCCGCCAGTTTTACTTAGCAAGCGAATCGATTCTATTTGAATCGACTTCTCTAAAGCTTTTGCCATATCGTATAAAGTCAGCGCCGCAATAGAAACGGCTGTTAAAGCTTCCATTTCCACACCAGTTTCGGCTTTGGTTTTAACTGTGGCATAAATTTGATAACCAGGGAGTTGAGGATCAGGTGTGACCTCGACTGCAATTTTTTGTAAGGGTAAGGGGTGACATAGGGGAATCAAAGCCGCTGTTTGTTTGGCTGCCATAATTCCAGCCAACCTGGCAGTTGCCAACACATCTCCTTTGGGAGTATTACCAGCTTCAATAGCGGCAAAGGTTTCTGGTAACATCCGCACCTTAGCAGCGGCTACGGCTTGGCGAAAAGTTGGTGCTTTGTCAGACACATCCACCATCTGTGCCTGTCCCTGCTGATCTAAATGAGTTAAGTTTGCAGAATTTTGGGAAAAATTATCTTGCATCATTTTGAAATAACGTGTTAATATAATTTTCTGGCAGGGGCGTGTAGCTCAGTGGACTAGAGCACGTGGCTACGGACCACGGTGTCGGGGGTTCGAATCCCTCCTCGCCCGTTTTAAAAGTTAGGAGTTTTTATTCTCTAAACTCCTAACTTTTAACTAATTATTTATTTAAAGAGTAATTATCTTCACCTCGACCCAGAGCAAAGCTTAAAGAATTAGATAAGTCCTTGTTCGATTGGGTGAGAAAGATCAAAAGTGCTAGAAAAGTTAAACCAGCACCATAGCCAAACATATTGCCATAGCCTACTTGTTCGGCAACATAGCCAAGAATAGGAGCTGCGATCGCTAGGCCAAGGTCAAATCCTGCTATACAGATGGCAAAAATTCGCCCCCGTTCTTGTGGTAATGAACGGTCTGTCATCATAGTAGTGATCATAGAGATCACTGTTCCTCCACCAAGTCCTTCGACTATTCCAGCTAACAAAAAAATGCTGGTACTGTTAGCTTGCCACAACAGCAGCAAAGCCACAGTATAAGCAAGTATACCAAAGCTGATAAATAAACCACGACCTAAGCGATCGCTGGCTTGACCGACGAATATCCTCAGACAAAAACTAGAAATTGCGGCAACTGTAAAAAATAGCCCAATATTCAAATTAACCTGAGTTGATTTGATGAATAATGGCACAAAAGTATGTACAGCACCAAGTGCAAAACCAACTAGGAACATCACCGCAGCTGGTACTCTCACGCGAGGACTGATTAAAATTTGCCAAAATTTACTATTATTGCTCTGTGTTAATTCCTGTGTCTCCACTGGTGGGTTAATAATTTGTATAGCACCTAAAAACGCAACAAAAGCTAATTCTGCGGATAACAAAAATAAGATTCCATAACCAGTTGTAGCTTGTAAATAGCCTCCCAAGGCAGGCCCAATTGCTAAACCAACAGGAGCCGCCAAACTCATATAACTAATGATTTCACCACGACTTTTAAGTGGAGCTAAATCTGCCACTAAAGCACTATATCCAGTTGTAAAAGCGGCGAGACTAACGCCATGAAAGACACGCACCAGGATCAACAGAGGAATTGATCTAAAGGTCAAATAGCCAAAGGGGGCGATCGCAGCTACTATTGTGCCAATCAATAACAGCAGTTTTCGACCATATTGATCTGCTAACCGTCCCAACATAGGACGAAACAACAATAGTCCAATAGCAAAACTACCCATGACCATGCCGATTTCTTGCTTATTTGCGCCCAAATCATCGATATAAAGCGGTAATGTGGGCAAAAACGCAGCTATACTCGACCAGAATGCTAAACCTGCTGTAAACAAAATTAGCAGGTTTAGCCGTAAAGGAGCATCAAAGGTATGAAAAGTTTTCACAGTAGATGCTATGTAAGTCAAATGACTAAATAACTAATCTTTATTATTGTTACGTTAGTTAACATTTTTTGCTACTTGCGGGGCTTCGAGATCTCCGACTTCTTCAAGAAGTCGGGGATCTGATTTAGTTAACACTTTTTGCTACTACCTCCCGCACGCGATAGATGGGGCGACCTTGGGATTCATGGTATGTACGCATCAGCAGCTCTGCCAAAAGACCAAAGCAAAATAGCTGTACTCCCGTCACTAGTAAGAGAACTGCCAAGATTAGCAAGGGGCGATTGCCAATATCTTCTTGAAAAGCTAACTTGACAAAAGTTAAATAAATTCCAATTAGCACTCCGGCAAATATTGAAGTTAAACCCAATAGCCCAAAAACATGCATCGGGCGTGTCAAAAACTTCTTCATAAACAAAATAGTTAACAAATCCATCAATACCCGGAATGTCCGCGATAGCCCATACTTACTGCGACCAAAGCGACGGGCGTGATGGCGCACGGGCATTTCTGTAATTCTTGCCCCTTCGATATATGCTAAAGCAGGTAAAAATCGGTGTAATTCCCCGTAGAGGTTCATATCTGCCACCAATTCTGCACGATAAGCTTTTAGCGAACAGCCGTAGTCATGAATATCCACGCTAGTGGTACGCCGAATTAGCCAATTGGCAATTTTGGAAGGAAGTAATCGCTTGACGGCTCCATCTTGTCGTTTTTGCCGCCAACCACTCACCAAATCGTAACCTTCATCCAGCTTTGCCAACAACATGGGGATATCAGCCGGGTCATTTTGCAAATCAGCATCCAAAGTGACAATCGCTTTGCCTCGTGCATGGTTAAACCCAGCCGACATGGCCGCAGTTTGACCGTAATTGCGTCGCAGAATTACCGCTTTTAAATCAGAACGTATTTGTGCTTGGGTTTTAAGAAATTCTCCTGAACCATCGCTAGAACCATCATCCACACAGATGATTTCATAACTTAACTGACTAGCAGATAATGTAGATGCGATCGCCTCTAATAAAAGTGGCAAACTTTCCACTTCATCACGCACTGGCACTACCACCGAAACATCTGGAACAATGGCTAAAATCGCTCCATTATCCCCAGTAATCCCTTCCGAAATTAACCCACTCCTCATAATTCTTCAGCGTCCTCTGGCTCTGTGTGGTTTGTAACTCTGAATAACTCTGCCAGCGCCTCGCAGCTGCTGATAGTATGACTGACTCACCGCATCTCCCTGTTCCGAGAGTATGTCAATTCCAATACCATTTCGTCCTTGGTTTTGTCCAGAGCTATGGATGTAAGATCCATCTCCCAAATAAAGTCCAACATGAGTGGTTTTTTCGGGAGTACCAAAAAAGACTAAATCTCCTGGTTCTAAGTTGGTAATGGCAATTGCCTGGGTAAAATCTTCTTGTTGATAGGCATCTCTAGGCAACCAAATACCCACAGAAACAAATGCCGCCTGCATTAACCCAGAACAGTCGTAATTTGGGCCGACCGTACCACCCCAAAGGTAATAATTTGGCTGTTGCATCGCTGTTTGTGTGAAAGCGATAACCTCTGGTAGCAGTTTTTTGATGTCAGACTCAGAAAATGATTTAGCCTGATAAAGTACAGTAGCAGGTTGTAATAAACCCAAATCGTCAAGGGATACCCACCCTGGATAGTCATCCTCACACAAATACACCTCAAATGCTGAATTTGGATGATTTGATGTTACCTGTAAATGTCGCCCAGAAGCGGCTTGAGTTGCTAGGCGCGTACATGCAGGAGAATCATATAAATTCAGATCAGCAAGACATTGGTATTCTCCCAATTGGGGATTTGGGATTTGGGATTTTAAATTAGAAAGCATTCTTCAAGGTGAATAGCTAATAATGATTTTCTTTAGAAAAGACGAACAACTCGAAAATCTGGGTAATGGCATTTTAGATGCAACTTGGGCAGCATTTCCAAATTTAGCTCGCAATCAAATTGCTCTAACTTGGATTGTTTACGATCCGCCAGTCCCAGTAAATACTGGTGGCGCTCTGACTCCTGACGCTTTTTGGAACCATCCAGTCCGTGGTTTTACTTATCGCGGTGTTGAGCGTATTTACCCCGCGAGTGTAGTCAAGCTGTTTTACCTAGTAGCAGTCAATGAATGGCTGGAAAAAGGTATGAGCCAAACTTCTAAGGAGTTAGAGCGAGCCTTACGCGATATGATTGTGGATTCTAGCAATGATGCTACTAGCTTAATTGTAGATATTCTCAGTGGTACGACTTCAGGCCCAGAGTTACCAGCCGGCCCCTTTGAAACTTGGAAATATCAGCGTAATATTGTTAATCGCTATTATCAATCTTTAGGCTGGGAAGAAATGCAGACGATCAACGTCTGCCAAAAAACTTGGGGTGATGGCCCTTATGGCAGAGAACGGGCATTTTATGGAGAGATGCTGGATAACCGCAATATGGTGACAACAAATGCGATCGCTCGGTTGCTCCATAGTATTGTTGGTGGGGTCGCGGTTTCAAGTGGGCGATCGCAAGCAATGATGGCTTTGCTCAAACGCAGTCTCAACCCAGATGATTTGCCTACTGACGTAGAAGAAGATCAGGTGACAGGTTTTTTAGGTGGAGGTCTTCCCCAAAATGCTCAAATTTGGTCAAAAGCAGGTTGGACAAGTCAAGTTCGTCATGATGCAGCGTATATTGAATTGCCAGAGCAGCGCCCCTACATAGTAGTAGTATTTACAGAAGGCAAAGCACACGCTAAGAGCCGCGCTATTTTACCCTTCATCTCGAAGCTATTCGCCGAAGCAAGCAGTTAGTAGTTTATAAATGAATGCCCTCATAAATTCTCCGAGGGCATTCTTTATTGTTTTGGACACAACTAAGCAAAAATTAAGAGGCTCTTTGCCTGGATTTTTTCCATAGTTAATATTTCAAATAGTAAACTCCCCTCAAGGCTTGCACTATATTCCATAGACAGGGAATCAAACATCCTTGGGTAGATAAAACAGAGCGCTCGTTATTTATGCCAGGACTACAACAGATTGCGCCTTTGTCTCCCCAATTTTACATTTTTAAGAAAAGGTGTAATTGATAAGTAAGTCGGTACAAATAAAGTTAACTAGTGAGGGTCGTCAGTTGTTAGTTGTCAGTGGTCAGTAGTAAGAGTTTCAGGTATATTGACATTTCGTAACATAGTTATGTTTATTTATGCTCACTTACTTAATTGAAAGCGGTTTATTCAGTCCTAAGTAGAACTTAATAAACCGCTACTGGTTCACTCAATTGCACCTGATGCTTCCTTCACCTGCAATCAAACTTGAGTGATTTATTTCTTGTTGCTCAACAACTGAAGGTTAGAGTGGTGTATTCCATCCTGATGAAACCCCTATATTACTGCCATACAAATACTTTTGCTTCGTAAGACCCGATGTCGGTTATAATCCCATCATCACCAGATTCAACATCATAATCGCCTGTCCATTCATGCCATGTACCACTACTAGGGAAGTTGGGAACGTGATAACCAGCTAGGAAGTTTTCGGAGAAATTGGCTACTACAACGACACGAGAACCTTCATCATTCCAACGGCTATAGGCTAACACCTTAGCTTCAGGATTTTCATGAATAAAATCAATCTTTTCTGTGTAAAGGGCATGATTATTTTTACGCAGATTTATTAACCCTGAGTAGTACTCAGACAAGCCACGATTGAGGTCATGACCTAGCAGTGTCCAATCGATTTTGGCTGATTCTTGTTGTTTGGGTTTATATTCACCAAATTCTTCACCCATCCAAATCAAAGGTACACCAACGGCTGTCATGAGAATAGCTGCGCCCAATCTAGCCCGCTTAAAAGCTTCTTCGTCAAAAATCTCGCGATCGCCTAACTCGACCATAAGATGATTATGGTCATGGTTAGTGAGGTAGTTCACCACATTCGTCGTACCTAAAAAGCCTTGACGCTTGCAGTCAATGACATCTTTAAGGCGTTCTAAATCAAAGGTATCACCGCAGATATGTTCTAAAATACAGTGATAGAAACTATCATGCCAACAACCATCCATTGGGCCATCTACATTGGTGATGCTGGTAGTTTCAGGAATGTGTTCTGCAACACTATAAAAAGGCTTTGTACCAGCAGCTTTTTTCGCTTCCTGAACAATCCAATGCATAAAATCGTAGTTGGCAATTTGCCTTGCGGCATCAAAGCGAATACCATCTATATGATATTCTTCAATCCAAAAACGGATGGTTTCACCAATAAATTTTCGTGCGGGATAAGTCTCTAATTTTTCATCATAATGTTCATAATTGAACTCAGGCCCCCAGTTATTATCAGGGTCACGGGGAGAGTGGTGATACCAATAATCATGATCAATTTGGGTTAATGGGGCGGATGCTTCTGAATGGTTATAAATACCATCAATAATAACGCGGATACCACGATTGTGACACTCATCAATTAGGTTCTTTAATCCTTCTGTAGAACCATAACTAGACTCACTGGCAAAAAAATGCCGGGGGTTGTAACCCCAGCTATAATCACCAGGATATTCTTTGAGTGGCATCAACTCAATAGCGTTGATTCCTAACTCACACAAATAATCTAACTTTTCAATGACATGTTTATACTTACCTCGTGCATAAGGATCATCTTCACCACCAGAAAAGTCTCCCACATGTAATTCATAAATTACTAATTCATGATCAGCTGGTAAAGGTTTATCATCATGCTTCCAAACATAAGTATCAACAATCCTTTCACCATCTTTTACTCGTACAACACCATTATCTTTTCCGCCTATCTCATCAATATCAGTTGCATAAGGATCTGTGACATCAACCCATTGTTCTGGTTCAAAAAACCATGAATTTGACTGCACACGGAATTTATATTTATAAGTGCCATCTTCTAGTTCAACAGTTGTCCGAAAATAACCATCTTCGCCTTTTTTCATGGGAATTTCTTCCCACTCAGAGAAAGAAGCAATTAATGCGGCTCCTTTGTTATAAGGTGCAAATAAATTAAATTCAATCGGTTCTGCCATAAAATTATTTCTAAGAGATAATGTTGGTATTGGTTATTCTCTTAATTATTAATCAATTTGCCAATCAGTCTCTAGAAATAATTATATAAGTACTTCCTCTATCTGGAGGAGGAAATTTTACTCAATAAATAAGCTATTTATTGAGTAATAACTGTTAAAATTATCCTTTAGCAGATGATATTTAAGTTTATACTGCCATAAGGTATAAATAATAAAATAATTAAATAATTTCTATTTCAAGCTTAAAAAAGCAAATACCCAGCAAAATAATGGGTTAATTACCGAATATTTGCTAAAAGTAATTACTCAAATTGGCCGCTATTTTGTTGCAAATAACTTAGTAACCAATTGGCTGCTGTTGCTCTACGAGTTTGCCGAGGCCCAAATTCACCAATTTTATAACCTTTAAAGCCCAATTTCTCTTTCGCTATTTGTTTGTTTTCTTGAGGAATAGAGCGTGTTAGCTTGACTGTTGCAGGACGACTATCAATAAAATCTGGCGGTTGCGGATATTCATCTCGCCATTCTTTTACGACTTCACTAGTATCCCATGTTTCTGTGGACGTATTATAACGATATCCGAGATAATACCATACCAATTGATTAACTGTAGCATCATCAATTTTATCGTTGAGAATCGCCCAAATTGTTTCTGTGTTGAGTGATGGTAAATTAGACATAAGCAATTAAAAATCTACAATTTGCGTGTAATCAAGAATCGAGAGTTAGAGATACATTCATCCAATAGACAACAACTAATAGGCAGTAAAAACAATTTACCACTATCTTAAAAACTCCTAAAGATTGGGATGAATCTATCCTTATTTACGCCTGCTAGAAGAGTTATCCGTCAAAACCAAAAGTGTTTGGCTGAAAAAGTCGTTCGTGTATCCACAAAGCAGGTAGACTGGAAATCGTAAAGAATAGAGCAGTCAATGCAGAATCCCACTCTACTGCCAAAAATCATTCGTGCCCATGTATTCATTTCCGGTCGAGTCCAAGGGGTAGGCTATCGCTATGCTACTGTCGATACAGCCAGCCAATTGGGATTAACAGGTTGGGTGCGGAACCTTCCCGATAACCGTGTAGAAGCAGTTTTTGAAGGGGCGCGGGAGATTGTGGAAGATATGATTCGCTGGTGTCACTCTGGGCCACCTGCGGCTGTAGTCAAAGATGTTGTGGTTGAGTATGAAAAGCCGGAAGGGTTGCGGGGATTTGAAGTGAAGCGGACTGAGTAGATTTTACTGGAGTGCTTGATAAGCCCGTGGGGTTTTTCCTGTCCATCGTTTAAAGGCACGGTGAAAGGCACTCGGTTCCGAAAAGCCTAGCAAAAAAGCTACATCATGTATGGGTGTATCGGTTGTTTTGAGGTGTCGTAGTGCTAATTCTTTGCGTGTAGCATCCAAGAGTTGTTGATAAGAAGTACCTTCTGTTTGTAATTCGCGCTGCAAGTTACGAACACTAATCGCTAAACTATGAGCAATAGTTTTCAACGAAGGGACTTCTCCTTTTAAGTGGTGAGAAATCGCTTGCACCACAAGTTTACTATGGGTATCTTCTTGGCTCAATTCATTTAACATTGCTGTTGCATGTTGTTCAAATAAAGATAAGAGGCTGGGATTGGCTGACAAAACGGGCCAATTCAAGCAATCGACATCCAAAATCATGCGATTAGTTGATGCTTTAAAGCGTATACCTGTGCGAAATATGCGCTCATGTTCAGAAATATTATTGGGTTGTGAGTGTTGAAACCAAATTGCGTGAGGGTAAAGTTGTTGACCAGTCAACATTTTTGTAGCTGTGATTAAAGCAGCAAAAGTACTCTCAATTGGATGTCTGGGTTCTTCTAACAAATAGTTTTTTAAGTGGTCTACAATTTCACAGTCACATAATACTTGTCCTTCAAATACTGAGAAATTAATATAAACACCTTGGCTAAATAAATGAGTGTAGCGAGAGAGTTTTTCGAGAACTTGGTTAAATGTATTGCAATTTAATAGTACATAGCCGACGATACCGATCGCAGCAACATTAAAGGCTTCCCCTAAATGCAGACCAAAGTTTTCATCACCTGTTAACTTCACCGCCTCACGCCACAAATCTCTCAAAGGCGCTCCGGTAATTTGTTGGTCGGGCATTTCCATGAGTGCCGGTTCAATTCCCGCTGCTTTACACAAGCTCTTGGCATCAACGCCGTAGGTGGCTGCATATTGAACTATGTCTCTAACGATGGACACAGAGAAAGTTGCCTCTTTCATAGAGTTTCAGGCGTAATTTCTAAATCGGCGTGTTCAGTCAATTCTTTGGCGCGGGATGTCAATTGCAGATGCGGCAGAAGGCATATCTTGAAGTTGAGCGCAACACACGAAAGGAATTTACTGACCATGACATCTGTACAACTACACTCAAATTTAACTCATGCATCCTTCACTACAGAACAGATTGAGAACCCAGTGACAGGCGATCGCATGACGATTCTTTGCTCAACTCATGATAGTAATGGAGAATATGTAAAGTTTCAGTTTGAACTACCACCAGGTTCACAAGGCAGTCCTCTCCATTATCACGATACCATCACAGAAACATTTGAGGTTTTGAGTGGTTCTCTGGAAATGCAATTTGGAGAGTCAGGAAATATCAAAGTCTTGCGACCCGGAGAAATCTTACAAGTTCCGCCTGGGTTGCAGCATAGCTTCCGCAATGCATCTGAAGATTGGGTAACTTTTATCTCAGTAGTTCGACCAGCGGGTGATTTTGAACATTTTCTGCGATCGCTTTATGGATTAGCGATCAATGGCAAAGTTAACAAAGAAGGAGCCCCAACTAATCTTTTGCAATTTGCTTTATTAATCGAAAAAGCAGACACCATTGTTGTTGGACTACCAGTATTTTTACAAAAGCTGATGATTAAAGTTTTAGCTACAGTTGCTCGGCTTTTGCGAGTGGAAAAATCATTAGCCAAATATAAATAATCAGGGGTTGCATAAATGTAGGATGAATTACTTCACGCAGAGGCGCAGAGGCAAGCCACCTCTGTGCGGGGGTTCCCCCCGTTGAGGAGAGTGGCGCGCAGAGAGAATAAGGAGTTTTAGATTTCAATACATAAATTTCATCCCTTGATTCAGCAGCGCCATAAATCAATATTTAGTCAAATTTAATTGGAGGCAAAAATTAATGAACCGCTTACAAATTATCAAAACAACTGGTGTCTTATTTATTTTGTTTTCTATTCTGCTGAATGTACCTTATTATTTACTAACTCAGAATTTTGAGTATGATGACATCTTACGCAAGCCGACTGGTTACGTCCTGACTCAGTTTCATGCAGGCGGTGCTGGATTAATTCTTACTTGGTTTGCCTTTGCTGTGATGGCATTGTTATTTATCCCAGCTAGTGTTTTATTGCAAAAGGTTTTGGGGCGCGAAGATACTCCTTATCTGTCCGCCGCTACTATTATGGGAGTGCTTTCTGGTGTACTACAGTCTGTAGGGCTAATGCGTTGGGTGTTTGTGATTCCCGTGTTAGCAAACTTATATGTTGAATCTGCTAGTCCAGCCACCCGTGAGGCTGTAGTAGTTGTCTATCAAGCAGTTCATCAATATGGTGGTGTGGCACTTGGCGAACAAATAGGGCAATTTTTACTCACCTTCTGGACATTAGGTGTAGGTATGGCAATGCTGAAGTCTCCTTTGTTCAAACCTTGGATTGGCTGGCTTGGTTTAATAACAATACCCTTTTGGCTAATTGGACAAAGTGAACTACTCGCAACAGTTATTCCATCAATGCCTGTATGGGAAGTTACTCCGATAGGTTTTATGATTTGGGAAGTTTGGCTACTGGTAATTGGAGTGCATCTGCTGAGGTTTGCTAGTAAAAGTAGTTCTCGTTGGGTAAACAATTCCAAGATGCCAATCATTGCGTCGGAATGAAGCAGCTATGTGAACTAAGCAAGTTGCTGGGAATCAATCAAACTATGTTGAGTAAGGTAAAAGTATTGAAATAATTTCGTAGTAAGGGCTTTAGCCCTTTTTGTTTGCGTAGCGTCTGTCTACGAGACGCTACGCGAACACTACAAACTTTTAATCCACAACCAACACGGCTGAGCCTTCAATTTTGCCACTACGCAATGCATCTAAAGCTTCATTTGCTTGAGTTAAAGGAAAAGCATTAATTTCTGTATGAATGGGAATTTGGGGAGCTAAAGCCAGAAACTCTTCTCCATCTTGGCGAGTTAGATTAGCAACAGACCGCAAAACTCTTTCTTCCCAAAGGATTTCATAAGGAAAAGCGGGAATCTCGCTCATGTGAATACCTGCACACACCACTACACCACCTTTGGCAACTGCACGTAAAGCAGTCGGTACTAGTTTTCCTACAGGAGCAAAAATAATTGCTGCATCTAAAGGTTCTGGGGGTAACACATCTGAATCACCTGCCCAAACTGCACCCAATTGACGGGCAAACTCTTGTCCCTGGACATCACCAGAACGGGTAAAAGCAAAAACTTGACGCTTTTGATGGCAAGCTAGTTGAATCAATATATGAGCCGATGAACCAAAACCATAAAAGCCCAATGTTTGGGCATCACCAGTCATACTGTAAGCGCGATAGCCAATTAAACCACCACATAATAGAGGTGCAGCTTGTAAATCAGGATAACTCGGATCTAAGGGAAAGCAAAAGCGATGGTCAGCAACGGTGTACTCAGCATAGCCGCCATCCAGGTTATAACCTGTAAACTCGGCATAATCACAAAGATTTTCCCGACCAGAGAGACAATAACGGCAACGATCGCAAGTATGACCTAGCCAAGGTACACCCACCCGTTGTCCTACACTAAATTTATCAACACCATCCGCGATCGCCTCTATCGTACCTACAATTTGATGCCCCAGTACTAGAGGTAGTTTTGGGTGTGTCAATTCTCCATCAACTATATGCAAATCTGTGCGGCAAATAGCGCAAGCATGAACGCGAATCAATACTTGCCCAAAGTTGGGTTTTGGCATCGGCAACTCAACCAAGCGTAGGGGTTGACGCGGTGCTGACAAAATCATTGCACGCATAAGCAGTTAGAAATTTAGGCAATAGGCAATAGGCAATAGGCAATGTGTACCTAGCTTCGCAAAAACCAAATACTAGTCCTATATGCTCTACCTCTATACTACTTAGAATATCAAACCATCAAAGAAAGTTATTAAAACGGCTAGGCCTCAAATCCAAAAACTCTTAAGCTAAATGCAGATATTATCAGATGACATCAATCAGTATTAGGGTTAGTTTTTATGCCGACGATTCATTTGGTGGATGGGGAAAAAGGTGGCGTAGGGAAATCTCTGCTAACCAGGACGATGATTCAGTATTGTCTGGATAAAAAAATACCGTTTGTACCAGTGGAAACTGATAGGTCTAATCCTGATGTGGCTGGTGTCTATAAGGGAATATGTCAGTATGCTGTGTTTACTGAAGATGAACGGCAAGCTGATAAAGCAGATAGAATCTTTGAAATGGCGATGTCTAAGCCAGTAATTGTGAATTTAGCTGCTCAATCTCATAGAGCTGTCAAAGGCTGGATTGAGAGAAATCACTTAATTGATTTAGGAAGTTCTGAGGGAGTGAGTTTTTGCAAGTGGTTTGTGTCTACAGGAGGATATGACAGCCTGAACTTATTTGTGCAATCAGTAAATAGTTACGGCATCAGAATCCCTCATATTTTGGTGAGGAATTTAGGGCTGTGCGACGATTGGGAGCATGTTGAGTCTGACGCTACCATTCAAAATTTAGTTAACAAATATAAGATTCAGGTTGTAGATTTTCCGAAGCTGGCATATAGAGAGAGAAATATTATTGACCAACATCGTCTAACCTTTGCTGAAGCACGAGAATATAAAGAGTTTGGGGTTCTCGGTAAACAGCGAGTTGTGAATTTTCTTAAACTTGCTTATGCGACTTTTGAGACAGTAGGCATTTGGCATGAAGAGGTTAAATAGGAAAATACTGGGTAATAAGAATTGGTAGCGATAGAATCATTTACTGCCTCCCTTTGCCAATAAAAGATATATTATATCTGGAATTAAAAGGCAGGGGAAGCAGGTAAGTAGGATTATGGTACAAATTCAAGGCATTCTCTTCACTCCCTCATACCCCATTTTCCTGCTTTTAATGATGAGAGGAGCGAAATAGATGACTATGTTCAGGATCATATAAACGCGATCGCCCTGTCGCTGGCAATAGTGCTGGACTAATGACATAAAGTGTGGTACGAATCAACTTTTCTGCATGAGTACAGTCTGCCATTTGCTTTAGGGGAACAACCTTGATTTTTTCATCTGGCCATCCTAAACGAAAACAAATTGCGATCGGGGTTTCGGCAGAGTAATGTTCGAGTAACTTGGCTTGGGCATTTTCGACGTGACGCGCACTGAGATAAAGGCAGAGACTAGCTTTATGGGCGGCTAGGGTGGCTAATTCTTCGTTAGCAGGGACTTCTGTACGCCCACTGATACGCGTCAAAATGATGGTTTGGACTAAACCTGGGACTGTCAATTCTATTTTGAGTTTGGCAGCTGCGGCTTGAAAGGCGCTAATACCTGGTATGACTTCAAAAGGGATTTTTGCCTCTGCCAAGAGGTGCATTTGCTCATGGATAGCACTGTAGAGACTGGGATCACCCGAATGAAGACGAACTACAGATTTATGCGATCGCACCCGTTCAATCATCAACGCTACAATTTCTTCTAAAGTCTTATCCGCAGTCCGAATAATTTCCGCATCTTTTCGGCAAAGATGCAAAATTTGTTCGGGTACTAAGGAATCAGCACATAAAATTACATCTGCGACAACTAGCAATTTTTGCGCTTTAACCGTTAACAGTTCTGGATCTCCAGGGCCTGCTCCCACAATATACACTATTGATTCTATGTAATTTATATGATCTTGCATACAAAAGTTTTTAGTGTAGTTACGTAATTACCAGCAGGCAAAAAATTCTCCAGAAATTTTTTTTAGCATTTTCTCAGTGTCTTTCCGGATTGACCTTCTATCCCTAGTAGAAAGAAATGGTAGATGCACCCTGGTTAAGCCCTAGAGAATACTCTGGGGCATTTTTTATTTTTAGTTCGTTGTCAGTGGTCAGTGGTCAGTGGTCAGTTGTTTATTATTCTCTCCCCCTGCCTCCCCTGCTCCTCTGCTCCCCTGCTCCCCTGCTC
>NZ_JAECZB010000020.1:0-56494 GCF_016056295.1 Atlanticothrix silvestris CENA357
CACCTTTGTACTGTGGCACTTCCTCTTCCCAACACTACCGCTAAATCTTGTATTGTCCTTACCTGACCTATCTTTAGTAAATACAATGCTTGAATACGTTCTTTTCCTAATGCTGTTTTCTGTTTTTTCAGCAGTTCACGTAATTCCTCTGCCGATTCTTCTATTTTTACTTTGGTGACTCCAGCCATGAACTTCTGCTCATATTTCTGACTTAACTATTTCTATCATTTTTTTAGTGAATTGGTATAAGCGGGGATAATCTGCATCTGCTGGTGTCCAAAAATAAGGATTTTCTTGCTGGTGCTGGGTGAATAGTTGCTCTGGATTTAGACGCGATCGCTGTTGTATTACTTTTTCTAATGTTTGAAACCCAAAACCTTCGACTTCTCCTAACTGAGCCTTGTTAGCCTTCCAAGCTATTGATAATGTGCCAAAGTGCTGTTGCAATCGTCGTAGTAATACTGGGCCAATCCCAGAAATTTGTGACCAAGCTAGCCAATACGCACGTTCTTCTATCAATTGTCCATCCTCACACCCATTGGTTTGAGTATTCCCAAACAAGGATGATTTAATAAGAGACTTTCAAATAAAAAAATAATTGATCACTGACAGGATTGACGCAAGCAAAATTTGTCATTGCGACCAGATTGCAGCGCTTCGCTTGCAACAGGCTCCGTGTAGGGAAGCAATCCCAAAGTTTTAGGCGGTTACGTCGCTATCGTACCCTCCAAGAAGGCTAACGCTAACGTAATAACGTAATAACGTAACCACGTGAATTTTGCGTAAGTCCTAGCTGAGTAAGCATGGTAAAAGGATAATAGTTACTAAAAATTACCAGAGTCAGGAAATAGCTGAGAAATATGCAAGCATCTGCTAATGTAGCCTTAACAAACTAGTTTCACATAAGAGCTTTTTTCTCATCTCACGGGTATTTAAACGTAGCCTTATAAAGTCACAGCTTATAGATTCTGAATCATAAATGTTTTTTATTATACGGTTGTATTTTTGAGTATTATTTCGTAGTTATTTTCAGAAATTAACTCTGAATTTTTATATAATTGATTTTACCATAAATTGCTACACACCTTACATTGCAAGCTTTTTGGTTTTATTATTAATTTGTTAAGTAAATTCTTATACTAATAGTTCTATTTTATAAAATTATTTACTTCTTTGGGTATACGTACAATTCATTAGGTATAGTGGTACTTTTCTAAAGAGAACTCAAAATAATCCTTAGCAATAGCACTAGAACCTTTACGTTCTAAATTTTCCTAGGGAAAGATTTGAATTTTTCAACAGTTTTAATTTAAGAGACGAGTTAAAAAAGTAAATTTTAGCTCTTCTATTAGCTGAAAGTGCAAATGAACTGAAATACTGATAGTGGATGCAATACGGTTTAGATAATCTCTTGAAGCATAGAGAAAAGGAAATTATTGTCTAGTATTCTTCTTTCCCTGTTTCTCTTTCCCTAAAGAACTTCATTTTTATCTTTGCTGTATTTACTAATGAGTGAGGTTTATGCAGAATCAGTGTACCAAAATCGGAAATGTTCAAAACAAAGGCCTATTTACTACCTAGTTTATGGATATTACCTGCGTAGTGGACTGACACAGCTAAAATAGTGCGTTAGGTGTAGGTTGGGTTTTGCTTTGCTCAACCCAACACTAGTCAGGATATTAGGTTTCATTCATCGACCCAACCTACACATTTTTTTGCATCAATTTATCCTTCCCACGCCAATAGTGTCAGTCAAAATTATATGCAAATAAGACTGCTTCAAGAAAAGAGGATAGGAAAGCCTCATTATTCTTATGTTATTAGGGATTGATACACACTGTGATATTTTATAGTGATCTCTGCTACTAGCTATACCTACGCACAAACTCATGCTTTTGTTATGTAACGCCCTAAAAATTCCCTAATTCAGGTTGATGTTTTTAAACTTGAAGGTATAAGTTGGATTGCCATTCAATTTCATACAATTCATGCAACAAATGTGGTACTTGGTACGCTTGGTATTTAATTTAAAACGATTATAGGTACTACTGGCGAATCATTCAACTAGTTATGCAACAGGTTGCATGAGGCATTTATTAGGTCTCAGTATAACAGGCATTAAAGATAGTTTTTTTGAGCTATTTAGCGGCTCCTATTTTGGTGAAGTACATTTTTAAAGCTAGAAAATATTTATGTGTACCTCAGTTGATTATGAAACGCTTTAAACTGATTTCACATACTTGAATTGATGTAATAACAAAGACATTTACCATTGATTAAGTTGAGAACAGCTCAACTGTCGTAGGTATGTTTATGCAGAATCATGAAAATGAAGAATAAAATACACGACTACAGCCAATTAGTTTGGGGAAGAGATTACGTATTTGAACTGCTAAATGAAGGAACAGGAGGGTATATGACTGGAATAGGAAAATCGATTGAATTAGGTGACTATATTATTTTGCGGCACAGTTGCCAAGTTTATCAATATCAAGTTGAGGAAATAAACTACTATCGCCATCCACCTGATATATATATAGCTTTACTGAATAATCCTAGATACCACCCACCAAATGCACATTAGCTTCGTTTTGTACTGACTTGTGGCTGAATTATCATCTAGTTAATTAAACGTACATAAACAAAGGAGGATAGAAATGATAACAACTAGCTCCATACCATTAGGAAATTTGAAGTCCGATTTAAGATCTGCTAAAGGTGCAATCAAAAAAAGAGGACTAGCTATCAAAATACTCCAGTTAATAGCACTTATCTTGCTAGATGCAACATCTCTAATTTTGGCATGGAAACTAGCAGCATTTTACGAAACTTCGTTAGAGTCACATTTGAAAGCACAAGCATCTTTTGAACTGATAATTTTAATAGTTCAATTAGGGATAATTGCATCCAAAGGATTATATGATGTACGCGTTCCTAGTTGTAATTATGCTCGCTTGATTACAGCAATTTCCCTGTCAAACTTTTTCCTCTTATTGATTGCGTTTTTTTATGAACCTAATTTTTATGTGTCACGCTCGACTTTTATAATGTTCTGGCTGCTGTCTGTCGTTTTTATCTGTACTACTCGCTTCATATTTTATGTTGCTACTAGAAATCTTTATAAACTAGGAGTAATTCGTTATCCAGTTTTTTTGATCACAGATGTAGAAGAACAAGATAATAACGTTAAGCTAATCGAAAAAGAAAATTGTTACAAACTGATTGGTGTAGCTGAAGCTAGTTCTCTAGATAGACATAACCGAGAAGTAATACTAGAATTCCTTTATAACCAAGATGTCCTTGAGGTTTTTGTTTCTTGGAATGCAATAAAGAAACGTTTGTATCTTTATTGGTATTTTTTGAGTGCTGGTATTACTCTACAGATTTTACCAATAGAGAGGGAAATTTTGCCATCTAAGTCTAAATTGTCAATGATTGGTGACGTACCCTGTCTGACAATTCCAGCGCCACTTATTGCAGGTGGCGATTTTTGGGTAAAGCGGTGCTTTGATATTGTCTGTACGATTATTTTGCTATTACTTCTATCACCTGTATGTCTGATAATTGCTCTGCTAATTAAGCTAGATTCTCCTGGCCCAGTTTTTTTCAAGCAGAACCGAATTGGTCTACATTGTAAGCAGTTCAAAATATGGAAATTTCGGACAATGAATATAAATGCAGAGAAATTGCTAGAAACTCTAGAAGCAAAAAATGAGATCAAGGATGGTATTCTGTTTAAATTGAAAGATGACCCTCGTATCACACGAATTGGCAAATTATTGCGTCTTTACAGTTTGGATGAATTACCACAACTATTTAATGTTTTATTAGGAGAAATGAGTTTAGTTGGCCCTCGTCCTCACACTATTAGAGATGTAGAGAGGTTTCAAGCAAACCATTTTATTCGCCAAGAAGTTCTTCCCGGTATTACTGGATTGTGGCAGGTTTCTGGCCGATCTAATATTGATAATTTTGAAGATGGTGTGAAATTAGATATCATCTACATTGAAAATTGGTCTCTCTGGCTAGATCTGAAAATTTTGTTAAAAACAGTCAAGGTTGTTTTGCAGAAAACAGGTGCATATTAAAGTCGATATTACAGTAGCCACACTAATTAATAATGATTATAAAGGGAGAAGTTAAAGGCAACCGACGGTTGCCTGTCAAAGAACATGCTATTCTCACCTAAAGTGAAATAGCATTAATTCAAGCCCCCGGATTTATCTAGCTTGAAAATAGGGAACAGAGAATAGGGAAAGAAAAATTTTCATATCCTGGTTGTGAGATTTTCCCGTGATTGACCGTCTCGAAAAGTTGAGCCACTTCTCTCCGCAAGAAGTGGCTCAGGAGGGTTTCCCTCCCGCAGAACTTTTCGCTCTTATTAGAAAATTAACCAAACCAATTATTGCATCTATTGCCCGAAGGCAATATATTTTGGTGGCTTTATCTGTAGCTGGCTTTTAGAGAATTGGTATAAGGTACGTTTCCCGTTTCCCCTGGTACTAAAAAAGTGTTGCATTATCAATCAAGTAGCTGTATACTAAAAGTAGGTTTTCTAAAAAGCGTTCATACAAAGATAATTCCAGCGCATTTCAAAAATTTGAAGATATCAATTGAACACAATTAATAGAAAACTCAAGTATGTGTTCTGTTGTGTGTGATTAATATCCATGATGAGTTATGGTCTATAAACCATTTACTCTACTGATATTTAATTCAAAGATTGGATATTTTCATCATCGTGATCCCTATTTCTTGTTGAGCGATAAACAACATTCCAAAAAACAACAAATTCAGCCAATAAATCATGATGGTTGATTTGTAACTGATAATTACTATCTAATTAATGATGGCACGTTTTTAAGTTTTGCAAGAGTAAGTTAGCCATATCTGCAAATCGGAAATTTTTGCTTTTATCCAAATATTCTTTTGAATAAATCAGGTAAGCAAGATGAAATTGATGTTAGTATGTACATCGGGTGGTCACTTTGCAACCATGACAAGCTTAAAGTCTTTTTGGTCACTGCATGAAAGAGTATGGATCAGTGACCGTAAAAGAGATACAGAAATACTTGAAAAGGCTGAAAGAGTTCATTGGATGCCTTATCAAGCGCCAAGAGATCTATTAGCTATGATAGCTAACATTCCCAAAACTCTCCAAGTTATTCGTTTAGAAAAACCCGATGCAATTATCTCAACGGGAGCTAGTATAGCTATCAATTTCGCATTCATAGCTAAACTTCTTGGAATCCGATTCATTTACATTGAAAGTATTTCTCGCGCTCAAGAATTAAGTGTTTCCGGAAACTTAGTTTACTTAGTATGCGATGAGTTTTATGTTCAATGGCCAGAGTTATGCCAAAAATACCCTAGAGCGATTTTTAAAGGATATGCATCATGATTTTAATGACATTAGGGACTGTTTCATTTCCATTTGACCGTGCTGTATTGTGGTTAAAAATCTTGATAGAACGCGGTGTGATTTCTGAGTCTGTGTTTTTGCAATATGGTTACAGCGATGTTTCTGTATTAAAAGGATATTCTCAAGTCACTTTAGAGCCAACAGTTACTTTAGATGAGCTAGTCAAGTTAGTAAATGCCTCTCGCTTGGTTATTTCTCATGCTGGCCAAGGATCTACAAGAATGCTTGCAGCACAAGGGTCAAATTTTATTCTTTTACCAAGACTCAAACGCTATGGTGAGCATGTTGATGACCATCAATTATTATTTGCTAAAGCTGTTGGTAAGTTGGGTATCAAAAGTTTTCTATCTCTAGATGAATTTGCTCAAGGCGTGTTAGAGCCACCACCTTATTTTCAGCAAAAGATATTTAATACTCCCCGACTGACCGATTATCTCTTGGTGCAATATCCTCCAGAAAAGATAGCTGTTTAGTGGAGTAATTAAATTTTTTTAATTTTTAGTTATTGAGGTTGAAAGTTGTGAAGATATCTGCAATCTTACAAAGGTATTGGCTTCCTCTAGTTGTTTTACACACTATTACCCTTGGTGGTGCATTTAGTATAGCTATGTTATCACCACGTACTTGGACAGCTAACACTCAGCTAATTTTGCCAGATACCACAAATAGCTTGGATGCAAGTTTAGGTATCTTGGGACAAATTAAAGACCAAGGAGTTGCTTTTACTAATGAACTCAATCCATTACAAGTACAGACTTCTATTATCACCAGCGATGATGTTATTCGTCCTGTTTGGTTAACTGACCCTGAAAGAGATAAATTTCGCAGTCTGGGAATTTACAAAAAATTGTTTAAGGTTAAACCTGTAGATCAATCCACAACTATTAGTTTGGAAGTTACAGGTTCCCTGCCGGAACTGACAATAAAAAGATCAGAAAGGCTACTTTTAAGTTATCAGCGTCGTTTAAATGAACTTCGTCAAGGAACTTCTGATACTCGACAGCAGTTCAGTCAAATGCAACTTCAAAAAGCGGAACATGATTTGCGGCTAGCCAAGGAGAAATTAGGACAATTCAAAACATCTACAGGGTTGATTAACGATGAGCAACAGACTAGAAATTTAATTGAAGCAATTAAAGGTTTGAGAACTATAGAAACCGATGTAGGCTCTCAAGCAAAAGCTGCCAGAACTCGCTCGCAAATTTTGAGTCAAAGATTGGAGATGACTCCACAACAGGCGATTAATTCTCTACGTTTAAGTCAAAATAAAGAGTATCAAGCACTACGACAAAAATTGTCGGAAGTTGACACAGAACTCGCATTTCAAAAAGGTGATCTGACTGAACAACACCCCCGTGTCCAGTCGTTGCAAGAAAAGCAATATTCATTAAATGCTGCACTCAACCAACAGTTAAATTCACTCCTTCCTAATACTGAAGGAATTGATACTAGTTTTGGTGGTAATAACTTCCAAGAAGCGACAATGAATTTGATTGTAGATTTGATTCAAGCTGATAGTGATAGTCAAGCTCTAGAACAGCAAGCTAAACAGATTCAAAGTCAAGTGCAGAGTTTAAATGCCGAATTGAGTTCTATTTCTACTAAACAAGGAGAATTTTTAGATTTGCAACGCCAATATGAAATAGCTGAAGGCATTTACAAAGGTATTGTGGCTCAGTTAGAGCAAGCGAAAATCAGTGCTTTTAGTTCTTATCCTAACGTGCAAATTCTCGATTCACCAACTGTTGATCCCAAACCAACAAGCCCCAAACTCTCTTTGGTTGCTCTTGGTGCGATTTTGTCATCAATTCTTGGTAGCTTTGCAACTGTGACATATTTAGAATCTCGTAACTCACTGCTGAAAGTTAAAGACTTACAAGAAATTGAGTTACCAATTTTAGCAAGAATTCCTACTCTCGAAGCTTCGACTATGGGGTTAAAATTGGAATCTGTATCGGAAATTGGATTTCAACGCTTGGCTTCAACCCTCAGCTTGATGTCTTTAGAAAACCGCCGTTTAATGGTTAGTAGTTCTATATCTGGTGAAGGTAAAACCACAGTAACGATTGGACTTGCGACAGCATTATCAGTGTTGGGTTTCCGAGTATTGGTGGTAGATGGCGATTTCCATAAAACAAAACTGAGCAAGTATTTTGGGTATACTCTACCACGAGAGACAAATACTTTACCTTCGCCAATACCTGTAAGTTCAAAATTAGATTTTTTACCAGCACCTTCGATACCAACAGGTAAGGTGATGGAATTTGTGGCGCGAGGAAAATTTGAAGAGTACATGAATAGATCTCAAAAGTTGGGCAACTATGATTATGTAATTGTTGATACTGCTGCTGTGAACTCAACAGGCGAAACACCTTTGATGGCCAAAACATTGGCTAATGTGTTGTTAGTTGTGAAGTTGGGAGTGAGCGATCGCCATATGCTGCAAGAAAGTTTAGAACAACTTGTACGTCATAATGCCCAAATCATTGGTTTTGCGTTGAATGGAGTCGAGCAAGGGGGAGAAAAGTACGTTTACAAACAGGATGTTCAGCAGGTTAGAGCATGAACCAGAACGTATTTATTAACACTTTGCGATCGAGGAAAAATACTTCTGATCAAAAATTATTCAGCGGTATTTTGATTCGATGGCAATTGTTAAGCCACGCAGAAAAAGTTGTCTGTCTGGGAATTATTTTGATTCCCCTATGGTGGTTCATCAGTTGGGGAATGATGCTTCTTTTTTGGGTAATTGGAATAGGGATATGCGAATTATGGAATCACAAAACTATACGTCTATCAAAACCAAGTTTAGAAGTAATTGCAATTTTATTGTTTGCAACTTACACAGTAATTTCCAGAGGCACAAATTCTACAGAGGTTACTCTTCGCCTATTATTAGATCCATTGTTTGATTTTGGCAGCGCTGGCCTATTACTTTGGTACATCCAAAGTCATAAAATTCGCGTACGTTTACAAGTTGCTGCTTGGGCTTTTTTCATTGTGATCTGTTTAATGGTGGTTTGGTGGGCATTTTTTCATTTTGTCTTATTCGAGCCATACTACACTCCACCCAGAACACTTTATGCACTATTTACAGATAAAGGAGCATATAATCCTAATCAACTTGGTAGTGTTGGCAGTTTTTTAGTTCCTTATTATCCCAATGATAAAAGTTTCGCTGGACTAGCCCGCCATACATTTTTCTTTCCTCATCCTACAGTTTCATCATTTGCAATTGGTTTTGCTGGACTAATTTTTTTAGATCTTAAAAATCGCTATGTTTCCTCAGGTTTAGCATTGATTTGTGTATTTCTGATTCTAATTGCTCAAACTCGGAATGCATGGGTAGCCTTATCAATTGTACTTGTTGTACGTTGGTTAGTTGTAAGTGGTAGGGAACGAGGAATAACATTTCTTTTAATGTTATTCGCAATCACTATTTTTGTTACATTTTCAATACCTCAAGTAACTGATTATGTTACTGAAACGTACACCAATTCGGTAGAAGCCACTAGTAATCTTCGTAAAGAATCAACTGAAGGTCGTCAATTAATATATGAGCGAACTTGGCAACGATTTATTGCAGAACCACTTTTGGGGCATGGAGTTAATGGGCCATCAGTTACGCCAGGATATGAATTTGCCAGAATTGGCACTGAAAGCTTTATCTTAGGAACTTTGCTTTATAAATCTGGATTACTCGGAACTGGAGTTTTTCTGACATTTTATATCTCGTTTTTGGGGCAATTATATCAAACAAGGCATGATAGACCAATTTGTGTTTTCATGATGCTACTTTACTTAAGTTTAGCTGCCACAGTAACAGAGTTTATGGGGCCAGAATTATTTATTCCTTTGTTGTGTACAACACTGCAAGTTCCGAACACAAATCAGTTAAAAACACACGTCAAAAGAAAGAGTATAAATATGACAGATATAATTTAAGTATTTACTCTTTCTAATTTGTGCAACTTTAGTTTTTATGAATTTTCAAACATGAGCTTTAATTTTTTATGCGTAAACTTTTGATTTTACCTGGGGATTGTGATGTATTGGGAGGAACAGTAGTCACCCTTGCGTTATTAATTAAAGGATTTGAGCAATTTAATGCGGCAGAATCATTATGTGTTTTAGTGCGAACTGATTCATTGATAGAAAAGTATTTACATCAAGCCGGACACAAGACTTGCGTAAAATCAATACCAGCCAAACACCAAGTTGAATTTTGTACAAAAGCGCTGCAATGGGTAAACCAACAACCTTTAGACTACCCATTGTTGTTAGACAACTGTAATCACCGTCTTTTGCAATTAGTTCTTCTACGGGCTAGCCTACATCTTCGTTTAAACAATCGCCCAGTTTTTTACTTTTTTCATGATTTAACACTTTCATACAATTATGCAGGCTATTTGCTGCGAAAACTTACCTTTGCTTGTCTCGCGCCACTTAGTATTTGCAACTCTCACTTCACAGCCAAACATGTTCGGCGCTTTCAGTCTGATATTCGGGGCATTATGTATCAACCCGTCGATCTGACACGTTTCCAGCGCCAAGTAGGATCTAATCCGCCACCAGAGTTACAACCTATTCTCGAATCTGGGGCAAAAATTATTTTGAATCCATCACGACTCAATCAGCCAGGGGGGATGAATGACAAAAATCTGCGATCGCTGATTCCGGTATTATCGCAATTACGTGCAAGTGGTCATTACTTCCACTGTGTGATTATTGGGCAAGATGTATCTCCTACCCAAATTTACACTCAAGAGCTGCTCCAAAGTGCTAAAAAGGCAGGCGTTGTCGATTACTTCACAATATTGCCTCCAAAGTTTGCAATAGAAGATTACTACAATTTTGCAGACATCGTTGTTACCCTTGCTCCCAGAGAACCTTTTGGACGCATTGTGGTAGAGGCAATTGCCTGTGGTGTTCCCGTAGTAGGTAGCTGTACTGGTGGTATTGGTGAAATTCTCAGTCACTTTGCTCCTGAATGGATGGTTGATCCAAATGATGCATTAGCTGCTGCCCAGACAATTATTCACGTTACCAATAATGCTAATACGCCAGAAGTATTAGCTAAAGCAAAAAGTTGGGTAGAAGAAAATTGCACTATAGATAAATACACCCAAAAAATGATGGAAATTACTGGCTTAATTCCTCTAACAAGCAAACAAAAAGAACTTAGTAGAGTGTATTAGCTTAGTTCTTTATTTACATTTAGACAATAGGTGAATATTATGTCGTATATCAGAGATTTAGCTAAACAAATCCTCCCAAAACAGACTCTGCCTACTGTTATGCAATTCACTGGAGAACTACAGTCAATTTGGTACGCAGGTGAGCAATATACTTGCCCCTGTTGTGGAGGAACATTTCGTAAATTGATGACTGGTGGTGTTAATAATAGACAAAATGCAGCATGTCCTAAATGTAATTCATTTGAACGACATCGTTTACTATGGTTATATTTGCAGAATAAAACTAATTTTTTCTTGAAAGAGTTGAAAGTTCTTCATGTTTGTCCAGAATTTTTCTTCTGGAAGACATTTAAATCTCTACCGTTAATCGAATATATTGGTGCAGGCTTAAATGCTCCATTTGCAACACTTGAAATGGACATTACAAACATTTATCAGCCAGATAATTCATATGACGTTATTTTGTGTAACCACGTTTTAGAACATGTCCCTGAAGATCATAAAGCAATGTCTGAGCTGTTTAGAGTTCTCAAGCCTGGTGGTTGGGCAATCTTACAAGTACCGCTTGATTATGAACGAGAAACAACATTTGAGGATTTCAGTATTACATCTCCTACAGACAGAGAAAACTTTTTTGGAAAGGATGACCATGTAAGAGTTTATGGACTCGATTATAAAGATAGATTGGAAAAAGCTGGTTTTACCGTTCAAGTTGTAGACTATGTAAAAGAATTGGGAGAAAAACTGGTTATAAAACACTGTTTGCCACATAGAGAAGATATTTATTACTGTATGAAATGAATATCTTAACCAATATTTTTGTTAAAAAAATGTTTTTGAATAACTGAGAGTTACCCTAATTTTAGGAAGGTGATGTTATTAGAAATTTTAGATCAAGAGCAATACTATTTGCGCCTTAACATTAACAAGATTGTAGAGGCGATCGCTTGCAATTTTACTAGCAATGCAATGTAGAGTTTTCTCAAAGTCTAAAAGTGACATGAATGAACAATTTCATAAGCCAAATATACTCATTATTTCCCGTGTATTTTTGCCTGATATAGGTGGTATTCAAGAATATGCCTACAATCGTTGTTTGCAAGATCCAGAAAGTGTAATTATTCTTTCTTCTCAGTGTAAAAATGATAGAGAATTTGACCGGATGCAAGAGTTTCCCATCTACCGATGGTCAATGCCAGTGCTTGAAAGTTTTGGTATGTTTGGAACTATTTTCAAACAAATTCTGAATATGTTTTGGTCAGTGTTACTAGCCGTCCGACTGCATCAACGCTATCAATATCGTTATATTGAGTGGTGTCACGGCTACGACTTCCCCGCATTGCTACTGCTAAGTTATTTGTTACCTGTAGAGTGTTTTATTTACCTCCACGGTGATGATGTACTTTGTCCACAAAAAAATCCTATTTTGCGATGGTTATTTGAGTGGACACTCCAGCGCACTAAAATAATTGTATGCAACAGCAACTTCACTCAAAATTATCTGAAAGAGCATTTCCAAGTTAAGCGCCCTATACAGATTATTCACCCAACTTTTAGACTAGAAAAATTTGGGCAACTAAATCTCAATCAACAAAATCTTCTACGTTCACAAATTCGTCAAAAACATCAAATTCCTCAAGAGGCAATTGTGATATTGTCTGTAGGACGATTAGTAAAACGCAAGGGTTTTGATCGTGTCATTCAAAACTTACCCGCCTTATTAGCTGAAGGAATTGATGTCTACTACCTAATCTGCGGTCAGGGTCATATGGAGTCTGAACTTAGGCAATTAGCCGAAAAGTTAGGTGTTACCTCACGGGTTATTTTTGCTGGATTTGTAATTGATGAAGAATTAGCAGGTTATTATGCAGCGTGTGATTTATTCTCAATGCTCACTTTTCTGGATACCAAAAGCAAAAGTATTGAAGGTTTTGGAATTGTTTATCTGGAAGCAGGTTACTTTGGTAAACCTGTTATCGCTTCACGCATAGGAGGTGTAGTAGACGCAGTTTTTCACGGAGAAAACGGTTTATTAGCAGACCCAAACTATCCAGAGGAAATTTTGCTAAATATGCACCATTTATGTACGGATGAGACACTGCGTCAACGACTTGGTAAAAAAGGTCAAGAGCTAGCGACCCGTAACAATTTACATCGGAGGCTTTACCAAATTAATGCATGAAGTTATTCAATATTAACTGTATAAACTGCCAAAGCGGAATTTTTTCATGTAAGTAAAAAACAAAAATTCGGATATTAATAAGGAGAAAACAATGGCTATTACAGAATCTGGTGTTATTACCTATGCTTACGGAGCATCTTACTATATTGAAATGGCAAAGTCTCTAGCACGTTCTCTACGTCTTCATTCACCAAAAATTCCGCGTGCTATTGTTACCGACAATCAACATGATAGAGAGTTATTTGAGCTTTTCGATTATGTGATCAGTTGCAAAAAAGAATACGGGTCAAATGTGGTTCAAAAGCTTCATCTCTATGATTATTCTCCATTCAAACGTACACTTTACATTGATAGTGATTGCATAGCAGTTAGAGACATCAACTTTATTTTTGATGCTTTTAAAGGGAGAAGTTTTGGTGTTACAGGTGATGTATATCTTCAAGCAGGTGATAAAGATACGTTTATCAATGTAGATGACATACTCAATCGATTTGCTTTGACAAAATTACCTAAATTTAATGGAGGTCTTTATTACTTTGAACAAAGTAGTACTGCTAAGGCAGTTTTTGAAACAGCACTAGAAGTTTTGCGTGATTGGAAAAAGCTAGGTATATCTGCATTTCGTGGCGATGGCCCTAATGATGAACGCATTATTGCTATAGCTATGATGTTACACAATCAAACTTTATTTCAAGATCAAGGCCAAATGATGCGAACTCCTATCGGTCTTCGTGGTTCTCTGGATGTAGATGTTATTACAGGTAAATCTACTTTTCAAAAAGACAGCAAGGTAGTGTCTCCTGCTCTTGTACACTTTGCCTGTGTTTGGGCGGAGCATCCCGTCTATTATCGTGAAGTATCCAAGCTAAAAGACCAAAAAAAAATTACAGCTTATCGGGTAAATCCTGATGTTTTTTCTGCAATTCAGTATAAGTTTGGCTACCAAATTGCCTTAGCAAGATATATAGCTAAACGTGTACCTAAAAATTATAAATATGTTCAAGCTAGAGCCACAAAATTTTTGAGACAATTACCTGAGCAGATACAAACTAAGTACAGCTTTTAATGCAGTTTATGAAAAAGGGTAAGGGGCAGGGCTGATTCATTCGATCTCTTAGAGATTTTGTCAAGAGTATGAATCAGAAATTTGCTTGAGTGGGAAAAAGAAAAACTACCACCTCAACCAGCAAATTTAAGTGCGTTCACCATTTTCTTGCCCAATCAGATTTTTTAGTCACCTGTTTTTTTTGCTTGAAACGCTTGTAAATCAGCGCCTTTTAGGGAATGAAACAGCCCTGGGGTAAGGGGGGAGGTAAAAAGCTAATGAAATGGTGCAGCCAGTGCGCCCTAGCGGTTCTCCGACTTGTAGTAAGTGGCGTGGCGACCTAATTCATCCCTTTACTCTTCTTGTTTATGTTCGGAACAAAGATATATAACAATCCTAAATCATTTGTAAGAAAACAAATGCCTAAAAAACTTATGAGTAGGAGCGTTTAATCACTGTATCTTTCCACGACTTACTTTGGATTGCTATATTTTACAATCTAATCATTTTCAATAAAGTTTTTATGACTGCAACTAACTCGAAAAGAATACTTAAATCTAGTGTATGGATGAGCATGAGTATTGTAGTTGGGAAAGTAGCTCAATTACTTTCTCAAATTATTTTAGCTCGCTTGTTATCACCTGATGATTTTGGTATTTGGGCAATGGTATTAATCTTGAGTAATTTTTCTATACTCTTTCGGGATACTGCAATTGCTCAAGTTCTCGTACAACGAGGCTTAGAGGATAAACAAATTGTTAATACTGTTTATAGCTTGGGTATCAACATATCCATTGGTTTATTTATAGTTCAGTCTCTTGCAGGCTTTCCACTTTCGATATTTTTTGGTATACCAATACTTTTCCCACTTACAGCTTTTGCTGCATTAGTTTTTCTGATTGGTGCAGGTGCTGGTTCTCATACCTCTGTCATGCAACGCCAAATGAAGTTTAGAGAACTAGCTATTTGTGATGGACTAGCAAGTTTTACAAGAGTAGGATCTGCAATTATTTGTGCTTTTAGTGGTCTGGGGGTATGGTCTTTTGTAGTGGGAGAAGTCGCTATGGTAATGGTTGATAGTTTACTTAAGAAGTATCTAAGTAGATATCATTTTACCTACAGTTATAAGCTTGATAAAACTGCCGTTAATGATGTTAAGAAATTCATTATTGGTATAGTTAGCACCAGCTTTGCAGTTCAAATGAATACGATGAGTGATAATGTAATTATCGGTAAGCTGCTAGGAAAACAAGCACTCGGTTACTATAACTTAGCTTACCAACTAGCGATGACACCTGTTTATGTTTTATCTCAAGTTAACCGCGTAGTTCTTTCTGTGATGTCCCAGAGAGATAACGTAGGTCAAAAACTATTTATTTCGCAGGTTTTAGAACTGTATGCTATTATTTTTGCTCCTGTTTATGGCATAGCTTTTGTCATTGCACCCTGGTTTATTCCACTAATGTACGGTCAAGATTGGATAGAGAGTGTTAGCTTATTTCAGATTCTTTTAACCTTTGCTTACACCAGAGGAATTATGGCTATTTTAGGTAATACATTAGTGGCTTTAGATAAACCCATGACCAATGCCTTCATCAATTGGATGTTAGTTCCAATCACAGTTTTATCTTATTTTATTGGGGTGAACTTAGGAGGTGCAAAAGGAGTTGCGATCGCTGTTGCTTTAGTACTCGGTATTGGTGCAACTATTTGGTTTTGGTTGGCGATTCATCATGTTACTAGATGGGATATTAAATTTTTGATAAAACCTACTTTTTTGCCAACTTTGGCTATTAGTATCTCGCTAATACTAGCTTTATTCTTGCCTTTGCCTGATCAATATATAACTATATCTACACAACCCATTATTCTAATTTTTTCTTATGCTATTTTACTAGCAGTATTTTCATCAGGTCGGATTCCGAATATCTTATTTAACACAATTAAACTCCTGTGGAAAAATGAAAAAATACTATAATTAGTATCAATAATTATTGATCAATAGCTTTTTATTTTAAACTAGCAGTTATGATTGGCTGTTAAATTCATCCAATAATTGAGATTTATGATTTTAATTACTTATTATTAAAAGAATTTGGAAGTATTAAATAATGCAAGAAAAACTATTCCATCAAATATTATCATCAGAAAGACCAACTCATCAAAAAATAGATAGACTTTTCTCTCTTGATCTACTCAAAGCGATTAGTATTGTTGCAGTAGTTTCTTTTCATTCAACTTTTGTACCAAAAACAACTTATATAGATAGTCAATTATATATGGAGATTTTATTTTCTCCTTTAAGATTCTGTGTTCCAGTTTTTTTAGTAATTTATTTTTTTTTGTTTGAGAAAGCATTAGCAAAACACAATAGTTCTACATTATCAGTAGTTCAAAAGCGTTTAGTACGTATTCTAATACCGACAACATTTTGGTTTATCATTACAGCATTACTAAAATTAATTAATAAATCTTCCTGGATTGAAGTATTTGAAGGTATTTTAAATGGAGAAATATTTACTGGTGGTTATTATTTATTAATTCTATTACAGTTTATACCAATTTTTGTTATCTTTAGACTTTGTTTCTATAAAAATATCAATTTTGTTATAACAATAATAATTCAATCTAGTGTTTATATATGGATATATACTATTCATTGGAGTTCAGAATATAGCCAAATAATTTCTATCCTTAAATCTATACATAGGCCTTTATTCATTTACTGGTTTGTCTATGTAGCTTTGGGCATATACTGCTGTAAAAAATGGTCATCAATTGTCAAATTATCATCTCAATTACACATTTATACAAAAGTAATAATTTTGGGAATTTATGCTGTTTTACAAGGGCTTGAAGCTTACTATGCTTTTGTAGTCTTACAAGGAGATATACCACCATTTGATTATGCTATGTTTTCTTGTATGTTAAGTGTATTAGTTATGTTTATATGTTTTGCATCTATTAAAGAGAATCAAATAAATCCATTGTTGAGAAACGTAATATCAGTTTTGTCAACATATAGTTTAGGCATTTTTTGTATTAATGGCATTCTCTATCAAATATTTGCTTCATTAAGTGAACAGCTATTTTTGGAAGTAAATTTTAATCTTTATGAGATTTTTATAGTAAAAATATTATGTTTATGCTTACTATTAAGTATCTCTCTCATTTTATCAATACTGTTAGATCGTATTGGATTAAAAGTAGTGGTTCGCTGATCAAGATAAGCGGTTTCACATTAGTCGAAAATTATAACCCAGGATTTGAACACATACGCTTAAGGAAGAAAATGGACGTTTTGAGACATTACATTATAAATAGATGGTTTATTTAGAAGTTATTGCAGAGGCTTAAAAAAGCTAAAGCTCTGTTTTCATAAGGACAAGTTAAAGTAGCGATGCCTACGGCGGTAAACTACGCATTGTTTGTCAATTTTAGGAGTATGCAAGTGCAAAACCTTTATATTTATCAGCAGTTAGAGCAATCTTATGAGTTTAAAACAACTAATATTAAAGATTATGCATCAAGAGCATTTGAGTTTGATGGAGTAGATGACTATGTATATGTCGAAAACTTTGAATGGAACAGTGGTGGGCCTGTCACTGTTGAACTTTGGGTGAAGGTCAACACCACAGATATTCAAGAAAATGTTACTTTTTGCGTTGGCTTTCAAGAAAATCCCAATCGTTTTCAAGTCCATTTACCCTGGTCTGACCGAATGCTTTATTGGGATTATGGCAACTGTTCTCGTACAGGAGGTGTCGAGATAGACTACACTTCGTACCTAGATAAATGGACTCACATCGCTCTAGTTTCTCAAGGCAAAGGAGGTAGATTCAAGGGGATTTATTTAAACGGTACTCTTGTGGCTAGCGACAATATCTCCGATGGGCCTAAAATTCCTCTAAAAAAACTCATCATTGGCAAGTGGGGTGATTTGTATTTCAAAGGCAAGATAGATAATTTCCGCATCTGGAATATTGTTCGCAGCCAAGAGCAAATTTGTGCCTACATGAATAACCGCCTTCAGGGTAATGAACCAGGATTGGTTGGCTACTGGCACTTAGACAACAGACTCGCCAAAGACTACTCTCACAACCGAAATCACGGCACATGGAATGGCAAATATTGCATCGTCTAAGAGAAAGTTCAATAAAGCTTCAAAAAGATGAATATTTTGGTAAAAAAATTTAGCAATCGGATTGTAGAAAGTTTTTATCAAATTCCTTTTTTGAGAAATAAAATTGAAACTGATTATCAAGCGTCAGTAGAAAAACATATTAATAATTTACCTTTACTCTCAACTGCTGACCAGAATTTAGTTGAAACTCTTAGAAATGAAGGAATTATTATAACTTCATTGGCAGCACTCTCCATTCCTTCTACTCCCAGAATGTTACAGGTGACGAAAAAATTGATGCTAAAAATGCCCCACAGCATTCCGGGAAATGAACATAAATTTGTAACTCACGCTACAAATGAACAAATAATGGAGTATCCAGAAATTTTTTACTGGGGATTACAACAACGTTTACTTGATATTATTGAAAATTACTTAGGTCTGCCAGTTGCTTATCATCATCCGTCTTTTCGTAGAGATCTTGCTAATCAAGTCCAGCGAAAAACGAGGTTGTGGCATTTAGACAAGGAAGACCGAAAAATGATCAAAGTTATTGTTTATTTACATGATATAGATGATGATGGTGGGCCCTTTCAATATATTCCCCTATCTTTTAGCTCAACAATAACTCGCTCTCTAAGATATAACTATGGTTATGTTCAAGCCAAAACCATGCAACAGGTTATCTCACCATTAAATTGGAAATCTTGTACAGGCTCTTCTGGCACAGTAATTATTGCTGACACTGCAAAAATTTTTCATAGAGGAAAAATACCTACCAGTTCAGATAGATTCGCAATATTTTTTGATTACACTTCTCAGTCTCCAAAACACCCATTTTATTGCCAACGTCCCTTAACTAACGAGAATTTATTAATACTTGCTGAAAAGCTTTCTGAAAAGCAAAAGCAGTGTGTTTTCTGGCGATGATTGCAATTGCGTTAACCTGAACTTCTAAAAAACTAGGATTCGTTATGCCTTAAGAAAAATGATCTAGTTTTTTAGGAGTTAAACAAACTAAAAAAATGACAAGAGATAGCGCAGATAAGTAGAGTATCTTAGTTTGACAAATTTGCCCACAGACTAAAAGTCTGGAGCGTAGCGTCCCGCAAGGAAGCCTGTCTTTACAGGCTTTGTTTGCCGTATAGCTACACCCTTTAGGATGTTGGTGTAAAAGTGAGATGCACTCGCAGATAAAAAATAAATATTATGAATAATAATTCCGAATTTCAACAAAATATTTCTCTAGATAACTTAACTTCCATCATAGGTATTCCAACTGCACAGGAATGGAATGACACACAGCTAGTTGAAGCTAAGTATATGTGCGTTCATCAAATGTTTGAGATGCAGGTAGAGCGATCGCCCCAAGCAATTGCTGTAATATTTGAAAACACACAACTTACCTATGAGCAGTTAAACCAACATGCTAATCAGTTAGCACACATGCTACGTGCTTTAGGGGTTGGGCCTAATATACTTGTGGGAATTTGTCTGGAGCGCTCGTTGGAGATGATTGTAGGACTCCTAGGGATTCTCAAGGCTGGAGGCGCTTATGTACCTTTAGATCCGGCATATCCTTTAGAGCGTTTAGCCTTCATTTTCTCAGACACCCAGACACCAGTCTTATTAACCCAAGAAAATTTGATTAACAAGCTACCACCGCATGAAGCACAAGTCGTTTGTCTAGACTCAAACTGGCAAAACAACACTCATAACAATAAACAAAACCCTATAAATCAGACAACGGCTGATGACCTCATTTATGTAATATACACATCTGGTTCTACAGGCCACCCTAAAGGTGTAATGATTCCTCATGCGGGTATCTGTAATCAACTCTACTGGAAGCAAGAAACCTTTGGATTAACTCAAGCAGACAAAGTTTTACTGAATATTTCTTTTAGCTTCGACCCCTCAGTATGGCAGATATTCTGGCCATTGTGCTTCGGAGGGCAATTGATTATAGCTCGCCCTGGTGGATATCAAGACACCGCCTATCTTGTAAAGGTAATTACCGAACACCAAATTACCATTTTTGCCTTAGTACCTTCCATGCTTCGTGTTTTACTGCAACAGAAGGGTATTGAGAATTGCCAATCTCTTAGGCACATTATCTGTGGTGGTGAAGCTTTACCTGTTGAACTTATAGAGCGTTTCTTTGCCAAACTGAATTTAGACAATGTTTTACATAATTGTTATGGACCAACAGAAGCTTCCATTGATACCACATTCTGGACTTGCCAGCGCGGCACTAATTACGCCTTTGCTCCCATTGGTCGCCCTATTACCAATGTACAGATTTACATACTCAATGAAAATTTGCAATCTGTGCCGGTTGGTGAATCAGGTGAATTATATATTGGCGGTATTGGTCTAGCGCGAGGTTATATGAACCGTCCAGAACTGACTACAGAAAAGTTCATTTTCGACCCTTTTAGCTCTGAAGTTAAAGCACGTCTTTACAAAACTGGAGACTTGGTACGTTACTTAAATGACGGTAATATCCAGTTCCTTGGCCGTATTGACCACCAAGTGAAAGTACGAGGCTTTCGGATTGAACTAGAAGAAATTGAAACTATATTAAATCAACATCCAGCCATACACCAGACGGTAGTTATTGCCCGTGAAAATTTTCCTGGCGACCAACGATTAGTTGCCTATCTTGTTCCTCATCAACAGATCCCTACAAACGATGAACTGCGTCGTTTTCTTAAGCAGAAGCTACCCGACTACATGATACCTTCTTCTTTTGTGATCCTAGAGTTTTTACCTCTGACCCCCAACGGCAAAATAGACCGAGACAGTTTACCCGCACCGAACCAAATTAGACAAGCAATTCCAGCCACCAAAGTAGCTGCTCAGGATGATTTAGAACTGCGACTGACAGAAATTTGGGAAAAAGTTTTGGGTATCCAACCCATCGGTATGAATGATAACTACTTTGACCTGGGAGGGTATTCTTTGCTGGCGGTACACTTGTTCACAGAAATCGAGAAGACTTTGGGTCAAAATTTGCCCTTATCTATCTTGTACCAAGCACCAACAATTAAGCAACTTGCTGACATAATTCGTCAGTCAACAATATTAGCATCTTGGTCTTCCCTTGTGGCGATTCAGCCTAGTGGCACTAAGCCACCATTATTTTTGATCCATGCCGTTTTTGGAGATGTTCTCTCCTATAAGGATTTAGCACGTCATCTCGGTTTTGAGCAACCCGTTTATGGTCTACAAGCTCAAGGCTTGGATGGAAAACAGGCTCCCTACACTCGAATTGAAGACATGGCATCTCACTATCTTAAAGAGGTACAAACTCTTCAGCCCAATGGCCCTTATTTGCTAGGAGGACACTCTTTTGGCGGTGTAGTAGCCTTTGAGATGGCACAGCAACTGCACAAACAAGGTCAAAAAGTAGGTCTACTGACTTTATTTCATAGCTCTGCTCCGGCTCATATCAAACAATTGTCATTCTCAAAGGAAATACTGACTCATTTGCAGACCTTTTTCCAAACAGGACTTGCTTATCTTCATGACAAAAATTTGGACAAGTGGCTGCTAAATAAGTTCATAGGTATTAGCTACAAATTTCACCTATTTTTTGGGCTGCCATTTCCTCGCATTTACCGTAACCGATATATTAGAGAAGTTAATATACAGGCTTTAAAAAAATATGTTCCGTCGATTTATCCAGGACAAATGACCTTTATGCAGATTGAGGAACAGGTGGAAAAAATGGAAACTCCAAGCTCTAAACATATTACCCAATTAGGCTGGGCTAATTTGGTGGCTGGAGAGTTGGATGTTCATTATATCCCTGGTACTCACGACTCCATACTCAAAGAGCCAAACGTGCAAATTCTGTCTGCAAAATTGAAGACTTGTTTAGAAAAGTCTCTGACGAAATACGATGAAATGGGCTGAAAGACCTATCAGGTGGATAAATACAGCGCAGTGGATATGAACTTTATTCGTTCTGTAATTCATTCAAGATACTCTTTTAAGCCTTGTTTTGATCATAAAACCTCATGATTTTGTATAATCACATTTGAGGTCTACTGCATTAAGCCTTGGCTGAATTTTGTTCTTTTAAATAAGCAAACACAGATTTATCTCCAATATCTGGAGGAATTGCTTGCATTGCTTTACGCAGAGCAAATACCAAAAATAAAACCGCCCAAACTCCTAATAAAATTTGTTCCCCTACCGTTGGTAAAATTCCGACTAAATGTCCTAACAATAATAGTGGGACTGTGACGGTTAATACTTTAGTTTCCAAACGATTAAAGCAAAAAGCTTCTTTGAAATAAATACCTGTCAAAGCAACGAAGATAAAACCTACGCCAAATAAAGTCAGAGGCTGATTATAAATCGTGACAGCTAAAGGTTCACTACTAGATAATGCCAGTACTACTGAGGTAATGCTACCGATCGCCCAAAAAATTTGCAAAAGTCGGTGTAATAAAGCCATGTAAATATGAATGGTCAATAAACTGACACCAAGAGCAAGACTAAAGCAGGCATACAAAGGTGTGAGTAGGGTAAGGACAGATGGATTATTGTTTAACAACACCAAACCACTGCCTACAGTAAAACTCAGTGCAGCTATCATTAATCCAGCGCGGTAGATCATTACCCCAGTGCGATCGCTTTGATTAATGGTAAACTCCCCAAATTGACCTTGATAAACTTCCGGTGCAGATAGTGTTTGTGTAGTCATATCAAAAAATAATACTGTTAATTTTCTTGTAGCATTTAACGAGAACTGGCTGACAGGTTACTTTTTACTATTGCGGGCAGTTAACTGCACTTGATGTTATCTCTAGGTTACATGATTAATTACATTCTAGAATTTAGGCAAAAACCTATGATGGGAATTTATCTATTTTCTGGAGTCTGGTTGTTTTCCAAAAATAAAACTTGTAACTGATCTGGTAAGTTAATCTGCAATTGTAAGTGTGCATTACCGCTATTTATGGCAATTTCTACCCAGCCGTGACTCCCTATTAAAGCAATGGCTGCGCCAATTTTGACATCACTATAGGTTTCAGCACCCGGTATAGTCAACCCAGCAGCTTGCACACACCAGCTTTTACTTTGCACATAACTTCCTGGAATGTTACTCACTAAGTTGCCAAAATAATCAATATATTGAATACAACCCATCACACCAGTAGCTGTCTTGTTGCAGATATCTATATCCAGCTTTACCAAAGTTTCTGGGTAGATTTCTTGTCCTAGCTCTTTAAGAGAGATACCACTAGCAAGATTAGCTGCCACTGGTGCAAAGATATCTCTACCGTGAAAAGTTTTGCTTGGTTGAGGGGTTCGCCAATAATCAGGATTTGTGAGTTCAACTGCTGCAATTGCTGGACTTTGAGTTAATACTCCACTGAATATGCCATTATCTGGCCCTACGAGAAAACCTTGAGCAAATTCTACTGCGATCGCCCTGCGTCTACTACCTACCCCTGGATCTACCACTGCGATATGTACTGTCCCTACCGGGAAATAGCGATAAGCATTCATCAAACAAAATCTAGCTGCGGCGATGTTTTGCGGCGGAATCTGATGTGTTAAGTCTACCACCGTCAGTTTAGGGTTGATTTGAGCTATTACTCCCTTAACCACGCCAACATACACATCGCGATCGCCAAAATCGCTTAGCACAGTCAGAATTGCTCGTTGATCAGTTGGGCGATTGAACATAGCTTGACAATAAAATATAATAAATCATAATATTCTGTAGCTGTTGCTACAGAATATATGTTATGTTAGGAAGACAAGACATAAAGAGAAACTTTTAAGAGGTTAACTATTATGAGCCAAAATAGAATGCAAGTTGCTAGTCAAGCCAAAGAAGCACATAGACAAAATATCCAAAGAAGCCTACAACATAGACTGCAAGTAGCCAAAGCTAGTGGTGACGAAAGGCTGATTCGTCAATTAGAAGCAGAAATCAAGTATTTCGGCTAAATTAATAGTTTTAATACTTTGTTGTGTGAAGTCCCGCCCCGGCGGGTTTTATATTTTCTATTTCTTTTTTATAAAAAACACAAAGCATAAAAGGGTTATCAACTAATTGATAACCCTTTTTACAATCTCTGTTCTTTTAACAGAAAAACAATCAATGCTTTTTACCTATATTCTTCTTTCCTTGATTGATTCATCGCTTTTATTAATGTCTAATTCTTCACGGCGAAGGGTTTCTTGAGCCTCTACTGTATCTTGTTCTACAACTTTCTTGACTCTAACTTCCTCACGCAAAACAGCTTCCTTGTGAATATCAGGAGTCTCTTCGTAAATGTCCACACGAGCAACTTCTCCTTCACGGAAGTCAACATCACCGGGAGAAACTGTCCTACCTGCATCTGTGGGAGTAGTACGTTCAATCACTACTCGCTCTTTTTCGATTGGAACTGAAACTTGTGCCCTCTCAGTTTCAACATGTTTGCCAACTGCTACTTCTCCCGTTTTAACGCGAGATTTATTTGCAACTAACCGTTCTTCGTACAATTTGAGACTTTGATGATTCTGCTCATTCATATTGTACAAATCTGGTTCTTTGTCGTAAGTATAAGTCTCACGTTCATAAGTAGGCCTTGGCATGGGTGTAGTTTCCCTTCTTGCCGGCTCAGTATAAGCTGCTGGAGTGTCTAAAGGTGCTGAGCTTTCTACAGGAGTTTGTACATCTAAAGGTGTTGATGTCTCTAAAGGCATTTCTCTTGTGGGAGTCCGATAAACTCCGCGCAACTGTTCCTCATAATCGTAATCAACACGTTCCAAATTATGGAAATCAGGTAAGTTTTCTACTTGCTCTCTGGTTAAGCCTGTTGCGTAGATCCGTCTATCAGAATAACTGGTGCGTGAGCGTCCAATTGGCAACAACACCTGCTTACCAAAAATCCAAAAGCCTGTATCAACAACTAAATAGCGAAAGCAACCTGAATCATCTACTAAAATATCTTTTACAGTGCCAACTTTTTCGTCATTTATATCTGAATAGACATCAAAATTTTTGATGTCGTAGTTATCAAAATCAGTATCTTTATAGTTGGTAGCAAAATCTTCCAGTTTATAAAGAGTCATAATTATTTTTTAGCTCACTGTCTACACTTCCTATGCTAAACCTTTATCGTATTACTCCATCTTTCTGATGGCTGAATTGAATTAAATCAAAAATTAATACCTTTAGGGGATGCAAAAATTAAGTATTCTGAATGATAATTTAAATAGATTGTAAGTAGATTGTAAGATGTTGCCCTTAAGATAAAAAATTTAATAGCTACGCTGCTGAAAAATTCCTCTTCCAAACATCGAACACAAAAGAGAGTGTAGCGTCTCGTTCAGAATAATAGTAAATAAAAAGAGAAGATTTTACAAATAATAATTTATTTAATACTGTGATTAAAATTATTAATCTTTAACTTAATTTAACTTACTTTTTTATAAAAATTTAGACACTAAAGGAGGACATTATATAATGTCTATTTTCTCTAACTTATCAGCATTAAGTGCATCTTTATTAACTTTAGGGCTAGCAGTAAGTACAACTGCTCAAACTCCTTCAGTACAAACTAGTTTTCCTGATGTTCCACCTAATTATTGGGCACAACCATTCATTCAGCGTATGGCCCAAAGAAGTATAGTTGTTGGATATCCAGATGGAACGTTTCGACCAGAACAGGCTGTACAGCGTGATGAATTTGCAGCAATGATTCGCAAAGCTTTTAATCAAGAACAAGTGCGACAAATACCAAGTGGAAGTGTTTATCAAGATGTGCCTGATGGCTACTGGGCTGAACCTGCAATTGAAGAAGCCTACCAACAAGGATTTATGAGTAGCTATCCTAGTAATACATTTCGCCCAAATCAGCCAGTTTCCAGGGTTGAGGCGATAGTTACTTTAGTTAATGGGCTAAATTTGGCACCAAAAACTCAACAAACGACTACAACAGCACCTACACGTCGTATAGCTAAAAAACCTATATATTTTCCTTTAGCAATTACTTCCTTGATGCAGCCTTTAATAGTGCCTCAAGCGAAGGTTGCAAAAGCGCCTACCCCTCCCCCAGTAGAATCTCAAACAACTGCTGTTCAAGAACCTGTTGCAGCAATTGTTAGTGACTATTATCAAGATTCTCAAAGGGTTCCTAAGGATGCCGTCGATGATGTAGGAATAGCCACACAAAAAAATATGGTGGTTAATTATCCAAATCCTAAGCTTTTAAATCCTAATCAGCCTTTGAAACGCGCAACAGCCGCTGCTTTAATTCATCAGGCGTTGGTTGCTCAAGATAGGATAGAACCTCTTCCTGAAAATGCGGAAGCTTATAACTATATTGTCCGACCTGAAATTAGCCAACAAGCTGCTCGGTAATTTTCACCAATACTGGTTGACCAAGAGTGCATAAAAGCGATCGCCTGCTTATTTTTAAGAGGCGATCGCTTTTTGGTAAAATCATAGCTATAAAGAGTTTGCCCTGGCCAGATAAATATAGACTTTGTACGCCTTTGCAATCCGCTGGTTGAGACTTGTGCAATATATCAAATTCATTTTGTTAGAATAGAATATTAGGCTTAATTTCTAGTTTCAACCGATTACTTTAAAGTAGGCTCTACACACTTGTGTGAAAGTGCTTATTCATTATATCTGCTCCTCTGCTCGCTTGCTTTGTTCAATTTCAGTAATGTCACGCACAATGATCCACCGCCAGGCTGTGAACTTGCGTTTAACGTCGTAAAGAGGAGCTACAATTATACCTGCATCAAAAGGCTCAGTGTTGCGGGGCTGTATTTTTAATGTCCACTCTTGCACATACTCAAATTCACTGTTACCCAACTGGCTGAGTTTGGAACGAAACTCCTGACGCTCTTCTACAGTAAAAAATTAAGATGAAAATGTCGGTACGATTCCGTACAAGTCTATTATGTTGAAATAAGCGCTAAAAAAGTGAGTAGAGTCTCAATACCTCTGATGGCACACAATACTTCAGGTTGACTCCATAACTTAGTTGAGATGTTAATTGCTAAAATCACTACTGTGTTGTTTTTTACTAGCAACACCAACTTGTAAAACTTGAAAAATTCTGCAAGTTTACAAAGAATACAATAAATTTAATGGGTATTGAGCATGGGGAAAAGTCTTACTACTCTACCGCCAATTTTCCAGATAGGTCATCTATTGATTGATAACTAAATAACTAATGAGTAATTTTCTTAAACAAACTTTAGCTAGCTTAGTAGGTAGTTTACTAGGACTAATGGTTTTTTGCGGTATTGGTACTACAGGACTATTTTTGTTGTTATTCGCAGTTGCGACTTCTAAAGATACTGGGCCAGCAGTGAAAGATAAGTCAATAGTTGTTTTTGACTTGTCAATGAAAATTACCGATAGAGAACCCAGTTCTAGCGAGGTATTTCAGCAAACTTTCTCAGGTGTAAAAGAAGAAAGGATGACCCTCCGTAGCGTTCTAGATAATCTAGAAAAAGCGCGACAGGATTCCCGCATTGTTGGTATTTATTTAGATGCCACAAGTACAAGTACAACTAATAGCTTAGGCTTTGCCTCTCTTAAAGAAATTCGCAAAGCCTTAGAAGAGTTCCGCGCTAGTGGAAAAAAGGTTGTGGCTTATGGTATGGACTGGTCAGAGAAAGAATATTACCTAAGTTCGGTAGCAGATACAATCGTGCTTAATCCTTTAGGGATGATGGAAATCAACGGTTTGAGTAGCCAACCAATATTCTTAACCGGAGCATTGGAGAAATATGGCATTGGTGTTCAAGTCGTGCGGGTAGGAAAATTTAAAGGCGCAGTAGAACCATTTCTTCTCACTAAACTAAGCCCAGAAAACCGCGAACAAACACAGAAATTATTAGATGACGTTTGGGGAGAATGGCGAACTACAGTAGGAACTAGCCGAAAAATTAATCCCCAAAAGCTGCAAGCGATCGCAGATAGTCAAGCTATATTAGAAGCTCAAGCAGCTAAATCTAATGGTTTAGTGGATCAAGTAGCTTACACCGATCAAGTAGTTACTGATTTGAAAAAATTGACCGCTAGCGATCAAGAAGCTAAAACGTTCCGCCAAATTGATCTGACTGAATACGCTAGAGTTCCCAACAAGTCTCTAAGTGTAGAGCGCGATTCTCAAAATAAAATTGCTGTGGTATATGCAGAGGGCGAAATCGTTGATGGCAAAGGCGAAGATGGACAAGTAGGAGGCGATCGCTTTGCCAAAATCTTCAACAAACTACGACAAGATCAAGATATCAAAGCCGTTGTACTACGAATTAACAGCCCTGGTGGTAGTGCTACAGCATCTGAAGTAATGCAACGAGAAGTGCGGCTGACTCGTGAAGTAAAACCTGTTGTTGTGTCGATGGGTGATGTCGCAGCTTCTGGCGGTTATTGGATTGCTAGCGATTCCAACCGCATTTTTGCAGAACCGAATACAATTACAGGCTCAATTGGTGTATTTGGAGTTTTATTTAATGGTCAAAAGTTAGCTAATGATAATGGCATTACTTGGGATACGGTCAAAACTGGACGCTATGCTGATAATCAAACAGTTTCTCGTCCCAAGTCACCCCAAGAGTTAGCACTTTATCAGCGTAGTGTAAACCGTATTTACAATTTGTTTCTTAATAAAGTTTCTCAAGGACGAAAAATACCAGCCCAAAAAGTAGCAGAGATTGCCCAAGGTAGGGTTTGGTCAGGTGTGGCGGCCCAAAAAATCGGTTTGGTGGATGAAATAGGCGGTTTGAATGCGGCGATCGAATACACTGCCAAGCAAGCTAAACTGGGCAAAGATTGGAAATTACAAGAGTATCCTCAAGAAAGCAGCTTTGGAGAACGCTTTTTTGGACGAGCAATTGACGAAACACGCACCGTTTTAGGGATTGAAGGCGCACAAATTAAATCAACTAATCCCTTAACTGCCGAATTTCAGAAAATTCAACAGGAAATTACGATTCTACAAAAGATGAATGATCCTCAAGGGATTTACGCTCGCTTACCCTTCAATTTTAAGATTGAGTAGAATTCAGTTGTCAGTTGTTAGTTGTCAGTTGTCAGTTGTCAGTTGTTATTCTTCTTGCCTTTCATGCTGCCTGCTCTCTATCTCAAAGCTGGTATCTCAAAAATCGTTAAACTTCTTTGCGAATTAAGAAGCTAGGAAAAGCAACGTGATAAGTTTTGATGATGTGAAGAAATAGCACAGGATTAATCTAAGGAGAACACAGTGGCAGTGGAATCTAATTTCTTAACGAGCGCATCTGTACCAAATGAAGATTTCAGTGAATATGTTGCCCATCTGCAACTTCACATGACTTTGCAAGCTCGCAATCTGGTTCCAACCCTGAAGCCGATACTTGAAGATAGCCGGGAACAATTACTCCATCAGACCCAAGCTAGCTTTGAAAAGGTAATTTCTCGGCAGGGTCTGTAAAGTATACAAACTTTAACTAAAATTCAAATAAAATAAAAGCAGATATTATTGAGCTAACACCAATGGTGCGCTCATTAGGTCTGCTTTTTTGTTTTTCTAAGTATTTTAGTTAAAAAAATCACCCTTTTGGAGCAATAGCAAGGAGTCCAAAGCCGTTAAAATAAGGCAGGAGTTCCTCTGACCCAATTTAGTTAGGGCTAAATGGCAGCTCGAATCAAAATGACTTCATTACTTCCTCGAAATCTCAGCGTTGTCGTCCGTCCAGTCCAGTACCGGGACTTAGACGGAATTGAGCGAATAACTCAAGAGTCATTCACGGACTCTGCCCCAAACTGGGCTGGCTTAGACATACGCCAGATGCAAGGGCTGCGCCGCTGGTATGGGTTACTCAAGTTTTTGAGTTGGTTTCCCAACCCATTACAGTATCGTTTCTGTGCATACGTAGCAGAGCAAGGGCGTATGCTTTTAGGAATGATTCAAGTGTCGCCATTTAATCGTACACGCAGTACTTGGCGGGTTGATCGGGTAATGCTGGAGCGTGGTACCGATAAACAAGGAATTGGCTCCCAACTTTTACGTCATTGCTTTGAGTCGATTTTAGAAGCTCGCACTTGGCTATTAGAAGTAAATGTGAATGACAAAGAAGCGCTGGCACTTTATCGGCAAAATGGATTTCAGCGCCTAGCAGAAATGACATATTGGGAAATTGAACCGGAATTACTGACTGAATTAGCACAAGCAGAGCCAGACTTGCCTAATTTGCTACCAGTAAGTAATGCCGATGCTCAGTTACTGTATCAATTAGATACAGCGTCAATGCCACCTCTGGTGCGTCAGGTGTTTGATCGCAATACTCGCGATTTCAAAACCAGCTTATTCAGTGCTTTAACAGATGCTGTCAAGCAATGGATTACTAAGATAGAAGTTGTGAGTGGTTATGTATTTGAACCCCAACGCAAGGCGGCGATTGGTTACTTTCAGGTGCAACTTGACCGCAAAGGTGAATCTCCTCACGTCGCAACGCTGACGGTTCACCCTGCTTATACTTGGCTGTATCCAGAGCTACTCTCACAACTGGCTCGTATTGCTCAAGATTTCCCGCAGCAAGGGCTGCAACTAGCTTCTTCAGACTATCAAGCAGAAAGAGAAGAATATTTAGAGCGAATTGGAGCAAAACGTATCGAGCATACTTTGGTCATGTCTCGCTCAGTTTGGCATAAGCTCAGAGAATCTAAATTTGTCTCACTTGAAGGGATTCAGTGGACTGAAGTGCTGCAAGGTTTACAACCAGCTCGTAAACCAATACCGGGCGGTATGTCATGGGTACAACCAGGAAAACAGCCAGCGTCAGAAAGAGTAGTGCCAAGCAAGGCTGAACCGATTAACTTTACATGCAAAAACTGTAGCCAGGAAGCATCTTGCCAGCCTGAATCTACCGATGTCAATCAGGAGAACTAATGTGACAACGCAAGAGCAACCAAAGCCGTTAATTTTAGCATTAGGGTTAGATCTTGGCAGCAAGCGGATTGGTGTAGCTGGATGCGATCGCACGGGTTTGATTGCTACGGGTATTACTACAGTTGAGCGCACGTCTTTTGACCGAGATGTCGAGCAAATACGCTGCATAGTTAATGAGCGTCAGGTAGAAATTTTGGTGATTGGCTTACCTTACTCAATGGATGGCTCTTTAGGATTTCAAGCCCGTCAAGTACAAAAATTTGCCAAGAGACTCGCTAAGGCTCTCCAACTGCCTATAGAATACGTAGATGAGCGATTAACCTCATTTCAAGCAGAGCAAATGCTCATAGCTGAGAACCGTTCTCCATCAAGGCATAAAGGCTTAATTGACCGCAAGGCAGCTTCTTTAATTTTGCAACAATGGCTGGATACTAAACGAGCCAACTCTCGCAAATCATTGGCAGCAGCTATAGAATATTAGTACTTTTAACATGATATTCTGAAGTCTATTACCCAGTATTTGTATTTCCGTCTGAAGCTATTTTTTTGGCATCATAATATGTCATTAAACAGTAAAGCGATTTTTACAGTTACTGGTATTTATAAAGTTTCACAATTCGGTTATGTTTCCCTCTCCATTTCCTGAAGAAAATGATCGCGCTCATGCAGGTTCCATCACTCTGACCGATGACACAGGGCGATCGCTAGAATGTTATATTGAACACTCGCTCTCCGTAGATGACCAAGAATATGTTTTACTACTTCCTGTAGATTCACCCATAGAAATTTTTGCTTGGCAAGGTGAAGACGAGGAAGAAGAGGCGGTTCTAGTAGACGATGATGCCATTATTAACCAAATTTTTGGCACTGCTCAAGCTGTCTTAGCTGAGCAGAACCTCATTGTAAAAAATAGCGCCTATGCTTTGACTGTTGCAGGAGATTTACCTCCAGTTGAAGAGTCAGAACTTTTCACCTTAGAAATTGAAGACGAAGAGGCAGAATTAGAGCCAGAGCAATTACAGCTACTTGCCAACTTTTTTCATGAAGATCAAGAGTACGCCATTTATACGCCTCTTGATCCCCTGCTGTTTTTTGCCCGGATGTCGTCAACAGGTCAACCTGAATTACTGTCTCCAGAAGAGTTCCGCAAAGTACAACCACTATTAGAAGAACATCTTTTTAATGAAGTGGAATAAGTTTATAAATCCTCAATTAAAAATTTAATTGAGAATTTTTAACAACCAAAATTTGCACAGTCAAAAAAGACCAAATTACCTTTGTGCTGCAAGTGCGATCGCTTGTGGCAAAATCTGGTGTTCTTGAAGTTGAATCCTAGCGTGCAGTGTTTCTGATGTGTCGTCTGGCAACACAGGCACCGCTGCTTGGATTAATATTGGGCCGCTGTCCACTTCTAAACAAACTAAATGAGCTGTACAGCCACTAATTTTGACTCCAGCGGCCAAAGCTTGCTCTACAGCATTAACTCCTTTAAAGCTGGGCAATAAACTAGGATGGACATTGATGATTTTGTCGGGAAAGGCATCAATTAATACTGGTGTCACTAGTCGCATCCAACCTGCCATAATCACCCATTCGACATCATATTGTCTTAAAGTTTGGACAATTTGCTCATCAAAAACTTCGCGGTTGTTGTAGTTGCGGTGATTTAACAAAACCGCTTCTACGCCTCTGTTGGCTGCCCGTATTGGGGCTTTAGCTGAAGGGTTGTTATAAATTAAAACTTGAATTTGGGCGTTGATTTGCCCTGTTGCGATCGCTTCAGCAACTGCTTCAAAATTGCTGCCATTACCAGAAGCCATAATTCCCAGTTTTACAGGATTGTCTTGAGAACATGGGTCATTGCTAATGCTGGGAGAAACCAAGCTAAAGGTAGAATCAGGGCGGAGGGTCATAACAGCAAGGAGAAAAAATTATAGATGCAAAAGAAATATAATACTAAGTCGTGGTTAGATAATGATACATTTGCCGCTTGGACTTTTCTTACACCGGCATTAGTTTTGCTCGGCATCTTTGTTATTTGGCCAATTGCCTATTTGTTTTACCTCAGTTTCACCGCTGGTAGTTTCACCTCCTCTGGAATTTATTGGATAGGCTTAAAAAACTACTGGCGCTTGTTACTGACTTCTGACTTCTGGCAAGTTCTGGGTAACACTGCTTATTTTACTGTTGCCACTGTCATTCCGAGTTTAGTCATACCATTAGGGTTAGCAGTACTATTAGACCGTTCCCATGCTTTGCGGGGAATCTTGCGGAGTGCCTATTTTTTGCCTTCAATCATTTCTCTGGTCGCGGCTGGTCTAGGATTTCGCTGGTTGTTCCAAAACACCGGGCCTGTAAATGCATTTTTAGATGTGTTTGGCATTCCACCAATTTCCTGGCTAGGAGACACATTTTGGGCAATGCCAGTATTGATTATATTGAGTATTTGGAAACAACTAGGTTTTAATATGGTGGTATTCTTGGCAGGGTTGCAGGCAATTCCTCCCAGCCGCTATGAAGCAGCAGAACTCGATGGAGCTAATGCTTGGCAGCAATTTTGGCATGTTACCTTACCGGGATTGCAACCTACTTTAATATTTGCCACAGTTACGACAGCTATTTTCACGTTGCGGAGTTTTGAGCAAGTTTACGTGATTACAGGCGGTGGCCCATTAAATTCTACTAACTTGCTGGTTTATTACATTTACCAAGAAGCTTTTGCTCAATTTGACTTTGGTTATGCAGCAGCAGCAGCAACAGTACTATTAGCATTTACTTTAGTACTAGTGTACTTCCAGTTACGCACTTGGGGCGAAGAGTAGAGGCAGAGGAGCAGGGGAGCAGGGAGCAGGGGGAGCAAGAAGAATGACAACTGACAACTGACCACTGACCACTGACAACTTACAACTGACAACTTACAACTGACAACTTACAACTAACTACTGACAACTAACTTTTTCGTCAGTCTATTAACAGCGGCAATTAGCTCAGAAGGTTCCGCTGGCTTAGTGACATGCATCTGAAAACCTGCGGAAATCGCTTGTTGCTGGTTATATTCTCCAGCATAAGCCGTCAGAGCGATCGCGGGAATTTGTCCACCTTCATTTGGTGCCCAAGCTCTGATTTGGCGAATCAGCATATAGCCATCTATTTCGGGCATACCAATATCGCTGAACAGCACATCTGGCTGAAAATCTGCTAATATTTGCAACGCTTCAATAGCGGAGGAGACTGATATCACTTCCGCCCCTTCTTCTTGCAGGACAAAGCTGATAAAGTCCCGTGAATCAATTTCATCATCCACAACCAAGATTTTCATTCCCTGAAGGCTACAATTGGAGGTTATTCCTCCTTCTTTTGACCCTTTTGCTGCTGCCATTTGTGTTGTCAAAAGTGGTAACTGGACTGTAAATGTCGCTCCTTGATCTTCACCTGGACTTTCTACCAGGACTGTACCTCCGTGGAGTTCTACTAATTGTCGCACGATCGCCAGTCCCAGTCCCAATCCCCCAAATTTTCTGGTAGTGGCACTATCTGCTTGCCGGAAGTAATCAAATACGTGGGGTAAAAAGTTAGGATCAATTCCTTTACCTGTATCCACAACTCGGATTTGAATATAAGAATCAATACGCTCTAGGTAAACTTGTACTTGTCCACCTTGGGGTGTGAATTTGACAGCATTAGAGAGTAAATTCCAGATAATTTGCTGCAAGCGATTAGGGTCGCCCATTACTAAGAATGTTGAATGGGGAGATTGTTTTTGAGGCTCGATAGATTCAAAATTTACATCAATGGATTTTGCTTCGGCTGCTAAACGTACTGTCTCCAGGGCACTAGAAATTGTGGATACCACATCGACAGTATTAACATTTAATGTCAACTTCCCTTGAAGAATACGCGACACATCCAACAAATCTTCAATCAATTGAGCCTGTAATTTGGCATTTCGCTCAATGGTTGCTAGGGCTGTTGCTGTTTTTGAGGCATCAAATTTCCGGCTTTGGAGTAGCTTAGACCAACCCAAGATAGGATTCAATGGGGAGCGCAGTTCGTGGGAAAGCACAGCGAGAAACTGGTCTTTAATACCGTTGGCTTCTTCGGCTTGAGTACGTGCCCGTTGTTCAGCTTCGTAAAGTCTGGTGTTTTCAATGGCTATTGATGCCATCTGAGCTAATTGGACAATAATAGCTTCATCTTCTTCAGTAAACTCACCTTGGTATTTATCGCTTAATTGAATCAGTCCGATGTTATGACCATCTCGCGCAATCAAAGGTGCGGCTAGCCATCCCCGCATTGGTGGATGCTTATCGGCTTCCTGCCCAAAACCCCGCCACTGAGGATGAGCTTCGAGTTCAGCTTGAGTCATCCGCATAGGGGAATTCATTTGGCAAATGTAAGCATAAATACCCGAACCATCGGGTTTTCCAAAATAATTTTGCCATGCAGCATATTTATCTGAGAGCGAAATTGAATTAATCGACTGTGCCCAGTTTTGATCAATTGTCATACTGGTAACAGATTGGTGTGCGCCGATAATAGCGCGTGCTTGTTCTGTAATTATACGTATAACTTCTTCTATAGATAGTGCTGAATTAATTGTTAATGCTGCCTCGGTCAGCCCATGCAGTTGGTTAGCATATTGCTGCGATCGCGCTAGCATGAGTTCTCGTTCTGCCTCTGCTTGTTTGCGATCGTTAATATCAATACATGAACCGATATAACCCAGAAAATTGCCTTCTGAGGTAAAACGTGGCATTCCTATATCTAAAACCCAACGATACTCGCCATCAAAACGTTTGAGCCGATACTCCATTCTAAATTCTTGACGGGCGTTAAACGCATTTATATAAGTATCAAAATAACGCTGTAAATCATCAGGATGTACACCTTGCAACCAACCATGACCCATTTCTTGCTCCATTGTACGACCTCTAAACTCCAGCCAAGGTCTATTGAAGTAATAACAGAGTTGGTTTGTGTCCGACATCCATATTAGGGAAGGAGATGCATCTGCCATTTGACGAAATAATTGTTCACTTTCCTGTAATGCAGCTTCTATTCGTTTGCGTTCTGTCACATCTAGTACCTGGGATAGTACTGAAATTAATGTGCCAGATTCGTCACATAAGGCAGAATTATACCACTCGCAATGAACAATAGAGCCATCTTTGGCATAGTTACAGTTTCGAGAAACAACCTGTGTTTCACTGCCGTTAGATAACCGCTTAACAACATCATTTACAACCTCTATTTCTTCCGGTAAGATAAACTGCCAATCGCTCAACTTCTTACCGATGACTTCCTCCGGTTGCCAACCAAAAATTCGCTCGGCTTCATAAGACCAACGAGATATGCGAAATTCGTGATCCCATTCAATTACTGCCAATGGGGAGTTTTCTACATGGAAAGTGAGTCTTTGTAAAACATCGCGCAAGGACTTTTCAGAATGTTTGCGCTCAGTTAAATCCATGACAAAACAGACACAAGTAGGTGGAGACTGCTGCAAAAGAGCGCCACCAATCAAAATTGGAATCAGACTGCCATCCTTACGGATATACTGTTTTTCAAAGGGAGCAAAACAACCGAACTTTAAAAGTTCTTGTAATGCGTTGTCGTCTAAATAGTGATATTGGGGAGGTGTCATTTGCCGCCAACTGAGCTTTCCTGCTAGCAAATCCTCATGGCTATAGTCCACCATCTGGAGAAAAACATCGTTAGCTTCTATAATTTTTTCAAAATCTGCCAAGACAATACCAATAATATTAGAGTCGAACAATTGTCGAAAGCGAGTTTCACTTTCTTGTAGCGCCTCTTCCATCCGCTGAGATTCAGTGATGTTTACTTCTAGTGTTTGACACTTAGAAATGTCTTGGACAACAGCATTTCCTACTAAATCAATGTCTCCAGACTGCTTTCGTTTTTGCTCAGTGATATCAGTAAAGGTAAATACAACTGCATAGGGTACGTTTTCGTGTGCCAAAAATAAAGGCTGCGAGTTCATTAACAGCCACATTAACTCAGCGTTTGGCTTATAGAAACCAACAATATTAGAGCAGGGCTTACCTGTACGCAGGGCAATCATCGCTGGATGAGTTGCAGCAGTTAAGGGCGAACCATTTTCATGAACAAGGTACAATCCTTTGTCTGAATTGGCCTGCTCAGAAAAATCAAGGCAAGTCCATTCATGTATTTGCTCTGTTGTAAGTCCTAGAATACTTCCAGCGCTGATATTACATGCTTGAACACTGCCATCCGCCAATAAAAGTACCATCCCCTCTTCTGTAGTAGCCATTTTTGTACTGCTACGTGGAGCATTGTTTAATTGCTGATTACTGAGGTGATAATCAAACTTTTCTTGATCTTGCATTTTGTCGGTTTACATGAACTGAACGAGACTATTTTGCTCAATAACTGAGGTTTGATTACTGGAAAAATTCTTGAATAGCAGAGTTATATACACCATTAAATATACTTTTACATTCAGAAATCCCCGTTTTCTTTTAATCTACCGAGAGAACTAAATAAATCCTCCTATAGATAGGGGTTAGATAAAAATTTACTTTTTTCAGTTATTTATTATTTGCAATCTTATTTTTTTGGGATTTACTGCAATCATAAATAGTTAGTGATGAAATCTATATAGCGAATCAGTTATTAATTTTTAAGCATGACATTTTTTTACATTATCAATTTTTCCTGACCTATGTCAGCATTTTTTGTTGTGTAAACTACTTAATCAGTGCATTTTCCGTTAATTTTCGATTTTTTCTCAATTTATTACTGATTTTTGATTCAGCTGATTGCCGTCTGGGGTGTACTCTCGATATACAGTAACTCTCAAAATAGACTTTTACGATTATTTACACTTTGAGGTAAATACCATGAAAAATTATGCTGACAAACAGGAATTAATATTAAGTCAAATCAAAGATAAATTTTGTCAGCGCCGGGATTTTAGCGGATGTGATTTGAGTGGTATCGACTTGAGAGCAGTTGATTTAAGTGGTGTTAACTTGATAGGAGCAGATTTACAAGGGGCTAATTTATGTGGCTCTGTTCTTACTAGTGCTAATCTCAATGGAGCGAATTTAACACAAGCGAATTTGCGGGGAGCTAATTTATATGAAGCCTCTTTGTCGGAAGCTAATTTAATTAATGCTGATTTAACACACACAAATTTGTGTAGAGCTTCTTTGTGGAGAGTACAATGCAATGGCTGTAAACTTTGGGGAGCTTCTTTGTGTGATGCCGATTTTAGTGAAGCAGATTTGACTGGAGCCACATTAATTGAAGCATCCTTAATTGAGACCAATTTAGTTAGAGCAAATCTCACATCAGCACAATTATGTGGAGCAATACTATTAGAAGCTAATTTAACTGAGGCAAATTTAACTGGCGCAGATTTCACTTGGGCAAACTTAACTAAGACAAACTTAACTGATGCGAATTTGCATGAGACAAGAATAACTTATGCAAAGCTCAGAGATACTATCATGCCCGATGGTACCATTCACGACCCTCAAATAGTTATTTTTTAATTAAGAGTTATGGCCGGGAAGCAGAGGGGCAGCACTTCGACTACGCTCAGTGACCGGGGAGTAGGGGGCAGGGTGAACAAGAAAAGTAACAACTGACAACTAACAACTGACCACTGACAACTGACAACTGACTATTAAAATTCACGTCGTGAGAAAATGAAAATAGCGATCGCTAACAACATGGCACTATAAAGTAAACCATAACCTGCATTTGTAATCAGTACAGTTGCATTGGGTAGCGCTTGCAAACCATAAACGGCATCATTTTTTAAATCCAATCGCGATAAATCTGGCAAAATGAGATATAAAAACTGAGTCACACGTTCCATAGCAGGGTTACTGCTCAGACGACCAAGTTTTAATAAATCTTGAGTGATGTTCCCCATTAAGTACACTGCAAAAGTGAGAGTGATGGCTAATAGAGAACTAGTAAATACACCAAAGGTAATAGCTACGGCGGTAATTAAAGACAACTGGAAGAATAAAAAAACTGCTGCAATCAAAATGCTGAATATTGAATGAGGAATATTCCCCAGTTGTAAAAATATCAGATAAATTGCTGTCATGATGGCGACAAGTACCGCCAGCACTGATGATAAACCTAAAAATTTGCCAGAAATAATTTCACTACGACTAACTGGCTTGGCAATCAATACCAAGATAGTGCGTTTATCAATTTCTTTGTTAATCAGTCCCGTACCAATAAATATGGCAACAACTAAGGTAATTACACTCATTGTTACCAGACCAAAGTCTAAAAACACTTTGTTTTCAGTTGTGGCTGCAAATTCAGGTAAGGCGCGGATGGCGATCGCAAGTATCAGAGTATAAAAACCGATAATATATAATATGCGATCGCGTATCACTTCGTGAAATACGTTTTTGGCAATTACAAAAATTCTGCTCGGAGTCATTAATATTTGTTAGTTGTCAGTTGTCAGTTGTCAGTGGTCAGTTGTCGGTTGTCATTCTTCTTGCTCCCCCAGGGCGAACGCACGGGATTTCCGAAACCCCTACTGGACAAGGATCTTGATGAAAAAATAGGCTAAATTAGAAAACGCCAAAACCCTTGCCATTGAAGGATTCTTATACTTTAGATGCGTTTGCCCTGCTTGCTCCCCTGCTTTACTGCTGTGCTGGTGGCGCACCTGCAATAAATTTACTGATGCGATCGCATTCAATTTCTGCAATTGTGCTTTTATCATTTGATAAACTAGCGGTTGTGTTGGGGTTAGTTATAGACCCGGCAACTGGTTCAATCCGACAAGATTTTTTCAGGTAATATCCTTTTGGGTTAGAAGTTGGGCCTTCCCAGATACTTAGTAAGTCTAATATGTATCCAGATTTAGTATTAACTACACGCGGTTCAATGCTCCATAGTTCCTTTTCTTCAAATTTTGCTAAGTTTTTATCTATTACTTGCTGGCCTAATTTTCCTACTTGAGTTTTCGCATCTAGCAGCCATCGCTCGACTTGTGACCAAGGTTGGCCAGCTAGTTCTGCTTCTACTATTGGTTGTAGTCTATCTAGAATTAAAACGCCATTTTCTGGTACTTTTACTTTTTTTGCATCTTCCATTCTGATCACAAAGGTACTACGCTGAAAATCATCTGTAAGTAAACTGGGATATTGCTTTAACCAGTTATCCATCACAAAGTAAAATTGAATCCAGCAGCTTAGCACCATACAACTAGCTACCAAAACTGTAATTCTTTGGCGAACTTCCGGTTTAGGTATCTGAGCTTTAGAATCTGTACCAGTACCTTCAAAAAATTCTGGAATTGCTGTAATTAATGCAGATATTGTAGGCCAAAGAACAATTGTTCTAGATGTGATTCCATTATCTTGATTTCCAAAAGCAAAAACACTAACTAAGAATCCAGTTATCACTGCTCCTACTGGCATAAAAGTACCCGGAACCCTTAAAGGATCGTCAGTGGTATACCAAGCTGTACCAGCAATTAAAAATAACCAGCCAAAAAATGCAATTATATTTTGGATGTAACCTATCGCAAAAAATGAAAGTACCCAAGAATAAACACTCAAATAAATTAATGTCTGCCAAGAGTAAGCTTTGGGCGGAACTAATATTGTCCTAATTCGATTATAAACATCTTGAAAAATTCCTAAAAGACCGAATAAATCTTTAAATAAGAAATTCATAATTTTACCTTAAATTACATTTAAGTAAGTCGGTGCAATAAAACTAAAATGTGTGAATGAAAGTAAATAAAGCTCAAACTCTTTTTCCCCCTGCTCCCTGCCTTATCAGAACAATAATCATTTACGCCGATCTACTTATTATTTAGCTTGCAACACTGGATAATTTTAATTATCTTTATCTATTGCGAATTAGCAAAATAAGGCTAATAGCAGTGTAGCTGAGGGAATTGGCTATTAGTGTAGTAGTAACTAAATTTGTACTTTGAAATCTAGCTCTAGTGGCAATACGCCATTTTAGACGTTGAGGTGGTTCTAAAGTATCTTTCTTTTTTCCCATATTTTCGCTTAATAAAAATACGAAAAGTTGTAAAAGAAAAAATTTCATCAGAATAGTTGTAAAGAAAATTATAAAAGCAGTTAAAATAAGTAAACTTTGTGTATTAGTTGATCTAAAAATATTAAAGAAGACAAAACTAATTAACTCTGCTTTAAAATATATTGGTAAGATTGGCTCTAAAACAAAAAATAGGAACCAACCAAGTGCGCTGGAAAAGAGATTAACAGAAATGGCATAGAAAGTGCTAGTTTTTCTGTCAAATTTTAGCCTTTTATAGAAAACATAAGCCTCAATAGGAATAGCAACCAGTAAAAATAAGAAGTTAAACAAGATTGCACCAAGGGGAAAAATCCTGGGAAGAGTCCAATCTCCAAATAGATCAAACATACAGGCTCAATGATAGGGGTTAACTTTAGCGAGTATAGCTGCGATAATCAGTCTAATGGAGGCAATTATTCTGTTGTAATTGCTGTTTACCGTCTTGGTATGCCAGTATACTCCTATTTATCTTGTTAATATATCTCGCAGACTCTTGTATAGAAACACCAGAGCAAAATTATGTTTACCTGCTAGTGCAAGACCTTCGGTAAGATGAAAGACTGCAATTTTACAGCTTTTTGAAAGATGACAAGGAACGGCATAGGTATTCGCACAGCGCAAGTGCGTTCTGAACGACTCACAGGCCAAATTCACGTTTACGACGGCGCGGGAAAAGGTAAGTCCCAAGCGGCTTTAGGGGTGGTTTTGCGCTCGATTGGCTTGGGGATAAATACACCAAGCGATTCCAACCGCGTTTTACTGCTGCGGTTTTTAAAAGGGCCAGAACGTGATTATGACGAAGATGGAGCGATCGCAGCTTTGCAGCGCGGTTTTCCTCATCTGATTGACCAAGTTCGGACAGGTAGAGCAGAATTTTTTGGCCCAGAAGAAATTACCGCTTTCGACCAAGCAGAAGCCGCGCGGGGTTGGGATGTAGCTAAAGGAGCGATCGCCTCTGGGTTGTATTCAGTAGTTGTTTTAGATGAAATTAACCCCGTCCTAGATTTGGGTTTACTTCCAGTCGATGAAGTGGTAAAGACATTAAAATCCAAACCCCACGACTTAGAAATTATTGCTACCGGACGCGCCGCACCCCAAAAGTTACTTGATATTGCGGATCTGCACTCCGAAATGAAACCCCAACACCACCCAACAGCTAAAGCACTATTCATTGAGGGTATTGAAATTTATACTGGTGCTGGTAAAGGTAAGTCTACTAGCGCCCTCGGTAAGGCTTTACAAGCGATTGGTAGGGGAATCAATCATCCTGGCTCTACTAGGGTGTTAATTATGCAGTGGCTCAAAGGTGGTAGTGGCTACACAGAAGATGCTGCGATCGCGGCTTTACAGCAATCATATCCAGAAGTGGTAGATCATCAACGCTGTGGTCGAGATGCGATCGTTTGGCGCAATTCCCGGCAAGAATTAGACTACGTAGAAGCTGAACGCGGTTGGGAAATTGCCAAAACTGCGATCGCCTCTGGATTGTATAAAACCATCATCCTTGATGAACTCAACCCCACCGTTGACCTGGAATTACTCCCCATTGAACCTATTGTGCAAGCTTTGCTTCGCAAACCCCGCGACACTGAAATTATTATTACTGGTCGCTGCCAAAATCAACCCGCTTACTTCGATTTGGCTAGCGTTCACTCTGAAGTTTACTGTCACAAACACTATGCCAATCAAGGTGTAGAACTGAAGCGCGGGGTCGATTTTTAAATTAGTCAATAATCAAAGGTAAAGAATCATTAACTATAGATTATGGAAAACAGTAATTTGCTCGATTGGGTTACAGGCGGACTGGCAATCGCTATTATTTTAGGTGGTTTTCTAATGATGTTTACTACCATATTCACCACCAAGCGAAAATAACTAATATCTTTGTGGAGTTAAGAAGATAAGGGGATGTGATACTTAAATGTATCCCTCCCTTTTAACTGTTAATATTTTGAGGTTTTAAAGTTCTAACTTTTGCTCTTTCCAAAGCAGTTAACAGACGGGCTGCATTTTTTGCGTAGAAATTGATAACTTGATTCATTGATTTATATGGGTGGTTTATTAAAAACTATGCTGAACTGAAATGACTACAGCTGTCCTGAGTAATACTACTAACAAATCAATCGTTTGGCTAATGTTTCAGCCAAACGATTGAAGTTAATCTCAAAATTAAAAATTGCTAACCCGCCAAACTAAGCTACAACAGCTTCCTTCGCGGCGTACAACACCTCAGCTTTGATTTCTTTGAAACCGCGATCGCAATTAAATTTCTTGCGGCTGCACTAAATTTATATTCTGTTAAGTGAAATCATTGGTGAATAGGACGTAAAACTTCTAATTCACTAGGATGAGTTAAAACCTTGCCTAATAACTCACTGAAATAAACAACTTGATAATTAGGTGTAAGTTCTGTTTGTAGTTGCTTCCACAGACTAATTCCTTCTTCTTCAAAAGCCGCTTCAGCTTCCTCACTCAAATCTGGTGAGTTACCAGGATCTTGCCAATTTAATGTGGCATTGTAAGCAGATGCCCATTTTCTCAAACGACTAATGGTTTCTTGACTGAGGGGCAATCTGGCTGGATCGATATTACCAACTTTACCAGCATCTTCCCACCATAAAGGGTCGCACTCATAATCTGCCATTAATTTTATCTTTACTGCCATAGCTATTCATCTGTAATTTTCATCAATAACAGCAAAAAAATGGGGGTAAAGAGTACCATATCTCCTCACCCCCTGAATCTTCTGAAATAAGTGCTAATCTAAGCCCCTACAGCTTCTTTGGCGGCATACAATACTTCAGCGTTGATTTCTTTGAAACCGCGATCGCAGACACGGTTCTTGGTACTGTAATAATTTTATATTCTATTAACTGAAGTTATTATTAAATAGCACGTAAAACTTATAATTCACATTTTACAAATAGTTGCGATTATTTCCAAGCTAGACAAAGACTTTCTTTTACTTGCTATACATGCATATAATGGGATTATTGAACATCCGTAACTGGTGAATAAAATGGCTAAAACATTAACAATACAGTTGTCAGATGACTTAGAAAGTAAATTAACTGCTCAGGCGCAAAAACTGAATCTATCTTTAGAAGATTTAATTCTGCAATCTTTATCTAAATCAGCTAAACAGGAAAATATTTCTGAATTCGATCCAATTTTACCTTTACTAGGTACATTAAAATTTGATAATTCTGATGTAGGAGAAAACCACGATCAATATCTCCAGCAAACTTTGCAGCAGGAGTTAAAAATTGACGAATAAAGTCTTTGTAGATACATCCGGCTGGGCTAATTTATTTATTGCAACTGAGTCCTACCATGAACAAGCAAAGCAGTGGTTTCAACATAAACGTCAGCAAAATCAAGCAATGGTAACAACTAATTATGTTGTTCTTTAACTGGTGGCTTTGCTGAATAGCCCTTTACGTGTGCCTCGCCCGCAGTTATTTAAATACGTAGAAGCTGTCAGAACTGCTCCTTATATCAACTTGATTTATATTGAACCAGCAATAGATTCAGCAGCTTGGGAGCTACTTAAAACTAGAGAAGATAAAGCTTGGTCTTTGGTAGATAGTACTTCTTTTATAGTCATGCAACAGCTACGCATAAAAGATGCCTTAACCACAGATCACCACTTTGAACAAGCTGGCTTTATTCGTCTGCTGAAGTCAGAATAAAAGGCATTCCTTAAGATATGCCCTTTATTATTAATAATTGCTAACCCGTTAACTTACGCCCCGACAACTTCCTTCTCGGCGTATAATACCTCAGCGTTGATTTCTTTGAAACCGCGATCGCAATTAAATTTCTTGGTGCTAGACTAGATTTATATTCTGTTACATGAAATCATTGCTAAATAGCAGTTATTATTCAGACCTTGTATTCCGTTCTATGCGGCTTAAAAGGTCAATCATTGCTATAAATACTGCTGTAAATAATATATAACCACCACACAAATTAAACTTTGATCTAACTTAAGTTTTCTAAATCTAACCAAATAAGCAGATGAACTGATTAGTCCTCAGTTATTATTCCGGTCTTGTATTCCGTTCTATCCTGCTTAAAAGGTCAATAATTGCTATTAAAGCTGCTGTCAGAATATATACTATAATACAGGTAATAATTATATAAAGAAAAGGTACTAAAAAAATTATATTAATTGTATTAGATGTATAATAATTATACCTAAAAGCTTGATTATATGCTGAAAATAATATAATAAAAAAAATGACTGTAATAAAAAAGCCGAAAAACTGAAGTATCTTTATAGTCGTAATTAATCTGGTGTATAGTCTATTTTCGTTAGGACTGCTAGATAATTGATTGCTGCTCATAAATACCTCATTTTTAATAAATTAGTTTGTCTAGTAAAATTTATTTCATAAGAAGCAGAAGAGTGTTCTTTAAAAGAAACACTCTTCTATTGAATTCTAGCTATCAGTTTTATAGCTGATAACTAAATTATCATTAAGCCCCGACTGCTTCCTTGGCAGCGTACAATACCTCAGCATTGATTTCTTTGAAACCGCGATCGCGGGCAAATTTTTCAGTATTACGCTTCACTTTACCGCGCACAAATCCAGGAATTTTATTCAATTCTGCTTGACCATCTTTTGTCCAATTTAAATCAGAATCAGCAGAAATACCTTTAGTAATTACTTCTTTGGTATCATGACCACCGAAGATTTCTAATAAGTGATCTTCCATTCCCAAAGTGAAGGAATTGTAGATCAAATCTGTAATCTGATTCGTGCCTTCATAACCCATAAATGGTTTGTAACCAATGGGGAAGTTTTGGACGTGGATTGGTGCAGCAATTACCCCGCAAGGGATGTCTAAGCGTTTACCAACGTGGCGTTCCATTTGAGTACCAAAAATGGCGGAGGGTTCAACGCGGGCGATCGCATCCCCAATTTCGCCATGATCTTCGGAGATTAGCACTTCATCGCAATACTCGCTTACCTGTTCACGGAACCAGTCTGCATCATATTTGCAGTAGGTTCCAGCCCAAACAACGTGAATCCCCATTTCTCGCGCCAAAATCTTGGTAATGGCGGCTGCGTGGGTGTTGTCACCAAAGACCACAGCTTTTTTGCCAGTCAAGTTTTGACAGTCAATAGAACGAGAGAACCAAGCAGCTTGAGATACGTGCAGTGTTTGTTCATTGATGAAGTCTTCGTAGTCAACTTCTGCACCTTGAGCGTTGATTACCTGCTGAATCTTGCGAATACAACGGGCAGTTTCCACTACACCCATTGGCGTAATGTCGATGTATGGTGTGCCGAATTGTTCTTCCAAGTAACGAGCTGTGGTCAAACCGAGTTCACGGTAAGGCACCAGGTTAAACCAAGCTTTGGGCATCTTCTTCAAGTCGCTCACCGAAGCACCTTCGGGAATTAAGGTATTTACCTCAATTCCTAAGTCAGCCATTAGCCGCTTTAGTTCGGTGCAGTCGTGATTGTTATGGAAACCAAGGGTGGAAGTACCGATAATATTAACCGAGGGCTTTTCGGTTTTGCCTTCTACCAATTCGCCCCGCTTCCGGGCTTTTTCAATGTAGTATTGGACGATTTGATCCAAAGTGCGATCGGCGGCTTGTAATTCGTTGTAGCGGTAGTGGTTCACATCCGCTAACATCACGTCCCCTTTCGCTTCCAACTGCGCCCGTTCGACAAAGTTGTGCAGGTCTTCTTGCAGAATGCTGGAGGTGCAGGTGGGAGTTAATACAATCAAATCCGGGTGTTCTTCGGCATCTTTGCGGGTGATGTTGTCTACCACCTTTTCTTGAGAACCGCGTGCCAAAACGTTGCGATCAACAACACTGGTTGTTACCGGGGTGAAGTCCCTTTCCCGCGATAACATGGAGCGCATAACGTTGAAGTAGTCATCACCTAGTGGGGCGTGCATGATGGCATGAACGTTTTTAAACGAACTGGCGATCCGCAGAGTGCCGATGTGAGCTGGGCCGGCATACATCCAGTAAGCCAATTTCATTATGTGTTCTCCCTTTTCAATAACATGGAGTCCGATCAGCGGTGGACTATGATTGCTTGATTATTAATTAAATCGCTTCTGAATTGTCTCAAAACTTGTAACCCCAAAGAAGTGGGTGCTTATGTGAGTTTACACTCCAATGTAATCGCCCAAACTCTTGCAGTGACTAGGGTTCAGTTCTTAACTTAAACAACATTAATGTTGTTTAAGTTAAATAAATCTTAATGTCTCAACAAATATTTTTTTAAAAGTAGTCACTTCAGTGGCTAAAAAACACAAAGCGTTGTATTTGTTCAGTTTTGAGAACAATTACCCTATTTTCCTAATACTGTTGATACCCGCGCTTAACCATTGATTTAGTAACCATTGACTAGCTGCCTTATCCAATGCAGGCAAAACACGAAAGCTAAAAACTTCTTGCCAAACTTCCTCACCGTGTTGAGAAACAAAAGCGGTTTCTAGTTCCTGGAACTTTGAATAGTCTTGGTCGCCTATAGCAGCAAGCATACCTATCAACTCGTTAACAGAGATTTGAGTCGCCGTTAGTTGTGCTTCTGTCATTGTGCTTTATCCCTAAAAATACAAACAAATTTCAGAATCCCGCGCTTGGTATCAATTATTTCTACTAAATCTTTGTTTTTCATTCTTGCGATCGCAAAGCAAGAAAGCTCTGTTGCTGCGGCTGACCACTCTCTTGTTTCTGTTTGCCAATCCCAATTTTCATTTTCCGACTTTTCAAAGTCGTTTGGTTGATTTCCCTCGGTCATGCGGTTTCCTTAGGCATCGGCTTGTAGTCTAAGATACCGCATGAACGGCATCAAAACTAGAAACTCAATGGCTTCATTTTAGCTTTTCCTGGGTTTATTCACAGGCGTTGGTTCAGGCAGATTAATGGCTGGATTGCGGGGAAAAAAGCCTCTAGGGACGAGCTTAAATCCAACTCGGTGAACAGGCATTACAGGCCAATCTTCTGATCGCGGGATATGAGTTACGCCCATTGTGTACCACAGTACGATATCTTCACCCATCAAAGATTCATCGTTTGAAATATATTTTGGTAAACCTTGTCCAGGTTGAGTTTGATTGGGATAATCGCTACCAGCATAAAGTTCATCTGGCTGATATTTTGTTACCCAAACATGATGAGTAGCAAATTCTGCCTTTTGGTGAATTTTTGAGCCTTCCACAGGCAAAAATGTAGCATTTCCTCCTGGCATCAGCATATATCCAGGTGCAGCTTCTAGAGTATTTTTCTGATCTGCGCTGACAATCATCCATTCTCGACTATGTTTTAAATCCAGATCGCGCACAGCAGTTGTTTCTTTTGCTAATGGAGTCTCTGCTACTGCGATCGCATTTCCGAGAGGATTTTTCTCATCCATCGGTAAGGCTTGGACATTCATTTCCATTACAGAATTAGCCTGACCATCTACATCCATATCTAAACGGTAATTGAAAAAGTGCTGATGATTCACCCCAATGATGTTTTCGGCTATCAACTGACCATAATCTATCTTTGACTGTTTTTGGGCAGCAGTTCCTTTTGCCAGCACGATACCCGTTAATTCATTTTCCACCTCCAAAGTACCATCCTGGTGAAAAATCCAGTTGAGACTGTAATCATAGTTGTCAATTGCCACAGTCATAGTCATGACTAATTCACGACTGCGACGCACATCATTACGTTGGGTATTGTATTCATAGTGCTTCCAGAGCATTCCGCGATCGCGTTCGTAAATACCCACAATCCCCTGCCTTACAAACGGTTCTCCTTGCTCATTAGCCAACACAGCATCCAGTAAAAGACCGTTTTCGGGAATTTCTTTACCTAATTCCATTCTGGTTGCTAAAGAACCAAAGTTGTATTCTCCAACATCAAAAGCATTGCGGAATGACCAAGTAGGATCGGGATCACCATAGGGTACAACCATCTCCGATAAACTGGCGCGGTATAACACTGGTCGAATTTTTTCTCCGTCGTTGTAATTTACTAAGTACAGTATTAACCCTTCACGGGGATGCATTAAATAGCGAAACTTCCAACCTTGCCAACTAATTTCATTACTATTAATTCGGAAACTTGCACCTTGAGGTTGCAGAATTCTTAATGATTTTAGTGGTGAAAGTAATTTTCTTAAAGACTTCAAATCATAGTCCCAGTTTGCTTTTGAGAAGGGAACAATTCCCTGATCTATAAAACTAGACACTGTACCAGTATTTAAGTTGACAGTTGCCAACACTCCTTCAATAGGACTGCCGTAATAATTCCAGCGTTCGCTTCCAGCGCGCCGTAGGTGTTCGCCTTTGTAATAAGATAAGGCTCGACATAGACGACTACCCCTCGTTTCTTCTTGTTTATTTAAAATTCCCGCTGCCCAACAACTGATTTGGACTTGATCAAAATCTGTAATTCCCCGCTTTTGCATTGCTGTTCGCCATCGGGGATCAGCTTTGACTACATGGTTGGCTAATTCATATTCTGTATTGACGATCGCAGGTTGAACACCAGCTATTTCTTTCCAAGAACTTAATTTCTGGGTTTGCAGATCAACCACACCTTCATAAGTTTTGTTTTGCGATCGTTCATAAACTACTAAAAAAGCTTGTCGCTGAAATAATTTACCAGATGTAAAATTAATGACTGCGTTTTTATCTGGTTCTTGTAAGGCAATAACTGGAAATACTGCCTTTTCGCTCAAAGTTTTTGCTTTTTTGAGTACTGAAACCGCTGTTGTAATTTCTGCTTCTATTAAAGAACTTAGAGGATGGGAAATTACAGGTTGTTGAGCCGATAATCTTCCTGTCAAACCTATAGAGAAACAAACGCAAAGAATAATGGCGATCGCTAAACCAAAAAACTGTAGCCTCTTAATCATTTTTTACACGTTGAGAACAATGTATAGTTATCTATTTCTCAACGTCAGCTAAGAACCCGATAGATTTAGAAGCTTAGACCAAATTAATTTACCAGCATTGGTTATCTATAATTAGATTCTTAATTCTGTATTATAGAGATTTCTGCTACTTGTGATACTAGCGCCAATGAAATATTCTAAATATCATGCTCTCGGAAACGATTATTTAGTTATTGCTCCTGAAGACTTAGCTTTTGAATTAAGCTCAGAAAAAATTAAGCGGATTTGTCACCGGAATTTTGGAATTGGCTCAGATGGAATTTTGTTTGGGCCGCTACCATCCAAAGATGCGAAATTTGGATTACGCATTTTTAATCCAGATGGCAGCGAGGCAGAAAAAAGCGGTAATGGACTGAGAATATTTTCTCGCTACTTGTGGGATAAAAAACTTGTTGGAGAGGAAGAGTTTGATATCGACACATTAGGTGGACGAGTTAAAGCCTGTGTTGCCAAGTCAGGTCAAAACGTTCGATTAGAAATGGGTTATGTGAGCTTCCATAGTGACAATATCCCTGTAGCAGGACATTCCAGAGAAGTTCTCGAAGAAAGTATCACAATTGACGAGCAAACCTTTACTTTTTGTGCAGCTACAATTGGTAATCCCCACTGTGTTATACAGATGCTCGAAGTCACACCAGAAATAGTGAAGAAATACGGCCCTCGGCTAGAAGTTCATCCCTACTTTCCTAACCGCACAAATGTTCAGTTCATGAAAGTTCTTGATCGGGGAAATATCCAGATTGAAATTTGGGAAAGAGGAGCAGGCTACACTTTGGCATCCGGTAGTAGTAGCAGTGCAGCGGCGGCTGTGGCTCATCGCTTGGGTTTATGTGATTCATCAATTGCAGTTCATACGCCGGGAGGACAAATTGCAATAGAAATTAGCGATGATTTTTTAATCACAATGACGGGTGCTGTCACTAAAGTAACTGAAGGACTGCTTTCAATGGAGATATTTGAATAAATTATGCAGAAACCAAACGTCGCAAAGATTCAGCACGGCGTTTGGCGGTAGGATTATTAGGAGCAAATTTGAGTGCTTCTTCGTAAGTTTGTAGTGCCTGAGTGGTTAGTTTTTTGCGTTCATAAGCATGTGCCAAATTATTTAATGCTGTCACATAATCGGGTTTACGTTTTAGAGCTTCTTTGTATTGACGAATTGCTAAATCATATTGCTCTTGAGCAAAGTAAACATAGCCTAGTCCGTTAAAAATGGGGGCACTGTTTTCTTCTTCCTCTTCTTCGGCGGCTTTTATAGCTTTTTGAAACAGTGCGATCGCTTGAGAAAAAACCTTCTTTTCCGAATAAATACTGCCTAATTCATAATATTCTTGAGCTGTACCTTTTTCTTTTTCCAATTTTTTTCGTAATCGCGCCAGAGCATTTTCACGCTTACGAGTTTTGAAAATCTGGCGAAAAACATTTACAACTGCAAATGTGAGTAGTCCTACAAAAATTGAGAGGTAAACAACGGCTAGATTGTTATCCATTACTTTGAAATATAAATATTAAAATTTGCTTTTGATCTTTATTATCAGCTTTTTGTCATTGGTCAATTGTTATTTTTTTCTAACACTGACTGTTGACTATTAGGCAAACCCCAATATTTAGCACGTTCCTTTAACCAACCTTCTGCTGTGTAACGAGCGATCGCTTCATTAATTTGTCGTCTTAAATTATCGTACTGCAATCCCTTGGGCATGACTACAGACAACGGTGCAGTTGATAGTTTAGTTGGCAGAAGTCGATATTGGGGATATTGTTGCACCCAACCACTGAGGACGCTAGCATCTGCGGCAAAGGCTGCTAATGCGTTGCTTTCTATTTTTTCTCTTGCTTCTTCATACGAATTAACACCAACTAACTCAGCGTTAGGAATATAGTACCGGACTTCGGCAATGGTACTGGAGTTATTGAGTACGGCAATTTTTCGTTTTGCCAAATCACTGAACTGCTGTACAGAGGCTTCTTTTGTAACTAAAACAGTTCCATCGAAGTAATAAGGTACACTAAAACTTACTAAACGAGCGCGTGATTCAGTTGCTGTTACCCTGGCGATCGCAAAATCAACTTTGTCGTTTAAAACTACAGACAAGCGATCGCGATTCGCTACAGGTTTCAATTTGACAGCCTCTGCTTTACCCAGTAATTCAAGTGCCAAGTGGTGTGCTAAGTCGATTTCTAAGCCTTGCAAATTGCCACTAGCATCTCTAAATCCTAAGGGACGCAAGTTGTCTTTCACGGCAATAATTAGATAGCCACGCTGCTGAATTTTTGGCATTTCGGCGGCAGATGCAGTCAATCCTGTCCCCACTATCAAAAAGCAAAATATCCAACAAATAGTGGCGGATAATACCAGATGTAACCGAGTAATTACTTGCCGTCTGTTACATCCGTTATACATCCGTTGCCACCTTTATCCTTTAGTTTGACTTGCTAGTTCAGCGACTTTGCTAAAGCTAGCTGGATCGAGGACTGCCAATTGTGCCAACATTTTACGATTAAGTTGGACATCGGCTTTTTTCAAGTTGCCCATCAACTGGCTGTAACTCAAGCCATGTTGTCTAGAAGCCGCGTTAATACGAGTAATCCAAAGGCGGCGAAAATCGCGCTTTTTGTTTTTGCGATCGCGGTAAGCACTGCGTAGTGCTTTCATTACTTGTTGGTTGGCGGTTCTAAATAGAGTTGAGTGAGAACCACGAAAACCTTTAGCTAGTTTGAGAATTTTATTGCGGCGTTTACGAGCTACGTTGCCGCGTTTTACTCTAGTCATAATTTATTTCCTGAAAAACTTATACTTACAAATATGGGAGCATCAAACGCACGTTATCTGCATCGCGTTCGTCTACAAGTGCTGTCTTAGACAAGTTACGCTTTTTGTTGGAAGACTTGTGTTCTAACAGGTGATTTTTGAAGGCTTTACGACGCACGATTTTACCTGTGCCAGTGGCACGGAATCGCTTCGCTGCTGCTTTACGGGTCTTTAGTTTAGGCATGGTCTAGCTTTGAATCGACACAATCCATAATTATATACTAAGCTCATGGGATTGAGTGAATTGCTGACTCAGAGTTTTATAAATGAGGCAGGAGGAGCAAATCACTCATGAGATTCGACCCCTCCTGATTTGGAACTATCGCCGTTGAGTCAAGCTAAAAAGCCTCATGTAGACACGGGATTTATCGCGTCCGATAACACAATTATCTGCTCTTGCTTCTCAATAATTCGGTAATAAAACTCGATACACAGTCCTATATATATTTGCGATAACTTTACCCATAGGAGGATGTTTAATCTAAATGCCTTTAAAGTTTGCAAACAAAGGAAGATGTCTGCGGCCTGAATATAGAGTAATCCCTACCTAAAACAGTACTATTGTTCTACTATAACCACAGTAAAGATATTATTATTAAGGACTGTTTCATTAAATTAAGTCTGAAGTGTTAAGGATAAAGTAAGAAATTGGTATATTCTTCGCCTCTTATGGGCAAAGAAATCAGATTTTTCCAGATTCATGCCTTATTCCTTGATACTGTATTATTTTACACTTAATGTTTGTGCCTTTATTTCACTATTAGCCTGCCGATATGTCAGAGAACAAGCTAGCCGCATCCCTCAATGGACATCTTCCGCACCCTAACCATAATGACCGGAACACAATTCGGATTAGGGGTGCTAGGCAGCATAATCTGAAAAATATTGATTTGGAATTGCCACGCGATCGCCTGATTGTGTTTACTGGTGTATCTGGTTCGGGTAAGTCTTCTTTGGCTTTTGATACCATTTTTGCTGAAGGGCAACGTCGCTATGTCGAATCTCTCAGCGCCTACGCGCGGCAATTTTTAGGACAATTGGATAAACCGGATGTGGAAGCGATTGAAGGCTTAAGTCCGGCAATTTCCATTGACCAAAAATCTACATCTCATAACCCTCGTTCTACAGTCGGGACGGTTACAGAGATTTACGATTATTTACGGCTGTTATTTGGGCGTGCTGGTGAACCCCATTGTCCGATATGCGATCGCTCTATTGCACCCCAGACAATTGATGAGATGTGCGATCGCATTTCAGAATTACCAGACCGCACTCGGTTTCAAATTCTCGCCCCTGTTGTCCGGGGTAAAAAAGGTACTCACCGCAAACTTTTATCGAGTCTGGCCTCCCAAGGTTTTGTTCGTGTCCGCATTGATGGCGAAGTCCGGGAATTGTCAGACTCGATTGAATTAGATAAAAATTTAACTCACACGATTGAAGTTGTAATTGATCGCTTGGTGAAAAAACCAGACATCCAAGAACGTTTGGTCGATTCTCTATCTACGTGTCTAAAGCAATCAGGCGGTATTGCTAACATTGTTATTAGTCAGTCGTCAGTAGTCAGTAGTGATAATCAACAAACAACTGACAAGGAACAACTGACAACTGACAGCGAAGAAGAATTAGTATTTTCGGAAAACTTTGCTTGTCCAGTACATGGGGCGGTAATGGAGGAATTATCGCCGCGTTTATTCTCGTTTAATTCGCCTTATGGTGCTTGTCCCAATTGTCATGGAATTGGGACTTTAAGAAGATTTGCACCCGATTTGGTAGTACCTAACCCCGAAGCACCAATTTATGCTGCGATCGCGCCTTGGTCAGAAAAAGATAATTCATATTATCTGGAATTACTTTATAGTTTGGGTCAAGCTCATGGGTTTGAGTTACAAACACATTGGAAAAATTTGACAGAAGAACAACAGCAGATTGTTTTGTATGGGGAGAAGGAAGAACGTAGACGCGCTAGCGGCTTGCCGCAGGCTACCGCAGAGGCGCGGAAAACGCAGAGTTTTAAAGGTGCTATTCCGATTTTACAGCGGCAATATGAAGGGGGTTCGGAGTTAATTAAGCAAAAATTAGAGCAGTATTTAGTTGATCAACCATGTGAAGTTTGCGGGGGGAAACGATTAAAACCGGAAGCTTTGGCGGTACGATTGGGACAATATGGAATTTTAGATTTAACTGGGGTATCGATTCGAGATTGTCAAGAAAGAACTGCTCAGTTAAAGTTGAGCGATCGCCAGATGCAAATTGCTGATTTAGTGCTTAGAGAAATTAAAGCTAGATTGCAATTTTTGTTGGATGTAGGTTTAGATTACCTGACTCTTGATCGTCCCGCGATGACTCTTTCTGGTGGCGAAGCCCAACGGATTCGTCTTGCAACTCAAATTGGTTCTGGTTTAACTGGGGTTCTCTACGTTTTAGATGAACCGAGTATTGGTTTACATCAACGAGATAATGGACGCTTACTCAAAACTTTAACTAAATTGCGTGATTTGGGTAATACATTAATTGTGGTTGAGCATGATGAAGAAACAATTCGTGCAGCTAATCACATTGTTGATATTGGGCCAGGTGCAGGAATCCACGGCGGAAATATTATCGCCCAAGGTGATTTGCAGGCTTTGCTCACAGCAGAAGATTCTTTGACTGGTGCTTATTTATCTGGACGACGAGTAATTAATACACCAGCAGAACGCCGACCAGGAAATGGGCGCAGTCTGGTAATTAATAATGCCCATCGCAACAATTTAAGAAATATCGATGTAGAAATCCCATTGGGTAAACTTGTTGCTGTTACTGGTGTTTCGGGTTCAGGTAAATCGACTTTAATTAACGAATTACTTTACCCATCACTGCAACACCACTTGACGAAAAAAGTTCCTTTACCTAAACAGTTACAGGAAATTAAGGGATTAAATGCAGTCGATAAAGCGATCGTTATAGATCAGTCCCCAATAGGACGCACACCACGTTCTAATCCTGCAACTTACACAGGTATTTTTGATGCGATTCGAGATGTATTTTCTCAAACAGTAGAAGCCAAAGCTAGGGGTTATAAACCTGGACAATTTTCTTTCAATGTCAAAGGTGGACGTTGCGAAGCTTGTAGTGGACAAGGTGTAAATGTCATTGAAATGAACTTTTTGCCTGATGTTTATGTCCAATGCGAAATTTGTAAAGGTGCAAGATATAACCGTGAAACTTTGCAGGTAAAGTACAAAGACAAGTCTATTTCTGATGTTCTCAACATGACAGTTGAGGAAAGTTTAGAGTTTTTTCAAAATATCCCCAAAGCTGTGACTCGTTTGCAAACTTTATATGATGTAGGTTTGGGTTATGTAAAACTTGGACAACCTGCGACTACGTTATCTGGTGGTGAAGCTCAAAGAGTGAAATTAGCCACAGAACTATCGCGCCGCGCCACAGGTAAAACGCTTTATTTAATAGATGAACCAACTACAGGTTTATCTTTTTATGATGTTCACAAATTGTTAGATGTATTGCAACGTTTGGTGGATAAAGGCAATTCGATTTTAGTCATTGAACACAACTTAGATGTGATTCGTTGTGCTGATTGGGTGATTGATTTAGGGCCTGAAGGTGGCGATAAAGGGGGAGAAATCATTGCTGTAGGGACACCAGAGGAAATTGCCAAAAATCCTCGGTCTTATACTGGACAGTATTTGCAGCAGGTATTACAGCAGTATCCAGCGATGAAAAAGTAGGATAGCGATCGCTGCACGTAATTCGTAATTCGTAATTCGTAATTCGTAATTCGTAATTCGTAATTCGTAATTCGTAAT
>NZ_JAECZB010000020.1:56594-64650 GCF_016056295.1 Atlanticothrix silvestris CENA357
TTGCGATCACTATTATCTCACCGCCCCGCCGCTGTTAACCATCAACCGTCATCAGTCAACCTGAAATCTTATCCCCTTTTAGGGGTCAGGGCTGATTCATTCGATCTCTTAGAGATTTTGTCAAGAGTATGAATCAGAAATTTGCTTGAGTGGGAAAAAGAAAAACTACCACCTCAACCAGCAAATTTAAGTGCGTTCACCATTTTCTTGCCCAATCAGATTTTTTAGTCACCTGCTTTTTTTGCTTGAAACGCTTGTAAATCAGCGCCTTTTAGGGAATGAAACAGCCCTGCTTTTAGGGGTGGGATGAGCTTAAAACTATTTTTGTAAATTACCAAGATGTAAACCACACTCTTTAGCAGTGGATTCTTCCCACCACCAGCGACCTTCCCGTTCATGCTGATTGGGAAGGACAGGTCTAGTGCAAGGTTCACAACCAATACTGACAAAACCACGTTCGTGCAATTTATTGTAAGGCACATCTAAGGCGCGGATGTATTCCCACACCTGGGCGGAAGACCAATTTGCTAAAGGATTAAACTTAATTAATTGATGGTCTGGGGTAGAAAAGGCGGTATCAACTTCAATTACAGGGATATGGTTACGGGTGCTGGGACTTTGGTCTTTGCGTTGACCTGTAATCCAAGCATCAAGAGTATTCAGTTTGCGGCGCAGCGGTCTTACTTTCCGGACACCGCAGCATTCTTTGTGCCCATCCTGATAAAAGCTAAACAATCCTTTTTCCTCTACCAAGGCTTGTACTTCTGCTGCGTCGGGGAACATTACTTCTAATTTAATTCCGTAATGTTCTCTGACCTGATCCAAAAACTGATATGTTTCTGAATGCAAGCGTCCGGTATCGAGTGTAAAAACCCGGAAGTCTTTAGTAATTTTTGAGGCAATATCAATCAGGACAACATCCTCAGCACCGCTGAAAGAAATCGAAATATTGTTAAAAGTTTCCAAAGCAAATTTAAGAATTTCCTTTGGTGTTTTTTGACTATATTCTGCTTCTAAGGCGGCAATATTTAAATCTGTATGGGCGGCTACCATGTCTTCATGTTCTCATCTTTCTCACCCCAAATTTTACCAATTTAAGATGGTGTTATACCAATTTTCATCAAACAACCCCATCCCGCCAGGGAGATGAGGTTGCAAATTTGTCACTATCTTCTCTAGAAGATACTACGCAAACAGACTAAGCCGAAAAAGTGAAATCATTTGCTGTCAGGCTGGTTGATGTAATTCCAACTAATGAAACTAGTTCAGTATTTCCTGTTTTCACCAAGGTGTCACTACCTTGTTGCAATAACGTTAAAGCACAGAACTGAGTAATGCCAATACCCCCAATTCCAATCACATCAATTCCAGTTTTAAAGTCAGTGATGATGTTCTTGCTAGTTGGCAAACTGGCATTAGCAATCCAGAACTGGTCAGCACCAGCACCACCACTCAAACGGTTGCCGCCTCCTTGACCAGCGAATAAGATATCATCACCATCGCCACCAAACAAAAAGTCATTGACATTGGAGAATAAAATGTCATCTTCAGAACCACCATAGAGACGGTTATTGCTACCGCCACTCTTGAGAGAGTCATTACCTGAAGCGCCGAACAGTAATTGTCCAGAACCTTCAACTACTTGCAGGTTATCTTCGCCTGCTCCCCCAAACAAATTATTACTACTACTAGCTTCCACCACGACAATCAAATCATTGCCATTGCCACCATCGGCACTAGTTTTGCCAGCAGGGCTATTTTGACCAATAAATATTTGATCATTACCGTCTCCCCCAGACACTGAAGAGTTACTACCAACTAGCACCGTGTCATCACCGTTTTCGCCAAAGACTGTGTTACCTTCAGTAGCTTCTACAATATCTGCTCCGTCACCTGCAAAGAAGAATTGTCCTGGTTGAAGATTGACGATATCGCTGTTGCTAGAACCATACCTGTTGGGGAAAGTAGGCTGTACAGTCACCAAGTCTTTGGGTAATTCCAGAATGCCAAGTTTCTCAGGTGTAGGCCCTGCAACTTGAAAGTCATTGTCGTTAATTAAAGCTAGAGTGTTGGGTGCTACCAGTGCTAGACCCTCTAATTTTTCTACCCCGGTGTAACCCAGCTGTGCAGCGTTAGCTATCAGGCTTTTGCTCACAGGGCTAATCTTGGCAGTAGTTAATTCAGCCAAAGTCAGTTGTTCAATGGTTTTACCATCTGGCAAACTAAAGTTAACAGGGCTATAAATATTTGTTGCCCCTGTTAAATCAATTTGATAGATTAATTTGTTGCCAGCAGATGTAGCATTATCATCTCGTTCTACGACTGCGAATTTACCATTACCAAGGGAAACTGCATCACCAATTTTGTCAGTTCCAGGTAGACCTTCTAGAAGATATAAGTACTCTCCAGTTACCTGCTTGCTAGTGATGTCAAATTCTAAAATTCTCAAATTAAGAGAAGCTTTAGAAGTTCCATCATTGGCAACATCAGGATTATCAATTGGACTCTGAATAAAAGCGTACAACTTAGAACCTTCAAGCGCCACAGCTTCAAATCCCCGATTGTTGCGGCGTTGGGCGTAAACTTCTGGTAATACTTCAGTTCCAAAAGTTCCCGCGCTTTGATCTGGATTGGGTGCAATTGCAGTGCCTTTGGGGATAAATCGGTCAATTAACTTACCATTACTATCAAAGTGGTAAATTGCCGGACGGTATTCATCCACCATCCAATAATCGCCATTTTCGGCAACCACAATTCCTTCTAAATCTGCACCCAAAGGATCGTTAGGTAAGGGATTATTATCTAAATCAACGCCAATTTCATCAGTATAAGCTGTACCATTCGCACCAGCTTGCAGATTTGGTAGTCCAGTTAACGGGGTTGTACCATCTGGGCGGAATAACCCTGTGCGCTTGGTAATGGTAATTTCACCCGTGGTGCGGTTGAGTTCAAAGCTGACGATTTCTGGTTGGAAGTCAGGTAATAAAAATGGTCTATTTGCACCAACAGGTTCGCCATTTGGGCCGCGGTCTGTGTGAGTGACAAATCTGAGATTACCATTCGGTGCAACGCCTTGGAAGTACAACCCAGAGAAACCACCCAACAAAATATCTTCACCTTTAGAGGTTGTGCCTAACTTGGGGAGGTTTGCAAATTCATAGATAGTTAACTTAGGTTGGGCGACAGGATTGCGTGGATCGTAACTAGTGGTGTCAATATTTAAAGGAGTGGGGAAAGCGTTAGCAATGTTTTCCCAAGGTACTAGCTTAAAGTTAGAGTTGACGTTTTCAAGTTCGTCTTCATCTAAGACTAGTTTGGCTGGTTCATTGTTACCATCTTGGGTAACAAATAGACCGTAAGGGAAGTTAGACCCCAATGGCACATTAATTACATCTGCCCCATCTGACTCTTGTACACTATCAATTGCTCCATTGCTACCAACGGCAAAGTTACCCACATATTCGTTGTTACCTTCACGGGTGTAGGCAACGAAGGTGTTATCGCCTTGGCTGGATGCTAACAGATAACCTGTGCCGTCTTTGCCGTAGTAGAGAGTTAAACCTTCGACATCATCGGTGAGGTGATTACCACCCAAGTCTTTGACTGTATCAATTAACTTACCAGTTGTGCCACCGTTGGGTTCTGCTTGGAACTTCCAAATACCGACATTTTCTTGACCAATGTAGAGGAAACCAGTCTCTTGGTCTACTACCATGCCTTCAGTTTGCGGATCGCGATCGCCTATTGTGGGTATAGTAAATTCCCGTACTCGTTCGTAGCCAATTTTGCCGTTACCCTTGTCAATCAGTTCAAACTGCGCTATGTCTCCAGTTTCACGGCGACTGGTAAAGACATAATAATCATTAGTTACGGGGCTACGGTACAAAGCTAATCCATAAGCACTCTGCTCCGATGAAGAATAAGGAGGCTCAAAGGGCGGTGCTTGGAAAATAGTACCAATATTGCTATCGGTAATATCTTCTAAATATTGACCAGGGGTGCTGGGATTGGGGTTAATCTTGAATATTGCCAGTTTATCATTACCGCGATCGCTCGCTACGGCAATATCTATTGTTTGATTGCCTAATTTAAAGCCGTATTGCAAATCAATGTTGTTGTAGCGGATATCACCAGGATTAATGGTCTGTAACAATTTCCCAGACAGGTCATACACCCGCAAGCCGGCATTTTTTACCGAGGTTAAGACTAAGCTGTCAGCAGAGTTGGTGGCATTAACATAGATAGCAGGATCATCAGCATCAGCATTTTGATCTAATGGAGACTGTGCGGGATCTTCATCGTCAAATAAATCGGGACGGGTTTCTAATCTCGGTGCTGCGGTAGGTACTAAATCTGCATTTAAAGTGAGGATTTGAGTAAATTGCCTGTCACCAAAGTTGTTGTCACTCACCAGTACAATCGACTGACCACCATCTGCTAATTTAGGGCCAAAGCTAATGCCTTCGATGTTATCTAATCCAGTCGGGTGATTAGCGTCAGTAGGTAAATTTAGGTCATTTAAATTTAACAGTAGACGCTTTTGGGTTGGTTGAAGAGCAGCTAATTGAGCTTCATTTAAACTGCTGAGTGAGTCGATGGTGCTAATATCCGTTGCACCTTGTAAAGTGACTTCATAGATTTTAATCGTGTTACCTATACCCACAGCAAAAGAACGTTCCAATGCAAGCAAAGTGCCACGATTATCTATTGCTAGTAAATCCACCAAACCATTATCACTAAAGCCTGTCTCTGGGTTTGGTGTTACAGCTGCATCTGTAGTATAAAGATATTCTTTCTCTGGCTGTCCACTCAACAGGTTGTATTGCAGAATCCGAGAACGGCTACCGCTGGTAGTAGATACCCTCGCCCCATCTTGAAAGAGGGCGTTTTCTGTAGCGGTGAATAAAGTTTTTTGGTCTGGTGTGATAGTCAGGCTTTCAAATGCCAAATTATTATACACACCTGCGGTTTGAGTATCGCCTGCATCTACAACACCGTTACCGTTAGTATCTGATATCGTTGGTAAAAACTTCTTGGGGACAGAAAGCGATCGCACTTCTTGCCCCGTGGTGAGGGAAAATTCTTTAATAAAAGGATCACTAACCCGACCTACACCAAGATTAACTTCGCCCTCAGAGGAAATAAAGACCGTACCATTGTTAGTTAAAGCAATACCCTCCGGGTCAATGCTATTAAGTGCAAACAAGTCACCACTACTATCTTTTAAGGGTGTGACATTGGTAAAAGTCACTTGGTTATCAGTAGTAAAAGTATAAAAGCGGGCGGGGCCAAATTGGGAGCGATCGTCTGAAATCACATAGTAGCGGTTGTTAGCAGCATCGTAAGTAACACCAGACAATCCACCCAATGGAATCTCTACTCCATTTACCGTTCCTGCTGTACCAGAAGGGATAAAACCTGTCTCAAAGATTTGCTGTCCCAGAAACTCTGCACTGGGAATAGTTTTACCTGCTTCGGTTGGGCCAGCTTGCACATCTGCGAATACAAGACGATGGTCAGAACTGGGGAAAGGAAAAGTACCTACTAAAGAAAACGTCGGGTCAGTGTTCAAAGGCCAGAAAACTGCCGAGTTAGTAATTTTCAAGTCAGCCGAAGGTAATACATAGTCTACCCGTAGGTTTCCGGGAGCCGTATCAGCGAAGTCTGCGGTATCAAAGCTAGGATTACCTTTGTGATTGGCGTTTGCACCACCTTGTAAACCTGACTGTTGCAGTCCACCGGGACTAGTGGGGATGACATTAGTATTAATGCCTGGGTTCTGTAAAAGTTGGCGGATAGCATTGTCAAAACTATCACCATCAAAAGGATCAGCATTTTGATCGCCCATAATTACAAAGCGTGAGCCAGTAGTAATACCGCCCTTATTACCCTGATCATCATAGATGTACTCACCTTTACCAGGGGTAATATAATCTGCCCAAAAACGAATTTCGTCGTGGTTACGCTTACCGTTGCGGTCTTCGGGGCCATCAAAAGTAGGAGGTGTAGGGTGGCTCACCAGAACATGAATTGTTTCCCCATTTACTTTGATAGGTACATCCCAGTGACTTTTAGAAGACAGACGCAGAGCATTTTGTTCCTCTGAAGAATACCAAGATATTCCAGAAGCATCGATGATAGTAGGTAGCAAAGACTCCGGCATATCTTGCCAAAGGAAATTTTGGAATGTCCGCACATTAGCCGTATCAATAGGATACTTAGACAGCAGCAACATTCCGAATTGACCAGGGAAATTCCCAAACCCAAAAGCATCATCACCGTATCCGGGTGTGCCTGGAGTCGTAACTACCGTACCGTCATTATTCAAATCAAACCCAGAAGCAATACCCGTATTAGAAGGAGCAATGTAGAAGTAAGGGTAATCAACAGGACTTGCACCATTTTGACTAACACCAAGATAATTATGCTGGAATAACCGTACCGCTTCAGGATCATAATCAAACTCATTAATTAGCAGCACATCCGGGTTATTACGCTGAATGATTTCTGCAACTGCTTTCGCCTGAGCATTGTCAGGAGTAGATAAATCGCTGACTAACTGACCTTCAGCATTGCGATTTAGCGAAGCATTGAACTGAGAAAAACGAACTACCATAAAAAACTCCTACTCTCTGCGCCTCTGCGTGAGAAAAAAATATTTACGCGATCGCTTTCAGATTTCTCCACAAAGCGATCGCAGTCTCCTGAATAGTTGAAATTAGAATAGATGTAGATTTTGTAACTGCAAAGATGCTCCTTACAGCCGGGACAATCAAGAGATTTAGTATGAATGATCGCGGCATCAGTATTAATTCTGATTCAGTGACCTCAAACTATCCCAATTAGATTAAGAAACAGCTAGCAAAAGGTTAAAACGACAAATAGAGTATTTACTCCGCGTTCTCTGTCTTGAAAAGTTTGTTACGGAGGGAAACCAACGCCACTTGCTTCTCCCAAGGGGAGACGCTGCGCGAACAAGTCGGGAAACCGCAAGGGCGCAGTGGCTCCTCCTGACAACTTTTCGCTGTGTCTCTGTGGTTTAAAAATAATTTCTTTAACCACAAAGAACGCAGAGAAAAAAACAAGTTTTACCAGTCAACTTGAAAAGGCTATACCTAGTCCCTAATAACTTTTCCCCATCAGAATGTACTGCACATATCTGTAAACCTTTAAAATCTCTAGCAGATGAGTTAGGTAAATCGGTATGAGTGAACCCACAGAGACGATTTTCAGCAAAATCATTCGTCGAGAAATCCCAGCTAATATTGTCTATGAAGACGATTTAGCTTTAGCATTCAAAGACGTAAATCCCCAAGCACCAGTTCACATCCTCGTTATTCCCAAAAAACCCATTCCCCAACTAGCTGATGCTGAATCTCAAGATCATGCTCTTTTGGGACATCTTTTCTTGACTGCCAAGCGCGTTGCCGAAGAAGCTGGACTAAAAAACGGTTATCGCGTTGTAATCAACACTGGTGCTGATGGCGGTCAAACTGTCCACCACTTACATTTGCATATTTTGGGAGGACGGCAAATGACATGGCCTCCTGGTTGATAAAACGAGATGAATCGTGTTTCTAATGCGATTCATCACAAAAACAAATGATTAACATAACAAATACTTAATTAAAATCGCTTTACAAATCTCAATTTTACTTCTAAGGTAGTACACAGGTAAGTAACTTTACTTACCCAAATTATAAACACATAAAGCACTTATAAACAATGACCACAACCTTACAACAGCGCTCTAGCGCCAATGTATGGGAACGGTTCTGCGAGTGGATCACCAGCACTGAAAACCGGATTTATATCGGTTGGTTCGGCGTATTGATGATCCCTACCTTGCTAGCCGCTACCACCTGCTTTATCATTGCCTTCATCGCTGCACCTCCAGTAGACATCGATGGTATCCGTGAACCAGTAGCAGGTTCTTTGATCTACGGAAACAACATCATCTCTGGTGCAGTTGTACCTTCCTCCAACGCTATCGGTTTGCACTTCTACCCAATCTGGGAAGCAGCTTCCTTAGATGAGTGGTTGTACAACGGTGGCC
>NZ_JAECZB010000021.1 GCF_016056295.1 Atlanticothrix silvestris CENA357
ACCATTAGTTGAGAATAAAGTCAATAATTGACTGATATAGAAGTTACTGATTTTATTCTCAATAAGCTCAACTATTTTTAGGAACAGCTATTTACTGGATACTATGCTAGTCAAAGGTTTTAGAGTTTAAAGTTCATCGAACTCACGTTAAATTAAGGCTTTAATTCAACTTAGAGTTTCAAAATAAGCGAACGCCGAGTAGTGAGGTACAGAAAAAAATAATTAACCGCAGATGGACGCAGATAAACGCGGATGAATTTGTATTCTACCCAAGTGAAAATCGCTATAGCAACTAAACAAAGCGGTCGAACGGCTCAAATCAGCGGCGGCAAGTGACCTTGAACTCGGCACTAGCAGCTTTCGTCCGTCCGCTGCATTTGAATTGTTAGACCGCGCTAGGTTGGTGAGTGTATCATGATAGTGGCAAACAGTATCGTTCTGACTTTAAGTTTAAGATGGGACTGCAAATCTCGATTTCTGACTCTATTGTGCAAGCTCTTCGCTTACCTGAGCAGCGGATTGAGCAGGAATTGCGTAGGGAATTAGCCGTCGCTCTTTATACGCAAGACATTCTCTCCTTTGGGAAAGCGCGAGAACTAGCTGAGATGGACAAATACGAATTTGGACAGTTGCTCTCTCGTCGTGGTGTGGAACGGCATTATGGTTTGGCAGAATTAAATGATGACTTAAGCTATGCCCGTAGTGAGTAACACTTCACCGATACTCAATTTGGCAATTGTGGATCAGCTTGACCTCCTACATCAGCAATTTAGGGAAATTCTGATTCCTAATGCGGTATTAGATGAATTGAAAACTGATGAAGAACGACCCGGTTCTCAAGCAATTCGTGAAGCAATTGCATCGGGATGGATTCATATTCAAAAGGTGAACAACGAACCTCTTGCCCAACTATTGAGGCAAACACTAGATCGAGGGGAAGCTGAGGCGATCGCTCTTGCAATTGAGCTTAATGCAGATTGGACGCTCCTAGACGAACGTGAAGGTAGAAAAGTCGCCAAATCTTTAGGGTTAAAGGTAACAGGAATTTTGGGAGTTTTGCTGCGGGCTAAACAGGCAGACGAAATCGAATCACTACAGCCTGTTATTGACGATTTGATAAATAAAGCTGGATTTCGGATCGCACCAGAGTTATTAGCTCAAATTTTGCCTTAGTAGAACAATTCTAGTACAGCAGACTGCTGAAATTTGCCATAAAGTAACCGCTGTACTAGAACCATTAAGCATCGGTTTACAACATGACAGCGATCGCTACAATAGCTCCAACAGTCGCTTGTCCCTCTTCAGAACCCAACCATCGTAAAAACTGATCTCCTCTTGCGCCTACCCTACTTAACCAAGTTGGGTTATGACGGTGGATGATAGTGTATCCTCTAACCCGTTGCATAATGTCAGCAGGTACAGTTGCACTCCAGTTATCGTTCCTATTACATCTACCGATGGTGCAACCATCAACGCCGTAAGATTGTGTGTTGGAAGCCCAAATTGGCTGTCTGTTTCCGTCAAGAAACACAATACCTACGGCTCCAGTGAAACCAGCTAACCTAACTCCAGTGCGCGTATTTGTGACGGCTGTAAGCCTTCCATCGTTAGTGAGGGTAAAGGCTGTGCCCATTCGACCATTTGCAACAGCATCATCACGATTGCCCGTAAGCGGAAATTTCACTCCAACACACAGAAAATTATCGCTCCAAGCATGAGGATCAGCATCTTCATGAATTCGAGTGCATCCTTCGCGTGGGGTTCCTGCTTGCGTCCAGCTTAAGGCAAATGAAGCGTTTGCAGGCGCACACAAAAAGTTGTCACCCCAAGGAGCAGGATCAGCGTCCTCATGAACTCGTGTACAACTCATTCCACTAATTGCACCTGCTTGTAACCAGCGTAGCCCCAAATTTTCATTGGAACATAGGAAATTATCACTCCAAGCATGGGGATCAGCATCTTCATGAATGCGGACGCAGGTCATACCGGAAATAGCACCTGCTTGTGACCATCTAAAACTGGGTAAAGCTTGTGACTCTTCTGCACAAATTCCTAAAAGTACACAGCTATCGGCGAACACAGAGAATCCTGAACCTATCTTTCTCATATTTAATTCACTCAACTATTGAAACCAGCAACAACTAGACCTGCCTTGCAAATGACTTTGCAAATGCACATCTATTGCACCCCACCGACAAGTTTTGACTGCGCCCTGACAGATACCTCAGTGGTCTAACGGTTGCGGTCAGCGGTTGCTAATACCTTTGAACTCAGCACCAGTGGCTGTCAACCGTCCGCCTGCATTTGAATTGTTGGGCGGCTCGTTACCCACCTACCATTTCTAGATTACAATTCACGTCGCATCACAAGTTCGCCGTTCTCTTCTTTTCCGGTGTAAACAAAGCCCATCTTCTCGTAGAACGGTCCGGGACCACCTTCTGCTGGAACACAACTTGTTTCGACCGCATTCGCTCTAGGGCGCGTCTTGACGTGTGCAAAGAACAACTCCAGCGCCTTTCGCCCGTACCCACGCCCCTGGTATTGCTCACCAATCATAAAGCGCCACAGAAAGTACTCTTGCTGAGCTACGTCATCTTCCAACATCAAAAACCCAACTGGCACATCACCAGCATAGATTGCGCGGAACCAAGCAACCTCTGGATTAAAATGCGCTTCTACAATGGACATGGCGTTGGAGGTCACGAACTGTTCTTGGTACGGAGCTACTTTTAAGCGGACGATATCACGCCAGTTTTCCTTAGTTATCTCGCGCAGCGTTACTTCGAGTCCAAACTTGGACATACAGAGTATTCTCCCTAAACTATGCCTGTCAAGAATAATTTCTCACTCAGTAACACAAGGGATACCACAACTGCCGCCCAACGTTCCGGTTGAGCGGACGCAGACGGGTTTTGCGACCTCACCTACAGCAATTCATTGTTCCGCTGCAACCGAATTGTTAGCTGTCTTTTTCTCAAACTTTTTGACTGCTTCGTGATATGCCTCCTCAATTAGAGGAAAAACGTTCTCAAACTTGTCTCGGCTAGGGGAAAGTATTTGTGCCCAGAACATCCAAGCGTAAATTGGATGCGGCATAAGCTCATTTAACTTTGTAAAGTCGTGACCCGTTGCAACAATACCACCCTTACCAGGGCGCGCTGGTTTCTGACCAAATAAACGAACGTAGGTTTTGGGATTAAGTCCTATAGCAACTCTAAATACACCTTCTCGATCAAGATTTGATGCTTTGTCGTTTTCGCCATTATTTTGCTTGATTGTGCAAAAATAAGCGCCATTGGGCAACACGCGACCAGGATTGTAAAACAGTGACGTTTCGCCCCAACTGGCTTTCGGGACTACACCCGAAAGTTTATTGCATATCTGTTGAGTGATTTCTTCTGGTGTCATAGCTTCTCCTGATTGCTAACGGAAAAAGTCAGCGGCGGCGAATCAACCTTAACATCCTACAGCGATCGCCCCACCCACCGTCACCACCGATCGCTCCTGTGACTGCTCAGAAAAACCGATCACCCCATCCATCGCTACCACCTATTGTTCAATGGACTCTTTGGATGAAACCGATCGCCCTCAACCACGAGTGCAAGACCTTTGTGCGGAGCCAGCTAACGGCTAAAGTGAGCGGCGGCTAGAGAACTAGAACGAAGCACGAAGTCTCTCACCGTCCGCTCCACTGCGTTGTTATACTGCCGCGATTGCTTTCCCTCTTGCGCTTGCGATCTCAGGTATTCAACCCGCTTGCCAAATTAACGATAAACCTAACCAATCTTTAACAATTGGTCACGATTTTCAACTGCCCAATCTCGAAAACGGATTGATTTTTTCCCAGTGACTCGCATTACATCATCTCTAATTATCCCAATTGATGCCATACGACCATCTGAAACTTGCTCTGCCCACTCTACGGCACTGGCAGCGTAAAGTGGTTCAGCACGAACGCTACTCTCTTGAAAATCTTTCAAAAGGTCGCTGGGTTGCTTCAATTCATGGCGGATTTGGCGATCGAGAACATCGCTTAGGATAGAGGCAACCTCTGTTGCATTCAGTGATTCGACTGATAACCAATAGTTCTGTCCTCCATGCCGTTGGGAACCTTCGCGTAACACGGTAGCTGCTACGGTTGCTAGATCCTTCAAGGCAACCCAACCAACTCGCGGTTCACCCATGTACCAAGGAAAGATATCGTTACGAATGGAGAAAGTGCCAATCATAGCCTCCATGAAAATATTGGGATGCAGATGAGTCCAAGCAATTCCACTTGCCTCAATGTAGCGCTCAATCATTTCATGCCAAGCAAAGTGAGGATCAGTCGTATCCCAATCACTGAACACCCCTTGGTGAACGATATGCTGAACTCCTGCTTTTTTCGCCGCATCCACGATTGTCTTACTCTGTACTAACATGGCGACCGTGTAGCCCGTGAGCAAATACAACCGATCAACTCCTTCTAGAGCGGCTGGAAAAGTGAGAGGATCGTCTAAATCTAGATATACCGCATCACGCCCTTCAGTACGCAGTTGTTCAACCTGATCTTTTCGACGTGAACTAATGCGAACTTGAGTTGCTCCAGGATCGCGTTCTAATTCCTGAACAATCAGCCGTCCAGTCTGTCCAGTTGCCCCAATCACTAAAACCGTTGCAGTCTCTGTTGTATTGCTCATTGTTACCTCTCGAATAGCAAGTGTTGTTTCTGTTGCGTTAATCATCGTTGTCTCCGACAAAATCAAGCTAAAGTAGATTCCGTTTTACGAAAGCGTTATCAGAGCGTTGCAAACCCTGAAGCTTTTAACTAAACAAGTCGCTCACCGCCATCAATGTGGAGAATTTCGCCATTGATAAAACCATTGCTCATCAGCAGTATTGCTACTTGCGCGACTTCTTCAGGAGTACCAATCCGTTTAACTGGAATTTTGTCAATTACCGTCTGAATCACCGTTTCGTACTGTGTCCCCAAGATGTTAGAGACTAAGGGGGTATCTGTCCAACCAGGTGCAATGGCGTTGACCCGAATCGGAGCAAGCTCTAGAGACAAGCTGCGAGTCAGAGCTTCAACGGCACTCACACCAACTGTGGTCATGGTGGTTCCAGGAGTCGGGCGATCGGCAAGTTTGCCCGACATCAAAGTAATTGATCCTGTAGACATTCGAGGAACTGCTTCTCGAATCACATATAATGCACCAAAAATACGTTCTTCTAATCCCTGGCGAAAGGCATTGGGAGCAGTCTCTAGAATGTTGCCTGTTGTTAGTCCACCGGCTGGAATGAAGACGTGATTGACTTGATGCAGTCCCGTGAAAATTTGCTTGACTGCTGCCTCATTCACAATATTTGCAATCACTGTTCGTACATTGCCAATTAGATGAAACTTGGCTTTCGAGAGTTTCTCTTCAGAACGCCCTGCAATTATGACATTTGCGCCTTGCTGAAGTGCTAATCGTGCTGTTTCAAATCCGATCCCACTGCTACCACCTACAATCACAATGTTTTGACCTTGAAGTGACATAACAACCTCCTCAGTTTTCGAGATGCCTTATGGTTGGGGTGTTGTTTGTTGTTTTGTTTCCCCATGTCTTCAAGGTAAGGGGAATCTATTATGCTGTCTAATGAATGATTAATATATCCATCATGCCTGAGAAGTATGACATAGCCATTGACCTCAATCTCTTGGTCGTTTTCGATGCAGTGATGGCTGAACTGAATGTGACGCGGGCTGCTGATAAGCTCTCAATGACTCAGCCTGCCGTCAGCAAAGCCTTGAATCGCCTGCGTCGAGCTTTTAACGATGACCTGTTTATCAAAATCCCTAGTGGTGTAAAGCCTACACCTAAGGCGATCGAAATTTGGACTCCGGTTCGCAACGGACTTGCAGATATTCGCCAAGTGACCCAGCCTATCGTTTTTGAGCCAGCAACTTCTAGTACGACTTTTACGATTGCCCTCAATGACTATATTGCAAGCTTATTTGCAGTTCCGTTAGTTCAGCGATTGTCCAAAGAAGCACCTCATATTAATCTCCGCTTCATTCCCAGTACGAATATTGATGCGCCTGATTTACTGGAACAAAGCGAAATTGATTTGGCGATCGGTGCACTCTCTGCCTCAAAACCGCGATTGCAAACCCAAACCTTATTCACCGATCACTATGTTTGCGGAATGCGAAAGGGGCATCCGCTTGCCAAACGAAAGTTAACACTAGATCAGTTTGTTCGTGCCGATCATCTACTCATCACTCTTACTGGAGAACCAACGGGGTTTGTCGATCGCATTCTACGAGAACAAGGATTACAACGTCGAATTGCGCTGACTGTGAATCAATTTGCCCTTGCGCCAGCAATTTTGGCTGATTCAAATTTAATTGCGGCGATCAACTACCGCAGTGTAAAACATAGTCCTTTTGCCAAATCGCTGCATTTAGCAGAATTACCTCTCGATCACGATCCGATTCACGTCCGTATGATGTGGCATGACCGAAAACAGAGAGACGCAGCACATGGTTGGTTGCGATTGCTGATCTCTGAAGTTTGTTCTCATCTTTAAAGTAGGCATTAGTAAATACCCCACAAGTAACCTCTGAGAACCGCCCTCACCAGTAGCTGAGGCAGTATAACTATTTATTATACGGAAACTTTCCGTATAATCTTTTTCCTAACCTTAATATGTCAAGTATTACAACGAACTTCTGTCTGAATATACGGAAAACTTCTTTTTTACATCCCTATCTGGGTACTATACCGAATTTTTCCGTATAACCACCCTTCATGGGAGGATTATATGGAATTTTTCCGTATATCCCTTGGTGTTATCAAGAATTTTTCCGTATAACATCCTTATTTAGAGTATTAAACGGAATTTTTCTGAATAACACATCCTATGGAGCAACGCCCTAAGAGGATGTTTGAACAGGTGCAAGATGTTATCAGGCTTAAGCACTATTCTTATCAAATAGAGAAAACCTATATCTACTGGATTAGACGCTATATCCTTTTTCATAATAAGCGCCATCCTAAAGATATGGGAAGTAAGGAGATTGAAGAATTTTTAACACATCTTGCTGTCAATGAAAATGTGGCTGCGTCAACGCAGAACCAAGCACTTCATGCTGTTCTTTTTCTCTATAACGAGGTCTTAAAACAAGATTTAGATTTAAAAGTAGATGCGGTACGTGCAAAGAAATCTAAATATTTACCAACAGTTTTAACAAAGGATGAAGTTTTCACAATTATTCAAAAGTTATCTGGAGTACATCAATTTTTAATTAAATTACTTTACGGTACGGGTTTAAGGTTAAACGAAGGTTTGAGCTTGCGCGTTAAAGATGTTGATTTTGCTCAACAACAAATTATTGTTCGTGATACAAAGGGAAATGAAAGTCGGGTGACGATGTTACCTGAAAGTATCGCTGAAGAGTTAAAAATTCATTTGCAAAGTGTAAAAATTTTACATCAACAAGATTTACAGAAAGGTTATGGTTCGGTTTATTTACCTTTCGCATTAGAAAGAAAATATCCGAGAGCAAAGTATGATTGGATTTGGCAGTTTGTTTTTCCTTCTGGTAGCATTTCTAAAGATCCACGCAGTGGAGAAGTTCGTCGTCATCATTTGCACGAGAGTAGTTTACAGAAAGCGTTAAAACAAGGGGTTCGCCAAGCGGGTATTCAAAAAAAGGTGGGTTGTCATACGTTTCGTCACAGTTTTGCTACCCATTTATTACAAAACGGCTACGACATCCGCACGGTACAGGAATTATTGGGACACAAGGATGTCAAAACGACGATGATTTATACCCATGTTCTTAACCGGGGTGGTAAGGCTGTTCGTAGTCCGCTTGATTAGAACTACAGGCATATACCTTAACCAGCAGTCAATGAGACTGCTGAAAGAAAAGATTGGGATATCTGTGATTAAATTTTTTTACTTCTGCTTGAGCAGCAGTTAGGTTGTCCCATAATTCCATTTCTCCATAATCACCTTTCATCATTCATTGCTTCTTGTCTAGAATTTGGATGATTGAAAAAACTCGTTCGTTTGTAATTATGGGTTCTTTTGAACCCAAAGATATACCTACTTGTTGAGTTTTGGAATATGTCTTTAGGTATACTTTTTTGACTAACTCAGAAAAAAATGAACGAACCGGGAGTTAATTAGTATTAGTAGGCAATTTTTAGAGTTTAATTTATGCTAAAAATTAATAAGTTAAATAAATCTTACAAAAATATAAAAGTTCTACAAAACTTGACTTTACACATTGATTCAGGCGAAATTTATGGTTTACTAGGGGCAAATGGAGCGGGAAAGACGACAACAATCAATATTATTTGTAATTTACTTAAGGCTGATAGTGGTAATGTTCAAATCAACGATCAACCAGTTTCCGCAGCCAGCAAAAAAATAATTGGCATTGCACCTCAAGAAAACTTGCTCTATAAAACATTAACTTGTGAAGAAAATCTCAAATTTTTTGCTGATATTTATGGTTTAGATCGAGAAACACGCCAAAAACAAGTACAAAAAACTCTAGCGGCTGTCAATTTATTAGCAAGAGCAAAAAGTCCAGTAGAAAACCTCAGTGGTGGAATGCGACGGCGGTTGAATATTGCAGTGGCTTTAGTCCATCAGCCGAAGTTAGTAATTTTAGATGAGCCAACAACAGGATTAGATATTGAAGCGCGATACGAAATTTGGGAGTTAATTCGGGAACTCAAAAATCAAGGCATAACAATTTTGCTGACAACTCATTTGTTAGATGAAGCAGAGCGTTTATGCCAGAGAATTGGCATTCTTAAAAATGGGCGAATTTTGGCTGAGGGTAGTTTAGCAGAGTTACGCAATTTGATTCCAGCCCAAGAAATTGTAGTAGTACAAACTGCACAAGAAAATGAAGCGATCGCACGAGCTAAAATTTATGGTTTCACCCATAGATATTATGGTAACGATCTAGCATTTTGGCTCCCAGAAACTTTGGAATTAAAGGAAATTATTTCGCGCTTTGAAGGCATAGCAATTGATTCTATTGCTCGTCAACCTGTACGGTTGGAGCATATTTATATGGAAGTAACGTAATTGATTCGTAATTCGTAATTGTTTTTTTGTAAGGGTTACAAATATTTGTTATGGGTAGTTTATTTTTGTGGTGCTGTACTAAGTGAAAACAGTGCTAAGCAATTAATACAAATGAACTAACAAAAAATTGAGTTCTTCTCTCCACCGAAGCATACAGATTGTGGCATAATAAGCCGATCGCACACCCTAGCTAGCTATCCATCGTGCAAGATACCGACTCCATGAATGACATTGCTGCTGCTTTACAACAGCCAGCAGATCTTACCTTTGAACTACCCGATCCAGAAGATGAACAGATTCTGGAGTCAGATTTTCAACAACAGCTAGATGTAGCTTGGCAAGTATGCGATCGCTTTGATCTGCAAACTGAAATTTGGCGAGGACGCATTTTACGAGCAATCCGCGACAGAGAAAAAATTGGTGGTGACGGAAGGGGTGCAGGCTTTCTGAAATGGCTCAAAGAACGAGAAATCAGCAAAAGTCAAGCTTACGCCTGGATTCAACTAGCTAACAGCGCTGATACCCTCTTAGAAGAAGGCAAACTTGACCCCAGCGCAGTCAATAACTTTAGCAAACGGGCATTTATTGAAACTTCCAAAGCAGTTCCAGAAGTCCAACAAATGGTGAGTGAATCCGCCCAAAAAGGCGATCGCATTACTAGGCGCGAAGTGCGTCAACTTACCGATGAATGGACTGCTATGTCCTCAGATTTGCTACCTGAACCAGTTAAACTCAAAGCAGCAGATAATACTCTACCCCCGCGCTACATTGCTCCTCTAGTTAAGGAAATGGAAAAGCTGCCAGAATCACATCAAAAATTTATTCAACAAGAAATTGCAGCTAACCCCGATGTTGATACCCTCAAACAAGTAACTACAGAAGCACGTCAATTAGCAAAATATCTGAAATCTGCGGCTCAAGTTCAAGCATTAACCCAAGAAGATGTAGATATCGAAACAGCCTTAGAAGAAGCTCAAAGAATCGGCTGTTTAAGCGTAGCCGCTGACTTAGTAAATCAAGCATCCCAAATCGAACAAACGATCGCAAAATTATATATGACTTGGAAACGCATCGGCAACTTAGCAGATCGGCTATATGTAGATACTGGTGCAAGTACACCCAACTTGCGATCGCTCCTCACTTGCATAGAACCTCTTGGAGGTGAAGTTATGGAACTACAACTAAGTGGTGCGACTGAACACACCATCCGCCTGCAAATTCAAGAAACCAATTAATATAGCAGGGAAGAATGACTGATGACTGATGACTGTTAACCGTCAACAGTCAACAGTTAACGACCATCAAGAGTGTTTATATACTTTAGACGTGCATCAGCTTAAATATTCACACCGACCTACTTAAGTGGCAACTGCTATAAATTACTCTCTCCAGTTTCCCACTAATTTTTAATCCCAGTAGCGGCAATCCCTCGGATAAACTGACGCTGACCGATGAGGAATAGTACCATTACTGGCACAGTTGCAATTGTCACCGCAGCCATCATCAAAGGCCAATTATTGGTAAATTGCTCTTGAAACTCTGCCAACGCCAGTTGTACTGTTCTCAATTCTGGTCGTGTTGTAAATACCAAAGGTTTAAATAAATCGTTCCATTCGGCAATAAAGGTGAACAAAAACAGCGTTACCAAAGCTGGACGCGCTAAAGGTAACATCACCCGCCACAAAATTTGCAGTCGGTTTGCTCCATCTATAGTTGCAGCTTCTTCTAACTCGACAGGAATTGTCTGGAAATACTGACGTAACAAGAAAATACCAAAGCCATTAACAGCAGTTGGTAAAATTAGCGCCCAGTAAGTATTTATTAGGTGTCCCCACTTCAATACCAAAAAAATAGGTATCACTAATAACTGAAAGGGAATCACCAAAGTTGCTAGTACAACCAATAGTAATGCTTGTCTACCGCGAAATTTCAGTCTTGCGAGGGCGTAACCTGCCAATGCCGAAGTGACCATTTGAAAAGCCGTCACAGCGATCGCCACTAAGGTAGAATTAGCAAACGCCAGCAAAAATTTGCCTCGCTCCCATGCATTGCGATAATTAGCTAAAGACCAATTATTTTTGGGAAAAAGTTCGACATTCGCTCCTGGAGGTGCAAAAGAGGTGAGAAAGACCACAAACAGCGGTAGTAAAACAATCAATGCCCCCAGCAGTAGCACTCCTAGGCTCAAAAAATTGGCTGATTTTAGATTCCAGTTTAATTTGGACATTAGTTGAATTTCAGGGCATTTGTTCTTCTGGTACTAGAGCATCGCCCCCAGCAACAGCTAATCTATAACATAGGAACTAGTTAAGTTAAATTAAATCACAGTAATTGTTACCCTAAATTCATAGGGTAAATAAAGTTCTGGTATCAAATGATTCAGGTTTACAGGAGTAACGATTCTATGCAGCAGCTTGCAGCCGAATTTGAAATTGATTTTAACAGCGAAAAGTACAAAGATGCATATAGCCGTATAAATGCGATCGTAATTGAAGGGGAACAAGAAGCCCATGAAAATTACATTACACTGGCCCAACTGCTGCCCAAAAGTCAAGAAGAATTGATTCGCTTATCCAAAATGGAAAGTCGCCACAAAAAAGGTTTTGAAGCTTGTGGGCGCAATCTTCAGGTAACACCGGACATGGAATTTGCTAAGAAGTTTTTCTTGGGACTGCATGAAAACTTCCAAAACGCAGCGGCAGAAGGTAAGGTTGTCACTTGTCTACTCATCCAATCTTTGATTATTGAATGTTTTGCTATAGCAGCATACAACATTTATATTCCCGTTGCCGATGATTTTGCTCGTAAAATTACTGAGGGAGTTGTCAAAGACGAGTATAGCCACCTTAACTTTGGAGAAGTTTGGTTAAAAGAACATTTTACCGAATCTAAAGCAGAATTAGAAGCTGCAAATCGCCAAAATCTACCCATTGTTTGGAAAATGCTCAACGAAGTAGCAGACGATGCCCAAGTTTTGGCAATGGAAAAAGAAGCTTTGGTGGAAGACTTCATGATTCAGTACGGTGAAGCATTAAGTAATATTGGCTTCACGACCAGAGACATCATGCGCTTGTCAGCCTACGGACTCACAGGTGCGTAGAAAAGCATAAAGGGTAAAGGATGAAGGATGAAAAATTTCTGACTTCACCCTTCTCCTATCAAAGACACTAAGCGAACATACTTCACACTTCATCTTTCAGGATGAATCTGACACTTTGTATAGTATTTTTAAGAGTTAGGTATTATCTCTTACCCACTTATTCACGCTACGCGGGTCAGTTGTCAACAGTCAGTTGTCAGTTGGTTTTGATCTAGTTTAATACCCCAACCCAAAAGTGGATGGTCTTAAAACATCTTTACTACTGACTACTAACTACTAACCACTGACAAAACTCCATACCCTTGTGGCGGAGTTTTTATTCCACGCTTTTGACAAAGCATACGCCTAATACATCACTACATGTTTGGTCTAATTGGACATCTGACTAGTTTAGAACACGCTCAATCGGTAGCTAAAGAATTGGGATACCCAGAATATGCCGATCAAGGGCTAGATTTTTGGTGCAGCGCCCCGCCGCAAATTGTCGATAACATCACTGTTACCAGTGTTACGGGGCAGACAATTGAAGGACGGTATGTAGAATCTTGCTTTTTACCTGAAATGTTGGCCAATCGCCGCATCAAGGCAGCAACCCGCAAAATCCTCAACGCCATGGCCCATGCTCAGAAGCATGGCATCAATATCACTGCTCTAGGCGGGTTTTCCTCAATTATTTTTGAAAATTTTAAATTAGAGCAATTTAACCAAGTTCGCAACATCAAACTGGAGTTTGAACGCTTCACCACAGGCAATACCCATACTGCCTACATTATTTGTCAACAGGTGGAACAAGCATCAAAACAAATAGGAATTGATTTAAAAAGCGCGACAGTCGCTGTATGTGGAGCAACTGGAGATATTGGTAGTGCAGTCACACGCTGGCTAGATGCCAAAACAGATGTCAAAGAACTCTTGCTAATAGCCCGTAACCATGAACGTCTCAACGAGTTACAGGCTGAACTGGGACGCGGAAAAATTATGGCTTTGGATGAGGCTCTACCCCAAGCTGATATTGTTGTTTGGGTTGCCAGTATGCCCAAAGGAATGGAAATCGACCCCCTTGTTTTGCAGAAGCCTTGTCTACTAATTGATGGTGGCTATCCTAAAAACTTAGCTACAAAAATTCAGCATCCCGACATATATGTGTTAAACGGTGGAATTGTAGAACATTCTCTGGATATTGACTGGAAAATTATGAAAATAGTCAATATGGATGTGCCAGCACGCCAATTGTTTGCTTGTTTTGCCGAATCAATGCTGCTGGAATTTGAGAAGTTATACACGAACTTTTCTTGGGGGCGCAATCAGATTACCGTAGACAAAATGGAGCAGATTGGTCAAGCATCAGTAAAGCACGGATTTAGACCATTGCTGGTTTAGTAACTGGGGACTGGGGACTAGGATATAATTTCCATTGCCCCCAATTCTTCAATCTATAATCCTTAGTTCTTAACCACTGAACTGATGTTCAACCCCTAACTCCTAATAGTTCTAATCTTTTATTCCCAATGCCCAGTCCCCAGTATCCAACCTCTTATTCCCAGTACCTAATCCCCAACCCCTAACTATGGCAACTACCGAGCGCAAACCGCTACTGTTGGATTTTGAAAAACCCCTAGCAGAACTCGCAACCCGGATTGATCAGATTCGGCAACTTGCAGAAGAAAATGGCGTTGATGTATCTGGTCAAATTCGTCAACTAGAAGCACGCGCCATGCAACTGCGTGAGGAAATTTTCAGTAGTTTATCGCCATTTCAGCGATTGCAAGTGGCTCGTCATCCCCGTCGCCCTAGCACTCTCGATTACATCCAAGCAATTAGTGATGAATGGATGGAGTTACATGGCGATCGCTGCGGCGGTGATGATCCGGCTTTAGTTGGTGGTGTGGGTCGCGTAGGCGGTCAACCCGTGGTCATGTTAGGTCAACAAAAAGGCCGTGACACCAAAGATAATATTGCCCGTAACTTCGGTATGGCAGCCCCAGGAGGCTATCGTAAAGCCCTGCGATTGATGGAACACGCCAACAAGTTTGGGATGCCGATTTTAACTTTTATTGATACCCCTGGTGCTTTGCCGACAGTAACAGCAGAACATCAAGGTCAAGGAGAAGCGATCGCCTATAATTTGCGCGAAATGTTTTGCCTAGATGTACCCATCATCTGCACAGTTATTGGTGAAGCCAGTTCTGGTGGAGCGCTGGGTATTGGTATCGGCGATCGCCTGTTAATGTTTGAACACGCCGTTTATACCGTTATTAGCCCTGAAGGCTGTGCTGCCATCTTGTGGAAAGATGCTGCCAAGGCTCCCCAAGCAGCAGTAGCCCTAAAAATTATTTCCGCCGATCTAAAAAACCTGGGTATTATAGACCAAATATTGCCTGAACCCATTGGTGGCGCTCACTCCGACCCCCTAAAAGCCGCTACGATTCTCAAGCAAGCGCTGTTAGATAATTTGGATGAACTTAACCGATTTACATCTCAAGAACGCCGTCAACTACGCTATGACAAATTCCGCAAAATAGGCGTTTTCACAGAAGTTGCCCATTAACAACGCTAGAAGATAATTGATTAACTTAATAGCAATGCTATAATTGCCTATGTGCTTAAAGATTTTTAACAATCTTCTCAGCCATAGGCATTTGAATTGAGACAAGTCAACTCAACCTTATGAGTTGACTATGTAGTATTTTAGTAATCAATTTTGAGTACATGAATTAATCGTACCAGGTGAACATACGTCGTGTTCACCAGGAAAACTATTGACGGGAAAAACACCTAATATTGACGGAAAACTATAGCAGTCATCAACAAACAATCATCGGAATTTAAGGTTAGTTTAATCTATCCCCTCCGAAGGATGTTGATAATTGGCTTGCAAGGAGCTTTCGGAACAGCCAAAAAATTGGGAGAGAGCATGAGTGTCGATTGGAAACGACGCGCCCTGATTACCGGGGCGAGTAGTGGAATTGGGAAAGCAACGGCTTTGGCATTTGCCAAAGCCGGGATAAATGTCGCCTTAGTGAGTCGATCTTTAGATAAGCTGGAGGCGGTTGCAGAAGCCGCAAGGCACACTGGGGTAGAAGCAACAGCCTACGCTGTAGATCTAGCTAATGTATCTCAAGTAGAAAAAAAGATACAAGCGATCGCCCTAGATTTTGGGGACATAGACATTTTGGTAAATAGTGCTGGCATAGCATATACAGCCGCTTTAAATCAAACACCCTTAGAAGACTGGCTGCAAGTAATTAACTTAAATCTCACCAGTGTATTTCAGTGCATTATGGGTATTTTGCCCGGAATGCGCGATCGGGGCACAGGCACAATTATCAACATTGCCTCTATTGCTGCCAAACAACCATTTCCCAGTTGGGGAGCATACAGCGTCAGTAAAGCTGGTCTAGTAGCTCTTTCTCAAACCTTGGCACAAGAAGAACGTGCCCACGGCATTCGTGTCACGGCTATTAGTCCAGGAGCTGTGAATACCGAACTGTGGGATACAGAAACGGTCAATGTTAATCTCGACCGTTCCAAAATGCTAACTCCAGAAATTGTAGCTGAATCCATTCTCCACACTGTTTTACTACCACCACAGGCAGTAATCGATGAATTAACTTTAATGCCTAGTGCTGGCGCTCTTTAATTAATTAGTTAGTTTTTTGTCCTTGTTTTTTGTTTGTAACAAATGACCAACGACAAATGACCAATGACCAAACCTTAACCAAAACTTACATCATGACTATTGCTAGTTCCAACGGTTCCAATCGCTTTCAATCTCCTCTAATTTCCGACTTGGCAGAAGCCATCAACACCAGACCCGATCGCAACACCCATGATGGACGGGAGCCAGATTTGCATACACCTTCAGAGGAACACACAGAGCAAATGATGGCAGCCGTGAGGACATTACTAGTAGGCGTTGGAGAAGACCCCGAACGTGAAGGATTGCTCAAAACACCAAAGCGTGTAGCAGAAGCAATGCAGTTTCTTACCAGTGGCTACAATCAATCTTTAGACGAACTCGTAAATGGTGCCATCTTTGATGAAGGACATAACGAGATGGTACTAGTTCGAGATATTAACTTTTTTAGTCTCTGCGAACACCACATGCTACCTTTCATGGGTAGAGCGCACGTTGCTTACATCCCTAACCAGAAAGTTGTGGGACTTAGTAAACTTGCTCGTATTGTCGAGATGTATTCTCGCCGCTTGCAAGTCCAAGAAAGGCTAACCCGCCAAATAGCCGAAGCAATTCAGACAATTCTGGAACCCCAAGGTGTTGCAGTTGTTATGGAAGCTTCCCATATGTGCATGGTGATGCGGGGTGTTCAGAAACCCGGATCTTGGACAGTCACCAGTGCAATGGTTGGTGTATTCCAAGACGAGCAGAAAACCCGTGAAGAGTTTTTTAACTTGATTCGTCACCAACCAGCATTCTTTTAGGGAATGGGGCATGGGGAAGAAGGGTAAAGGGAAAAGGGTAAGGGGGAAAGGGTTTGTTTCTTCATCCTTTAATTTTTTCCTAAGATTATTGTTCATCCCCTGACTCCCCTGCTTCTCCGTCTCCTTACTCCCTGCTTGCCAATTTCTGAAACAGCAGCGTTACTTTATCTAAGTCTTTATCTCCGGGTTTAAGTTCTACGCCGCTAGATAAATCTATACCGTTGGGGTTGACTTGACTTAAGGCTGTCAAAACATTATCTGGTGTTAGTCCTCCAGCCAGCAACCAAGGGCAACTGGGGCAGAATTGTTGTAACATTTGCCAATCTAAAGTTTGACCAGTACCGCCCAACTGTTGGGGATGATAGGCATCCAGTAGTAAAGTATCTACGTATTCAGTATAACTATTCGCTTGTTCTAGAGCCTCAAGACTGCTAATTCGCAGGGCTTTCAGAATTTCTACTTGGGGTAGAGATTGGCGCAATTGGTAGCAAAATTCGGGAGATTCATCACCGTGTAATTGCACACCAGTTAAACCAGAATTAATGACTATTTGACTGATTTCAGAAATGCCACTATTGGCAAATACACCGATTTTGTCAATATTTTCTGGTAGTTGGGCTACTGCTGCCTTAATTTGCAGTGTGGTGACGTATCGAGGTGAAGTAGGCACACAAATAAATCCTAGTGCCGTTGCGCCAAGAGTTGCGATCGCAACAGACTGCTGTGGTTGAGTGATTCCGCAAATTTTTACTCGCATGGAAATTCAATATATTAGGAACTGAAAAAAAGATCAAATTTTTGCTAATAATTTTCGGTTGTCTGCTGAGTAACTTTATAATTTTGGAGGTTTACATTAATTTTGCCATCAAGGAGATACAAACTTGATTTCATCAACCTTACTAGCAGTCCAAGCCACTGTTCCTCCAACTCCCGCATGGAATCCCACAGTAGCAATCATTATTAGCATTAGTTGCTTAGTAATAGTTCTGCTTTCTACCAGAATTGAGCGTCCTCTAGTTGGGCCCAAGTTCCCTGTCCTACCAATTAGCGTTCCTACATTCGTTGCTGCGATGGCTTTTGGTCATATTATCGGCGTTGGTATCGTTTTAGGACTGACTAATATTGGTCGTCTGTAAATTTGGGATGCAAAAGACGTTGTTAAATTTAGCGTCTCTATGAATCCAAAACTCTAACAACCAATTCGGGTTCTTTCTCTGGCAATAAAACTCTCAGAGTTAGTGCAGTTCTCTTGTGTAATCGCTTGAACTGAACACAGAGGTATTACTTTCCCTTCAAGGGAGAATTCCATGAGTTCATCAGCAGAGTATTTATGCAGAGTATTTATATAGTTGAGAACTGACCGCTAAATCAGTTTGTTTATGCAGGAGAAAGAACCATAACTTCATTGTGTCAACAAAATACAGCATATTTCATCTGGATGAGGTACATTAATTTCGCCTCTAGCCTCTAGCCCCTTTCTTCGTAAAAGGTGTACTACACTCAACCAAGAAACGCTGTATATCTTTCAACCCATATTTACTGATTGTGCAATCGAGAACGTATTTCTAAATCTCTGGATCGATTAAGCGGGTAGTAGGACGGCTTTGATACAAATCTTGAACGACTTGTACAGCAGAGACTACAGCTACAATCGTGATGACTGCAATGGGTAAGAATCCTTTGCCAAAGATAGCGATCGCCAATAGCACAACTGCACCCACAAGTCTATACTGAGAACGAATTTTGCAATAGCGGATTACTCCAGTACGGTGAAGGATACTTATAGCCAGCAAGCACAAAGCAACAGAACCACAGATCAGCCATCGTTGGGGGTCGGGTAGTGCTAGTTTTGATTGACTTAACAAGACTTGTTCTACTCCAATCCCAGTAGCAGCAATCCCAATCACTAGCGGTAGATGGGTGTAAAGCCACAGATTGGCAATAGCTAATCTTCCCTCTTGTCGTGCTGTCTTAATTGGTGTGCCACCTAAATTATCAAAATATATCCACCAAAAGCTAAAAGCTATAATTAGACCAAACATGGCGGAAATCACTGTTAAAATATCCCATTTCTGCTCAGAGACACCATTCACTACCCCAATAATCGCTTCACCCAAAACAATTATGGTAAACAGCCCGAAACGTTCTGGTAAGTGGGAAGCGTGAGGAAGTAGTTTTATTTGAAACTTACGTCCTGTTAGGGGTGTGGCAAAGTCTATGATAACTCCCAATGTCCAGAGCGCAAATCGCCAAGGAATAGGTACAAAAGCTGATATCAGCCAGAAAAACGCCGCAATCGCAAAACCCATAGCATAGTGATTAGTCAAAGGTCGCGCCGAGGGGATGTGTATTCCTGCACGCACATATTCAGCTACAAGTACCGCACGACCAAGAGCATAAGCAAGGGCAAAACCTGGGGAACTTTCACCTAGACCGTGATGGATATTAATAGCCATTGCTGCTGCTGTCAGCATTTGTAGACCTACAAATAGCCTACGTAACACATCATCGCTATCAAAACGGTTGGCGTAGAATGTAGCACCAATCCATGACCACCAAACTGGTATAAAAAGAACTACAAAACCAAAAAACCCTGAAAACGAAATATCCTCTTTAAGATTATGGGCTAATTGAGAGATTGCAACCACAAATACCAAATCATAAAAAAGTTCAAGCCAAGTGGCGCGTCGTTCTTCTTCGCTATCTTCACCAATACGTAATCTTGGTGGTTGGAGGAAATTGGTCATACTGGTAGTTATTACTGTAGCAATGCGGTTTTATTTTTGAAAAGGATTATGGAATAATCCCATGAAATATTAAAACTCAGATGAAATGATAATAAACCAGCATGTACAAACAGCAGAAGAACCACAATAATTTGAAGACTTGCAGGTTTAGTTGAAACATGAGTATTGTGAACAGACTGATTGTGGTGTAGCAGTTATCCTCATAGCATCAATGGAAATTCTCACACTGTTACCCATTCTTTAGAAACCCATGACACCTCAAGAATTTTTAGAAAATTTGGCAACAGCTGAAACAGACCCCGAAAAACTAGTAGTTTTTGCGCGATATCTGGATACAACCGCGATGGACAATGCAACATCCCCAAAATGGAGAAGCATTTCTTACAGTGGAGAAATTCAGCTAGCGCTCAATAATCTTGCCTTTCATTTAGAAGCGCTTGCCGAAGCAGGAAATTAATTACTAAAGTAAAATTGGGGCCAACAATGCCGGATATACTAATTTGTCAAGCTAGTTTTAAGGGTTTGTAATGCTCTTTTGTCATCCTCGCTAATTAAAAATCGCAGCGAACTTTTAAACCTGATATAAGACGCAGATTTAAACCCTTATTTTCTCAGACAATGTTGTTAATCATTATTGTTGGTCAATATCTTTATTTCACAAGCAGTTTGGCTTGATTTTATGCCTAAAGTGATTAAGGGAAGTTATTTAACAGTATTTATAACTACTTTGCTTTAGCAAAGCTGTAGCTTAAAACACGAAAATTTACAAATAATATGGCACTTTCACAAAATTATGACAGTCAACTTTTTTGAAATAGTTGAAATTTGACAACTTTTTTATGAAAAATCTGGTACCAATCATTGGTTTTGGCGGAATTTTGTGCCCTCTATTTGTTACAGCACCCATAATCGCATTTGCTGAAATCCAAAAACCAAAACTGCCAACAACTCCACCAAATACTTTGCTTAGTGTAGAAATTCAAAAGGGCAATTGTCCAAAAACAATAGGTGTTTGGACAAATTTTCGTTACTACGAAGGTGGTGGGGAACATACTGTAATTGCCGACACTTACCCAATTGCAGGTGTTACCAAGTTGAAATCAGCAGGTAAAAAATTTGTAGAATATACAGCGCCTTTAAAACAAACTTATACTTCCTGTGTTGGTCGAGCTATTCATAAAGAGCTGCCATATCGTCTGTCGTTCCAAAACGGTCAGGTTTTGTTCCGCGTAGATTTACCCAAGGATACTCCTAGCAACCCTTCTGAATTTAGCACTCGTGCCATATTAGGTTCTCGACCTTATGTGAAGTGGGCGATCGCAGACTAGCACCTTTTTTTCAAAATATTTCTCTAGCTAGCCAATTTGGTTGTTCAAAAATCAAATCGAACTCCTAGAGATAACTACTAGTGTCCCTACTGATGCCCAATTAAATAACCATTTAGCATGATCTGGTGCGATATTGACGCAGCCGTGGCTGACTGGAGTACCAAATCTTCGATGCCAGTAGGCACCATGAATACCATAATTGCCTTGGTAAAATATCGCATAAGGAACGTTGGGAACATCATAATCTCTTCCCCGCATCCGGGTAGATTTGTGCTTCGATTGAATTTTAAATTTCCCAATGCGAGTGGGTGTGGATTTTTTGCCTGAGGAAATCAAGATGGCATATACAGGTTTTCCACCTTCCCAAGCTATTAATCGTTGTTTTGAAAGATTAATTTGAATCCAACGTTGATCAGATTTTTGTAATGTTTCAACAGTTTGTTTAATCTTCTGGTTGCTTGAATCTGCCCAAACTTCAGATGTTCCACCTCCCATTACACTCAAGGACAGTGCTGTACCAGCAAGTAAGATTTTTAAGTGACGCACCCAGTCAGAATAAATCAGACTTTTCATAGTAAATACACTCAAATGACGTTGAGATTTAAAGTTTTATTTGTAGCCTATTGCTGTTATAACTATGTGTTTTAAATAATTACATCCCCAATTATGCTAGTTGCTCGATCAATTTACTTACTTGTTGAGCGATCGCTTGCCAATTTTCCTCAGCTACCAAATGTTTGGGAAATAATTGACCACTCAACCCCACAGCTACTGCTCCTGCTTGTAAAAGTTCTTTAGCGTTTTCTAGAGTAACGCCGCCAGTGGGGATTAAAGGAATATGACCTAGTGGGCCTTGTAAACTTTTAATATAGTCAGCACCACCCACCGCTGACACAGGAAAGACCTTCACACAACTTGCACCATAAGTCCAAGCAGTAACTATTTCTGTAGGAGTTAATGCTCCTGGTATAATTGGCACATCTTTTGCTACCGCTGCTTGAATCATTATCGGTTCAACGTGGGGTGTGAAGAGGAACTGTGCCCCACAAGCGATCGCATCTTGCAATTGTTGGACATTGAATAATGTACCAGTACCAATAATACAGTTAGGTAATTGCGAACGTAGTTGACTAATTAATTCTGGGGCGCGATCGCTATTCCAGGTAATCTCAATTAACGGCATTCCTCCAGATGCTACCGCCATTGCCATTTTTTGGGCTAATTTCATTTCTGAGGCGCGGATGACTGCGATCGCTCGGTATTGTTGCAGATGTGATAACCAAGCTTGTTTAGACATTATTGAATGTAAATAGGAACAAATATTGGCTGAAATCTTCACTACAAGCTTCTCATAGAAAGCTTTGCTCTGATTGCCTTTCAGTTCATCGTATCATTTTAGATAAATATCATCTTTAGTAATATTTTTACTTTATATATTAACTAAGACTTTATTAATTTATCAACTATACAAAACTCATAAAATCTAATTTTATTATCAAGCATTTAACAGTTATTTTAATTCAAGTAATAAGAATGATTTTGTCTTGGATCGCATTAATAGTGCATTTTTACCATATTTTGCCTAGATAGTAGCTAAATTGTTCAACTTAAATAAAAGTAAATCTACTAACTGATAACTAAGTTCTGTCCAATATAAATATTTTTTATTTTGATGTATCTTAACCAATTATTTTGTTTAAGTTATCTTTTTCTTAATCTTTCAATGAAAATATTTTTAATGCCATCTAACTTTTCACATACTACTTACTTTAAGTTCCCATTTGGGGTTTAGATTCTCTATATCCCTAATCACTAACGCCAATGAAAAATTGCAAATCAAGTTTGAATCCTCAATTTTTTGGTGATTACGGTTTCTCAAAATAGAGATTTCTTATTACCTAATTAATGAAAAAAGAACTTAAGTAGCGTGTGAAAAATTAAATTCAAGTAGAAAAAACATCCTGCTATGACAATTGAGAACGGAACAACAACAAAAGTTGAGCTAGTGGGTTTTGCTTCTTTACCTGCTGACACCTTTAGTGATGGGCCAGCTTCTGGTCAAGACATTTCAGGCAATGGCAGAACAGGGCCGTTCCCAGGACAGCCAGTTCAAGGCTTTAGCGGTGTACAATTTGCCAACAGTAACACTCTCTACTTCTTATCAGATAATGGTTACGGTAGCAAAGATAATAGTGCCGACTATTTACTGCGTATTTATCGTGCAGACCCGGACTTTAAGGGAATAGAGAATGGAGATGGCAGTGTTAAGATTTTAGATTTCATTCAACTATCTGACCCCAATAACAAGATTCCTTTCTCAATTGTTAATGAAGGAACTACCGATAGATTACTAACGGGTGCTGACTTCGATGTAGAGTCAATAGTCTTAGACAAAGACGGTAGTATCTGGATTGGGGAAGAGTTTGGCCCTTATCTGCTACATTTCGATGCCAGTGGCAAGTTACTTGACGCACCTATTGTTACTCCTAATCTTTCTAAAGAAGATACCATCATCGGTGGAACAGAAGTGCGATCGCCTCAAAACCCCACTCTTGTCGAGTTCAACACCTTAACTGGCAATCCTCCTTTAGTTATTGCTCACCGAGGCGCTAGTGGCGATCGCCCAGAGCATACCTTAGAAGCTTATAAAGTTGCAATTGAAGGGGGTGCAGACTTTATTGAGCCTGATTTAGTAATCACTAAAGATGGTGTTTTAATTGCTCGTCATGAACCCATCCTGGATGGCACTACCAACGTAGCAGAAGTTTTTGGTGCAGATCGCAAGTCTACCAAGCTGCTTGATGGAGTAGAAGTCACTGCCTACTTTGCAGAAGATTTCACCCTTGCAGAAATCAAACAACTGCGTGCGATTCAACCTCTTAGCTTTCGCGATCCTGCCTTTGATGGTCTGTATGAAATTCCTACCTTCAAAGAAGTTATCGAACTCGTACAGCAGATAGAAGCCGAAACAGGCAAGAAAATTGGTATCTATCCTGAGACTAAACACCCTACCTTTTTTGATGACCAAGGCTTATCACTAGAAGAACCTTTAATTGCAGTCCTGAAAGAAACTGGCTTTACAGATCCCAATCGGATCTTTATTCAGTCCTTCGAGGTCGCCAACCTGATTGATTTACAGAACAACCTGCTTCCTGCTGATGGTTTGGCAGATTTGCCTCTAGTACAACTCTACGGAGATGTAGAAGCTGCTAACTCTGATTCTGGTGGTGGTTTCTCTGTCCCCTACGACATCATTGCGAATTTCAGCAAGCCAGATTTTGATGCCGCTGCTGCTCGTTCCACTTACGGTGATTTGGTCGATATTGTTCCAGATTTCGGTCAAGATATCACTGGTGACGGTATACCCGATACAAATTACCAAGATTTAGCCACCAAAGAAGTCTTCGATTACATTGGCAGTGCTTATGCTGAAGGTATAGGCCCCTGGAAAAATAGTTTCATCCTGCGGGAACCTTTAGATACCCCTGTAGATGGTAATGGTGATGGCGTAGCTGAAATCACAACTCAACTTACTGGAGAAGTACGTCCCTTTGTTGAGTGGGCCCATGATGCAGGAATGCAAGTTCACCCATATACTCTCAGGAATGAAGAACGTTATCTCACCCTTAATCCTGATGGTACTCCTCAAACTCCTGAAGATGAGTTCCGTCAATTAATTGAGTTGGGACTGGATGGTTTCTTCACTGACTACGCTAGAACTGGACGGATGGTAGTTGATGAATACCTACCTAATCTTTCTGGTTCTCGCGGATTTGAGGGTATGGCATATAACAGCGATCGCACCAAGTTGTATCCTTTATTGGAAGGTGCAGTTAAGGGTGATCCAGCCAACGCTCTGCGAATCTACGAGTTTGATGTTGCTAAGAGTGAGTACACTGGCTTAGTAGGTTATTATCCCACCGCAGTTGCTGGACATGCTATTGGTGACTTTACTCCTATCAATGACAAAGAATTTTTAGTAATTGAGAGAGATAATGGTCAGGGAGAGTCTGCTCAATTCAAGAAAATTTTCAAAATTGACATCTCCAAAGTAGATGCCAACGGCTTTGTTGAGAAAGTGGAATTAGTTGACCTCCTCAACATTCAAGACCCTAACGACTTAAATGGGGACGGCAAAACAACTTTTGATTTCCCATTTGTCACTATTGAAGATGTAATAGTTGTTGACAAAAATACCATTTTGGTAGCTAATGACAACAACTATCCCTTCTCAACTGGTCGTCCTGGCAATGATCCGCAGAATCCAGTTATAGACAACAATGAAATAATTCTGCTGAAACTGGAGCAGCCATTGAATTTAGCTCCTGGATTAGGACAGCCCAAAGCTGAAGAAATCAAGTTTGGTTCTGATAGCAGCGATGCTGTTACAGTTCAGCCAGATCAAACCTTATTCACAGGTAACGGAGCAGACTTTGTAGAGTCTGCGAAAAATGGCACAATCGTTACCGGAGAAGGCGATGACACAGTGCTGGTAGGCGACGATTCTTCAGTGTCCACAAATGACGGCAATGATCAGATCTTTATTGGTCAAAATGGCCCGGCTCAAAATATCAATGCAGATGGTGGCGCAGGTAATGACAACCTCCAAGTCATCGAAGCAGGTGGAAGTAATAATGTATTCGGTGCAGCAGGTAGTGACAACCTCCAAGTAGTTGAAGGTTCTGGTCAATTTCTGTTTGGCGGCTCAGGTAACGATTCTCTCCAGAGTGGCGGTAACAATAACCGTCTCTATGGCGGTTCTGGTGATGACAAACTTTTCGCCAATGAAAATGACACTTTGGTTGGTGGCGATGGTGATGATGTGCTATTTGCCGGTCAAAAAGGTGGCAACAGTCTCACTGGTGGTAATGGTATTGATCAATTCTGGATTGCTAATGCAAGTCTCCCAACTAGCAAGAACATTATTACCGACTTTACAGCAAGCATTGATGTGATCGGTGTTGGTGGTATTGGAGCTACTCAATTTAGTGACCTCACACTTCTACAACAAGGTAACGATACTTTGGTGAAAACAGGCAGCACTGAGTTGGTTTCATTATTAGGAATTACATCAACCAGTCTCACCGCAAATAACTTCGTGTTCTCTTAATGTAGTGACTGAATTTATTTACATAGCGTTTTGTAGAGAAGATTGCTACAGCTTTAAGTTAACAATCGAAGTTAATTAAGCTGGGTTGATTTTTTGAATGCGGGGAAATAACATTTCCCCTCTTTTTTATTGTCCCCCCTACTCCCTTGCCTCTTTTTCAAAGTTCCAGAGTCTGGCTACGATTATTGTTTACCGAAAGTGACAAAACAAGGATATTCGCTCAAAACTTTTAAAACATACTCTAAGTATATCTTGAAATATTAGTATGCTTTTAATACAAAAATAACACTACATTTACGTATTTTTAAAATAAAGTTTATATAATCTTCATATAACTAGGTCATCAACATTTAGCTATAACCCTTGTTGAATCTAGATTTTGGCTGAATTTAAAACAGATGTAGAAAGCTAATGACATTGAAGACTTTATTAATATTTAATGAAATTAGTTGATTAAACTTACGTAGCTAGTAATATTGGGTACTAATGATTTTCGTAAAAATTACTGTGACGCACTAACATTATCTAGTAGCTAAAAGCAAAACTGGAGATAAATAAGTAAACTTTTGAGGTTAGCGATCGCTTGTATAAGCTCTGAGTTGCTAAACAAAACTGTTCTAAAAAAATTACATTAAAATTTATTTTTGGTAAAAATTTAATTCAAATAAATTTACATGAAAGCTGCACAATCTGCAATTAAACCACTAAAAAATACCCAGTTCTGGCTACTAGGAATAGGAGGGGGCTTAATTGCAATTCTCCTGACCATAACATGGAGATCTGGAGATCCTTCTCATTTGGGCATGAGTATCTTGTTTTTATTAGCTGTAGCCTCTATGGTTAATGAAAAACACAAAAGCTTAACCTTAGAAAGTGGTGTTTTATCTAGCTTTTTAGGTGCATTACTTATTGCTTTTGTATTATGGCAAAGTGCCACTTTAGCTAACGGTAAGTTACTGGGAATATTCACTCACATATCACCATTTATCTCTGCATTAGGTCTTGCCTTAATCGCTTCTGGACTTAAGGGATTAAAACAATTTTGGCAAGAATTAACAATAATGTTTTTTCTGGGTATACCAAAATTATTACTATCTTATCCGATAGATATATCTCCATTAACTGCAAAATTTTCGGCTTTCTTACTTTGGTACTCAGGTTTTGAAGTATCTCTTCGAGGAATTTATATAAATTTGCCAACAGGGAGTATCAAAGTGTATAGCGGTTGTTCTGGTGCAGAGTTAATTAGTCATTTATTAGGAATAGCCGTAATTTGTTTACTGATGTTTCCCCTAGAACGAAAGAAGGGAATTTTTGTGCCAATTGTTGCTATCACTTCAGCATTTATTATCAATGGGGTAAGAGTTGCTCTTTTAGCAATAATCATTGCCAATCAAAACACAGCAGCATTTGATTATTGGCATGAAGGTGATGGCTCTCGACTATTTGGAATATTTGGGGTATTGATGTTTGGTTTCTTTTACCTTTTTATGCTCCGACAACAGGAAGCAAAAAACCAAGATATTGCGGAATCATAAAGGCTATGCATCTATGGCAAAAACTACGAATTATATTTTTAGCTATAACCTTAGGCAGCGTTGTATTAGTGTTTATGAGGGTTTTACAAACTAAGACTATAAACAAGCCCGAATCAGAAGAAACTAGACGCTTTGAAAATAGCGTTTGCATAGTTTCCCCTAAAATGAGAAACTATGATGGATGTTGTTTCTTAGTATCAAAGAGATTGTAAAAGTAAACACTATACGGAAACATCCTGTTTTGACGAATCATCCTGCGCTAAGGCGCACGCTACACGAACCATCTAACCCGCCTGTGCGGGTTTAGTTTGTATAGCCACGATTTTTAATCGCCAGGGATTTCTTACAAACTTAAATGCTCCCGAATATACAGGGTTTGTATATGTAAACCTGCTTTTTCTATATCTCACAATTTTCATCTAGTTATCTAGCGTTTTTTGCCCAATTTTTAATACTCACAGGACTTACGCAAAATATCTCTCAAACTTTCATTCCTCAGTGCCCTCTGTCTTGAAAAGTTTGTTACGGAGGGAAACCAACGCCACTTGCTACAAGTCGGCGGCACTTCCTTCAAGTCGGCATAGCCGACGACACTTGCTACAACGGGGAGCCACTGCGGTCTTGGGGTTTCCCCAAGTAGAGCAAGTGGCGTGGGAACCCCCTTTCAGGTTCGGGGGTTCGCAATCGACGGGAACCGCCAAGACTGCGACCCCCTCACCACAACCTATCCATTACCCGGATCTTTCTCAACATTTGCGACAGTATTCACTCACGCTTTCTGTAACCCTGATTCGTTCGTCTTTAATTCTCAATAAAAACCCAATTTTAGCGAGAGTATTAAAAAGTAATTTGTCAAGTATGTCTCATGCTTCAGTGTTTAAAATGCTTACAAAACAAGCGTTTCAAGATTGTAAAGAAAGATGTGACTAATGGATAGCACCACAACGCAGTGTCTTCCCAACGGAGTGCCTGGGAAACCCGCCCGAAGCAGTGGCTCCTCCTGACAATTTTTCGCTGTGCCTCTGCGGTAGCCTGCGGCAAACCACTAGCGTGTCTACGTTATTCCGTAAATAGTGCGTAAGTCCTAACTCAATCAATCCAAATTTTTTATATTTTTCTAAGAACATGACAAAATCAAGTAGTGATAAATTTATCCCCCTAATACAAGAGCTACAGGAGTTTACCTTCAGCCAAGTAAGCTCAATGGCTCTTTTGCGAATTTTGGGTTATGGTCTGTTGCTACTAGCTTTATTTGACATCATAGAGATGTTAATTCCCTTAAGACTGATGAATCCGTCTTGGGAATTTCAAACTTTCGGCGCATTAGTTGAACGAGTACCTGTACCTTTGATTGGGTTAACATTAATTTTTTATGGCGAGCTACACGCACGAGCAAGATGGGAATTTCTGACGTTAAAATTCTTTTCTTGGCTTAGTTTATTGCTGGCTGCATTATTTTTATTCATGATTCCTTTAGGAATTGTGAATACTGTCAGGCTCAACAGGCAAAGTTATACTCAAATCAATACTGCATCCCTGCAACAAATGTCTCAGGCTGAACAGGTAGAAAAGCGATTAAAGCAAGCTACACCCCAACAAATAGATAATTTTTTAAAAAGCCAAGGACGCTCAACAAATGCTAAAAATCCTCAAGAATTGAAAAACCAAGTTTTGTCAGAAGTTTCTAAAGCTAAGGAACAAATAAAAAATCAAGCACAAGCCAATCAATCGACTCAGCGGCTGAATTTATTCAAAAATTCTGTGAAATGGAATCTCGGAGCTTTGATTTCTGCGACTTTGTTTTTTACAATTTGGAAATTAACCCAATGGGCAAGAATAGGTAGATAGAAAACTTAACTTGAAATAGACAATTGAAAAAGGGCAATCTTTAGCGTTGATTGCCCTTTATTTACAGCGTTTTTCGCTTGGGTGTAGACACCTATTTAAGAGGATGTTTGAAAAGTTTTAGACGAATATAATTCGCTACTACACAAACAAATTCCGCCTGCGCGGACTAACATAAAATCAAGGTTTTCAACCCAGGTCGGTGGCCTTCTCGGAGGGAAGCCACTGCGCTCTTGCGGTTCCCCGACTTGTTCGCGCAGCGTCTCCCCTTGGTAGAAGCAAGTGGCGCGCGACTTTCAGTCGCCTGGGCTGGTATTAAATTAGACTTTTCAAACACGCTCTAAGAAGAAAGGGACTAGAGGCAAGAGTAATGTACCTCATCCACATGAAATTTGCTGTATTTGGTTTATATTAGATGACTACAACCTATTAAACCTTTGCTAGTTCTGGCGAGGGACGCTTGCTGTTGCGAATGGCCGTAATTGCTTCAGCATAATCTTTAGCGTTAAATACAGCTGAACCTGCCACAATTGCGTTAGCTCCTGCTTCCAATACCTGCCAAGTGTTGTTTGCTTTCAGTCCCCCATCGACTTCAATCCAAGGGTCAAGGCCGCGTTCGTCGCACATTTGACGCAACTTGCGAATTTTGGGCACTACAGTGGGAATAAAGCTTTGACCGCCAAAACCAGGGTTGACGCTCATAATCAGTATTAAATCACAAAGCTCTAGAACATATTCAATAAGTTCTAGAGGACTACCGGGGTTAAGTACAACTCCCGCTTTCTTACCAAGCTCTTTAATTTGCCCTAGGGTGCGGTGCAGGTGTGGCGAAGCGTTGTGTTCGCAGTGTACAGAAATAATATCAGCACCAGCCTTAGCGAAGCCTTCTACATACTTTTCTGGCTCCACAATCATTAAGTGGACATCCAGTGGCTTTGTCGTAATCGGACGAATTGCCTCCACAACCAGAGGGCCTATCGTAATATTAGGTACAAAACGACCGTCCATTACATCAACATGAATCCAATCTGCTCCCGCTGCATCTACGGCGCGAATATCGTCGCCCAGACGACTAAAATCGGCTGATAGGATAGATGGAGCAATCACAATGGGCTTTTTAGATAGGTTTTGGGTCATGGCTAGTGGGTTTTTAAGCGTCCTCGTCTGTGAGCATTGTAACAAAACATTGAGCGATCGCTCATAACTTTGATCCCGTGATTTTTGAGAGAGGTAATAGATTAAGGAGATGAGGGAGAATAATAATTTCTAACTACTAATCAAATGACTAAAAAACTAAGCTGGATAATTTGGGGATTGAGTGCTTCTTGTTTGAGTGCGCCAGTACTGGCTTCAGCTTTACAAACTTTCTTAGGAAATAACGGTATTGATGCTTTAAAACTACACCAACCTCCTTACAATTTAACTGGTCGTAAGATTGCTATTGGTCAAGTAGAAATTGGTCGTCCGGGAATGTTCGGTTGGGATAAAGCTGTGTCTAAAAATCGTGCTATATCCTTAGCCGCTGTGTTTTTACGTAATGGGCCAGCTAAATCTGATAGTGGTGTTGACTCTCACGCTTACAATGTCGCTGGTGTCATGGTCAGCCAAGACAAAGCTGTACCTGGAGTTGCTCCTGGAGCGCGACTTTATTCATCTGCTGTGGGTTCTACAAAAAATATGGGTCAACCAGAAGAGTGTATATCAGCACAGCACATAGCGTTACAAAATAGCGGTGATGTTCGAGCGATTAACTTTAGCTTTGGTGAATCTCTTAACCGTGACCCTCGACCAGAAGCTATTTTAGATGGTAAAGCTTTACTAACATTATGTGTTGACTGGTCTAGTCGTTTTCATGATGTCGTGTATGCGATCGCTGGCAACCAGGGTAAAGGAGGTATTCCTATTCCTACAGATAATTTTAACGGCATAAACGTGGCTTTTTCATCTCGCCGAGGAGGGATTTTTAATAAAGTTGACGTTTCTAATCTGGCGGGTGCTAATCAAGGAGTCAGTGGCCGATTAGCTGGTAAGGAGTTTAATCTTGGTGGGCGACGTGCCATTAGTTTAGTAGCACCTGGCAATAACATTCCCTTACTCAATCCAGATGGCAAATTAAATAAAGTCACAGGTACAAGTTTTGCAGCACCCCAAGTTACCGCAACTGTTGCCTTATTACAAGAATTTGGCGACCGACAAATGCGGACAAAAAAACCTAATTGGAGTATCGATGGTCGCCGTCATCAAGTCATGAAAGCTGTATTACTGAATTCAGCAGAAAAAATTCAAGATAGCCGCGATGGTTTACGTCTGGGAATGATGCGGACACTAATTGATAAACAAAACCAAGACTGGTTAGCTTCTGATGCTTACAAAGATCCTACAATTCCGTTAGATTCCCAAATGGGAACAGGTCATTTAAACGCATTTCGTGCTTATCAGCAATTTAGTTCTGGTCAATGGCAGCCATCAGTTTTTGTACCTGCTATTGGTTGGGATTATCGCACAGTGAATGCCGGAGCATCGGCGGAATATTTATTAGCCAAACCGTTAAAACAAGGAAGTTTTGTCGCTGTTACCTTGAGTTGGGATAGGTTAGTTGAGTTAAACGATAAAAATAAAAACCAACAATTTGATCTCGGCGAAAATTTTAGCGATCGCGGTTTAAATAATCTCGATCTCTATTTAGTAAAAACTGATGCTAAAAATACCGATGGTGGTACTGTTTGTGCTTCCATCAGTCCAATTGATAGTGTGGAACATATTTTTTGCCCCGTTCCTGCTACTGGCAATTACAAAATTCGTGTTCAGTTTCGCCAACAAGTCAACGAAGCAACTCAACCCTATGGTTTAGCTTGGTGGAGTGTTCCTGTTAATTAAAGCAAAAATTTCAGATAGCAAATAAATAACATTTCTTACTACCTGAATGCAGGGTGAAACCCCGCATTCTATTCTCGTTATTATGTGCATAGTAACGAGAAACGGTTACTAACTCTCTCAAAATTACAAACAAAGTTTACTTGAACTTTCTTACAAAAAATGTATTGCAGATTTCATTATCTAGGAATTCCCTAGCCGATAGCAAAATAAGCACAAAATGCATTAAAAAAATATTAGATTTATTTATAACTGGAAACATAAAAAAATGGCTCATTTAAGCATTAAGTAGTTTAAAATACATTTATTAAAAATTTCAGCTATTCTTCCAAATTAAATCACTTACCAATTAAGTCTTAATGAGCCAAAATTAGCAACCTATATTAAGTTCCATTGAATTACCTCCAACTGCTGACTGTTACCAAAACTGTAACCATCGAATATTTTGGCTGTTGTCAAGGCAATATTTAACAATTGACACATCATTAGCGTCAAATTTTACAAATAGCTAAAAACGTTTTGTAAGCGAGGTGGCAGAATGAATCGGCAAAAGTTGAGTGGTGTCAGAGAAAACTTTTTGCAAAGACGTTATGGTGTGAGTCTGGGAAGACGTTACGTTTTGACCGCAGCTAGTGTTGTTCTATTAGGCGTATTAGGATGTTCTCAGGTCAATAATAGTACGAGTATGAATGCGCTGGTGAAATCTGAACTACCTCAGTCGGAGTCTCCGTTGCAAAAAAAAAATGACTCCTGATACAAGGCTTGTTAACGCTAATAATCAATTTAGCTTCAAGCTGTTTTCAGAAATCCTCAAAAATGACAGTGGTCAAAATAACATTTTTGTTTCACCTTCTAGTGTAACGATCGCCCTTGCCATAGCCTACAACGGTTCTAATGGCTCTACTCAACAGGCAATGGCTAAAACCCTGCAACTACAGGGTATGAATCTCCAAGAAATCAACTCTGCTTATGCGGCATTACAAAAGCTATTAGAAAATCCTGACGAAAAAGTGCAACTGACTATTGCTAACTCGCTGTGGGTAAACAAAAATGCTAGCTTACAGCCGGCCTTCCTCAACAGAACTCAGGATTTCTACAAAGCTAAGGTGACAAATTTAGACTTTCAAGATGCTACAGCTCCCAACACCATCAATAACTGGGTTAATGAGAGTACACAAGGCAAAATCAACAAAATAGTTGAAACGATTCCAAGCAACCAAGTGCTATTTTTGATTAACGCCATATATTTCAAAGGGAAATGGAGCAACGAATTTGATCGCAATCAAACTGCTGAATATCCCTTCTATTCCATATCTGGTCAGCAGAAGCAACACCCAATGATGTCGCAAAAGGGTGACTACAAATACTACGAAAACGAGCAATTCCAGGCGATTAGTTTACCTTACGGTGAAGATGGCAAAATTAGCTTCTATATCTTTTTGCCTCAACAAAAGTCGAATCTCAAAGCCTTCTACCAAAACTTAAATCTTGAGAACTGGGAAAAATGGATAGCTCAATTTAAGAAGCAGGAAGGCTTTATTCGTTTACCCCGTTTTAAAACCGACTACAACGTTACACTCAATGACGCGCTAAAAGCTTTGGGTATGGAGGAGGCTTTTACCAACAAAGCCAACTTTACCGGCATAGGTCAAGATTTAAGCCTTAGCCAGGTGCAGCACAAAACTTTTGTTGAGGTGAATGAAGAAGGTACCGAAGCAGCAGCAGCTACCTCAGTAGGAGTAGTGATGACATCTCTAAGACAAAAACCAGAACCATTCCGGATGATTGTTGACCGTCCTTTCTTCTGCGCGATTCGGGATAATCAGACAGGGAGCGTTTTGTTTATGGGTGGAATAGTAAAGCCGAAGTAAGGTGTTATACCAATTCGTAATTCGTAATTCGTAATTATGAAAGATTAACCTTATGAATTTGATCCTTGCTTAAGGTAATGTTGGTTCTGAAACACTTATGTTATTTTTAGCTTCAGCTTTGGGAGATTCTTCTGATTTTATGGGTGTAGCTATCTCTTCGGTGGCGATGTTTTCGTCTGCTTCGCTACTTAACCTCTGAGGACGTAGAGCAGTTAAGGCAGTCTTAATAATTACAGCTGTTGGTACAGCCACAATTACCCCTAAAAGCCCTCCAACTCTCGCTCCAGTCAAAACAGAAATCAAGATCCAAACTGGATTTAAGCCAGTAAAACTACCTAAAATACGTGGAGCAATGATGTTCTCTAAAATTTGCTGTACAATAACTGCCGCTAACAATACTCTGGTTCCCATCCAAAAATCTTGCAGTGCCACTAACAAAGTAGTGAGAGCGATACCCACAGAACCACCAAAGGGAACCAGGGCCATAATGCCAATAGTTAAGCCAAATAACAAACCAAATGGCACTTTCAACCATAAGAAGGTAGGAATGAGCGCTGATGCCATACAAGTAGACAAAATCAGCTGAGTAATGAAAAAGTTTTGAAAACTTAGACGTACTGTTTGAGAGAAAGGCGCGCGAAATCTAGTAGGGAGCCATTCTACTATACTTTGCCAAAGTTCACCTCCATGCTGCAAAAGGTAAAAAGTCAAAACCATTGTCAAGAGAAAATCTAACAAGCTTGTGAATGTGACAACAGCCAGATTTAAAACTTGTCCAGCGATCGCTTGCAATTGTCCTTTGACGCGATCATTGATTTGCACTACCAGAGCATCAAGATTAATCGGTAAGCCAGCAATTTCTGCTTTCTCGTTTAACATCATTAACTGAGAGCGTCCAGAGTCAATCAATTCAGGTAAGCGAGCCACCAATTGTTGAGCTTGGGTAAGGGCTAAGGGAAACAGAGTCACACCCAGCGCCAATAAAACCGATAAAGCTAATAAAAAGACTAAAATAGCGACTTGCTCTCGTCTTGCACCCTGACGCTCCATCCAGCTAACAGGGTAATTGAGCAGAAATGCTAGAACTGAAGCTCCGACTAAAATGACTATCAGAGAGTGGAAGTAATGAAAAATTGCCGAAATAGCCCAGCCATTGAGAACTAACAGTGGAGCGAATAAAGCGATCGCCCCAATTTGAGCTATTGGTTTGAGTGTCTGCCACCAGTTGACTAGCTTGCGTGTCTGCATCTTTAGCCGATTGCGGAATAGAACTAAATAAAATCCTGATTTACAGCTTATTATCTCTAACTACATCACCAAATTTCATCCCTCTAGTTTAGGATTAGACTCATCCAAATGGACAATTTTGAATTAATTGGCAATTGAGGCATTAGGGAAATGGAGACACGAAAACAAGGGGACAGGGAAAAAAGAGGACAAGAAGACAAACAGACACAGGGACTAGGAGAGAGTTTTTCCCATTTTGAATTTCTAATATCCAGCCAAAAACCAGCTACATCAAAAAGACAATTACTTTTGTATTTAATTCCAATAATTGGCTTTTTCCCATCTTTGTGGACTCTCTATCGCCGTCAAAGCAGTCGGGAACAACTAGGAGTTAGTCGTCTGTCTATTACTCTGGCATTTACTTGGTTGTTGGGTTACTTTTTGTTAGCAACAGGTGCAGAAAATTCAGCATTTTTCACATTGCGTTTATTAATTCTTAATAGCTTTCTCACATCTAGTTATTTTTTAGTGAGTATTTGGCTAATGTTTTGCATCATCCAGGGTAAGTCTAATCGTTTACCGGGTTTGAGCAATTTTGCTGAGCGAATCCTGGGTAAATACTTACCTTAATTTCTAAAAACGATGCGTAGTTAGTATTCTTACTTAAATGCTCAAAAATAACAGATTACCTATTACCAGATCTGGTCAAATCACTTTATTGTTGTCATACTGCAATACAACATCTCCAGATTTGCCACAAAGAAGGAAAAATGCTGTTATAAGTGTTGTGGTTGACAAAATAATGAAAAACTCAGCACGATTTATTAAAAGTTAACTACTATGAGTTAATTTGTCTGCATATTATTTAGTCTGCAAATTTACCGAATTTAATTCAGTTAAGTGTGAGGAATTCTGTGACCATTCAAAGAACTTCGGCAGAAGAAAACCAGTCATCAAAACCCCCCAACTCCAAGGACAAAAATTCTCATAACTCAAAATCCGGACGTTGGCTTTGGTTCTGGGTGGGTATGAGTGGTATTGCAATGGTATCAGCAACGGCGGGGGCGCTGTTAGCTGTTTCTTTGACTAGTACGCCGTTACAGCAAGCCCAGTTAAGTCCCAAAGACGAAGCAGTCTTTGATGGCGATCGCATTTCTGGCGGTGGGTTGCGATTTTCAGAATTAACTCGCCCCGTCAATCTCTTAGTAATGGGGATGAGCGTACTACCGCCAGATATTCAAAATCCTCCCCCTGAAACCAAAGACCTTGGCTATCTCCCTCAGGTGAACTCCTTTGATGGTCTTGCGGATGTGATGCTTTTGCTCAAATTTGATCCAGAGACAAAAAAAGTAGCTATGCTCTCTATCCCCAGAGATACCCGCATAGAAATTGAGGGACATGGCACAAAAAAGATTAATGCTACCAATTTGGAAGGCGGGCCAGCTTTGACTGCCACAACTGTCAGTAATCTCTTAGGCGGAGTGGGAATTGATCGCTATGTGCGGATTAATATTTTGGGAGTGGGCAAACTGATTGATGCCTTGGGTGGAGTGACAGTCTACGTACCCAAAGATATGAAGTACCAAGATGATTCCCAGCATCTATATATTAATTTAAAAGCAGGTAAGCAGCACCTCAACGGCGATCAGGCACTACAATTACTACGTTTTCGCCATGATGCCTTAGGAGATATTGGTCGGATTCAGCGCCAGCAAATGGTACTCCGGGCTTTAATGGATCAAACCCTCAACCCCGTGACTGTGGCTCAATTACCCAAAATTCTCAATGTAGTTAAAGAACACATTGATACCAATTTGACAGTTGAGGAGTTAGTGGCGCTAGTGGGTTTTGGCGTGCGAACTAATCGCTCCAATATGCAGATGTTAATGCTGCCAGGCCGCTTTAGTGAGAAGACCGAGTATAATGCTAGCTATTGGCTGCCAAGCAGACGTGGTATTGCCAAACTCATGACTCAACACTTTGGCTTAGAATCTTTAGAATCATCCAACGACGCACCAAATTTCACTGACCCAGGCTCTTTGCGAGTGGCAATCCAAGATAGCACAGGTAGCGATCGCTCTGAACTGAGACCCTTACTGAGAGCTTTGGAAACAGCTGGCTATCGTAATATTTATATATCTAAACCTTGGAGTGAACCTTTAGAAGTTAGTAATATTATCGCTCAGCAAGGAGATGGTGATAGTGCTGAATCAATTCGCAATTCTTTAGGATTCGGAGAAGTTCGCGTAGAAAGCACTGGCAATCTCGACTCGGATATCACTATCCAAATAGGTAAAGATTGGTTACAACAAAAAGCTATCTTTCCAGAGTCTCGGTAAATCTAAATATGGGGCATGGGGCATGGGAAAGAGAAAATTTACCATTCTGCTAGGGCGATCGCTATTCCTTGTTGTAAATCTAGTGAAATTGTAGTGTTACTTGCTAACTCCTGCAATTGTTGATACGCGACATCCCTATCCAGCTTTTTGAGTGCTGCGATCGCATGTAATCTTACTACTTGATCTGCATCTGCCAGCAACAAAATTAATGGTTTAATTGCTTGTGTATTGCCTAACTGCCCTAAAGACGAGGCGATCGCACTTTTAATAGTGGTAATTTTGGCGGCTGGATGCTGCGATCGCAGTACATCTATTAAAATTTCTGTTGCTGGTACACTTAACTGCGGCTTTTGTACTCGCCCCAAAACTGTGACAATTTCCTGCCACACTGTCTCTGATGTACTTCGATCAAGTGCTTTTTGTAAATATTCCAAACCAGATAGTGTCTCTACCCAGATTAAAGCGCGGATGGATTCTAATTGTAGTGGTTGCGGTGTGTGAGGTGATATTAATACCTCAAATAAGTGCTTTGTAGCTTCATCACTACCTATTCGCGAAAGAGTGATCGCCGCAGCACAACAAACCTCAAGATTCAAGTCATAAAGCTTAGGTTGCAGTTTTGTGACTAAATCTAATTCTGTACATAACTCAGGGCGAAAACCTAAACCCAAAACTGCTGTACGTCTGACTGTAGCAGCTACATCATCTAAAGCGTTCAAAAGTACTGGTGGTACACGTTCGTCATCAAAACTGCTGAGGGCTTCTAAGGCTGTAGCACGTACTACTGCTTGGGAATCTTGGATTACGCTCAACAAAGGTGTGATAGTTTCTCTGCTGTGGATATAAGAAAGTGATCGCACTGCCAAAAGTCTGGTATTTTGCTGTGTTAAAAGTTCGGCAAGTTTAGTAATAGCAATAGTACCCATTTGCCCTAACGCTGCTGCTGCGATCACCTTGAGTTCTTCATCCTCACTAATTTTTAGCAAGTTCAACAAAGAAATCATCACATCTGGGTGCTGAAATTCGCCCAAAGTCCGCGCTGCATACCAGCGCAATTCTACTTCTGCTTCTTCATCTTCTAAGATTTCAATCAACGCTGGAATAGCAATATTTCCTAAGCGAGTCAATATTTTGGCAATTTCCCAACGTTCTTGAAAATCTCCTCTTTCTAAAATTGAGATTGCTAATTCTAGCAGTTGCTCTGGATTAACTATCTCTAAGAGTGTAGAGTCTTCTGCCAGAATCAACTGCTGCAAATATTGAATCAGCAATGACCAATCAGCTGCATCATGTGCTGCCTGTGCTTGCACTAAAAGCTGCTTGATATTATTCACAATACCTTGCTTAAATTACCAATTTTGAACTTAGGTTTGCTTAACTACAACCGAATTGCCTTCAATTTTGGCGGTGTAAGTTGTCAGGGATTTTGTAGCTGGGCCTTTTTGCACTTTACCATCAACCTCAAACTCAGATTCATGACAGGGACATAAAAATGTTTTTGTTGAGGGTTCCCACCCTACCGTACACCCTTTATGAGTACAGGTGGGGTTAACAGCAATGAGATTTGCAGTTTTAGATGTACCAATTACCAAAACAGGGCCAACAGGCGAATTTTTAGTCAGCAATTGACCAGTCTTATCTAATTCTGCCGCAGTACCTACTGTTTGCCAATCTCCAGATGTTGAGGATGTTGGAGTGTTAGTTCCAGAATATGTAGGTGTGTTTGTTTGAGAAGAACAGGCAGCAATTGCCACAGGTAGACTACTAGCTATCCAACCCAAACCTACCCAATTGATGAAATCACGACGTTTCATAGCTAATGAAATTATGTGTAAGTTGTAACTAATTTTTTATATCATGCGTAAAACGCATTAACTTGATACACTTCCAGCAATTTTACTAAAATTTCGTAGCTATTTATACGATTTTACCTCAAATATCACCTTAACCTTGCAAGTATCGAAATTGTTACATAAACAGTAACTAAGTCATCTTGATAAATCTTGCAAATGCAAAAAATTACAACTTTCCTCTAAATTAATTACGAAATCACCACCAGCTTAGGATAGTCAATGTAGTTTAGTAATTCGTAGTTGCAATTAATGGTTGCTCTGTCCCTCTTAAAATTACGAATTACGAATTACGTTAGCGCAGCAGGAGCGTCATTACAAATTACAAATTACGAATTATTTAGTCAGATCATGACAGATACAGCAACTACCACCAAAACCAGCCTGAATAAGTTCGAGAAATTCAAAGCCGAAAAAGATGGACTTGCGGTCAAGGAGGAGATAGACAAATTTGCCTCTTTAGGCTGGGAAGCAATGGATGAAACAGACCGCGATCATCGTCTGAAGTGGATGGGTGTGTTCTTTCGCCCAGTTACCCCAGGTAAATTTATGATGCGGATGCGGATACCCAATGGTATTCTCACTAGCAATCAAATGCGTGTTTTAGCGGCAGTGGTGCAACGTTACGGAGATGACGGCAGTGCTGATATTACTACAAGACAAAATATCCAATTGCGGGGAATCAGAATTGAAGATTTACCGGATATCTTGAATCGGTTACACGCAGTAGGGTTAACCAGCGTTCAGTCGGGGATGGATAACGTCCGCAATATCACAGGCGATCCTATAGCGGGATTAGATGCGGATGAGTTGTATGACACGCAAAAGTTAGTACAACAAATTCAGGATATGCTCACCAACAAAGGAGAAGGCAACCCAGAATTTACCAACCTTCCACGAAAGTTTAACATTGCGATCGCTGGTGGCAGAGACAATTCAGTTCATGCAGAAATCAACGATTTAGCATTTGTTCCAGCGTTTAAAGAAGAAAATAAAGTCTTCGGTTTTAACATTTTAGTTGGTGGCTTTTTCTCAGCTAAACGCTGTGAGGCGGCAATTCCTCTCAATGCTTGGGTGTCTCCAGAAGAGGTGGTCAGCGTATGTAGAGCAGTTTTGGAAGTTTATCGTGACCACGGCTTACGTGCAAATCGGCTAAAATCTCGGCTGATGTGGCTAATTGATGAATGGGGTTTAGAAAAGTTCCGCTCGGAAATAGAAAAACGTTTAGGTAAGTCATTATTACCCGCAGCGCTAAAAGATGAAATTGATTGGGAAAAACGCGATCATATTGGGGTATATAAACAAAAACAACCAGGATTGAATTACGTAGGCTTGCACATTCCTGTTGGTCGGTTATATGCCGAGGATATGTTTGAAATTGCCAGTCTGGCAGAAGTTTACGGCAGTGGTGAAATCCGTCTAACTGTTGAACAAAATATTATCATCTCCAACATCCCTGACTCACGCTTAGCAACATTTTTGACAGAAAATCTTCTAGAAAGGTTTTCAATAAATCCTGATTTACTGACGCGATCGCTTGTTTCTTGCACAGGCGCACAATTTTGTAACTTTGCCCTTATAGAAACCAAAAACCGCGCCCTAGCAATGGTTAAAGCTTTAGAAGCCGAGTTAATACTCACTTCTCCAGTACGCATTCATTGGACAGGTTGTCCTAACTCCTGCGGACAGCCGCAAGTTGCAGACATTGGTTTAATGGGGACTAAAACTCGTAAAAATGGCAAAACCGTTGAAGGAGTTGACATTTACATGGGTGGCAAAGTGGGTAAAGACGCTCATTTAGGAACTTGTGTTACTAAAGGCATTCCCTGCGAAGACTTGCAATCAGTATTGCGACAACTACTCATTGAAAACTTCGGCGCACGCTTGCGAGAAGTAGTCACAGTTACGGGCTAGGGATTAGGGACTAAAGAAAAGTTTTTTAATACCCAATCTGGGCGATCGCATCATTGTCCATAGATTTCTCTATGCAATTTTTTGAATTTTTAGTGAGGAAGGCTTCATGCTCCAAGGATTATTTTCGTTTAATGGACGCTACCGTATCTTGCATTTGACTTGGTTTGCGTTCTTTCTATCATTCATAGTTTGGTTTAACTTTGCCCCCTTTTCTACAGCGATTCAAGAAACTTTTAGTTTAAGTCCAGGACAAATCAGAACCATTGCGATCTGTAACGTTGCCCTTACTGTGCCAGCTCGCATCATTATTGGCATGGTTTTAGACAAATATGGGCCACGAATTACCTACTCAATGCTGCTGATTTATGCTGCTATTCCCTGTATCGCCTTTGCAATGGCACAAGACTTTACTCAGTTGGTGATTAGCCGTTTGGCATTGAGTATTGTGGGTGCTGGTTTCGTGATTGGTATCCGCATGGTTGCCGAATGGTTCCCACCGAAAGAAATTGGCATCGCTGAGGGTATCTATGGTGGTTGGGGTAATTTTGGCTCGGCTGCTGCGGCTTTTACCTTACCTTCTTTAGCTGCGGCAACTGCCTTTGTGGCTGCTGGTCAAATTAACTGGCGATTAGCAATCGCTCTGACTGGAATCGTCGCTGCTGTTTACGGATTTATTTATTTGTTCAGTGCCCAAGATACTCCTTCTGGCAAAGTCTATCAACGACCCACCCGCCACGGCGGCATAGAAGTAACCAGCAAAAGAAGCTTTTGGCTGTTGATGTTGATGAATATTCCCCTTGTTGGAATATTAGCTGTACTAGCGTGGCGCATTAGTAATTTTGGTTTACTGAATCAGACTCAACTGCTAATCGTTTACCTGTTGTTAGCTGGTCTGTATGTTTTCCAAGCCTACAAATGCTGGGATGTCAATCGGGATTTGATGACAGGTAAGAAGCAATATCCCCCTAAAGAACGCTACGAATTTTCTCAGGTGGCTTTATTAGAACTAACTTACTTTGTGAATTTTGGTTCGGAACTAGCAGTTGTTTCCATGCTCCCGGCATTTTTTGAGTCAACCTTCAGCCTCAGTAAAGTTTTAGCAGGGATGATTGCAGCTAGCTATGCATTTATGAACTTAGTAGCTCGTCCTGGTGGAGGCTGGATTTCTGATACTTTAGGTAGCCGCCGATGGACAATGACTGTACTTACCGGTGGTATGGGTCTTTCTTATCTGTTGATGGGCGGCGTTAACAGCAATTGGTGGCTACCCATAGCAATTTTGTTAACTATGGCTTGCTCATTCTTCGTTCAAGCTGGGGAAGGTTCAACTTTTGCGATCGTACCTTTAATTAAGCGGCGAATTACAGGCCAGATTGCTGGTAACGTCGGTGCTTATGGCAACGTGGGAGCAGTGGCTTATTTGACTCTCTTCAGTTTGTTACCTGAGGGTGATATCGGTAACAGAATCTTCTTCCAAACTCTGGGAGTTAGTGCCTTGATTGTTACTTTCCTTTGCTGGTTCTTTCTCAAAGAACCCAAAGGCTCATTTGCTGAACACCATGAAGGTGAAGAACCAGAATTGGCGATGGATTCAGCAGAAGCGTTTCCTTTCATAACTGAAGAATAACAATAGGGGAAGGTTAAAGGGATTGATTTTCTCTTTAACCTAACTTTTTTAAACATACATACCGAAAGCATCCTCAGTCAAATGCCCCACCCACAAGGGGATTTGGTAGGAGAGAAGAGGGTTTTAGTCTTGTTTATCTTTCTTACTTAACATAATTGTGTTTTTTCCCACTGACTTACTTAGTGCATAACGCTGTTGTCTATATCGGCGTTTCTCGGTGTTTTTCGGCGGTTTATTTCATAACTTTTCTAATTGTGTCAATCCCCTACAAAAAATAAGTTTTGCATTTTTTAGCGCTTCAAACTTCAAGTGCGTAGCTTTAACAAATAGCAGAGACCTTTAAGATTTCCCTTATGAGTGAATTTACAAAAACTCTTTGTCCATACTGCGGTGTTGGCTGCGGTCTAGAAGTTTCACCCCCAGCACAGCCTAACAAAGCCACCAATCGAGATAGCAAAGGAAATCCGATTTGGCGCGTGCGGGGTGACAAAGCCCACCCATCCAGTCAGGGTATGGTTTGTGTCAAGGGTGCAACGATCGCAGAATCTTTAGATAAAAACAGATTACACTACCCAATGATCCGAGACTCTTTAGATCAGGAGTTTCGGCAAGTTAGTTGGGATGAAGCTTTTGATCTGATCACCCAACGTATTCAAACGGTACGCTTCACCCAAGGGCCAGAAGCCTTATGTATGTATGGTTCTGGTCAGTTTCAAACTGAAGACTACTACACCGCCCAAAAACTCTTCAAAGGCTGTCTAGGAACCAATAACTTTGATGCCAACTCACGTTTATGTATGTCTAGTGCTGTGGCTGGATATATTCAAAGCTTCGGCTCTGATGGCCCACCTTGTTGCTACGAAGATTTGGAATTAACTGATTGTGCGTTTTTAATTGGTACGAATACCGCTGAATGTCATCCCATAGTTTTCAATCGACTAGAGAAATACCACCGAAAAAACCGTAAAGTCAAAATGATTGTGGTCGATCCTCGTCGCACACCAACCGCCGAAGCCGCCGACCTACATTTAGCGATTCGTCCTGGTACAGATATTGACTTGTTAAATGGCATCGCCCATTTGTTAATGCGCTGGGGCTACATTGATACGCTGTTCATTGACGACTGTACTAGTAACTTCCCAGCTTATGCTGAAGTGATCCGTCACTACTCCCCAGAAGTGGTAGCTCGTCAATGTGATATCAGTATTGAAGATTTAGAAACAGCGGCCCGCTACTGGGGTGAATCGCAGCGAGTACTGTCGTTGTGGTCAATGGGGGTGAATCAATCATCGGAAGGTACAGCTAAGGTTAGAACAATCATTAATTTGCACCTGATGACTGCACAAATTGGTAAACCTGGAGCCGGCCCTTTTTCTCTCACAGGTCAGCCGAACGCGATGGGAGGACGAGAAACTGGAGGTTTGGCACACTTATTACCCGGTTATCGGGTGGTGAAAAATCCTCAGCATCGTGCAGAAGTTGAAGATTTTTGGGGATTAAAGCGCGGCCAAATTTCCCCCAATCCTGGTTTAACTGCTTGGGATATGATTACTGGCTTGGAAACTGGCGATGTAGGCTTACTGTGGATTGCTGCTACTAACCCAGCTGTAAGTATGCCAGATTTAGAACGGACTAAAAAGGCGTTATTGCGATCGCCTTTTACGATCTACCAAGATGCTTATTACCCCACAGAAACCGCAGCTTATGCTCATGTTCTGCTCCCAGCTGCTCAGTGGGGTGAAAAAACTGGCGTGATGACAAACTCCGAAAGGATGGTAACTCTGTGTCAAGCCTTCCGCCAACCACCAAGAGAAGCAAAAGCAGATTGGGAAATTTTTGCAGAAGTGGGACGTAGGCTAGGCTTTACCAAAGAATTTGCCTTTGCCAATTCGGCTGAGGTTTATGCCGAGTTTGTCCAATTAACAGGCGATCGCCCCTGTGATATGACGGGTATTAATCACGAGCAATTACAGTATCAAGGCCCAATTCAATGGCCACACAAAGAAGGAAGTAAGAGAGACACAAAGCGTCTTTATACGGATTTACGCTTCCATACCTCTGACGGACGCGCTCGATTTGGGGCTTATTATTCAAAGGGATTGGCAGAACCACCCGATCCCAATTATCCATTTGTGCTAACTAATGGGCGGCTTTACGGACACTGGCATACCCAGACACGTACTGGCCGCATTGAAAAAATTCGCTCCATGCACCCCGAACCATTTATTGAGATTCATCCCCGTGATGCTGCTACTTTAGGAATTATTGATAAACAGTTGGTGGAAGTGCGATCGCGCCGAGGAAAAGCAAATTTCCCGGCGAAAGTGACAAAGGCGATCGCTCCTGGTACAGTATTTGTCCCCATGCACTGGGGGGCGCTGTGGGCAAAAGATGCCGAAGCCAACGCCCTTACCCATCCCGAATCTTGTCCTGATTCTCTGCAACCAGAATTAAAAGCCTGTGCAGTGCAACTGATTCCAGTTTTTGCAGAAGTTCCAATCAAAAATTATCAACTCCAATCCTCACAATGGTGATCTGCTTGTTATATCCTTAAACTAAACAAGAAATTGGTAATTAATACTTGGTATTTGGTTATTAAATTAACAGCCTAGACTCAATGGTGATGATTAGATTTTTAAATCATTACCATTAATTATTGATAGTTATCTATTACCTCTGCTTTATTACTAATTTTTTGTTTCGTTAAAATCAGGGTGCAGCAGATGAGAAAATTAATTAAAACAATCTTGGGAGCTAGCAAAGATGAAAACTTTATGCACGCTATTGAAAATGTTGAAGTAATAGTTTCTAAAGTTTTATCACTTTTAATGGTGCTGGTAATTATAGTTGCAATTGGAGATTTAGCAGTCTTCTTAATTAAGGAATTATTTGATACGCCTTACGGCAAATTCAACACGACTTTATTTCAAATATTCGGCTTATTTTTAAATATTTTAATTGCCTTGGAAATTTTAGAAAACATTACAGCTTATTTGCGAAAACATGTTTTTCAAGTCGAGCTAGTTATTGTCACTTCTTTAATTGCTGTAGCCCGAAAAATTATTATTCTTGATTTAGAAAAAGTTTCTGGTATTGATATAATTGGATTAGGTATTGCTATTTTGGCTTTATCAATCAGTTATTTGATAATTCGTAGTAGTTCCAGTCGCTCGCGCTAATTTTTCAATTTTGAGCAAAGTTTTAAATTTATATAAAGATATAAAAATATTTGCCAATGTATTCTTGAATTACTTAATATGACTAGTTTTTTTGAATTCGAAGCAGATTTTGTCAATTCTCTGCGTTGCATACCTATGCAAGTCCGTTACAAACTAGATACCTGCGGTATTAAGCTAAAACTGTCTGACTGGAACCAAATGACTCAAGCTGAGCGTGAAACTTTAGTTGAATTACCTTGCACAAAGGAAGCAGAAGTTAAACTTTATCAAGAATATCTTCAACAGCTAATTTTAGAACGCACGGGTATACCAGCTTCAAAGTTGCCCATTGAGGATTGTCCCGCATGGATGGACTCTAGCAAGGTGCCAGTTAGTCTCCAAGAAAAAATTCAAGAAATAGATGTTAACCTCACACTGCAACAGTGGCAGACTCTAACTCCCTTACAGCGTTTTGCTCTGATTAAACTTAGTCGTTCTGGACATGAAAATAAAAACTTTCCCCTAGCTCTAGCAGAATTTCATCTGCTTTAGTACATGGTTAAGAGTTTGAAGTCAAAAGTTTAAGACCTATTAATCCTTCCACAGCGCTAGTATCGCCGCACAAGCTGACTAAATAACGGAAAATCGTTCTAGCCTACAGAGATAGGCTTCGTTCTTGTAGTCCTAGAGTGGAAGCCTGTTAGGCTTTGCGAGAATGAAACAGTTCTGCTAATGCTGTTTACCTAGCGAGTTTGTGCTATCTGACCATTTTAAAGACAAAACTTGTCTAATTATGTCTTTAAAATTTATCTGCAATATACACAGCTTACCAAAAGCTAGATGTTGGTAGTCTTATCAGGTTTTTATGTCTATTTCGGCTTAATATTCATCAAATTGGAGAATGTGTTTGTGACACATTTCCATAATATTATCGCGGGTGGTGGCACTTGATACGAGGATAGATATATCAGTGGAATCTGGTTTTTGAGAATATTACCTTCTTTGCCTATGAATAATATTTTAGGAATCAATAATTAAGATGACAAAACTAACCATTTATCTCAAAAATTCCTAAAAATTACTCGAATAAATTTATTGATGGTAAAATTTTCTCCGAAATCAAGACCGAGATTTAACCTAGCTTTATTAATTAATCAAAATTTCACAAAATAAAAATCTAACTATAATTTATCGGCTATTTTTGAAAAAACTGATAAAGACATAATTATTCAGTTAACGTCGAATAAATCAACCAAACAGAGTTGAAAATTAAGTTTAAGCAATTAATAATTGCAAATGTAAGGTTAAGCAATCAAAGCTTAATCTTACACAAATGCTACTGTTTTTCTAAATTTCATAGGAGATGAAATCAATGAAAAATATCAAGTATTCTGCACTGAATTCTGCTGGTTCTGAACTATTTGTGGATTCTGAGAGCTTTCTACAAGACCTATCTGATACAGATGCTATGGCTGTGCAGGGAGGAGAAGGCCCCGACATCAATAAGTTGCTTGAGTTTGGTATAAACGTGTATGCACTTAATAATATTGTCTCCATAGTGAAGACATTTACTGGTGCTGCTCCAGGTGGCGGTGCTGCTCCAGGTGGCGGTGCTGCTCCAGGTGGTGGTGCTGGTGGCGAAGAGGGTGGCTGATCCGGGCTAAAGACCAATTTAGTTCAGCGCTGATTTAGGCAAACGTCAATAGTTTATATCTTACTTTTGAATAGGATTCAGTTATCAAAAGCTGAATCCTACTCAAATTTGTTAGTGAACAGGATAAAAAATAAGGGTTTAATCTTGCTCAATTAATCCAGTATATAAATAACATTAATAATTTTTTTAAGGAGTAGAAGAAATGGCTAAAAGTTCTATCGCTGATTTACACTATATATCTCCTGAAAGATTACAAGATACCGAACACATTTTACAAGAATTATCCGATATAGAATCCATGCTTGTACATGGTGGCAAAAACAATGTATTGAATGAAAATATTGATTTTGGCACAAAAGCTTTGGAGTATGCATTAGTGGGATTTGCTATCTATAACATTGTCTCACTAGTCAAATTATTTATTAATCGGCCTCAACCTCAGTGAGAGGTTAATTTTTTTTCACAATTTTTCCAGCTAGAATGAGACTTAAAAATATGACATTTCTATTAAGTAATAAAAATGTTTTTGAATATCTGTTTGACAAAGGTATATGTACTGAAGAGAGCAAGTCTAGAAGTAAAGTTGAATTAAAACCTGCTAAAAACTTTAATTTATTACTTACCTTGCCAGAAGGTGATAAATTTCTAGTTAAGCAAGAGCCTCACAATCGTCAAGGAAAAGCAGCAGGTAACTTGTTGAAAGAGTGGCAATTTCAAAAGGTGCTACAAAATTTTTCAGAATTTAGAGATATTCGTTCCTCATTTTCGCAAGCAATTTACTTTGATATTGAGAATTCAATTATTGTTTTTGATTATCTCCAAGATTATTGTGATTTGGCAGATTTCTACAGTAGAGATAACGTCTTTCCTCCTGTTGTTGCAACCGCAAGTAGTGCAATAGTTGCCTCAATTCATCGCTTAACTTTAGACCGTCGAGACTATCAAGAATTGTTTGAATCTGAGACAGGAGCATTTAGTAACGCAGCTTTTAAGATGCTTTTTAGTTTAGAACAACTGACTCCAGAAATTTTTGGTCAGTATCCTGATGATGCTTTGAAATTCTTTGCACTTTATCAGCGCTACTCTAGTTTGAAACAGGCGCTTGCAGAGTTAAGCAATGTTATGGAACCTTGTTGTTTAATTCATAACGACCTGAAACTGAATAATATTCTACTATCCAATAGTTGGGAAGAAGCACTTTCTCAAACATCACAACCAGCTAATAGTATCATTCGCCTGATTGACTGGGAAATGTCATGTTGGGGAGATCCGGCTAGTGATTTAGGAGCGCTCATTGCTAGTTATCTGCAAATCTGGTTGTATGGCTTGATTACTAGTAAAAATATAGCCATTGAAGAGTCTTTACATCTAGCCACAACTCCTTTAGAACTCCTCCAACCTTCGCTAGCTGCTATAGCAAATGCTTATTTAAGTAACTTTCCTGAAATTTTGCAGCGCCATCCTAATTTTTGGTTGCGAGTTATGCAATTTTCTGGACTAGCCTTAATTCAGGCAATTTTAGCAACACTCCAGCATCAAAAAACCTTCGGAAATTCAGAGATTTGTATGCTTCAGATTGCTAAAACTTTGTTGTGCCGTCCACAACAATCCATCCAGACTGTATTTGGTATGGCAGCTTTGTAGTTATCTAAGTGAATTTATTACAAGTAAAAAAATTATGCAATTGCTAAATTCATATACATCGCACATTTCAAGCCAGCCATTACTAGCAACTTTAGAAGATATAGCTAGTAAGGTTGAGATTCAATCTCGTTTTTGTATTTACCATCCAGATTACAAACCTTTAAAACTTCCAGATGAGGCAATATCTCGCTTTGAGCGATTACCATTAAATCTCCAACACAAATTTCTTAATTTTCAACTGTGCAATTTTCTCTACAGTATCTATTATAATGGCGCTGGACGAACTATTCTAGCTATAAATACAGAGGATACACATTCAAAAAACAGTCAAAATTTAGAAAATAACACTTTTATGGGAGTTGATGAAGACTTTTATAATCAATTGCATTTGTCTAATAAAGGTGAAGGTTATTTTGAAACTGGTTGGCAAGTACTTGGAGAAAAGAGCAATGGTAATTTAGTAGTCAAAAAAGATGAGTTGACTTTACAGATCGAGCCAAAACGCCATCTTCAAAATACACAAAAATGGGCTCTTAATGATTTAGTTGCCATCAAAATGCCACCGAATCTAGTACAAAACGGTTTTTATATGGCAGTTGGTAATGCTGGCTTGTCAAATCATACTGATACAGCCATCGATTCACAACTTGTACGTGTCTACTTTAATGTAAGTCCTGAAGGTGCGGTTGCTGTCATGGGCAGTTTAACATGCCAACTAAACACTATGTTTATTCCTTTCACTTTCAAAGCACTATACAATCCTTCGGATTATGACCGTTATGATACAGCCGTGCTTTACTTTGACAAAAGCAACTATCCAATTATTTGGCAGGTGCTGCGATCGCTATACGTAAAGTATAAGCCGCATTTTAGGGAGCAGATGTTACTATTTACAAAATTTCTAGCACCAGGACTTGCTCTAGCAGAAGAGCCAAATAATAAATTTATAGCTAAAGAAAGTTTTGGTTTGAACCGCTGCCAGATTGTTACTCGTAGTTTGCTAGAAGCTTGGCAACAAGGAGATGAATCAACAAAAAATCGGATGGCTTTGATTATTAAACAATTCGCGTTGCGGGGAATTGAATTGCACTGTCCTTACCTCAATTCCAACTCTCAGGATGTTTACACACCCTTAAAGTTATAAATCTTTGAACTGATTAAATTGCATGTTTTTTATGATTGTTAGCCTACATTGCCCTTGGTATAAACTGTTAATTTTATACTAAAGGCTTTTTTAGTATTAAATGATCTATTTGGTCTAGTTGGGAATTAAATCTGTCTGGGGATATAAACAAAAGAAAATATCAAGGAATTAATTTACTACTATTTATGGCTGTAATTGTCAAAAGTACTTAACTAATATTGAAGCTACTTGAATAATTACCAAAATCTCAGTTTTTACTTTTTTTAGTTGGGTGAGGTTTGCAGTATTTATGTCAAAAAATATTAACTCTTTTCAAACTCCTGAAAACTATCAAGCTAATACCAGCCATTTTTTAACACCTTTTCAAAAAAAAATTCTACTGAAAAATGTACAAGCAAATTTACAGCCAGAATACCGCCGTCGCATCGAAATTATGTTGTTGGCAGATCAAGGTAAATCTCCAACCCAAATTTGTAAGATATTAGGCTGTTCTTACCATATGGCGCGATATTGGAGTGGTTTAGCAAAAGCTGGTTTAGCTCACCAATGGCAAGAGCAACAAATAGGTCGACCAAAGAGTGTTAACGAGCAGTATCTTGAACGCTTAAAGGAATTAGTAAGCCATAGCCCTCGTGAGTATGGCTATCCCTTTAAAAACTGGACGGCGCAATGGTTAAGTAAACATTTAGCCAGTGAAATTGGGATTGAAATTACCGATCGCCATATCAGTCGTCTGCTCAAACAAATGGGATTATCTACAAGACAAACAAACAATAATCTTAAACAAAAAACTGATGATAATCAGGATTTTGAAATTATGATAGATGATCTACAATTGAGTTGTGAATCTAATAGTTTTCAATTGCCGCTTAATTTCATTAATGCCAATCACTAATTTTGTTGTAAAACAGAGTATATACCCCCTGAATTTTACATCAACAGTTAGTGTCTCAATTTAGCAAAACCTTATACCAATTCACAATTCGCAATGACGCTCCTTCGTCGCTCTAAGCGTAGCTATGCCGCAGGCTTTACGCTGCGAAGATCGCAATTCGCAATTAAAAAACCTAGATACAGTAAACTTTTCAAGGTTTATATCTGTATTAAATTTTTCGTGAAATGGTATTAGATGTAACTTTTGCATAAACAGAACTAGCCGAGTTTTGAAACTAACCCTGTTCTGTCACTCTCGGAAAACAATAATCGAAGCAATATTCTGAAACTTTGATTGAGCCAAGCTTTGAGGCTTTATTTTCTAACAGTAACTAAAATTTATAGCCAAAACTTAGAAATTAAAGCCTCGAAAGGCTTTCAGCGATTGGGTTCTCCCAAAGTGATAAAAGAGGGCTAATATAAATCTACGAAGATCATTAGGGAGCATCCTGGTTGGACAGATAGCCCGCTACGCGAACAGACCAGAAGTCTGGGGCTCTGCCGACTTGTACCGCTAAAGCGGAACCCGCAGGGTAGCAACTGGCGCACGATTTCCAATCGCTCGGTGTTTCTTCAAAGAGTGGATACTCCCGATCATTACTTCCTAAAAATTAATTTAGTAATAAATAATAAATATCTTTAATTCATAGGAATTGAAGTATGATAAAAAATTTTATTCTTTCTCCTGACGATATCATTTATCAAATCAAGCTTTCTTGCCAACTTCCAGATATAATTGAAGCAATAATGATTCGTAAAATTATTGCCGATGCTGCTGCTCAAGCAGGTATAAAAGTTGAAAAATCAGAGCTTCAACAGGCGGCAGACGACATACGATTAGCAAGAAATCTTGTCAAAGCTAAAGATACTGGAGCGTGGCTCGAAAAACATTATCTTTCTCTCAATGACTTTAAAGAATTAGCAGAGATTTACTTACTCTCTGTAAAATTAGCAAATTATTTATTTGCCGAGCAAGTTGAACCCTTCTTTATTGAACATAGGCTCAATTATACTGCAACTGTTACGTATGAAGTTGTTTTAGATGACCAAGACTTAGCTTTAGAACTGTTTTATGCACTGCAAAAAAACGAAATCTGTTTCCAAGATATAGCCCACAAATATATACAAGAACCAGAACTGCGCCGTGTAGGCGGATATTGCGGGATACGATACCGTAGCAATTTTAGCCCGCAGATTGCAGCTTGTGTCTTTACTGCCCATCCACCGCAGATACTCAAGCCAATTGTCACACACAAAGGAGTCCATCTCATTTGGGTTGAAGAAATCATTCAACCTCAATTAAACGAACCACTGCGCTGTCAGATTTTAGCAGACTTGCTTTCTGCTTGGTTAAAGCAACAACTTGAGGAAGCTAAAATTGTGGTGCAAATTTGACCTCAGTAGATTGCATTTTCCCAAACTTACACCAGAGGGTGATCTGCCAAAGTTCGGATTAAATACGTTTGGCAATTCTATATTTTTTCAATGCTAATAAATGTGGCAAACACTACTAAATATTTAACTAATTATTATCCATTAAACTTGCAGTAAAATGTCAAAAGTACATCAGTGAGGTACTCTGAATTAAGATATAGGACTCTTATTTGATTTTTGAACAAAAGTCAGTAAACATCTATTCCTTCTTTATTGTTCTTTGTTGCCTGTTCCCTCCTCTTATGAGAGATTCAGGAATCAAATCGGATTACTATGTCTGATAAATAAGACACAAAAAATACTCACCCTAGCCAGAATGCTTGCCAAAATTGGGTTAGACAATTTTAAATTTTGAATCAGCGAAATTTGAATTTCTTTGCCAGGAGTAAAGCTATAGTGTATTTAGCAATCCTGCTCTTGGTGTGGCTAAGGTCAAGTCCTACTGCCAAAAGTATCTTATGAATTAGTTTGGAAAGACACTCTAACTCGATGACAGGCAAAAACGCAAGACATAACGCATTTCTGCGACTGGTGTCTGGTAATGGAGCAGCTTTGGGGACGGAATCTCGCTACCCGCTGTTTACCAGTAAAGAGGTAGTAATTGGACGCGACCCCAGTTGCCAAGTTGTCTTAGATGCCATGATGTATCGGATGGTATCTCGTCGTCATGCTGTGGTTCGTCCCCTTTCTTCATCTCCAGATAGCAAATTTAGCTGGCTACTTTGTGATTTAAATAGTGCCAATGGCACTTACTTAAATGGACAACGTTTATATGGATGTCAGGAATTGCACTCAGGCGATCGCATTTCTTTAGGTGCTGATGGGCCGCAATTTATTTTTGAGCATGAATCTATATCTCAAGCTACGGTGTTGAGTAATCAAGACGCAGCGTTACCTTCAGCAAGGAACTATCAAAACCACACCTATTTAAAGCCACCAGATTCGGTCAGTTTCACTCAACTATTTCCGATTATTTCCACTGGCAAAGATTTAACTCGCAAAGCTTACCTTGTGCCAGGAATACTGACTGTAGTATTTGTAGTCTTGATGTTTGCTACGGTAGGTCAGCCCCAAGCTAATCAAATAATCGTGGCAATTTACATAGCGTTTGCTGCTTACTATTTTGTTTACCAACTTTGCGGGAAACAAAAGCCGTGGTGGGTGCTAATAGGTGCGGCTTTGAGTACAGCGCTGATTTTGCTCAGTCCTGTATTGGATTTATTTATCTTTGTATTTCGCAGTATTCTGCCTGGTAGCTTACCCTCACCTGACGAATCTATCACCTTCACAGAATTACTGGTGCGAATGTTTTTTGGGGCTGGGTTGATGGAAGAATTACTCAAGGCTTTGCCTGTAATTGGGGCATATTTCATTGGTAACGGCTTACCCTCACCTTGGCGAGAACGCATTGGTGTTTGGGAACCTCTAGATGGCATTCTTTTGGGAACAGCTTCTGCTGTAGGTTTCACTTTATTGGAAACTTTGGGGCAGTATGTACCAGACATCACTCGTAATGTTGCCCAACAGGTGGGTGTGGGGGCTGTTAGTCAATTGGTGGGTTTACAACTGCTGATTCCACGCATTCTCGGTTCCGTGGCAGGGCACATGGCTTATAGCGGTTATTTGGGGTATTTTATTGGGTTAGCTGTTCTCAAGCCCCGTCGGAGTTGGCAAATTCTCGCCGTTGGCTATCTGAGTGCTGCCGCCCTCCACGCTTTATGGAACGCTACAGGATCTATTAATGCTTTACTGTTGGTGGTAGTTGGAGTGTTATCTTATGCTTTTTTGATGGCAGCAATTCTCAAGGCACGGGCATTATCACCGACGCGATCGCAAAATTTTGCGACCCGCTTTCTCGGCCCTAAATAAGTATGGATTTTTAGCGACAGTCAAAATTCAAAAACAGCCTTTTGTTTATTAGGCTTTTCCCGTGGAGTGAAATAACATTTAGAAAAATTGTTGTTGAGACAGCCAGTTGCTTCTACCCAACTTCATAAATTTGAGCGAAACTAAGATTGTTTTTTATGCCTGGAGATAGATGGCATAACCTCGCAATCAATCTATGGTTAGATTATTGTAGGGTGTCTTTACCTAAAAATCACAAAATTGAGCTATTGCAAAACTCATAATATTAAGTATTACTGCCAGCAAAACTAATTGCCAGTGGAATTTCACCAAAGTTAAAAGATACGACACAGACAGAAAATAGAAGTTAGGCTTCAGTCTGAAAGCTGTCTAATTGTTTCAAGGCGTAGTAAGCGATCGCGATACTAATTTTAGCTTGCTCGATTTCTGATAAATTTGTCCAATCCCGATTCTCAATATTACTAATGATAGATTTGAGGTTTTGCGGTTCGCTGCTACGCATACTATATGCAAATGGTCGGGCTAAAACAAACAAGTCATCGGCTTCCCAGGTGGGCATTACAGCTTGAACGCATTGCACTAGTTGCTCACCCATAGATTGTTGAGATGCAAAAATGTCAGTAGCTTTCTGGGCGATCGCATTCAGCCAACCTTGAGGTACACTAGCAACAAAAGCTGTATGTAAAGTTTCTTTAAGGCTATCTACACTTGCACAAATCGTATTACAGTTGTAGTATGAAGAAGTTGAAACTTCTGACCAAAGTGTATCTAGTTGTTCATAAAAATTTTGCGATCGTGTAGTTAATTCTTCATCGAGTAAATCCCGCGTCACAAACTGCTGTTCTAGTTCACGAAAATATTCTTCAGACTCATCATCAGCGGGATTCCAAGGATAAGTAGCATCTTCTGGTTCTAGTAATACCTCTAACAGCTCTAATTCCATCTGAGACGCTAAAGTGTCGGAAGTGTTGATTTTATTAGCCATTTGTGATCTCCTGATGAATTAATTAACGCTATTGACAGCTACACCTGTCGTAATTAAATTTCCGTAAAAAAGTTAATTTTGTCTAATGATAAAATTGGGTTTTTCAGATTGGTATTGATGCAAGTAATTTCACGGACATAACCTCTATTTTTTTCATTGTCAAAGCTATCTCTTCATTGAATACTTCAGCTTAGGAATCTTCAATAATAAATTCCCAAGTCTCGCCTCTAGAACTTCCAAACTTTAATTGCATTCCCGACTTCAAAGGAACTTCCTCGCGGAGGATTTGTTGCCAACCGTTAGGGCCTAAACACCAAGTTGTACCGTAAGTAGAAAAATCTTGTAGATAATAAGTTCGTACCGGAGTAGTACCTGTGAGGGTATTCCGGCATAAAATTTCGGCATGACGCTTAGAAACTGATGGTTCGGGGATGACAATATCATTATCTTTCGTGCGGCCGATGCGAGTCACACCAGAGCGCAAAGACCAAATTTTGCCTCCTGGTAAAAGCGATCGCAAACAAGCTGTAGTAACTGGAAAATTGATGTTAGGGATAGCAGTATCTGGTAATTCGGTAATACCTTCATCAAAGCTTTTAATGAGTTCACCATTAAAATCAGGATGCAGATAAAGAACAGGCAAAGTCCAAGCAGGTTGATTGAACTTATATATTGTTAGCAGCTCTTGCCTGGCTTCCGCCACTGCTTCATCAATTGGTTTACGCGATCGCAAAGCTTTGGCAAAGGCTTGAATAAAACTATGGCTTTCGTGATCAGCAATTTCATCGCGCATTCCTAAAACAGCAGGTACACCATGACGGATCAATACTTCTGCTAAACTGCTGGCAAGGATAGCTTGGTGATTAATAGCGGCGGGTTGCGCTCCCCAACAAGCATTGAAAACTGCCAGTTTCAAGCCACTACGGGTTAATACTTGTGCTAATTCTATGCCATTTAATGTCATGCTGGGACGCAAAAATAATAAGCCGCCATCTGGGCCTGGTAGACCGTGACCAGCATAAAAAAAGACGTTGTATGCCTTAGTTTCGAGTTCTTGAATCAATTCTTGAGGAGTTGGTTGCAGCAGCGTTTTCACTATACAAGGTGCATATCCTTGATAATTGCTACCGACAGAATTTTCATTTGAGAGGGTTTGTTCTAGGATGGTGGCTTCTTGTGCCAATTGCAAATGCTCATCATGTCCTAAAACCAGCAAGATGTTTAAAGCCTGATCGGTTCGTAAATAAGGTAGGGGTTCAACTTCGCTAGTGGTACGGCTAAATAGCAAATCTTGCGAGAGAGACATTGCCGATTGACCAGGCTCTCGCTGCATAATTTCCCAAGGTAAAGCGATGAGATCTGGGTCACGAATTTCTAGCCGAAAACGCAAACGCGTATGCTGACCCATCGCAATACCACGACTGCGTTCTAAACTACCCAGAATTGGCCCATCGAATACCCAACGCCACAAATTCATCCCCAAATATTGCATGAGACGACTGCTGTAACCAGAGCCTTGATTTGAAGGGGGTGAAACCAAATTTATTGGCAGTGCGTTTCCTCGCTTGCTAGTTGAGCCTGTAGAAATATCTAAGCCACTGTGGCCAGTAAACATCTGCTGCCATTCTTGCCAAACTTGGGTGAGTTCAAAAGGCCATACACAGTCATGTAAAACATAACCACTGGGATAGGGAGCTTTGACCACCCAAATAGCGAAGTTATCTGTGCCAGTGTTGATGAGACGGGCGATCGCCAGGTTCAGGGATGGCATGGATTCATGAAATTAAGAGGTAAAAACAAATAATTTTCAATAACAATTTTCCCCTAGGAAAACTTTTACCTTGTGTGTATTATTTCAGGTTTTTACCAGTTTATCGACTATCTAACTCAACTGCACTAGGCACATTTTGAGCATTTGGTACAGGAGGTTGGCTATTTAGAGGTTCGGGAACAGTATCACATGGACTGGTATCATCTGATTGTAAAACAGAGACATCGAAGCGTTTAAGTTGAGATAATTCGACCCACACTTTTGACTCTACTTTGCCTACAGGTGCGGCAGCTACTAGATTATTAACTGTTGCTGGTGGGTTTGGTGTGACTGGAGTGGAGCAAAGTCGCAACTGCACCGACAGGTTCCCAGAAGCAGTTTGAGGATTGGGTTTAGTTCCGATCACTTCCAAAAAACTACCTGGGGGGAAACTTCGCTGATTGCTTAAGGCAATTTCTTGATTGGTTTTAATTACCCATCCAGGGGCGAGGTTAGCCAGCGATCGCCCTTGGGGTCGATTAGAAGCAATTGGTTCTAAAATTTTTGTAGGAAATACACCTGCTGGTGATCGTAATCGCATGACTAAGTATCCCAATGAACCTGCGATAATCACTAATATTAACGGCACAATCAAATTTAATGGCAGTTGGAGACTTGGAGCCGCTTTACTTTCGGCAACTACTTTGGTTTTCTGGTTAGGGTTGGTTGGCAATTGTGTTGCTGCTGTTTCTCTGGACGCAGCATTGGCAGCTTTGATTGCAGAAACATCTGGAATTACTGCTTTTAGGTTTAACTCTGGTTCAAAGTAGCGGAGTTGATAATTGACTAACGCGATAGTGACATTATCATGTCCGTTTTTAGTGTTAGCAATTTCTACTAACTTATTCGCAACATTGACTACATCATTTTCTCCAAGCAGAATTGGTAAAATTTCTGTTTCCCAGTAGTCCTCCACTCGATCAAAATCACTTAGTCCATCGGATGTAAGCAGAAAAATAGCATCTTCGTCGAGAATAAATCTTTGGGAAGTGGGATGTAATGAGTTACTGGGACTCATTCCTAAAGCCTGTACTAGCGAGCCAGAACCACTCTGTTGGATGGCCTCTCGGTAAATAGCATAGCCCAACCTGACTTCGCGAGAGGCAACATCGTCGTCAAGGGTAACTTGATAACAACCGTGGCGTGTAATCCAGTAGGCACGACTGTCGCCAACATGGGTAATATACATTTCGCTGCCTATATGTAAGGCCATCACCAAGGTTGTACCCATGCGTTGACGACCTTGGCGATTTTCGCTGTCGTTGCGTTGGCTAATTTTGTCGTTGGCTACTGCTACTGCCTGATCTAAGTCAGCTAACAGCAGGGAGGGTTCTATATGATCGTAGGGAACTTTGGTTAGTTGCTGTACTTGTTGCTGGATTGTTTCAATCGCTAAGTTGGAGGCGATAAGACCTCCCTCGTGTCCACCAATGCCATCACAGACAATGGCCAAGCCTGTGGACTGTGGTGGTTTAGTTACAATTGTGCCATTAGGTGGGTAACAGGCATCTTCGTTACGTTGGCGGCTAGGGCCAGTATCAGTTTTGGTGACAATTTTAATCTTGGGTGTTTGCGATCGCCCTAATTCCGCTAATCCTTGATCTAAAACCGCAATTAGTATTTCAGGTGAAGTAATCTCTCCATGAATTAAAAAATTACTAATTTGGTTGACAAATTCAGCTATGGCTGGTTTCGCCTCAGGCTGTAATTGTTGCCAAAATTTACCTAATAAAGATAAGTCTGGTACCGTTGAAGAGTCAAAACACAATTGTAATAAGCGGATTAAAGGCCCTTCTACCCGTAATACATGGGGTTCTATTAAGCTAGATGCGACACCTTCACTCACAAAAGGTTGCCAAAGATGAGCTATCTGCCATAGCCAATTGAGTTGACGCATTGATGTGGCTTCGCGCCAAGCAGTAGTTAACTGGCTACATAGCTGTACTTGTGGAACTGTATGATCTGCCAACAGTGGTGGCTTTTCTAAAAGTAAAATTTCTCTTTGGGAACTACCATTAGTTAGAGGAATCACTCCATATACCTGAGGTACATTTAAGCGATAGGGAATTAGTCTTAGATAGGCTTTGATCTCACGCAAATTCTCTAACTCAGGCCCTTGGGGTAATAACCCAGGTTTAGTATCTAGAACTACTGATTTATTGATGACTAAATAGCGATCGGCTAATATTTCTCCAGGGCTACCCATACTCAAACCATCTCCAACAGCCCAGAGGTAACGTTTGGGTAGAGGTGTGGAGCATCGCTGGCAAAACTTATGAGTCAGGGGGTTGGTAGCCTGACAAAGTTCATTTGGGCAGTAGAGCGTTGCCGCATCATTTTCCATAGTGTTCGCAGTGATCAGCGATTGGCAATTTATTCAAAAGTATTTGACCGCGGCAGTTGAGACCGCTTATATTTGTGGAACTCGATGCATCCTATTTTGGAGCATGATTTTAGCTGGGAGACACCAGCAGATACTAATACTTGATTTACTTACTTATGCAAAGAACATACTCCTTTAGTCAACCCTACAGCCTCATGATAGCTTCTCTGGCTTTGTGACTCTCCATCGCCATAACCACTAACTCTAACCCTGTCACCAAAGCATAACCCAGGTGTATCTATACTGTTTGGTTTTAATAAATTAACTCATCACAAAAAGTCAGATAATACCAATATTGCTTTAGTTTATAATTCTCCCAGCATTAATTAACTTTAATTAAGAATTAAGACGGCTGATAGCTCCGCAAATCTAGACTTTACACTATGTTAAATCTAGGGCATAAATTTCTCATTTGATTCAGTGTTTACCATGTTGACAAATGGGGAAAATTTTCACTCCATTCTGCTGCCCCAAAAGTAGGCAAAAACCACAAATTTTGTCTCTCAAATTATAAGTATAGTCACTGTTTTAAGTACTAAATTACGTATCAAAGCTTTCAATCGCAGTAAGTAATTATCTAAAAGTATTGAAGTTATCAGAACCAAAAAAGTACTAAATATTTGAATACATGGCGCATAAATTTGCGATGCATTTTTGAGAGTAATCGGCTCTAGCCTTCTGGAATAAATACTTTAAGGGCTAGAGCCGATTACTAGTAAACCAGCAAAGTTTTTGTGGTTAACTACTAAAAAGTTAAAAGTGACAAAAACTATCACGCTTAACTTATCAGCTTCAAACCTATTTATTCTCGTCAACTGCAACTTGGGGGAGTCCCATGCTGTAGTTGGTGACACGAGCAGACAGATTGTAGCTGATTTCGCCTTTTTGCAGGAGCGATCGCAAATAATGCTCCAAGTCTGACCCAACACGACGTAAGTTATAGTCTGTTAGGTCTTGGCCACTAGATGCTTCTACTAGTTCATCAAATTTGTGATAAATCTTTTGCAGAGCATCTTCATTCCAGTTGAATTCGTTGTCTGGGTCAACATCCAACGTTAAGACCTGATTGCTAGGAATCAGTTCGCCATCCCGGTCAATTTCTGCCGCAAAAATGCGAATGTGCCGGGTTGTGGACTTGAGCAGCATTGGATTGTCCATAGAAGGGTGTAAGGTTCGGGTTAATTACACTGAAATCATTGTAGACGCTATACCTGGGCTTAAATGCTCTCTATTCTTATGGTTTGATTACAACTTAATTATCTAAAGAGTCGCAGCCGTAGATTTTTGGCGTAACAATGACAGGGTAGGTTATGACAATTTTTGGGAAGAACCACAAATTTCCTGAGATGGGCCAATGAATTCGGCTTTAGCAGAACTCATCTAATTTTTTGTAATCCTCAGGTCTAAAAGGCGCTAGAGTAAGGTACTCTGCTGGAAGAATTTGATTTATGGTCTATATTGTCCTGCAAAAGCAAAATTTTACTTTTGATAATTTTGTTTATCAATGTCTCCTGAATTTTATGATGAATAAAACGTACATCCAGTAATTTTACGTAATTATGTTACAGCTAGCTCTGGCTTTAATAAAAGCGAAAAACAACAGAGTTTTTACTTACGTGTAAACACCAAAATTTCAGTAACAACTCAAACTATTATTGACTTGAAGATAAAGTTGATGTAAAAAGCTTTAAAAAGCAGCAACAAGTTCTTACAGAAACTTTATTATATAGAATCTTAAAAACTGAATAATAGTTATGGCTTGCCTAAAGCATATCGGGTAGTGGAAGATAGCGATTTAGATGATGTAAAGTTTAGCTAGAAAAAGCGCAGGAGAATGAAATGCAATACAAACTCTATGGATTGAAGAAAGATTCTTAACTTAAGGATGTGGATTCAAAAAAATATAAATAATTTTGCTGAGGATATAGTTCCTCACTTTCATGACCACCAAAGCACAGGAATCCTCAAAACTATGAACTCGAAAGCATTACCACGCCAAATAAATAATATCGAAGTAGGTGTTTATGAGTGCGAAATCCATCTTAAATTCCGGTTGATTGAGGAAAAGAGCCTATTGGGCGATCGCGAACAACTGTTGCAGGTGCTGCTAGACGCTCTAACTGAAGGGTCTGATGAATTTTTGGAGACGCTGCAAGCCTCTGTCAAAGCTCAAGAAGTCTCTGAGTTCAAAGCCTCACCGCAAATGCGACGACAACTGATGCGTTTACGCAATGCTGTTGATAACAACCAATAGTTGCTAAAAATTTAATTTGAGTAGTGAGCAATCATTTATTAAACACTGAACAGTGAATTTTTTGAAGTTAGCTCATTTGTTCTAACAGTGAGTTTGGTTGTATAACCTAACTCTTAGGCTATGGCTGTCCGTTCACACTGCTCTTCCAGAAGCCGCACAAAGCATCTACAAGGGATATTCGCCCTTAGTACAAAGGGCATCCTTAGGTGCGTGTCAATTTATGAACTTGCTTTTTGAGCAGATTACGGTCTTTAAAGATTAATTTTTAATGCCATTACCTAACCAGGGTTTTACTTCGATTGGCATAACTATTAGTTATGAATGTGGCAAAATAGCTTTACTAGGTATAAGAAAATTTAGAAAAATTAGAAGTTCTTGTTCCATAAGGCTTAAGTTAATTGAGCAGGAGCTTGCATGTCAATCAGCGCTCCTGCTTGTTGTACCAGTTAGGATGTATTTAGCGCCGAATAGCTTACTATTTAGCAAGACCGTGTTCTAAAGCAAAACGAACTAACTCGGTACGGCTGTTTGTGCCAGTTTTACTAAACAAACGACTAACGTATTTTTCTACATTGCGAACGCTGGTTTCCAAACGACGGGCGATTTCTTTATTCATCAACCCTTCTGCAACTAAGTCTAAAACGCTTTGTTCTCTGGGCGTTAAGTCAATTTTGAAAGGAGTTGGAGATTGAGCGATCGCATTTCTTTGGGTTAATAAAGCTTTAATTTGGGCAATCTGATTAGCTAGTTCAGCAATATCAGGGGTTTCACCTTCTTCACCCGTAGCTTGAGGCTTAGCTGTGCGCCTAACAAGTAAATTTTCTACTATTGCCACTAACTCATCTGGATCGAATGGTTTGGGTAGATAAGCATCAACACCAGCCTGATAACCTTGGATGCGATCGCCTGTCATTCCTTTTGCAGTTAAAAATACTACTGGGAGCGATTGAAAGCGAGGATCTTCTCGTAGTTGCTTGAGAAACTGATAGCCATCTACCTGGGGCATCATGATATCAGAAATCACCAAATCTGGTGTATTTTGCTGCATCAAATCCCACCCCTCACGGGCGTTACTGGCGACTTGAACACTGAAACCGCTTTCTTGTAAATAGTCTTTCACGGCTTCCCGCAATCCTGGTTCATCATCCACCAGTAACAATTGTGCTGACATTTAAAGTTTCCTTGAGTTTACCTGTTTCCAATTTAGCGAAAGTTGACAGCCATTGGACAAGAGAATCAACAGAAAACTCATTGGTTGCTAAAACCCCGATTACGCTCGACTTTAGCGGGAGCAACGCGAAAAAGTGAGATCGTCGTGAAATGAGCAGGGGAAGCGGGGGTAGCTGGGGTAGCTG
>NZ_JAECZB010000022.1 GCF_016056295.1 Atlanticothrix silvestris CENA357
GCTATCGCCTATACTTGTGCTGTTTTAGCAGGTCGTAACTCTCGTCAAATGGGATTACAAAAATATATTGGTCGTCTGAAGGAATTAAACCGACTACATCGCCGACATAGCGCATTTTGGGTTGGTTTGTATGGCCAATTATGGGTGGGTGCAATGGAGTTTTGGGCTGATTTAGCTCATGATTTAATGCGTTTAAAGCCCAGTAAACTACCCTATTTTCGCAAGGGTCTACGTGCTATGTCTCTTATCCAGTCTGCTTTGTAGCTTCTTTGTCACCCCTTCAGGGCGCTGATTTACAAGCGTTTCAAGCAAAAAAAGCAGGTGACTAAAAAATCTGATTGGGCAAGAAAATGGTGAACGCACTTAAATTTGCTGGTTGAGGTGGTAGTTTTTCTTTTTCCCACTCAAGCAAATTTCTGATTCATACTCTTGACAAAATCTCTAAGAGATCGAATGAATCAGCCCTGCCCTTATTTGCAGTTAATGTGGTTTCAAAATTGCCTTGTTTGCAGTTTGAAGCGTTTATGTTTGCAGTTCGCTACAGCTACCAGCACAAAAGATTGGGCTTCGTTTTTCAAGACCGTCTGTTTTGTGCGCCAATTGATGACAGAGCGCTGCACAAAGACCTACAACACTGATGCAGATCTATTTACAGCGCTCAGTCAGTCACAAAAAAGTTGCAATGGGCTTAAGTACAAATGTCTGCAATAACTTAGTTCTAATTAGCTGAATCTGAGCGTTCTATTTGTTGCCGAATGGTATCAATAGAAGCATTAATGCCAGCCAGTTTGGACTCTAAATCATCTCGCATCCAAATCAAAAATTTTAATTTCCGTTCTAAACTAGCTTTGTGCGAAATGGGTTCGCTTCCATAACAGGTATTACCCCAAAAAGGAAACATAATTTACCTCTGTACTTAGATTTTGTAACAGTGCAATATATTGCACCACTACATTCTCACTAATTACAATCAGGCTGGTGTGTGTAACAACCGACCTAAATTTTACGTGCTTAACGAACTTTCTCCATCATCTTGTACAAACATGTGTCGGGTCAACTTGATAGCCCCTGATGAAATTAGCCGATATCCTCAAAGACTCAAATTACAAGCTGTCGCAGTTTGCGATCGCCCATTGTCTGCGAAATTCTTGATCTTCATACAACAGCCAATATGTATCCGACAATTTCCACTGAGGATCTGTTAAATATTCCGATCGCGTTACCGCAAGAAACTACTCGCCAGAAAATCAAAGAAAAAGTCAGAGCATCTCGCAAAGCGCGGGAGCAATCCAAACAACTGCTAAAAATTGCTAAAACAGGAGATAGCAACTGATGAAGCGATCGCTATAACTTGGATAAACCAGCAACTAAAAGCCTTGGAGGTCAACCGATCATGATTGCTCAACCTGAGACTAAACGTTACACCGTTGATGAGTATTTAGAACTGGAAATCGCTTCAGCAATACGCAACGAATATTGTGATGGAGAAATTATTCCTATGACTGGTGGGACACCCAACCACAACGATATTGCTGGAAATTTATATATTTTGCTGAAATCTGCCCTAAAAAGCAAAAACTACCGGATTTTCTATGTCGATCAGCGACTCTGGATTCCCGATGCAAATCTCTATACTTACCCTGATGTGATGGTTTTGCCCAAACCCTTAGAACTTCAAACCGGGCGCAAAGATACTGTGGTGAACCCCTGCTTTATCGCTGAAGTGTTGTCTAAATCCACCCAAAACTACGATCGCGGTGAGAAATTTGTTGCCTATCGTAAAATTCCTACCTTCCAAGAATATCTGCTGATTGATCAATACCACATACACGTTGAGCATCATGTTAAAACAGGCGCTCATCAGTGGTTATTTTCAGAATACGACGACCCAACTGTCACCCTTTCTTTAAGTACCTTTGATGTGCAAATTCAAATTGCAGCACTTTACGAAAATATTGATTTTTCGACCGTTTGATTTGAATGGCTAAAACAGGAGTAGAACAGGCGATAGAAACTGATGAAGCGAAGCGGCAGCAACGACTTGGATTAACCAGCAACTAAAGCTTTGGGTGTAGAAATGCCATGACGATTACTGCAATAGATCTACTAATGGATCGGATTCGTGAGTTTTGTCATAAGTGGCAAGTTACCGAATTTGCCCTGTTCGGCTCTGTCTTACGCGATGATTTTCGCCCCGAAAGCGATGTTGATGTGTTGATCGCCTTTTCTCCAACTGCGAAACGGGGGTTAACCGAAACTCTGCAAATGCGCGATGAACTGCAAGCTATTTTTAAGCGACCTGTAGATTTGATTGTGATCGACATGGCTAAAGCCTCTGACATTTATTTGTCATATTTATCTAATAAACTACAAAAAAAGTAACACAATTTTACTTTTATCTAAATAATTAACTGTTGATAGCGAACATTTGACTGTAACTATTGTTCACTTTCAACTGCTAATCGTTAGCTCATAAACCTCAGTAGCCTACCATCAACCGCTATGGATACTTCTGAAGCTCAAGTTTCAGCTATTGAAACCCAACCAGATAGTTCTGTGCCTTCTAAGTTAGCACCGACTCGTTCGGGTAAACCTTGGTTCTGGAGATTGCTGATTCTATTTCTGGCAACCGGTGGCATTATTCTATGGCGGATGCTTGCTCCTGGTGGCGCACAACGCTCGTCTGTTGCACAACAAGGGCCGCCACCTCCAAAGCCAATTGAAACAATCTCCCTGGAAACTGGAAGTGCTACAAGAAGTGTACAGCTTTTGGGACAAGTAGAAGCAACTCAGCAATCAACAATCCGCGCTCAAACTAGTGGAATTGTCAAGCAAATTTTAGTGCAACCAGGCGATCGCGTGAAAGTAGGAATGGCGATCGCTTTACTGGATGATACTGATCAGCAATTGGCAATTAGCCAAGCACGAGCGCAACTAGCACAACAACGAAGCAATCTAGCACGTTTGGAAGTTGGTACTCGTCCTGAAATCATTGCTCAACGGCAAGCGGCTGTCACATCTGCGAAGGCGCGAGAACTCGAAGCACAGGATAACTTGAAACGCACTAGCGATCTTGTCAAAGAGGGTGCTTTATCTCAAAGATTGTTAGTGGAAGCTCAAGCACAATTGAATAACATCCAAGGAGAACGGTTAGAAGCCGAGGCAGAACTTGCCGAAGCTAAAGCTGGGCCAATTAAAGAAGAAATCGCCGCCCAACGGGCAAATGTCGAAGCAGCTAAAGCCACCTTAGCTCAAGCAGAATTAGCACAACAGCGCACGCGGATTCTGGCATCGGAATCGGGTATAGTGCAAACTCGCCATATCAGTAATGGTGATTTAGTCCAAAGTTCTGGTCAAATTGTCACCTTAGTAGCAGGCGATCGCTTCGATATTTTCCTAGAGTTACCAGAAGAACTCAGTGGTAAAGTTAACCCAGGTATGACAATCGATCTCACAACTCGCGCCCTACCGCAATGGAAACAACGCGCCACTATTACTGCTGTAGTTCCTTCTGCTGATACTGCCTCTCGTCGCCAGCGTGTGCGTGTCCAAATTAACAAACCTCCATCAGGCTTAATACCAGGAATGGCGATCGCAGGCAACTTAAGTATGCCCTCGAATCGCTCCAGCTTTGTGGTATCACGAGATGCATTAACTAGAAGACAAAACGAGTGGCTAGTTTTTGCAGTTGCAGATGGCAAAGCTAAACAAATTCCAGTCGAGATGGTTTCTGACATGGGTAAAAATGTCGCAATTTATCATCCCACTTTACGCACCGGTCAACGCATTGTGCTACGTGGCGGTGATGGATTGCAAGATGGTGCGCCTGTAAAGATAGTTGATCCAACTTAAAACAATTCGCAATTCGCAATTCGCAATTCGCAATTATGTTTTGTGACGGGGACTTAAACCCCCAAAGTTGGTTAAAACATAGGTTGCACCACACTTCCATAGACTTCTTGCAGAAGTTGGTTAAAGAGGAAGAATCGTCTCTTTCTCCTTTAACCTTTCCTTCAAAAGACTGGGAACCCAATTTAAATATGATTTTCTGAATTACCAATTAATATGAATTTTATCGAAACTGCCGTTCGTTGGCGACATGGAACTTTTGTTTTGTTTTGCTTGCTAGCAATGTTCGGGGTGTTCTCATTACTAAACTTACCCCTAGAATTGCAACCAGGAGGCGATCGCCCGGAAATTACGATCACAACTACATATCCCGGCGCAGGGCCAACAGAAGTAGAAGACTTGATTACCCGCCCCATCGAAGAACAGATGGAAGAGGTGCTAGGTGTCCAAGAAATTAGCAGTACCTCTCGTGCTGGACGCAGTAGCATTACCTTGGAATTTGCTCAGGATGCCAACGCTAGAGAACGGATGGTAGATGTTCTCAACCGTTTGCAACAGGTGGAAAGTTTGCCGCCAGAAGCGCAAGAATCGAGTGTAGAACTGGTGGGCGGTAACAGTTCACCGATGATGTGGATTCCATTTGATACCAAAGAAGGATCTCAACCGGATGCAGACCGTTATCGGGACTTAGCAGAAGAAGTGGTGATTCCCCGTTTGCGGCAAGTCGAGGGAACTGGACAATTTTTGTTAGTGGGTGGACAAGAACGAGAAGTTGAGGTGAAGGTTGATCCGAAAGCATTAAGCGATCGCAACCTCACAATTGGCGATGTAGTACGAGTCCTTCAAGAAAACAACCGCGATATTCGGGGTGGGCCATTAATTCTCGGACGACGGGAATATCGAGTCCGCACAATCAGCCGATCGCAAAATTTATCACAAATTGAGGGCTTTGTGTTGCGACGCGACCAATCGGGCACAGTTTACTTGCGAGATGTGGCAACAGTACAGATGGGACGCAAACCCCAAGATAGTGCGTTGGTATTCAACGGCAAACCAGGGGTAGCAGTCGGTGTCATTCGGCAGATTGGGGCGAATGTGCCGGAGGTTGCTAAAGGCATTCGGGCGGAAATTGCTGCACTGCAAACTGAATTTGATCGGCAAAACCAAGGTATTCGCTTTGTTTATAACTATGACGAGAGTCAGTATATTAATCAATCTATCGAATTTGTCCAAGGCAACTTAGTTAGTGGGGCGCTATTAGCAACCATTGTCTTGATTCTGTTCCTTGGCTCCATGCGTACCGTTGCAGTGGTGGCAATTACAATTCCCGTTACACTGATTATGGTGTTCATTGTCATGTCTGCGTTTGGACGCACATTAAACATCATCAGTTTGGCAGGATTGGCCTTTGCAGTGGGTATGGTCGTGGATAATGCGATCGTCGTAATTGAGAATGTTTTCACCCATATCCAGCAAGGCAAAAGTGCGATACGGGCAGCCATTGAAGGAACTCAGGAAGTTTGGGGAGCGATGCTTGGTTCCACCTTAACCAACGTAGTGGTCTTTGTACCACTGTTAATGGTGACGGGTGAGGCAGGACAACTCTACGCTGATATGGCGATCGCTCTTTCTGCTTCTTCTCTATTCTCCCTGTTTGCGGCATTAACTTTAGTCCCAATGCTATCGGGATTGTTCCTGAAACAATCAGAAGCCATGCAAATGATGCAGGGTGGTGAATATCGCGGCGGTAATTGGTTTGAGCGAATGGTAGCTAAAACCTCAGCGGTGTTTCGTCATTTCCAAAGCAAACTGGAAAACTTTCTCGCCGCTACTGTTAGTTGGTCATTGGGGCGTAAGCGTATTGGTCGCAGGTTAATTGTGCTGTCGATTCCGATTGTTTTACTCGTGACTAGTATTTTTCTCTTACCACCTGCCGATTATCTACCCGAAGGAAATCGTAACTTAGTTGTATTGCGGGCGGAACCGTTACCGGGAACCAGTATACCGGAAGCGATTCGGCAATCTGAACCTGTGCAAAAATTTCTGCGATCGCAACCAGAAGTTGAGCGCATCATGTATGTTGACCGTCCAGGGGCGCTACGAGGTATTGCAACTATCTTAAAACCAGAATTTGCCACGACTACGGGACTCGCTGACATGGTGGATCGGTTACGTGCCCAAAGTAGTAACTTTGCTGGATACCGTTTTGTGATCCCAACACGAATTTCTATATTCCGCGATCCGGGTAAAGAATTTGAAGTGGATATTGTTGGGGCTGACTTAAATCAGATTGGTGACTTAGAAAAGCAAATTACCAGCAAATTGCGATCGCTTCCAGGGGTGCAGAATGTGCGCTCAAACTTTGTCTTGGGTGCAGGAGAATTGCAAGTGATTCCCAACCGCGAACGCATCGCCGAAGTAGGACTTTCGGAAGCGGAAATTGGTTCGATGGTAGAAGCAGCATTGGGTGGTAAAGTTGCCTCCGATTACATTGATGGCAAAGAAGAATTAGATGTTTCGGTGGAACTACAAAATACTGCGGTGGAAACCCCAGAACAACTGCGCCAACTGCCTATATATGCACAAGGGCGACAAGTGCAACTAGGGGATATTGCCGAAGTCGTGGAAACTACGGGAGCCGATGCCATTAACCACGTCAATTTAGAGCGCTCAATTAGCCTTACAGTTTCCCTTGCACCCGATGCCCCCCTTGCTACCCTGGTAGAACGTGCCGAAGAAGAAATTCTGAATCCTCTGCGTAGTAGTTTACCAACAGGTTATCGGCTAGAACTGGCAGGTTCAGCAGATCAGTTAGCAACAACTGTTGGTCAATTAGCTGCTGCCTTTGCATTTTCGATTTTGATTACTTACTTGTTGCTGGTGGCGTTGTATCGCTCATTCCTTTACCCAGTGGTGATTATGGCAACAGTGCCGATGGGTATGAGTGGCGCACTATTGAGTTTAGTAATTGCCAACATGATTCCGGGAATGAATGTGGCATTGGATATGATTACAGCCTTGGGATTTGTGATTCTTACAGGTGTGGTTGTTAACAACGCCATTTTGCTAGTAGATCGCGCCTTGCAACTCCAGCAAGCAGGTGAAGATTTTGATGCATCTTTATATAATGCGACAAGCGATCGCCTCCGGGCAATTTTCATGTCTGCCGGCACTAGTGTGTTGGGGATGTTACCGCTAGCAGTTTTACCGGGTCAGGGTTCAGAGTTATATCAAGGGTTAGGCATTGTCTTAACAGGTGGTCTAGCTTTTTCGACGATTTTGACTCCCACCGTCGTACCCGCACTGATGGGTTTACTACATGATATATCTGGGCGTAAATCGCCGCGATCGCCATCTGCAAAAAAGCCAGACAAAGTAGCTACTAGCTAGTACCATCAGCTACTACTTTACGTTTCGTATACACCGTAGCCTTAGCAAAAGGAGGTACCGCAGGCGGTGGGGTTCTTGCTATGCTTCCTCATATAGTAAGAATTGGAGAGTTTTTATAATTTTTAACTCAGTTCTGGCTTCTGGGCAATTGCTTCCAGTTCTACATTTTCGTAAAGGTCGGTAAAAGGGGCGGTTAAGTTAATGCTTTGGAGTTCAAAGGTTTGGTTATCGGGTGTATAGGTTTGTAGCACCCATAAGCCTTGATCATTACGGCGGAAGGTTTCAACTCGTTGGTGTTTGCTATTAACTAAAACGTATTCCTCTAAGCTGTCAAGGGTTTGATAGTCGTTGAATTTGTCACCTCGATCAAAGGCTTCGGTAGAATCGGATAGGACTTCGATAAGAAGTTTAGCAAAGCTTTTATAGGTGGGCGTTTCTCGATCTTTAGGGTCGCAGGTGAGAATAATATCGGGGTAATAAAAGCGGTTACGTTTCTCAATCCGGGCTTTAACATCGGCAAAGTAAACTCGACAGTCTGACCCTCGTAAGTGGTTACGAATCAATAAAGCGAGGTTGAGAGCAATGGTGTTATGGGTGTCAGTTGTTCCTGCCATTGCGTAAATTTGACCATTAATATATTCGTGTTTGATGTCGCTTGTTTCTTCTAGTTGCAGGTATGCTTCGGGAGTAAGAAAACTGTTATCGGATAGGGCAATCATGGCTTAAGTTAAAGATAAATTTTGCTTGAGGACGTGTTTGCAGCCGTAGTACTTTAAAATTCGATTTCCTCTCCGTTGAAGTTGAGAGGCTGTATACTTTCGGTCAGTGAATTAACCCAAATGCAGGTATCAAGATAATTAGCTAATTCACTGAAGGTAGAAAATTCAAATATCTTCCGCAGGTGCAATTCCATTTTGAATTTATCACGGATGCTTTAAAAAAGGATTAAGCTATGAGATCAATCAATTTAGATACCCTAATAGCTGCTTTTGCAGGCATAGAGACCATTACAGATCCGCATCAAGTAGCAAAATTGTCCCAGGATTACCACACCTTTAGCCCAGTGCTAGTACCGAAACTAGAAGGAAAAGTTGGGGATATAGTGGTACGTCCTGCCAATGAACAAGAAGTTTTAAAAGTTGCAGCAATTTGCGCCAAATATCGCGTGCCTATAACCGTGCGGGGTGCTGGTACTGGCAATTATGGGCAATGTGTACCCTTGTATGGTGGCGTAATTGTCGATATGACAAAAATGCAAGAGATTCTTTGGGTGAAACCGGGAGTGGCGCGGCTCGAAGCAGGGGTGAAATTAGCAGCTTTGGATAAAAAAGCGCGAGATCTCGGCTGGGAAATGCGGATGACTCCTTCAACGTACCGCACAGCAACAATTGGCGGTTTTATTGCTGGTGGTAGTGGGGGTATTGGTTCGATCCAATATGGATTATTAGGCGATCGCGGTAATCTTTTAGCATTAAAAGTTGTAACTTTAGAAGATGAACCCCGTGTAATTGAGTTACGTGGCGATGATGTGCAAAAAGTCAACCATGCTTGGGGAATTAATGGCATTATCACCGAAGTAGAAATCCCCTTAGGGCCTGCTTACCCTTGGGTAGAAGTCATTGTTACTTTTGATGATTTTATGACCGCCGCCAAGTTTGGACAAGCCCTTGGCAATACTGATGGCATGATCAAAAAATTAATTACCATCTTTGCATCCCAGATTCCACAATACTTTCACGCCTTACATCAGTATCTTCCTGGAGGTACTCACCCAGCATTTTTAATGGTTGCTGAATCCAGCTTGGAATCATTACCAGGGTTAGTGCAGCAGTACGGCGGCCAAATTACCTATCAAAAGCCAGCATTTGAAGCAGGAAAAGGCGCAAATTTAGGAGAATTTACCTGGAATCACACTACTCTACACGCCCGGACTGTAGATACTTCTATTACTTACTTGCAAAGTATGTTTCCTGCTGATCCTCAGTTGCAACTAGTAGAGCATCTATATAATTACTTTGGTGATGAAGTAATGATGCATCTAGAATTTTTTCGAGTCAACGGGAAAGTAATTGCCGGTGCTTTACAACTAGTACGCTACACCACAGAAAAACGCCTCAACGAGATTATCGCTTACCACGAGCAGCAAGGTGTATTGATTGCCAATCCCCATACATATATTATTGAAGATGGTGGCAGAAAAGTAATTGACCCTGAGCAGTTAAAATTTAAAGAAATGGTTGATCCTTATGGATTGATGAATCCTGGTAAAAGTAAGGTTCTTCAATTCAAAATCAAAAATTAGGAAGCTACAGATGTAGACATTCATCTATTAGATGTTTATAATTTGTGCTTTGATTTCAACAGCTGTGGGGAGAACCAAAAATCACGCCACTTCGACAGGAGTCGCTGCAACGGGTAAACCCCAGCGCACAAGTGGCTCCAACATCCAACATTGCTCATGATTGACATTGACGGTTCTTACGGTGAGGGAGGAGGACAGGTTCTCCGCAGTTCCCTAAGTCTAGCCGCCATTACAGGCGCACCCATACGTATTACCAGAATTCGCGCTGGACGCAAAAAGCCAGGACTAGCAGCGCAACACTTAACAGCAGTTCGTGCTGCGGCAAGAATTTGTCATGCCCAACTACGTGGTGATGCTTTGGGTTCAATGATGTTGGAATTTATTCCTGGCAGTTCTGTACAAGCAGGAACTTATACCTTTGATGTGAGTGAAGCGCGACAAGGTGCTTCTGCTGGTGCTATTACTTTGGTTTTACAAACAATTCTTTTGCCTTTGGCTTTGGCAGGTAATGATTCTCAAGTCACCCTCAGAGGTGGAACTCATGTCATCTTTAGTCCAACAATGACATACATTGAGCAGGTCTATCTGTCGATGTTACAGCGAATGGGGGTAGAGGCCGAAGTTCAATTAGGTGCTTGGGGATGGTATCCCCAAGGAGGAGGAGAGGTCAAAATGCGGGTGAGTGGTAATAGGAAACTCGGCGGTATCAACTTGCTAGAACGCGGAGATTTACAGCAGGTGCGAGGATTAGCAGTAGCAACAGAACTGCCTTCAAATATTCCCCAACGGATGGCGAGCCGTGCCGAAAATTTGTTACGGACAGCAGGCTTAAAAGCTGCTGTCCAGGCTTTGCGAGAAAAGGGTGTAGCACCAGGAGCAGGGATTTTTTTGACTGCTGAGTATCAGAACAGCTTAACTGGATTTGGTGGCTTTGGGCGTTTGCGCTTGACATCCGAAAAAGTGGCAGAAATAGCTTGCGAGCAATTGCTGAAGTTTCATCAAACCGGCGCACCAGTCGATGAACATTTAGCTGATCAGTTATTGTTACCTGCTGCTTTAGCTTCTCAGATGAGTCAATACAGAGTGGCTGAAGTAACTACGCACTTGATAACGAATGCAGCAGTAATTGAACAGTTTGGGCTAGCGCAGATTACAGTAGATGAAAGGGAAAAAACGGTGGCAGTGATGCCTCTGAATTGATATTTCAGGAAGCTCGACACAAATTATTTAGTGTAAATATATTGCTGAACTCTGAAATGCCTCTTCTGACGTACCGTAAAAAGTACTATTTCGCTAGTTTGTGATCTCGAAGCTGGAGGTTTTGGTATGGAAGCGGCTGATGTTTATAACAATGCATTTGTTGAATCTGCTTCCACTTGAGTCACAAAAGTAATGCCCACACCCCTTTCACACAAACTTATATTGTGCTAATGGGTAATGGGAGTATAAAACTTTGGTTTAAAATCGTGTCAAAATAGCTGACTCGCGATCGCATTTACTACCTTGACAAAATTCATCTACCCAAGAAGTTAAACTACGAGCATTAGTGCTAGTAGATATATTCACTTTTTGGGGAACTTCTGATCGTTGCATGTTTATATGTTGACCGTTATTTTGCACCTCTTTAGCTAAGGTAAGTGTTGATAGGGCTTTGTGATTACTGGGCAGATCATCTGCTAATGCTAATGATGGTAAAGTTTTAGCTTTGATGGGAACATCAGTAGTAATGGTCAGCGATGCTCCTGAAGCAAGTCGTCCACAGGGTCGCACATGTTTACCATTTCTGGAAACCTCGGTGGTGATTATCAAGGATGTTCCTGAGGGAAGCCGTCCCAAAGGTGATAGTACAGTGTTAGCCAGTCGACGAGTGTCGCTCGTTCGCCCCTGGCGTTCTTGAGGGATAGAGTTTGTCACCAGATAGCGCACTGGTTCATTTTGTCGTAATAACCCAGAGGGTGACTTGGCGAACTGTGGAGCCTTGACACCAGATTTTACAGCAACTGTAACTAATGGTACAGGTCTAGGTGGGTGAGCAACTTCTGTTGTAGCTATTAATGTTGGCACAGCCTGCTGCGTGTTGGGCAGTTCGACGGGTATTTTTTCCGAGTGTTGTATCTCAACAGGAGTGAGGGGTGTAAGCAATTCACCCTCAGAACATTTTTCCTGTGACAACTCACTTTCGGCGTGGTTTGTAACCAGAGAATCTTCTACTTTTAATAAACTTAACTCTTCATCAGGATTAAAATTAAGACCTAAAGCTGTGATTATCTCATCGGGATTGTTGTTTAAATCCAGAATAAAAGGCAGTATCTCTTCAAACTGTGGCTCTAAAACAGATAGAGTAGCCAAAATAAACCCAGACGATGGCCGTCTCAGTTGATCATACGTACCCCAAACTCGTATTTTGGCTAGCCAAGAACGATTTTGCTCGTAGTAACTCAGCCACTTCAGTTTCAAAGATTGACGTAGCTGCTGAATATTCATTTGATGCCTCGCTTCAATCAACGATAGTGCAAACCTGTTTAATTAGTTTTATCTCTAGTAGTTCGCCAAGGGAACTTGGCTGGGTTAATGGTAGAAAATTTAGTTCTTTTCTCCCCATGCTCCTCTGCTTCCCCTGCCTCCCCTACCTGCCCTCACCCGTCATTTTCGGGTTGACAGATTACTAGGGATGAAACCGATAATAAAGCATCTGTTTGACCCTTTGGCCACCTAATAGATGTTGTTCTACCACTAGAGGTACTTCTTGCGGTCGAACGCCACTATACCAGACCATATCGGGTAACACTAAAACCATTGGGCCATTACCACATTGTCCCAAACAGCCACTAGCTGTTATTGCTATTTCAGGGACTGATAACTCTACAAAAGCTGCTAACACCTTTACTGCACCTTGCTTTTTACAGGTGCGATTTTGGCACACACGCACGCATTTAGAAGAAGAAATTTGGTCTGTTTGGGGAAAGTTTGATGATTGAATAATATGAGTCATTTTTTAGGTGAACTGGTAGATACACAAAATACTTAGAGGAAAGCATTGGGCATTGGGCATGGGAAATAGGTTATTATCCCTGTTCTGTCACTCTCGGAAAACAATAATCGAAGCAATATTCTGAAACTTTGATTGAGCCAAGCTTTGAGGCTTTATTTTCTAACAGTAACTAAAATTTATAGCCAAAACTTAGAAATTAAAGCCTCGAAAGGCTTTCAGCGATTGGGTTCTCCCAAAGTGATAAAAGAGGGTTATTCTCTTCCCCTGCTTCCTCTGCTCCTCGGTCACTGAGCTTAGCCGAAGTGCTGCTCCTCTGCTTCCTATGTTCTTAACTAATCTACTGAAAGTCCTTTTGAAGCTAGCCATTCACGGTTAAATATCCGTGACTGATACCGGGAACCACTATCACATAAGATAGTGACGATAGTATGTCCTGGGCCTAATTGCTTTGCTAAGGCAACAGCTGCTCCAACGTTAATACCCGTTGAGCCACCCATTAACAGCCCGTCTTTTCGCAGGAGTTGGTAAACAACTCGCAAAGCTTCTGTGTCATCTATTTGAATGGCATCATCAGCGGGTGCGCCTTCCATATTGGTTGTGACGCGACTGTTACCAATGCCTTCGGTGATGGAATTGCCTTCCATTTTGATTTCACCTGTTTTGACATAGCTGTAAAGACCACTACCCAACGGATCGGCAACAACGCATTTGATTGCTGGATTTTGTTCTTTTAGGAACAACCCCACGCCAGCAAAAGTACCACCAGTACCAGTTGCAGCTGTCCATGCGTCAATTTTACCATCTGTTTGTGCCCAAATTTCTGGCCCTGTCGTTTCGTAGTGGGCGCGGCGGTTGGCTAAATTATCAAATTGATTGGCCCAAATTGCGTTCTCCATCTCGCCAGCTATTCTGCCAGATAGTTTGACGTAGTTGTTTGGGTCTTTGTAGGGTACAGCAGGGACGGGACGAACTTCTGCTCCTAGTGTCGTCAGTGCGTCTATTTTTTCTTGTGACTGGGTATCGGGAATTATAATTAGGCATTTGTAGCCTTTAGCATTACAAATATGCGCCAGGCCAATGCCAGTATTACCAGCAGTTCCTTCTACAACAGTACCACCGGGTTTGAGTAAACCTTTTTGTTCTGCGTCTTCAATAATGTAAAGTGCAGCGCGGTCTTTGACAGAACCCCCAGGATTGAGAAATTCTGCTTTTCCAAGGATTTCGCAACCTGTTTCTTTACTAAAGCTGTTTAAGCGAATTAGCGGTGTGTTGCCAATGGTGCTGATAAATCCATCTTTGATATCCATTTTGAATGTACCTGAGTTCTTGTCTATAAAAATTTTGGCTTATAAGGGTGGCAGGTTTTACAGATGTTTCACTTAAAATGCCAATATGCGATCGCCTATTTCTATCTTAAATGTCGCAAGCAGACTGGGACACTGTAGAGTCCGAGATCTCTGCTTGGCGCATGGAATCCTATTGGCTTGAGTAGGACGAATGTATTCTTTTTGACAACAAGCAACCTCATGAAGTGTCTGTTTTTTCAGGCTGAAGGTGGAGTATTTGCAAGGAAAGAAGATTAAATTTAGGGTAGCAAGAGATAGCAAAATTGGTTGTTTTGCCAGATAAAAACGCAATTGGTGAGATAATCCCAAGAGGATATCCTAAAGTGATGCTTACATAAATCTTTTGAGTGAATTAAAGCTTTAGATGTCTATAACAGTACTTTAATTATATTTAGGATAACGCTTGTGACTTCCCCTACTGAGCTAGAACTAAAAATGTATGAAGCCTATGATGCAGGCTATCAAATCTTTCTGGAAAACTGGCAGGTAAATCGCCAAGTTGCTCTCGATTTGATCCAAAAATACCTGAAGCCACATCCTCCACAAGTAGCAGTGTTAAGTGTAGGGGCTGGGCCGGGTGAGTTTGATGTGCAGGTAATACGTACTCTGAAGCAACAGCTACCCAAAGAATTAACACTTCGTTACGTAGCTGTTGAACCGAATCATTTACATCGACAGCGTTACGAACAAAAAATCAACGTTCCAGAGTTTGCCGATGTTAAATTAAAGATTTATCCAGAAAAAATAGAAGAGTTTCAGACAGATGAAAAGTTCGATATTATTCACTTTACCCACTCAATGTATCACATGCCCGATCATGAGAAGCGGCAATGCTACAAATGGAAAAAATGCAGACAATTGTTGAAGAACTTGGATTGTCGTATGAATTAGTAAATTATCCAGAATATATGGATGTCAGGCTTTGCTTTGAAGAGAATTCTCATGGGGGGAAAGCGTTAATGGATTTCTTCTGTCAGGCTGACTCGAATTTACTTTCTCGTGAACAGCGTGAAGAAATTTTATATCTGTTAGCGTCTAAGGTAACTCAACAAGACGGACGTAAACTGGTACCTATCCCTGCTGCAACAATGATGATTCCTAAACAAATCATCAATGATAAATATTATACTTAATTGCTACATTCTCACATTGAAAAATCCACTAAGTGCGATCACATTACTAATTTTGATTATTGGATTGGTCAAAAATAATAGCGCTAACCTCATAATCAGGTTAGCGCTATATTTTTAATTTAATTCAGGGATAAATAATAGTTAATGAGTTCCCTGAAGTTTACTCTTAATTAACTACAACTTATTAACTTTTTACACAGCACTACTACGAGTAATCAAATTCCACAAGAACACAGCAATAATTGCCCCAATAACTGCCACTATAATACCAGGAATACTGAGGCTTGTAGCAGCTAATGCAAATCTTCCTGTACTTAAGAGTACGCCCAAACTACCACCTACGAAAGCCCCAATCATTCCTAATATAATTGTTCCAAGAATTCCACCACCTTGATGACCAGGGTAGATAGCCTTAGCAATAGCACCAGCGATTAGACCTAAAACAATCCAAGCAAGAATGTTCATTTTTATTAGTTGAATAAACGTTTTTAACTATGGTTAATATTATTAATAGGTCTATGGGCATTACATCTATCATCAGAATTAACTATGGTTGACCTAAAGATATACTTGTCACCAAACTAGGGCTTTCAAGTAGAAATGTTACATGGGTTAGCGATTTTTAGCTCCCCTCCAGTATCAACAAATAAGACGCTGTGAAAAGTAACTTATATCGAAGTGTTCTGTCTGTGATCGTCGTATTGAACAACCCAATATCTGCATGAAACGTATACAGACATACAGACAACAAACCCTAAAATAAAATAAAGAAACCTGTTTTTTACTTGCAAAATCATAAAATAGTAATCGTAGCTGAAGATACAGATATTTAGTTGGTTATCTCTTCTACTGCATATTTGTAAACAGCTGAGTACAACTTAATATATCTTAAAATCCCTTGCTTAAATCGCTACAAGTCCTACAGGTAGGGTAATTCAGAGTGAGTACAGAAATTCTTAACCCCTGACCCTAAAAATACTAGTACCCCTATCATGAAACGCTAGCACCCCTACCCCAAGATGAATTTTAAATTTCCCTTAAATCAGGGTTTGAGGTGTGTGAGTACAACCTTAATCAATCCAATAAATCCAATCGACATTGGATGTACTGTCCAGTTGGGAGCCACCTGATATAAGCAGAAAAATAACACATGGCTCTTTCAACCAGACACTACCGATGCAACAGTCCTTAAAAAGTATCAAAAATTCCCAAACTATAATCACGGCGGATTCTCCAAATACATCCCTGCTGAAAAAATTATTCTCTGGCAATATTTTTGAGCCATTATTGAGTGATTTTCAGATTATCTTTGAACGCGACCCAGCCGCCCGTAATTGGCTAGAAGTGGTGTTTTGCTACCCTGGACTGCACGCATTATGTTTGCATCGTATCGCCCATTGGTTACATTGTCGGGGGGTGAGTTTGATCCCGCGTCTGATTTCTCATTGGGGTCGGTTTCTGACAGGGATTGAAATTCATCCGGGTGCAGAGATTGGTAAAGGCGTGTTTATCGACCATGGTATGGGTGTTGTGATTGGTGAAACTGCGATCGTGGGGGACTTTACACTGATTTATCAGGGCGTTACTCTTGGCGGTACTGGTAAAGATAGTGGTAAGCGTCACCCTACCTTGGGTAAGAACGTTGTGGTGGGTGCGGGTGCGAAAGTTTTAGGAAATCTGCAAATAGGCGATCGCGTCCGTATTGGTGCAGGTTCAATAGTTCTGCGCGATGTTCCGACAGATTCTACTGTTGTGGGCGTTCCCGGTCGAATTATCTCTCGCCAAGATAGTGCAAACCTTTGTCCCCTAGAACACGGAAAACTCCCTGATCTCGAAGCAACTGTGATTCGTTCTTTGCTTTCGCGCGTTGAGCAGCTTGAACAAAAACTCAACATTCAAGAGTCAATAACCAAGACTCACTAATACCAATTCGTAATTCGTAATTCGTAATTAAGAAAGCCAGTTCTAGCCTGGATTTCAGAATTTGAATGTGTTGGATTTTAGAGAATTGGTATAACCACTGACAACTGACAACTGACCACTAACAACTAACAACCGATGACAAATAACACCTTAGACGATCAAGTTTTGCAGATACCTTTGAGCGATCGCTGGCGAATCTACCACCGTTTACAAGAGTTGAAAATTTCTTGTTCTTGCCCTGCTGATGGTTCTTTAAGAGTACAGGTAAATACTTTGTTAGAAGCAGTTCTAATCCGTAGCACTGTTATACAATTTCTGGCTACTCGCCATGAATTACTCGATTGGCTGGAGCGTTGCTGGGATTATAGTGCTGAGTGCTAAATAAAAAAGTAAATACATTTTCCTGATTTATCCTGCTGACTTTAAGCAAAGCACGATACAGATTTAGTTTACCTGACACATTCTAAAATTCAAAAAATGAAATTACCAAAATAAATTGGTAATCTCTAGCTTTTAATTTTTTCCTAATCTGAATAAGGTGTACTTCCAAATTATGGTGACTCGTAATAGCGAGATCAAGTTTATCAACTTTTTACATAATGAACTCGCTCTTTCAAATGCAGATATTTCTGTAGCGCTGCGACACCGTGAGTTTGATAATGGGCCGTTACCAATGCTTCTGTGGCAATACGGGCTGGTTAATCTAGAACAACTAGAGCAAATTTTGGATTGGCTAGACGATCAACATTAGTAGTACTTCTACTCGTTTGTAATCTCATCCGAAAAAAACGTTCAATTATATGAGGATACCCCAATGATTTCTAGTTTACTTGCCGGATTTTTTATTTTATTTTCTTTAGGGCTTGCTAATAGCTACTTTAGCTATCTCCTACTAGAAAAAGTTTTGCCTAGCAAGGGTAAAAGCAATTTCTAAATTATACCTGTTTTTGGTTTGCTGTCATACAGATGTGAAGTTAGTAGTTGGGTAATATTAAAGAATCATGAAGATGAACTATTAATTGTGTGAGTTTAGAGCATTTACCATTCAGCATTTGTATTAGGCACTAACCAATACCAGAAATTGCGGAAAGATCAGCTCACAATCCATAAAGATATTAAGAAAAATTCCTAAGAGGGATATTTCAGATGAATGAAATCTTAATTAATGACACTACATTACGTGATGGGGAACAAGCAGCAGGTGTTGCTTTTACCTTTGAGGAGAAATTAGCGATCGCTAAGTTTCTAGATGCCATTGGTGTTCCCGAATTAGAAGTTGGGATTCCGGCGATGGGACAAGAAGAAATGCGCGCCATCTCTGCAATTGTTGACTTGGGGTTGCAAGCCAAACTACTAGGCTGGAACCGTGCTGTCATCTCAGACATCAAGGCTTCAATCGCCTGTGGTCTCAAGCGAGTGCATATTGCTATTCCTGTTTCTGGCATCCAAATCGCCGCTAAATTTCATGGTCAGTGGCGGGTAAGTTTGCAAAGACTCAAAGATTGTATCAGCTTCGCTAGCGATCGCGGTCTTTGGGTAGCAGTCGGTGGAGAAGATTCTTCTAGAGCTGATGAAAACTTCCTCTTGGATGTAGCACTTCATGCTCAAGAATGGGGTGCATCACGATTTCGTTTCTGTGACACTGTAGGGGTTCTTGACCCATTCAGCACCTACACCAAAGTTAAGCGATTGGTTGCAGCTTTATCAATTCCCCTAGAAATCCACACCCACAATGATTTTGGTTTGGCAACTGCCAATGCCTTAGCTGGGATGAAAGCTGGAGCTTTTTCTGTAAATACTACAGTTAACGGATTAGGCGAAAGAGCTGGAAATGCCGCTTTAGAAGAAGTGGTCATGTCAGTCAAACGCATCTATGGCATTGATTTGGGTATTGATACTCGCCGTTTATTGGAATTGTCGCAATTAGTGGCTTCAGCATCAGGTTCTAAAGTGCCACCTTGGAAAGCAATTGTTGGTGAAAATACTTTTGCTCACGAGTCTGGCATTCATGCTCACGGCGTACTGCAAAACCCCCTCACTTACGAACCATTTGCACCCGAAGAAGTAGGTTGGGAACGACGTTTAGTATTGGGTAAACATTCTGGTCGGCATTTAGTTTCTAACATGTTAGAGCAGTACGGTATCTTCCTCAACCCAGAAGAAACCCAGTCTGTTTTGGATGCAGTGCGCCAGCAGTCGGTACAGAAAAAACGCAGCCTCACAACCGAAGAACTATTGAATTTGGTCAGTGAACAGAGGTACTCTCATGCAACGCGATGAATTAGAACTGAATTTAGCTCCCGTTTTTGAAATTGGTGAAAAAGTCAGACTTCGCAAACTGATTAAGAACGATGGTACATTTCCCGGCAAAGAAGTTGGGGCCGTTTTAGCGAACAAGGGAGATATTGGCTACATAGCAAGTATAGGCACATATCTACAAAGTTCCTATATCTATGCTGTGCATTTTTTAGAAACAGGGTTCGTCGTTGGTTGTCAAAAAAAAGAACTAGAATCGGTTGAGGAAACGCATGAAAGTAATGTTACGGATGAATGATGCTGGTACTTTAGTTGTCTATGTTGCCAAAAAAGACCTAGAAGAAGAAGTAGTTAAACAAACAGACGGCAACGATGGAAAGATTCTCACTTTAGCAAATGGCTGGGAATTAGAATTTCGTGAGTTACCTGAACCAGGAAATTTACCTCAAACTGTAGAAGCTAAACGTCTTGCATAGTATTTGTAATTCGTAATTTAGAAAGTCAGATGTAATGTTGGCCTCCAAGCAGAGCATCTGTAGCTTTCTTTTAGAGAGTTAGTATTATGAGTTTTTTTCTAAATCTTCACTGTTCAAAATCTACAATTAAACATGGGTGACAAATATCTGACTTTATCGGAGTTGAATCTTCAGGGACAGTTTTTAGGTTTTATTGGTGATAAACCAGGTAAATCTAAATACTTGCAATTGGCGATTTCATCTGGAAAGGTGCAAGTTAAACTGCCTAAAGAGTTGCGTCGGTCACTAAGTGTATCTTTAGTGCCTGGTGAACCAATTAGTATTTGTGGTATTAGTAAGTTAAACTCACATACAGGTGAAATAAAACTTAAAGCTTATCGAGTCACACCAGTTGCTACGTGCCCAAGTCAAGATTTATCAACTCAACCCCAAGCCCGGATTATGGTGTGTCAAAAGTCTGGTTGCTTAAAGCGGGGCGGTAAAGGGTTTTTGTCAGAATTAGAAAAAACTTTGTGCGATCGCGGTCTGTTAGACAAAGTTACAATTGAAGAAACTGGTTGCCAAAAACGTTGCAGCAGCGCTCCTAACTGTGTACTACAAGTGGGTAAAAAGAAATACAAGAAAATTCGTCCAGAGGCGATCGCCTCGCTGTTAGAAAATCATTTCAATAATTTAGGTATTGACTAAGTCAAACAAATTTGCGTTCCGCGATCGTAGGACAGGTTTTTACTTGCCCTACTTTTCATATTTTTATCGCCCAAATTTTCAATTACTCAAATACTACTGTTCGATTTCCATACACCAAAACCCGATTTTGTAAGTGTAAACGCACTGCTCTAGCTAACACAACTCGCTCTAAATCTTTACCCTTTCTAATCAAATCATCAACTTCATCGCGGTGGCTAACTCGCACCACATCTTGTTCAATAATCGGGCCGGCATCTAAATCAGCAGTGGCATAATGAGCCGTTGCACCAATAATTTTTACACCACGTTCAGATGCTCGGTGATAAGGATTTGCACCTACAAAGGCTGGTAAAAATGAGTGATGAATATTAATAATACGCGGAAATTTAGCAATAAAATCTGCACTAACAATTTGCATATACTTTGCTAAAACAACCAAATCAATTTTGTACTGTTGCAATAATTCTAATTGTTGGGCTTCTTGCTCGGCTTTATGATCTTTAGTAATAGGAATATGGTGGTAGTCAATTCCAAATTGTTCTACTACTTCTTTTAAATGAGGATGGTTGCTGATAATTAGAGGAATTTCAGCGGCAAACTCTTGAGCGCGTTGTCGCCAAATCAAGTCAAACAGACAATGGTCTTGCCGACTTACCCAAATAGCAATGCGTGATACAGTATCGGAAAAGTGCAGTTCCCATTTAGCACCCAAAGGTTGGGCAATGGCATTAAATGCAGGTGCAATAAACTCTCGCGGTAAATTGAAGCCGTCTAACTGCCATTCAATACGGGTGAGAAATAATTCAGCAGCAAAGTCTGTATGTTGATCTGCATGGATAATATTACCGCCATTAGCATAGATAAAATTGGCAATTTTCGCTACTAATCCCCGTTGGTCGGGACAGGAAATTAGCAAAGTTGCGGTAGGATTGGTCATGTTAATGCTGAAAACTAGCTCTATTGTTAAAGACAGCTATTAATTAAGATTCTTAATAAAGTTTTCTCAGATTGGCCTAAATACCAGTTTGAACAACAATAATCAATATTTGACATCCTATGGATGAAAGTGAAATCTATTTTACTGATATTTCTTTTAAGCCAACGTTAATTTTATTAATATAAAACATTACATTGTCGAAGTAACATATAAAGTAAAATTTGTCTATCCTGACGTAAAGTTAGATTTTTTAGAAAAATTAAATTCCTTCACTTAGCTTAATTGATAAATAATTTATGTAAACGTTATGTTACATTTATTTCTCCTTTCTTTAGTAGTAATGGTCTACCTAGTGATGGGTTACTATTTATTTAATGAATGGTTGTTTTTCTTTTTACAAGATGAGGAAATGAGTTTAGAGCAACGCTCTTTTTCTCGGATAATTTTGGTCGTAATGACTATCTTTTGGCCAATAGTAGTCCCATTCGCCTACCTGGAACTATTAAAGTTTCATAAAAAACACAAGAAAGATATTGATCTATTAATCAATCAAGCAGATGGTAGAATTACTGACGATTGATATAAAATAGATAATTATCTACTAATTTATTAATCATTTATTTTTTACTATTAGCAATTTTTAATTCCTAAACATGTATATCTGGATTATTTTTGATTTTCTGGAGTCGGTTGAGGAAGGCTAAGCGAGGGCAGTTTATTACTATTATCGACAGGCTGTTTCCATTCTGATAACTCCCGATTCACTGCATTGTTAAAATCTGTCGAGACTAACAACAAATTGACGTTTTCATTTGGTTGAGTATCTGAATCGGCTTGAGCGTATAAAAAACGGTTATTGAAGTCAGATTTACCTAAAATTAACTGATGGTTTTTTTGATTCTTTAGGTTAATATCAATAGTTGCTAAGGGTTGATCTAAATTAAATTCTCCTAGTTGATTGGCTGGGATTGATAAAGTGCGATCGCTCTTGCCTTCGACCAATAAATCCATCAAATAAGAAACAATAGCATCATTTGCTGGCTCTGATACTGGAGATTTCAGCAGCCACTTGGGGCTATTAGACTGACTATTACGTTCTATATCGATAGTCATATCTTTAGTTTTGACTGTTAAAGATTGCACATCATCAGCAGTAAAAGAGAAAATTTGCTGTTTTTGATCCTTTACTTCTTGGCGCTGAGTTGCACCTTGAATTTCGTAGAAGTAGACAAAACCACCCAAACCCAGCGCTAGCAATATCAAAATTAGAGTAGTTCGTGGAAATTTCATTTTTTGGTTAGTGGTCAGTGGTCAGTTGTTAGTGGTCAGTTGTCAGTGGTAAATAGTTCCGTTTGATCCTCTGCTTTTTCTTAACGTCTTCGCCACCAAATAACGGCCGCAGTTACAAACCCTATTAAGGGTAAAATTAAGAGAGACGACAAGGTTAAAAGACTTGCTTGGACGTTTGTCAAATTTATCCGACGGTTATTTGGTTCTTTGGGGCGAATCGAAAGGGGTTGCTGATCTTGTTGACTCAACCAAGTCACGGAGTTGAGGAAAACATCTCCGTTGAGTTGCTGTTGAAACAAGCCATTAGTGGCAAAATCAGAATTTCCTAAGACTACTAACCGCGCTTCGGTAGCAGGTTGTTCAGATTTTTTTTCAGTTGAGGGAGTAGCTGCAATACTGGGAGTAGGATTAGGCTGACCTTCGGTTGTCGGTGATGGGGTTGGTGCAGCACTGGGAGTAGGACTCGCTTGACCTTCGGTTGTCGGTGACGGTAGCGGTGAAGCAGTGGGCGAAGCTTGGGAAGTGGGGCTAGATTGAGCTTTAGCTGGTAGTTTTTTATGCAAAGCAACGCCTAAAGTTAGAGGCCCTTTGAGGTCTTTATCAGGATTAAACTCTAATTTTTCGTTTTGCAGGTCACTTTCAGCCCAGCTGTTGGGATAGGGTTTCGTTCGCAGCAAAGGAGTAGCTTCAATGCCAGCCACCGGAGTAATTTCTAAAGGTCTTGCTAACCGATAAAAAGAAATACCCTGACCAAAATCTTTAGTAATTGGGTGTTGCCCGTACTCTGTGATGATGGGAGCAGCGGGGCCTAGCCCTACGCCAGCGCCAGAGACATCCACGGCTAAACGATTATCTAAACGAACTCCCCACTCTTGTAATAAACTGTTCAAGTTGGGGTCAGTGTTCGGATCAATCATTAGCAGTAGATTACCACCACCATTGAGATAATTTTGCAAGGCTTTAACTTCGGCATCAAAAAGTTCTCGTTTGGGGCCAGCTACTACCACCACAGCAGCATCTTCAGGAACTTTGGGATTTTCTGTTAAATTCAGGGGTGATGTAGTGTAATTTTTATCGCTTAAACCCTGAGCAGCTTGTGATATTCCACCTTCACCTGTGGAAATGGGATGTTCGCCGTGACCTTGAAGAAAATAAACTTGTGCAGTGGTTGAAGTGGTAGTTTGTTGCAGGCGATTTGTTAATCTGACTTCCGACAGGCGTTCATTTTCATTTACTGTTTGTACTAATTGACGTTTATCTCCAGATTCTAGGTAAACTTCGCCATAATCTTTAACACCAAATTTTTCTGCTAATCCTGGTCTAACTTGCGGATCAACATATTCAAACTGAAAATTAGAACTTTGTCGTTGGTAATTTTCTAGCAATTCCCGATCTTGAGAATTACGATTCACATCAAATATCCATATTTTTACAGGCTGTTGTAAGCCACGTACCAATTCCCGTGATTGGGGAGCAAGGGTAAATAACTGAGTTTCTGTTAAGTCTGCTCGTAAATGGTAGCGAGTACCCAAAAAATTAATTAATCCTAAAATTACTAATACAGCCAAAATGGCAACCAGGGCATTAGTACCAGCTTGAGTAGAACGACTTTTCCACCAGTTACTTTTTTGGCTTTGCCACAATACCCACAACCCGCTGACGACAATTCCCGCAATCAAAAATGCTAAGGAGATTGCTCCCCAGTTTCCAGAAACTAAACCAGATGTTAAGCCCACAACAAATAGGAATGGGCCAAATAAAAATAAATATTGCCAAATTTTCTTTCTTTTGATGGTCTTCATGTTATTTAGTCAATAGTCAAAAATGTAAAATTGTAGTAATTGATTTCGTAGTAAGGGCTTTAGCCCTTTTTTGTAAAGCCTTGCGGGCATGGCTACGCTTAGTGTGTAACGTCTCTTAAGAGAGGACTAAAGTCCTCACTACGAACTTTTCTTTTAATGACTACTGACGTTGAAAGCGTAGTGCATCTATTGACTGGGCTGTGAGAAAGATGCCCAAAAAAATGTAAGTGGCAAATAAAACTAAGGCACTGGTATCAAAAATCCCTTGAATGAGGGTATTGTAATGTTTCAGTAATGAGAAATGACCTAAAGTTTCTCCTATCGGGCCACCAATACCTTTAGCGATTAAATCAACAAATAACAGTAATAAAACTAAGGCGAAGGTCAGGACAGCCGACAAAATTGTACTGTCTGTTAAAGAAGAAATAAACATTCCTAAAGATAAAATTGCTGCTGCTAGCAAAATTAGTCCAAAGTTACCTAGTAAAGCAATAGAGGGTGACATTGGTGGATTTGAACCGCTAATCGCGATCGCTTGAAATATTAGCAAGGGCAAAATCATTGTGGTAAAGAATGTTAGCACTCCTAATAATTTCCCGATAGCTACTGCCCAGTTAGTGACTGGTGAGGTGGCTAAAAGTTCCAATGTGCCGCGCTTGCGTTCTTCGGCATACAATCCCATTGAGAGAATAGGCAAGATAAACAACAATAGCCAACCCATCCGATCCAAAAATGCCCGAATAAATTCGTAGGGAACATCTATTGGTGGTACAGGCACTCCTAGCTGTTGTCCTTGTACATCTATGGCTGCAACTGCTGCCAAAATCCCATCTGGCCCCAGCAAAATCATCACAAAGAATAAGCCGGCAATGAACCAAAACACGCCAGCGATCGCATAAGCTAGAGGCGATATAAAATAGCTCTGTAATTCTCGGCGATAAATGGCAATAATATTGCTCAGTACTATACCCATTTATGCGGCTTCTCCTTCGTTGGCTGTTGAATCTACTTCAGTATCAAATCTTTTTTCTTCTGTAGTCAGCTGCAAGAACACATCTTCTAGGGTAGCGCTGACACGTCGCATTTCATATAAACCAAATTCTGCACGCACTAGAGCTGCGGCAATATCTTGTCCTGGTTCGCGTCCAGGTTGCGATATGACTCGTAAATAAGCACGGTTGTCTTGAGGGGTGAAATGATTGTGCGCTCCAGCGGTGGGAATTGATTCGACTAAACTCACACCTGATACATTTTGCAATACCTGTTTCGCTAAACTAGCTGATCCGGCAATTTCTATTTCGTATCCTGAGCCGCCTGTCAACTGCGTCATCAAGTTTTCGGGCGTATTTGTGGCGACGATGTTACCGCGATTGATAATAGCTACACGGTTACAGGTCATGCTCACCTCTGGAAGAATGTGCGTAGACAAAATAATGGTGTGAGTACCAGCAAGACTTTTAATTAAATTTCGCACTTCGATAATTTGCCGCGGATCAAGTCCCACGGTGGGTTCATCTAGAATAATCGCTGGTGGGTCGTGGACTATGGCTTGGGCAATACCAACTCTTTGGCGATATCCCTTAGAAAGTTTGCGAATAATTACCCGCCGCTTTTCTTGTAAGTTGCAGCGTTCAATCGCTGCTTGAACTTTAGCAGTGCGATCGCCTGCTGGTACACCTTTAATTCGGGTGACAAAATGCAAAAACCCTTCTACCGTCATTTCTGGATATAACGGCGGTGTCTCTGGTAAATAGCCAATTCGCTGACGCACCGCCAAAGAATTTTCGTGGACATCAAAGCCAGCAATCTTCGCTGAACCATTTGTAGCAGGTAAATAACCAGCTAAAATTCGCATGGTTGTGGTTTTGCCGGCACCATTCGGCCCTAAAAACCCTAAAATCTCCCCTGGCTCGACGCTAAAAGTCACATCAGTAATGGCTGGGGTCGAACCGTATGTTTTACTCAGATGTTCAACTTCAATCATCGGTTTGGTGGCGATCGTTGAGATATACAGTACCCAACAATCTTAGATCATGAAGGGGTGAGAGGTTGGGGACTAGAGCTTTATTATATTTTTATAGTGAAAGTACTTAAGCTAAACGAAAAATTAATACATTACTGTGATTAAAAATTAAGCGTTTTTGGCGATCGCTTCAACGACCTTTTTTGTGCTTCTGTGATTGGTATTAAGCAGACTACTCTACTAAGACAATAGAGAAAATTAAGACTATATTTAGTCACAATTAAAAATGATTTTGCTTTGCTTGTAGTTTATAGCAATATTTCAATGTTTATTGTCAATAATATAGAGCTATAAGAGGGAGCATTCCACTTTTTCAATAAATACCCTAGAAGGGTATTGCTACACGAACAAAGCCTGCGTTCGCGTAGCGTTCCAAAAGGAAAGGCAGGCTTCGTATTTGTAGCCCCAGGCTTATAGCCTGTGGGCATTTTAAAAACTGGGATGCACCCGCTATAAGATTCCTATACCCTGAATCAATATCTTGTTTGTTATTTTATATTGCTATTTTTTTACAAAAATATAAATTGAAAAATTAATTTTACATCAGCTTATTCTTCTTAATCAGCCTTTTTGATCTTACTTAAATATTTCACTATTATTATTTTTTCAGAGTAATTTATCAGGTTAAACAAGTTTACTAATAGGTTTGAAAATTCCAATTATTGTAGTAATGTATTAAGCGTTGAAACGCAGGTTAATTCGGGAATTATCCAACTTCAATTAAATAACATTTTCTAATGAAATTAACTCAGAGGCTTTGGATCGCTACTGCCACGGTAGCGATCAACTTGAGTATTCTAAAATCCGCCTCAGTCCATGCAGTTACACTCAACTTTGAGTGGACTGGCAATGCTGGCTATTCAGCTAGAGGCTACTTTACCTACGATGAAACTCAAGGTTACTCAATTGTTGACGAATCAAAACTGCAATCACTGACAATTGATTTTTTCGACCCAAGTAACAAGTTGTTAAATAGTTTCGCCCCGATTACTAATGGGAGTATTGTTTATGATTTCTTAGATTTCAACTACGACACAACTATAAAATCTTTTTTTGGTTTTTTTGATGTCGGTAAAGATGATGGGCAAAGTACAGATTACTATTTGTTTGAAACTGTTGGTTTAAATCTGAGCCTGAGAAATCCTATTCAAGGAACAATAGATCAGAATAATGGATTGATAAATGTGACAGAAACAACTTCAGTTCCTGAACCACTCACAATAGGTGGAACAGTCGTTGCTGTTGGCATTGGCTGTCTAATGAAACGTAAGCAAATCACTGCTAAAAAAGCCAAACTTTAAACGAGCGATCGTCAAAGCATAAGTAAAAATTAAACAAGGATAATACTGTGAAACGCCAGCTTACAAAATACTATAAGCTCTTAGCCTTTTTTCTTTGTACGACATTGTTTGTCTTTTTTACTCAGATAGTTATCGCCCAGAATAACTATAATTTAGGCACTCAAGGAAAGCAAAACGTACAACTGATTGTCAACAGTGATTTCGTTGTCACGATGGACGAGGCACAACCTGTCATTAAAAATGGTGCAGTTGCTATTAGGGATGGCAAAATTGTTGCAATAGATACTCAAGACAAGATTAAAGCATCTTATAGAGCTAGGAGAACACTACCAGGCGAAGGTATGGTGCTAATGCCTGGACTTGTCAATGGTCATTCTCACTCGGCAATGGTTCTGTTTCGCGGTCTGGCGGACGATTTAGCATTGGAGGATTGGCTCCAGAATTATATATTTCCAGCGGAAGGGAAGTTTGTTGACGAAAACTTTGTCCGTGTTGGTGAGCAGCTTGCTTGCTGGGAAATGATTCGTGGTGGAACAACGACGTTTGTTGACATGTACTTTGAGCCAGAGGTCGCTGCCGAAGTAGTTGATGAATGCGGCTTACGCGCCATGATTGCGCCTTCGTCAATAGATTTTCCTAGCCCTGGCTTCCAAGGATGGGATGATGCATTTGCTAGTTCAGTGAATTTTCTCAAACGTTGGAAAGGCAAGAGCGATCGCATCATACCAGCTCTTGCTCCCCACGCTCCTTATACTGTCTCGCCCGAACATCTGACGCAGGCTATTCGAGCTGCGCGTCATTACGATGTCCCCCTGACAATTCACTTGGCAGAAACACAAACAGAAGTTCAAGATGTTCAGCAACGCTATAATGCAACCCCAGTGCAACATTTGGAAAATCTTGGCTTTTTAGATCCGCGCGTATTTGCCGCACATGTTGTTTGGCCTAACGAAAGTGAAATTGCCCTAATGGCAAAACGTGGTGTTGGTGTAATCCACAATCCTGACTCAAATTTAAAGCTGGCTTCTGGTTTTGCACCGATTCCAGCAATGCTCAAGGCTGGAATTAAGGTTGGTTTAGGGACGGATGGAGCTGCATCTAACAACGTTCTTGATATGTGGAAAGCAATTCGCCTCACCGCCCTGATTCATAAAGGGACAACTCTTGACCCCACGGCTGTACCGGCTAAGACAGTTCTGCGTATGGCAACATTAGGCGGCGCACAAGCACTCGGCTTGGCAGATAAAATTGGCGCGATTAAGACAGGATTCCAAGCAGACCTAATTCAAGTTCATCTCCAAGAACCACATTTGCTTCCACTTTATGATGTCACCTCACATCTAGTTTACGCAGCAGATGCCAAGGATGTTGATACTGTAATTGTGAATGGGGAAGTTTTAATGCACAAACGGGAAATGCTAACGGTTGATATCAATAAGATTCGCCGTGAAGTTGTCTCTATTGGCGAAAAGATCAAAGCTGAGTTTAGACCTTCTAATTAACCAGAAAAATCCAGGCTGCTCTAGGTTCAACCTAGAGCAGTTTTGCATTGCTTCATTTGAAATTTGAGTCTGAAGTAGGTAAACGGCAGAGGTTTCTTGAGCAAGTTCTTGATGCTTCTTTGCCGAAAGGATCAAAACTATAAAATCCTTACAGATACTTCCTGTGACGCTTTCAGATTCCCCAATAGACAGAGAACTGCAACCGTAATAGTAACTAAGATGTGAGTGTAGGAGAGTTATTAAGGAATATTTTCAATGGCAACTGAAACTAACCAAGCGATTGAATTATCTACTGAAGCTAAAGCCTATAACGGTGTTGATCGCAATGCTTAGATTCTTGGGTGGAATCCCCAACAAGAGTTGTGGAATGGCCCTTTAGCGATGATAGGTTTTGTTGCTTATCTACTTTGGGATTTAGCCGGCTATAGTGTCGTGCGTGACGTACTCCACTTGATTCGTTAAATCTCCAGCGATGATTTATCCCCTTTTAGGAAAATCAATTTAATAAACAACTTAGTAGCCTTTTAATACTTAATCTATTCGTCAAGTGATACCATTTAACTTTAAAAGTTATACAAATACGTTGGTAGGGGGTCATTGCCGTGCCCCTACGAGAAATCTATATGTATCAAGATTTTTGTGAATTGGTATGAGGCGAAATACTAGGGTTATAGATGGGCGCATTAATACAATTATGAACGAGGGAAATATGATAACTAAAGACACTGTACGTGCATTAGGAGTATTTGCTAATTCTCAACAAATAGAGCAGGCAATTAATGAATTAACAACTGCCAACTTTCCTATGGAGAAAGTTTCTGTCATTGCTAAAGATGTAGAGCAAGGTGAAAGCTTAGGTGAGGCGCAGATAAGCGATCGCATTGGCAACCAAGATGTTGATACAACCGGAGCAGTAGGAGACACACTAGCAGCAAGTACTTGGGGTAGCGTGTTATTTGGTTTGAGTAGTCTGGCACTTCCCGGTTTAGGAGCCGTGCTAGCAGCCGGTTCTGTAGGTGTAGCATTAGTCAGTAGCGTTGCAGGCGTTGCTGTGGGGGCGGCAGCAAATCAGAATCTACTCAAGGCACTAGGCGATTTAGGCATACCCGAAGACAGAGCCAGAGTTTATAGCGATCGCCTCCAGCAGAGTTATTATTTGCTCATACTAGAAGGCTCAGAAGAAGAAATTCATCGCGCTGAACCAATATTACGTGATCGGGGTATTGAATATTGGGGCGTTTATGATTCCCCCCAGGCTTAAAATCGAAAAGCTGGTTAATGGCATAGATATATTCAACCGCCTACGCCAACAAGAAATTCAGATTGAGGTGACACCCAAGCAAGAGGTCTATCGAGAAGACAAGGTAGTACTGTATCACTTCCAATCATAGGCGGAAAACTTGTTTAATATTCCAATACTAATCGTTTATGCCTTAGTTAACCGTCCCCATATTGTAGATTTACAAGAGGGGCGATCGCTTGTTGCTAATTTACTCAACCTGGGCTTAGATGTTTACTTAATTGATTGGGGATATCCTAACCAAGACGCTCGCTGGCTCACTATTGATAAATACATCAATAGGTATATCAATAACTGTGTAGATTTTATCCGCGATCGCCACAAATTAATGCAGATTAATTTATTAGGAATTTGCCAGGGGGAAGCTTCAATCTTTCTTTGCTACAGTTCCTTTTACCCTTGGCTGAAGGCGCGAGAATAAAATATTGATTTTTCAAAAATTTTGTACTATAAAATACAAAATTGTTTAATATAACCTCCTTTATTTAGGTGGACGGCCATACCATTATTTACTTCTAAAGATTGATTTATTGGGGAAAGAGTCATTGTAAAGTATTGTTAAGTAATTAATTTTATTTTTTTAAATACGCCGGATTTTACAAAATAAATAATCCAATAAAAAGCAATTCTTAAAATCTCTCAATAGAAATTTATTGAAGAATTTACTTACATTTATTTCATTATTTTCAATTTTGAATTTCCCAAAGTGATGAGAAGTATGGAAGAAGCTTATGTGAGTGGTAACTAGGGGCTCTATCTAGGAATGAATGTTAATTCCCAATCCCTTTTAAGGAATAATACTTATGAAATTAAAGCCAATCAATCAGCAAGTCGTTTCCGTCGTTGGAGCCTCCAGCGGTATCGGACGGATCACAGCTCTTGAGTTTGCTAGACGCGGGGCAAAAGTGGTAGTCTCGGCTCGTGGTGAGTCGAAGCTAAAGTCTTTAGTAGAGGAGATTCGCAGCTTTGGCGGCGAGGCAACTTATTGCGTAGCTGATGTGGAAATATTTGACCAAGTAAAGGCGATCGCAAATAAAACTGTAGAAGTCTACGGGCGACTCGATACATGGGTACATGTCCCCGCTATCGGCATCTTTGCCACTTTCGACAATACAACACCAGAAGAGTTTAAGCATGTTATTGATGTCGATCTGATGGGACAGGTGTATGGTGCAATGGCGGCATTACCCCATCTCAAACGTGAGGGACGCGGGGCATTGATTCATGTCTCTTCAATGGAAGGTAGGCGATCGCTCCCCTACCAAAGTGCCTACTCGGCAGCTAAGCACGGGGTCGAGGGCTTTATCGAGGCGATGCGGGTCGAATTGATACATGAGAAATGGCCTATTAGTGTCACAAGTGTTAAGCCAGCCGTGATCAACACTCCGTTCTGGAATAATGGCTTGACAAAGTTAGGGGTGAAGCCATCAGGAATACCACCTTACTATGACCCAAGAATTGTGTCCGATGCCATCCTTTACGCAGCTGAACACCCAATTCGTGACCTTTTAGTTGGAGATATAGCTAAATTACTAGATTTAGCCCAAAAAATATCGCCTTCGTTAGTAGATTCGTTGTTATTACTTATTGGTTTTAATCTACAACGCAGTAATGAACTAAAATCTGAAGATGCACCCAACAATTTTTACCAACCTGTTCCAGAAGACGACAGAATTGATGGAGATTATCAAAACTTAGTCATACCCAGCATTACTGATTTATTGGGTAAATTACCCCTGTTTCAGTTGGGAGTAGGAGCTTTATTGGCGTTACTGGTAGCACAAGAATTCAAACAGAATGGCTTTAAAGACTTAATTTTTCGTTGATAATTAAAGATATTTAAGCCCCTCTCCGCGTCGGAGAGAGGTTGGGGAGAGGTTCAATAATTTACCATGTAGTTCATGGTAAATATAGTTTTTAGCCTAGGCGTAGCCTGCCCCAAGCATCGCTCATTAGTGATTTTTAAAATATTTATAATTTATTAATGATTAAAAAGCTACATATATATGAGCGCTTTATTTTTCCCCAAGTCAAGCCTAAAGGTTATTACAGGATACTAATTCATTACCAAACCAAAAATTTAAGTATGTATTTATACAAAATATATTGATTACATTAACAGTAATAGCGTTACTTATTTTAATATTTCTACATATTACTTTAGAATAGTATTAGATAGCAATCTAATTAAGATTGCAAGGAGAGTAATAGGTATGCAAAGGCAGGGTGTTTCACTTGCAGAAGCCGCAAAGCGTTTAGGCATGAGTCAGAGCGATTTGTATGTAGCTGTTCAAAAAGGACAAATCCCGACTTTTAGAAAAGATGGAAGAACTATAGTTCGTCCAGGAGCATTAACAGAATATCAAATCAGATCTACTCCTATCTCTGATTACAGACTCTAATTTCAGGAAATTTTTTAATCGAATTGAATTTGCTTACATAGCAAAAACCCCAGCCGATGTTAACTGGGGTTTTTTCAAAAATTACTTAGTACAGAGATACATCGATTATTAAGTGATAATTTAGTATCTCTATTAAATAGATTGAAAGCTTTTTTGTGAGCCAGTGTTAGATTATCCGTTACTATTACCAGCCTCTATGGCCGTTGCTGCTTGGGATTGACCTAGATTGACTTTAAATACCTTGTTTTGCTCTTGCTCCAGTTTGGGTAGAGTCAAATTTAAAATCCCATCTTTGAGATCTGCTTTCACTTGTTGATTTTGAACTTTGCAAGGTAGAGGGATTACTCTACTAAAGTTGCCATAACGAAATTCAGAATGAACTTTACCGTTAGATTGGGAGCGTTTTTCATAACGATGCTCACCAGCAATTGAAACTGCATCTTGAGTCACTTGAATATCTAGGTCTTTACCCTCCAGACCTGGAATCTCAACTCTTAATAACAACTCAGATCCATTGTCATGGAGTTCAACAGCAGGAACCCACGTTGTTCGCTGTGACGAAGAAACATCTGAATTACCGCGCTGCTCGGCTGCTGTCAGATCAGAGAAGAGTTGATCCATCTGACGACGCAGAATCTCCATTTCTCGGAATGGTTCCCAACGAATAAGTGCCATATCTTAATTCTCTCCTTAACTTTCTAATTCACTTTTGAGTAATCGAACAAAGTTTTTAGAGGTGTTTGGAGGTTTCGGATATTTAAGCAATTACCGAAACTCTAGTTTTTTAGAGAGAAGTCTTAGTTGCTTTGTTTCTTCTCTCTGCTAAGTAATTTAATTAAATAAAAATCTAAAGACAATCGGGTAAACCGTACAATGAGCAGTTACGTTTACCGTATTAAATATTAAGGGTATTACGCCTAAATTGATCGAAGATGACCCCAGCATTACGCTCAAGAACTCAAAAAGCAGCGTCCAGCCTGCGATCGCTCCTTTAGGAACCTTAAGTATGCAGAGGAATTTTTTACTTACAGCAGTACGCTGGTTAAGCTGGGGTGATCTGCGTATCACAGAGAAATTTCTCTGCCTGCCAAATGTGGCAATGTGGATATAGGCACAGAATCATAGCTGACATTATAGGAAACAATGATGAACCGATCAAAAATAGTTGCCATTATTACAGGTGCGATTTCTGTTCTTTTAGCGATCGCCTATTTGCTGCTAGTGCAAATTTTAGACTACCGGGATATGAAACCCGCCCCTATCAGCCAATTTGAAGTACCTGCGATCGCGGCTGATAGTTGGCACATTGATCATATCGCCTAAGTTGGGATGGAATTAAACCGATGTGTAGAGATGCGAGCGATCGCGTCTCTATATTTATATAGTAATTGTATTTCTCAGGGTTATCTTTGTGATTTGGATACATCTGTCCTCAGTGGGGTGGAACACTAAATAGATTTTGTTACGGTTATTGTTGACACTTAATTAATTGCAATCAAATTGTTTATGACTTATACCCAAACAAACGATCCAGCTATTCGTGAATCTGTGCAATCATGGCAAAATTTGGATGTAGACCAACAGTTGGCTCTATTTTGGTTTATTTATGAAGAAGTTGGTAATTCTATTACCCCAGCAGCCCCCAACGCCAGTACTGTTTCTCCTGAAATTGCTGAAGGTTTGTTCAATCAAGTTAAAGAATTAACTCACGAAGAACAATTGCAAATCCAGCGCGATTTGATTAACAAGGTAGATACCCAAATTAGTCGCGAATATGGTTCTTTAAGTGACACTACAAAGCTTCTATTTTGGTATCGTTTAGCTCAAGGTATGGAAAACTCAACTATTATTCCTATGCCTTCTGACTATCAGCTTTCTTCAGAAGCAGAAACACTGTTTAACAATATCAAAGCATTACCTTTTGATAAGCAACTCAACCTTTTTCGTGATTATGTTTCGCCAATGGGTGCTGAAGCTAAAGCAGGTGCTGAAATTTAAGCTTTTGTAATTTTTTAGAACTATAAGCTAATAAAGTTTTGAACTGTAGCCGTTATCCCTTATGGATCATGGCTATTGTTCAATAAGTATTAATCTTGAATTTATAAATAAATACAGAGTAAAATTCATTAATTTTACTCTGTGTTAGTTTTAGGTTGCTCTTTGGGATAGCTGCACCCTAAACACCCTAAATTCGTAACGCCCTTTGTTTTGTATTTTATATTTTAATTTGAATGTTTAATAATTTCATCTGTCTTACGACTAGTTTAAATATATTTGTTTTTGAAGTAATACTCTATCTTTTTAGTGTGTGATATCTAGAGACAAGATATCTAATATAACTAAAAGCATAATCGGTAACAATTAAAATTATTATGTTGTAGATTTATATACTTAATAATAAAATATTTAATTAAAAAATAAAGCATAATGCACATTAGTTAAACCGTACTTAATAAAGCTAAAAATGTTAGTTTTAAAGGCTTTAATGATTTATGTAAATATTGATTATCTAAGAAATTATGTATCAAATATTAATATATTTAAATATACAGTGATCCTATCTGAGTTGTAAAAAATGCTTTATTATCAAACACATTTTGGACAATTTTACAGCTAGCTTAGCAACACAAAATACTGTGGATTTGGTAGAAATCTATATTTAAATACTGCTATGAATCTACGTAGCCGAAAACACAACCCGAAAACCACATACTCTCAGTCCACCATCTGACTCGTTCCAGCTACGACTGGCGCTACGACAAAGTTCTGCACTGAAGCTCCAAGAACCACCGCGCAATACCCGGCGATGCACATCACCGCCATCTTCCCAAACGGTTCCATCTGCGGGTGCGCCATGATAATTATTATGCCAAGCATCAGCACACCATTCCCAAACTAGCCCGTGCATATCATACAACCCAAAGGCGTTAGCTACCTGAAAACTTCCTACATCGGTTGTTTCTTTACGGTATCTGGTTTTTGCTTCAACAGAGTAAGTATCGCTACTGCTACAGGTTACTAAATCGGGGGTAATCGTTTCACCAAAGTGGAAAGATGTAGTAGTTCCAGCACGACAAGCATATTCCCATTCGGCTTCGCTGGGTAAACGATATTCGCGTCCAGTTTTTTGTGACAGTCTGACACAAAATTCTACAGCTTCGTGCCAAGAAACGTTTTCTACTGGTCGATTGGTACCTTTGAACTTGGAAGGGTGAGGATTTAAGGTTTGTTTGACTTTTGGTAAAGCTGCTACAACTCTCCACTGTGCTTGGGTTACGGGAAATTTACCTATAAAAAAAGGTTTAATGGTGACTTGGTGTTGAGGACGTTCGTCAGCATCTCCTTCAAAAGTTGGTGAACCCATCATGAAAGTACCACCAGGAATTGCCACCATTTCTAGTGTTACGTCCTTACTCAATTCTTCTGCAAAGAATTTAGCACTGGGGCGATCGCGGCTCACTTCTCGACCAGCTGTGTCTATTGTCACTACTTCAAATTCAAAGGTTTGTAAGGGGGGTAATGGAGAATTTACTTTTTGTAACGATGGTAATTGTAGTAATGTCTTTTGAGTAGTTTCTACAAGTTGCGGTTCAGCAGTTGATGTTTTGCTAGACATTAAATCATTAAAAACTGCTGCTGCTGATTGGTATCTTTCGCTAGGCAAATTTTTGAGTAAGTTATCTAAAATTTTGCCTAAATCATCGCTAATGACCACACCTTTTTTTTGTAAATACTCTTGCCACAACCACTTGCCATTCATGGCATCATAAAGACCATCATTAATATTGCCGAAGTTATCTTGTGAGGGCAAACATTGAGTTAAAAGGCGCGCGCAAGTTACACCCAAAGCATATAAATCACTACCATTACAAGCAAATCCAGCCATTTGTTCGGCGGGAGCATAACCAATAGTATAAATAACTGTAGCCTGTCTGGCTAAACTAGTTTGTGTTACCTGCTTTGCACCACCAAAATCGATTAATACTGGTTTGCCGTCAACGTCCCGGCGAATGATGTTTTCTGGTTTAATATCCCGATGGATCACGTTATGAGAGTGAACAAATTCTAAAACTGGTAATAAATCAGCTAAAAGTTGGCGAATTTGTGCTTCGTTAAAAGGCTGTTGCTGAACTTCTTGTAAGAGAGTTTGTCCTTGAATAAATTCTTGAACAAGGTACAAACTTAACCCTTGCTCAAAGTAAGCCAATAATCTAGGAATCTGGGTATGATTTTCTCCTAATTCATACAACCGAAACGCCTCTTCTTTAAAAAATTCTGCTGCTTTAGTACGTTGTAGTGTTCCTTGAACTTGCGGGAAAAATTGCTTGATTACGCAAGGCGCGTCTAATCTATCTGCGTCTTCTGCTGCATAAGTTCTACTAAATCCGCCTTCGCCTAAGAGCCTTAATACGCGGTAGCGGTTTCTCAGAAGTTTGCCAAAGCTGCTTTGTCCGCAACTTATGCAAAATCTATTGCCGTCGGGATTAAATGGATTTGAGCAATTGGGATTTTGGCAGATTTGCATAATGAGGGGGAAATAGCATCTTGTCCCAAGTTAGCCCCAATATTATCAAATTTAAAATAGATATTTAAACAAATAAAACACTCTATCTTTGATCTGTGTAGATACTTACATTAGAAACTACAGATTAAGAAGTTTGATTTATTTGTTACTCTCTACTGGGTACTTTTTAAATAAGAGTATATGTGAGTGCAAACATTTTATTTACAAAAAGAATAATATTACTAACCATAAAATTTGTCAAGGGTATTGCCATAGTAACCACGAGGCTAAGATCCCCAACTTCTTTGAGAAGTCGGGGATCTGTATTAAACGAAACGTGGAAGTTTGATAATAAATTCTGTTCCTTCTCCTAATTTAGAAATACAGTCGAGTTTTCCCAAATGTTTTTCTTCTACAATTTGCCGACTAATCGATAATCCTAACCCAGTGCCTTTACCTACAGATTTAGTAGTAAAAAATTGTTCAAATACGTGTTCTTGAACTTCTGGTGTCATACCATCACCATTGTCTTTAATTGAGATGATGATATTCTGATTTAAAGAATCCAAGTTAGTAGAAATAATGATTTGATTGAATTTTTGATCAATATGTGGATTTTTTGAAACACCAGTAGATTCATCTAATGCATCAATTGCATTAGCAATAATATTCATAAATACCTGATTTATAGGGCTAGGATAGCATTCTAATAGGGGCAAATCACTATAATTTTTAATAAGCTCAATATGGGGACGTTGATTATTTGCTTTCAATCGATGCTTCAGAATCATTAATGTACTTTCGATACCTTGATGAATGTCAATTGCTACTTTATTAGAGGTATCAGAACGAGAAAAATTCCGTAAACTTTGACTAATTTCACAAATGCGTTCAACACCTACTTCCATAGAAGACAGCACTCTTGGCACATCTCGAATCATTTCCTCTAAATCAATTGTTCGAGCATGATCATCGATTTCCAATACTGGTTTTGAATAGTAGTAACGATAAAGTTGTAAATGCTGAATTAGGTTAGATGTATATTGAGAAATGTAGTTTAAATTACCCTTGATAAAACCAACAGGATTATTAATTTCATGAGCCACGCCAGCAACTAGCTGGCCAAGAGCAGACATTTTTTCACTTTGTACTAACTGTAATTGAGATTGTTTTAAATCATGCAACGCCTGAGAAAGTTCTGCTGTACGTTCTTGGACTCGTTGCTCTAGTTCTACCTTTTGCTGTGCAAGTTGCTTGGTTAAAAAATGCAGCTTTAAATGTACGTTAATCCTCGCTAAAAATTCTTCGGTTTGAAAAGGCTTAATAATGTAATCTACGGCTCCTATAGAAAGACCTTTAACTTTATCAGTTGTGTCAGATAAAGAGGTCATGAAAATTACAGGTATATCTTGCGTAAGGTAATTTGCCTTGAGCCTTTGACAAGTTTCAAATCCATCAATACCCGGCATCATGATATCTAACAAGATTAGATGTGGTTGGTAAAATTCAGCTTGTTCAAGGGCACTTCTACCATCATTAGCTACCAAAATTTTCCATCTTGAATCAGCGATCGCAGCAGAAATTAATTGTAAATTTGTCTTATTATCATCAACAATCAAGATAGTGATATTGTCAAAATATATCTGATTCATAGAAGATCACCCTGAAAAATCGCAGCTATATAAACTAGACGCTAGTATTGGCTATTCTTCTCCTGATGGAGATGCTATGCGTAGCTTGCTTCGACCTAGGAGTACGAGAAAGCCGCGCAGGCGGATTTAATAGCCTCTAACTTCTAGTCGAACAGGCAATTCTGTCTCTAATAGCAATTATTGTATGTAAACGTCAATTTTTTTGAATCTAGAATAACTTACTTTTAAGCAAGCATAAAAATGTAAAATTATTCTTATTTTTAATCATAAAAGCAACATTATCTTATTAAGGATATTGATTAATTGACCTCAGTGCTATTACGGTAATATTGAACAATTAAAATTTCATTGTAATAATTGAATATGCATTTTTAATACTCAATTAAAATCACTAAAAATATTCTTGACTTATGCATCCACAAATATTATTACTTTTTCTCTCCAAAAGCGCGAATTAATTCAGCTATCAACGCAACAATTGCAGATCCTGAAATTAAGAGAATGCTGAGAGCATTAATATCAGGCTTAACTCCGGTTCTAATACGACTAAAAATTTCCATTGGTAGGGTGTTAGCTCCACTAACTGCAGTAAAGCTAGCGATGAGAAAGTCATCTAAGCTTAGTACAAAGGCCAGCAAACAGCCTGCGATAATACCAGGCATTAATTGAGGCAGTAATACTTTTGTGAAGGCTTGTATTGGTGTGGCTCCTAAATCCAATGCTGCTTCTTCTAAGTGGGGATCTAAGTTAGTCAGCCGTGAAGAAACCACAAGCCCGACGTAAGCTAGACAAAAAACCAGATGAGCCGCCACAATTGTCCACAAACTTAGAGGGATGGCAAATGCTGCTAAAAATACTAGTGTGGCTACAGCGATCGCAATATCAGGAATAATTAATGGTAGGTAAGAAATACCACGATACAATTTCTTACCTGGAAATTGATAACGCGCCAATCCCACTGCCATTAAAGTTCCCAGGACTGCGGAAATACCTACCGCACAAAAGGCAACTATCAAACTGTTTTTTAAAGCTGATAAAATCCTTTCATCGCTGAACAATTTGCTATACCAATCAAGGGTGAAACCTTGCCAACTCGCACTATAAGGCGATTGATTAAAACTATAAAAACCAAGTACCAGTATAGGCAGGTACATAAATATAAATATAATTACTGAGAAAACCGCCTGCCATGCGACACGCGGTCTTTTTAGAGAAGGAGAAGTATTCACGCTTACTATTATTTTATTTGTATGGCTAGTAAATGTAGCTTATTTTTATGCAAAAATCAATATATTAAGACTAGTATTTTATTTTTTAAAAAATTCAATATAGCTCATATTTCTTTCTCCCCTGTTGTCTTTCTACTGTCAAAGACACTGCGCGTAGCTTACTTCCCCGATGGACAAAGATTCGTCCATCAAAAGAGGCAGGGGAGCAGGGAGCGCTTAGCAGGGGGAAGGATTGGACGGAGCTTGTACCCCGACCAATCAGAACGTCTTAGGAAGACGGGGCTTGATACCCATGTTCCGCTCTACTCCACGGCTTTGGGCAGGGCTTGCTCCCCCTGCTCCCTGCTCCTCCGCTTCTTGGTCAGTCGCTCATGGGGAGATAGTTGCTTCAAATCAAAGCAGACAGCTAGACTCCTCTACTACCAGACTTATGCAACCAGAAAGCATATATTTACAAACATCCTCCTAAGTAAGGAGGTAATTTTATTTAATTGCCCAACTTGCGTTAATAAAAATTTTCAAAAATCAAGGATTACAAATACTCAGACTTTTTGTTAGACATTATATGATGCGGCAAATTTGACTAATTACAGCAATATTTTGGGATAAGAGCCAGAAAATCTTAACTTTAACATTGTTTATTTAATTAAAATGTTTTTTCCTTCTTAAGAAGAGGCTGATTTCCCTACTAAGGTAGACAAATAAATCATCCATCAAAGACTAGTATTTGGAAGTTATTAAAAACAAAGTTGGTGTTTGAAGTTATTTTATTGTGCGACATTAATAACTTATAAACACATTTGAAATCAAAACAGATACCTGTAATTCAAATTTTATTTTGTAGGAGGTTGGTGATGCGAATTGCTCAAGTAGCCCCATTATCAGAAAGAGTTCCACCTTTAGCTTATGGAGGAATAGAGCTAGTAGTGGCTTTATTGACTGATGAGTTAGTCAGACGTGGACATGAAGTCACACTATTTGCATCGGGAGATTCTCTGAGTTTGGCAGAGTTAGTATCAGTTCATCCTCGTGCCCTCAGACTCGATCCTAATGTCAAGGAACGGGGTATCTACGAAATGCTGCAATTAGGTCTAGTATATGAACGGGCAGAGGAATTTGACATTATTCATTCCCATCTGTGCTGCTCGTCACTACCTTATGCGAATCTGGTAAAAACTCCCACAGTTCATACTTTGCACGGAATTTTTACCCCTGATAATGAAAAGATGTTTCAACACGCTAAACATCAACCTTTTGTCAGTATTTCTGATGCACAGCGAGAACTGAGGTTAGGGTTAAACTATGTAAAAACGGTTTACAACGGAATTGATGTCAGCAGTTATAAATTTCATGCCCAACCGGAAGATCCCCCATATCTAGCATTTTTAGGGCGAATCTCTCCAGAAAAAGGAACACATCTAGCGATCGCCATTGCAAAACAAACGGGTTGGCGTTTAAAAATCGCCGGGAAGGTAGATGTTGTGGATGTGGAATACTTTGAGCAGGAAATTAAGCCACAAATTGACGGTAAGCAAATTAAATATTTGGGTGAAGCTAACCATACACAAAAAAATGCTCTGATGGGAGGTGCAGTTGCAACTCTCTTCCCGATCACTTGGCGAGAGCCATTTGGGCTAGTGATGGTTGAATCAATGGCAGCTGGAACACCAGTTGTAGCTATGAAACTGGGGTCTACAACAGAAGTAATTGCCCACGAAAAAACAGGTTTTCTCTGCAATAATATTGAAGAGTGCATCAGCGCCATCGGCAGAATAACCGAGTTAGATCGCTACACTTGTCGCAAGCATGTTGAAGATCGTTTTAGTCTTCAGCGGATGACCGATGGTTATGAAGCAGTTTATCAACAGATTCTGGAAGAGCGATTTGCTAATAATGGGCATGTCCGCAATACAGTTGGTTTAGGTAGCCGCCGCGGTTAGTTTTTTTAGATAATTAATTGATAATGGGTAGTTTAAAGAAACCCATTACCAATTACCTGCAAGGTGAATGGAACCAAAGTAAATGAACTAATCTCTAGTTACTAATCTTTTTTTGTCACAGGAATATACTGCCCACAACCGAGAAGCGCGATATTAATCTAAGCTTCTTTTAATTTGGCACGAATCGTCTCTATGCGTTGACGATTGACACCTAAATCGCTCTGACCTAAGCGCGAGGCTGAGCGAACTTGGATCACATTCGCATTACGGTCTAAATAGAACTCTACATCATCTACAAATCCCATCAAATTACTCTTAAATTCTGCATATAAATAATCTTGGTTTTCAGTAATAATTTTAGTTCTAGGTAAAGACTCAATGACACTTTTGAGCTTAGTTAAAGCTTGTTCTGGAGTTGAAGTAAAACTTAATGGTGCAATTGCGTGGACTGTATCTAAACTCTGACTAGACACGCAATTAGGAGAGTTAGGGCAAGGTGCTAATTTGCCGTTATTAACACCTAAATTATTTGGTCGTTTGCCTGCAAAAATCATGATTTTTCTATTAAAATAGACTGCTAATATATTTAATTTATTATATTAAGTTTGAATTATAAACGATAAGTTATAAATTTTATCTATGGGACTCAGGTTTGATTGCGTGAAAAAACTCAGTAAACCTCATATCACTTCTTTTGTGTTCCCTACCTACGCAAGTAAATTCAGAAATCGTTGGCTCATTATGCTGTGATGTGGAGCTATTATTTCCCCCTTTAACTTCACTGTAAAGCTTTATCGCAAAGACGTGCATCAGCTTGTTGCTAGATATAGCTTTTTCCTATAAACAAAAGTTTGACTAAAACATTGGTGATGCGATCGCTCTATGATCCGGTAAGTATCGTCTAGGCTAGAACCTAATTATGATGCCAACAATCTCAATTAATGACACTCAGCGTTTGCAACTCCAACCTTTAGAAATTCCATCGCGGTTACTTTTAGGGCCAGGGCCTTCAAATGCCCATCCCGCAGTACTCCAGGCGATGAATACCTCACCAGTTGGGCATCTTGACCCAGCTTTCCTGGCACTCATGGATGAAATTCAATCTTTGTTGCGATATGTCTGGCAAACAGAAAACCCCCTGACCATTGCAGTCAGCGGTACAGGGTCAGCCGCTATGGAAGCAACCATTGCCAACGCCACAGAACCCGGTGATGTAGTTTTGATTGGTGTAGCTGGTTACTTTGGTCATCGCCTCGTAGATATGGCTGGACGATATGGTGCAGATGTGCGAACTATTAACAAACCGTGGGGGCAAGTCTTCACATTAGATGAACTCCGCACTGCTGTAGAAACTCATCGTCCGACGATTTTGGCTTTAGTTCATGCCGAAACTTCCACAGGCGCACGTCAACCTTTAGAAGGAGTTGGTGAACTGTGTCGTGAGTTTGGCACTTTGTTATTGGTAGATACGGTAACAAGTCTTGGTGGTGTCCCGATATTTTTGGATGCTTGGGGAGTTGACTTGGCTTATAGTTGTAGCCAAAAAGGATTGGGTTGTTCTCCTGGTGCTTCACCCTTTACCATGAGTCCGCGTGCAGTTGAGAAGTTACAGCAACGCAGTACAAAAGTGGCAAACTGGTATTTGGACATGTCGTTGCTGAGTAAGTATTGGGGCAAAGAACGCACATATCATCATACAGCACCCATTAACCTGTACTATGGTCTACGGGAAGCCCTACGTTTGGTGGCAGAAGAGGGACTAGCAAACTGCTGGCAGCGTCATCAAAAAAATGTAGAGTATCTCTGGGAAGGTTTAGAAGACTTGGGACTGAGTATGCATGTTGAACGGGAGTACCGACTGCCAACCCTAACCACAGTCCGTATTCCAGCAGGAGTAGATGGTAAAGCGATCGCTCAACAGTTACTGAATGAATATAATATTGAGATTGGCGGCGGTCTAGGCGAACTCGCTGGTCAAGTCTGGCGAGTAGGATTGATGGGTTTTAACAGCCGTCAAGAAAGCGTTGACCAACTCTTAGCAGCACTACGGCTAGTTTTACCAAAATAATTTGAGCTTGATTAGGTGCGTTAACAGCAATAACGCACCTATTTCATTTTCAACTCGTAAACTGTCAACCTCATTGAAAGAAAAAGCCAGTAATCAGCAGAGGCAGAAGTATCAGAACAGACACAATTAAAACGAGGGTTGCCGGATCAATCTTGATATGGTTCTTCTGTGGATCGCTCATTTGTCACATTCTCTGTGAAAAAATACATTAACTCAGCCTAAAGGATATTTGTTCCTATTTCCAAACCCCTTGAGGTTGAAAGTATAGTGTTGTTGATCAAATTTAGCTGTCATGCATCTAAGTTGCACATCTTTTCGTATGGATTGTTGACCCTTCTCTGCGAGACGCTACGCGAACGACTGCGCTCAGGGTCAAGGCTGAGCGAAGCCGAAGCCTTGACTGTTAACGATCAGCAATTAACAAACTTAGGAAGTGACTGTGTAATTTAAAGGCATAATAGCTGAGAAAGTGATCATTTCATCAAACAGTCAAGCGTTCGTGTCAACACATTGCCGAAGCTTAACCTTTTCTTTAACAAAAAATACCCATAATTCTACTTAAATAAGCAGTGTTGCTTACTGGGTATTAACCTGATACTCGTAGTAATGATTATTGTAAATCAATTCAAATTTCCCAAATTGAAAATTTTTGCCTGCGACTACCAAAAATTGCAAAGTCGCTGGACTAACTACCTACGATTTACAATCGCGCAAACATGGCAAGCAAAAAATTAGGAGAAAGATAAAACATGTCCCAAATGCTAAATCGTCGTCGATTTCTTCAGGCATCGGCGGCGGCGGCCAGCGTAGGTGTATCCGCTATTCGTACTTCTGCTACTGGTATTGACGAGTATGTTGAGGCGATAGTGATTGGTAGTGGTTTTGGTGGCGCAGTCGCATCATTGCGCCTTGGTCAGGCAGGAATTGAAACAATAGTACTGGAACGGGGGCGACGATGGCGAATTACTGACGCAGGTGATACTTTCGCTACAACAGATAACCCAGATGGTCGTGCTGCGTGGTTGAGTTCCACTACAGTTTTACCCGCACCAGTTCCAGAAGTTCCCATTGATGTATATACTGGCGTTCTCGATGTCAAAAGAGGTAATGGTATCAATGCCTATCGAGGCGCAGGTGTTGGAGGTGGTTCGCTTATTCCTGGTTCAACTGCTTGCTCAAATCCTTCACTGACTATTGCTGCTCTGGCAGAACGAAGTATGGATCACTTTCTCAACCGGATTTCTCGGTATCGAAAAATATAACCCGTCGTAGTGGTTAAAAGCTATATAGCGATCGCCTGCAACTCATCGCAAATCAAAAACACCACCTTAACTAAGGGTACAGGTGAGAACATAAAGAAAGTGATTACAATACTCAAGGTAAAATCCGATTCCCTTGTCTGATCACTCATGGAAAACTTTGTTTTTTACAACCCAGTCAAAATCCTGTTTGGCAAGGGTCAAATCGCCCATATTAGCGGCGAAATTCCTGCTGATGCCAAAATCCTCATGACCTACGGTGGGGGTAGCATCAAAACCAATGGTGTTTATGACCAGGTGAAGTCTGCGTTGGCTGGCTTTGATGTCACTGAATTTGGCGGTATCGAACCCAACCCCCACTTAGAAACACTATTAAAAGCAGCTGAAGTGGTGCGGAGTCAGGGTATAAACTTTTTACTAGCCGTTGGTGGTGGTTCGGTTGTTGATGGTACTAAGTTTATTGCCGCTGCGGTTAATTTTGCAGGCGACCCTTGGGATATCTTGGCCAAGCAAGCGTCTATAAAAACTGCTATACCTTTTGGTGCTGTGTTAACTCTACCAGCAACCGGCTCGGAAATGAATCCGACCTCGGTTATCACTAAAGGAGCAACTCAAGAAAAACTCTACTTTGCTAGTCCCTTAGTGTTTCCCCGATTTTCTGTTCTCGACCCAGAATCAACTTTTTCCCTACCTCCAAGACAAATTAGCAATGGTATTGTCGATGCTTACACCCATGTCATGGAACAGTATTTGACTTATCCAGTCAATGCGCCATTGCAAGACCGGATGGCTGAATCTATCCTGCAAACGCTGATTGAAGAAGGTCCAAAAACCTTAGCTAATCCGCAAGATTATGATGCTAGGGCGAATGTGATGTGGTGCGCGACGATGGCATTAAATGGATTAATTGGCGCAGGAGTTCCCCAAGATTGGGCAACCCACATGATTGGTCACGAATTAACAGCAGTGCATGGTTTAGATCATGCTCAAACTTTAGCTGTTGTTTTACCCAGCACTCTCTCAATTAGACGCGATCGCAAATGGCAAAAACTTCTACAGTATGCACAACGAGTCTGGAATCTTGTTGATGGTTCCGAAGAAGAACGAATTACGGAAGCGATCGCTAAAACTCGTAACTTCTTTGAATCTGTTGGTGTACAAACTCGTTTGTCTGATTATGGTGTCGGACTAGACACGATTCCCGTGATTATTGAGCGCTTTGAAAAACGTGGTTTTGTTCCTTTGGGTGAACAGCAAGATGTCAGTCTTGAGGTTGTCGAGAAGATTTTGACTCTTTGTGCTTAGGAATTTATAACTTCTAGCAGGCATTTTGCCTGCTATTGACTCTCAAACAAAGTTCGTATTAAAATCAATCAGACCAATCGGTCGGTAAACCTTTTATGTCTAAAGGCGAACACACAAAAACCAGGATTCTTCAACAAGCCGCCGAACTGTTTAACCAACAGGGATATGCTGGCTCGTCTATGTCCGACATTATGCGTGTAACGGGATTGCAAAAAGGAGGAATTTATAATCATTTCCCCAGTAAAGATGAGCTAGCACTACAAGCTTTTGACTTTGCGATCGCTTGTGTCAGCAAGCATTACAGATCTGCCTTACGTAGCAAAAGTAATGCAGTTGAGCGCTTAAAAGCAATTATTGGCGTATTTAGTAATTTTGCAGACAACCCACCCATCCAAGGAGGATGTCCATTACTTAATACTGCTGTGGAAAGTGATGATGCTCACCCAGCGCTACGAAAACGAACCCAACAGGCGATGAACTCTTGGCTAAATTTAATTCGGCGAATTATTGAAACAGGAATTGCAAAGGGTGAAATTCACCCTGAAGTTAATGCTGATGAAATGGCAACTATTATAACTGCAACCTTAGAAGGAGCAATTATGATCAGTAAGCTTTATGGAGACTCTATTCACATGCAAAGAGCAGTTAATCATTTAAATCAATATATAGAAAGCTACCTTTAAATTCATGGTTCAAATTAAGGTTTACGGTTTAGCAGAAAAACTTAACTCTATTAAAACAGAGCTTGCAAAAATTATTCATAGCTCTATTATCGAGGTGTTGCAACTTCCCCATGATAAACGATTTCAGAGATTTTTTCCCCTGGATAAAACTGACTTTTACTATCCATCAGATAGGTCAGAAAATTACTTAATCATTGAAATTAGTATGTTTGAGGGACGCACATTAGAAACCAAAAAGCGTTTAATTTATGGATTAATTAAGAATATTAATCAAAATTTAAATATCGCTGTTAATGATATTGAAATTACAATCTTTGAAACGTCTCCAGCTAACTGGGGAATTCGGGGTTTAACTGGTGATGAATTAAACTTAAATTACAAGGTGGATGTTTGAAATTTAGTTACATTAAATTTGCAATAAAATATTATCAACAAGTAACTCATAACAACTGAATTTCCCAAAAGCAAATTTTTTTAGGCATTAACAGACCGTTCGGTCTTTTTGTTTGTCAATATTAGGAGCAATGATTCATGCTGAAGTTTTACTATAATCCGCGCTCACCGATGGCTCGCCGTGTATGGAGAACCTTGCTAGAAAAGGAAATTTCATTCGAGTCAGTTATACTAAACTTAAACGGCGATCAACTACAATCGGAGTTTTTGGCAATTAATCCATTTCATCATGTTCCAGTGATCGTTGATCAAGGTTTTCGAGTAATAGAATCTCTGGCTATTTTGGACTATTTAGAGACTAAATATCCTACACCTGCGTTATTACCAACAGAAGCTGAGGCTTTAGCCATAGTCAGAATGGTGCAAATGACAGTTACAAATGAACTCTTGCCAAAAGCAATTTATTTAATGTTTGAAACTGAAGATTCGCCAAAACTTTTACAAGCAAAAGAACATATCGATAAAGTCCTAAATTTTTTAACAGAATGTTTAGGAAATAGTCCTTATTTTGCTAGCGAACAGTTGACTTTAGCAGATATTGTCGCCGGAACAGATATGTCTTTATTATCAAAGTCGGGATTTAGTTTTAATAATTATCCCAAACTGAAAGATTGGTTTGAGCGTTTGATGCAGCGGGAAATATGGCAAAGAACTGAATTAAATCAAGAAGACTTTGAAAAATTCAAGCGTGTTTTGAGAATTATGCGTAGACGAAAGCTCAGTCAAGAAAACAAAATAAAAAATTAGGCGATCGCACCATACCAATTATCTCAATTAAACCCAGATAAAATCTGAATTTCTTAATTACCTAGCTTGCTTCTCACCAAAGACAAGTATTACGAATTACGAATTACGAATTGCTTCAAGAATCTATCTTACAGAACACTAATATACAGACTTCAGGAGGAATTTAAATTCATCATTTTTGACTATCATCAGCAACGACTGATGAGTGAGGAAATTGGATGAACGCAGAGATATCAGCACTTTTGGACAAAATGCAGAAGATGGCTAACGACTTCCTGATTCTGCTGCCCAATATTGTGCTGGGATTAATTGTTTTTACAATATTTATAATTATTGGCAGGTCAATTAAAAGACTGGTCAAGCGCTTGACCCGTGGTCGCCGCCAAGCCCGTAATCTGGGAATGGTGTTAGGTCGATTAGCACAAGGGGCTACAATTCTGGTTGGTCTATTTATTGCCCTGTCTATTGTCATTCCTTCAATCAAGGCATCTGATTTAGTGCAACTATTGGGAATTAGTGGGGTCGCAATTGGTTTTGCTTTTCGTGATATTCTCCAAAACTTCTTGGCTGGCATTTTAATATTGTTGACAGAGCCATTTCAAATCGATGACCAAATTGTTTTTAAAGATTTTGAAGGTACAGTAGAAAATATTGAAACACGAGCTACAACCATTAGAACTTACGATGGTCGCCGGATTGTGATTCCCAATTCTGAGCTATTTACCAATTCGGTAACGGTGAACACTGCCTTCGAGAACCGCCGCTTAGAATATGATATCGGCGTTGGCTATGGCGATGACCTGGAGTGGACAAAACAGTTAATGCTTGAAGCAATGCACAGTGTAGATATTGTACTCAAAGACCCAGCACCTGATGCATTGGTGATGGAACTTGCCGAAAGCACTGTTAATATCCGCGCTCGGTGGTGGATTAGTCCGCCGCGCCGGGCAGATTCTCTAGATTCAAGAGATCAGGTGATCTCTGCAATCAAGCGCAAACTTGTAGAAAACGGCATCGACTTACCCTTTCCTACCACACAAGTTTTATTCCACGACCAAACCGAAGAGACAGATGGCGATCGCTCTCGTCAACGTGAAGGCTGGCCCGCAGGTAAAAGCGAAGTTCCCAAACCACGCAGCATCAGTGGTTCACTCAAGCAACTGGTGCAAATGCAGAATGGCAACAACAAGGTAGATCCCCACAAATCTGACAGCAAATCATGAAGAACGTGCAGTTGGCAAAACTTTGGGATGCACTCCACTCTAGTTACTGGTTTTTGCCAGGAATCATCGCACTAGGAGCAATCATCCTGGCGTTTGCCATGATCACCCTTGACCGCCAAATCGGCTTTGATGGCTTAAGTTGGATTTACACTGGTGGCCCTGATGGAGCGCGAGCAGTTCTTTCTGTGATCGCTGGTTCAATGGTGAGCGTTGCTGCTACAGCCTTTTCGATCACAATTGTGGCTCTACAACTGGCTTCGGCCAATTTCGGGCCACGGCTGTTGCGTAATTTTATGCGAGATACAGGTAATCAATTAGTCTTAGGCACATTTATTGCCACTTTCATTTATTCCTTGATTGTGCTGCGGACTATTTATGGAGAAGATTATGATCTGTTTGTTCCCCATCTGTCGGTAACAATCGGTCTAATACTAGCGATCGTTAGTATCGGTGTGCTAATTTACTTTATTCATCACGCATCAACTATTATTCAAGCATCCCATGTTATTGAAAGTGTTAGTCACGATCTAGATAAAGCAATTGATCGGCTATTTCCAAATAGAATTGGACTTAATCCTCCAGAACACAAGTTGCATCTAGGAGAAATTCCCACTGCTTTCGAGTTACAGGCTTACCCAATTAGAGCTAATGGTGATGGTTATCTCCAAGCAATTGATAATCAAAAATTAATGGATATTTCTACTAAGCACAATCTTTTAATTCACATTAAGTCTCGACCAAGCAAGTTTGTATTCCAGGGTAATGAGTTGGCTATGGCTTGGCCTGGTGAACGAGTGAATCGAAAACTCACTCAGCAAATTGAACAGGTATTTATTTTAGGTAGAGAACGCACTGAACAACAGGATGTAGCGTTTCCCATTAATCAATTAGTAGAAATTGCCATGCGCGCCCTTTCTCCTGGAATTAACGATCCGTTTACAGCGATGCGTTGTATTGATCGACTTTGCGCTGGATTATGCCATTTAGTACAAAGGGAATTTCCCTCACCGTACCGCTATGATGAAGACAACAAACTGCGAGTGATTGCCGAACCCATAACTTTTGCAGGAATGGTTAATGATGCCTTTAATCAAATTCGGCAGTACGGCCGTTCTGATGCCGCAGTCACCATTCATCTACTAGAAGCCATAACTATTGTTGCTAATTACGCCCATAACCCCCAAGACCGAGAAAATTTGCGTCGTCATGCAGACATGATTGAACGAGGTAGCCATGAGGGATTACCAGAGGAGCAAGACCGCCAGGATGTCCAGGAACAGTATCATAAAGCACTTCAAGCTTTGGAGCAAGAACATGAGATAGATAGATAAAGCAGAAAAAAAGAGAAATAAGAGGATAAGCGTTCTTTTATTCTAATTTTTCCCTTATTTTCCTGCTTTGCTGAGACATACCCAGAATTTGACCACCCGCCTGGGATTAACTAGTAAAGACCTGAACAGGTAGACGGCTGAAAGAAAGGCGTTCATTTTGTACATCAACAAATATGGTATCGCCATCATTGAAATCGCCACGCAGGATAGCTTTGGCAATTTGAGTTTCCAACTCCCGCTGAATTGCTCGCTTCAGTGGACGCGCCCCAAATACAGGGTCATATCCTACTTCCGCTAAAAAGTCAACAGCAGTATCCGAGAGTCTGAGAGACATTTTGCGATCGCCTAATCTGTGCCGCAATCTTTCTACTTGCAATAGCACAATCTGCCGCAATTCCTTTTTATCTAAGGCGTGGAAGATAATGATTTCATCAATCCGATTAAGGAACTCTGGACGGAAACTATTTCGCATCGCTTCCATTACCCGACGGCGCATTTCGTCGTAGTGGGAGTTATCCCCGGCGACATCAAGAATGTATTGCGAACCAATGTTGCTGGTCATGATAATGATTGCATTCTTAAAGTCGACTTTTCGACCTTGGGCATCAGTGACACGACCATCATCGAGAATTTGCAGGAAGATATTAAATACATCTGGGTGCGCTTTCTCGATTTCGTCGAAGAGGATCACAGCATAAGGACGACGACGAATCGCTTCAGTTAATTGTCCGCCTTCTTCATAACCTACGTATCCTGGAGGCGCACCAATTAACCGCGAAACAGCATGTTTTTCCATGTACTCTGACATATCAATTCGCACCAGTGCATCTTCGGTGTCGAACATATATCCCGCTAGTGCTTTGGCCAATTCGGTTTTACCTACACCTGTAGGGCCAAGAAAGATAAAGCTAGCGATAGGACGATTAGGGTCGGCTAATCCTGCGCGCGATCGCTGAATGGCATCGGCGACAGCTGTAACTGCTTCATCTTGTCCAATCACTCGGCGATGCAGTTCATCTTCTAAGTGCAGTAGTTTTTCTTTTTCAGATTCCACCAACTTGCTGATGGGAATTCCCGTCCACTTAGAAATAATTTCGGCAATATCAGCCTCGGTGACTTCCTCACGTAACAAAGATTTGCCAGTTCTTTGGGCATTTGCTAATTCGTTTTCTACCGCTTCTAATTGGCGATGTAAGCTGGTTAGCTTGCCATACTTCAATTCCGCAGCGCGGTTAAGGTCGTAGTTTCTTTCTGCTTGCTGAATCTCCACATTAACTCGGTCAATTTCTTCTTTAACTGACTGAATTTTGGTGATGATATCTTTTTCAGACTGCCATTGGGCGCTTAGGGTTCTTTGTTCTTCTTTGAGATCCGCAAGTTCTTTTTCTAATCTTTCCAAGCGTTCACGCGAAGCAGCATCACTTTCTTTTTGCAGAGATAGCTTCTCCATTTCTAATTGGAGAATCTTGCGGTCGATTTCATCGAGTTCTTCTGGTTTGGAGGTAATCTCCATTTTTAATCTGGCAGCGGCTTCGTCTACCAAATCGATCGCTTTATCTGGCAAGAAGCGATCGCTAATATAACGACTTGATAATGTAGCGGCTGCAACTAAAGAACTATCAGAAATCTTCACCCCGTGATGAACTTCATACCGTTCTTTCAGTCCGCGCAAAATCGAAATAGTATCTTCGACACTGGGCTGATCGACATAAACTTGCTGGAAACGTCTTTCTAAAGCCGCATCTTTTTCTATATACTTGCGGTATTCGTCTAAAGTTGTTGCCCCAATACAGCGCAATTCACCCCGCGCCAACATTGGTTTTAACAAGTTGCCAGCATCCATTGCCCCTTGAGTCGCACCAGCGCCAACAACGGTGTGAATTTCATCAATAAATAAAACTATATTGCCGCCGGATTCGGTAACTTCTTTTAATACTGCTTTCAAGCGTTCTTCAAATTCGCCCCGGAATTTTGCCCCTGCAATCAAAGCACCCATATCTAAAGAAATCAACTTGCGGTCTTTGAGAGATTGGGGTACATCACCAGCAATGATCCGCTGTGCTAGTCCTTCGGCGATCGCAGTTTTACCAACACCCGGTTCACCAATCAGTACAGGGTTATTCTTGGTGCGACGAGAGAGAATTTGCACAGTGCGACGAATTTCATCATCTCGCCCAATTACTGGATCGAGTTGACCTTTACGAGCAGCTTCTGTGAGGTCACGCCCATATTTTTCCAGCGATTGATATTTTCCTTCTGGATTTTGGTCGGTCACTTTCTGGCTCCCACGAACTTCTTTAATGATATTTTTGAGCTTGTTTTCGTCTAAACCAAATTCTTGGAATAAACCTTTGCCAAAGCGATCATCTTTGGCATAAGCCAACAATAAGTGTTCAATTGAAATATATTCGTCTTTAAAGTCCTGACGATATGTGTCAGCTCGATCTAAAAGTGTATCCAAGCTGCGACCCAAGTATACGGAAGTACTGTTACCTGAGACTTTTGGCTGACGTTGGAGAAATTGCTCGGTGCGGTCGCTGACTTTTTGTAAATTAACACCCGCTTTGGTCAAAATACTGCTAGCTAGACCTTCTTGTTCTAGCAGCGCCTTCATCAGGTGTTCACTTTCTATCTGCTGTTGTTGGTATTGTTTAGCAATATCTGGGGTATGGGCGATCGCTTCCCAGGCTTTTTCTGTAAATTGATTGGGATTAGTAGGTTGCATAGGCTGATTGAGAACCACTCTAGACGCATAAGTGCAGAGAGAACAAGAGTCAGCCTTGTTCTTATATGGTAATTGTAAGGATAGGCGTACAACTAGCTGGATCGGTCTTCACGTCTTCATGGAGTAGTAGTATTACCTTTTCTTCGTTCACGTTCAATTTTTCTTTTCTAGGGATAATTAATCAAAGCCAAAATTCAATATTTTATACCTTAAATAGCTAAATATACTCCCTTCTTTACGTAATTGGTGATGTATGACAATTAAATTTAAGAATGATATATGCAAATTTACTTGTGTAATCACTGATAAGTATATTAAGATTATAGAATTTGAGATGTATTATTATTGTAAATAAGCAATATTTCTGGTTAGAATACAATTCTGTGCTAAGAAATGAGTCTAGTAAATGAAAACTAGCCTAAAATAAAAAAATATACATTAAATAACTGTATATATCAGTAAATGGCAAAGATGAAAGCTATAGGGCATCATAATTTAACAGCTGAAGAACGCCAATCTATTCTTCTCAATATCTCAAAAGAATATATGCGCGGCAAAATAAGCCATATTGAGTTACAAGAAGCCGAACGTAAATATGGCACAGACTATGGTTCCGTAACTCTAGGATTAGCTAGCAGAAGTCATTTTATGCCAAAAATATGGCAATTTTTGGTGTCAACTTGCCGTTCAGGTAATCAAAAGCATAATTAAGTATTTCGCTAACAGTACTGACAATTCATGTCTAAATAGTAGTCATGGGTTGGGCACGATAAGTTCTTGCGAGTAGCATAGCAGCAGACAGACGACCAGCGATCGCCACCAACAAATCTTGAACTGCTATTGAGTCAAATGCCGTTATATTGTTACTATAGAGACACAAAACACCTAAATTATCATTGGCATCACCGCTAATTGGTATGGTGATTAAAGTTCTATAAGACAGGCGGCGACGGCTGCGACTATCTACTAAGAAAACATACTCATGACTATCAGCTTGCCAAGCACCATTTTTTCTGGTTAAGTGTACAACTCTCCGATTTTTATCTAAAAAAGTATTTCCTGCAACTCCTCTTTTTCTGCTGGTATCACTACCAATATAAAAACGCGCTTTCTCTTTATTCTCATTGGGTGATTCTAATTGACACCAAGTATTCAAAAAATCTGAATCATTAGGATCAGGAGCATAAACCGCAATCCCACAACCATCCAAAAGTTGCAGCACATCAAGCGTTCTACTAATAAAATCTTCAAAAAGTCGCTTTAAAGCTTCGTTAATGTCAGGATTGGCTGATAATTCAGGTAGTAACAAGAGTAATGATTCATCCAACTTGTTCAACTTGATTGCAATTTGATGAGCCTTATAGTAGTACCTCAAGATAATTAAAAGTGGGCAAACACCAATCAATAAGCCTAGAACAGCCCACCACAATTCCAGCCTAATTGTTTGTTTTAAATATGGTAGTAGTACTTGGAGAAAAAACTCGTCTGCTCTGTTTCCAACAATACCATTAATAACAATAATCAGTAATGTACCTAGGAAACTAGCTAATTTTGCCCAATTTGGAATTATTGGTAGATTTAATGCCATAGTTGCCGATTATCTTTGGCTGAGGAAGGAATTAATCTAATTTTCCCTGTCAAGTTTATGTTAACAACATAAACCTGCTTTTTGCATGATTTCACTGGCAGTAAGTTTGACTAGATAATTGTCTTTAAGAACTAGTACCGCAAGGCGGAAGTCAAAAGTAACCTTTCGACTATGCTCAAGGTTACACCGAGCGTTCGCGTAAGCGTCCTGTAGGGAAGCCGAGGTGTAAAAAGTTAAAAGTCAAAATAAATACAGCGTGATGCTCGAAGGGAAGGCTTGACTAATGACCAAAAAACAGAAATTTCCTTACCTAGTTGGCTCTAAGTGGACAACCCAGCAAAAAATAGACGGCTGGAGACACTTTCAAGTTGTCAACCGTAAAAATCAAGGTAAATGGGTGTATGCCGAAATGGTCGCTGCCTGTGACCCCAAAGTCCGCTTTTGGGTCAACGCCAAACTATTACAAGACAGCTCCCAATGGCAGCCAGGTTGGCAATCGTTACAAGAAATTGAACACTCTAACTTGATCCCCTGATGTCTTGCAGTCAAAGCTTTTAATTAAATTGAGCTAATATTTCAAAATTAATAATTTTTTACACCATCGCCCCAGATATCTAAAAGACAGCAATCATATATTCTTGACAGTTAAATAAAACCTGCCAAGAAAATCCTTCTGTACAAAGGTGCGGCAGTATTTGCAGTATGGGTTTGCCAAGATCTCATATCACCTTGAGATCCAGCTTATCTTCCTTGGTTTCTATTTGTCTAAGCATAAGCTAAATCTATGAAAAGCATATATTACAAGCAATTTAAGAGCGTTTTTTTTTGTAACTATTTTTATAAAAAAAGTTTTCTAAAAACATTTTTAATTGATTTAAAAACTAAATTAGCGTTTTTGAATGGTTTTTGTCTAAATAAAATCATTTTTAATCTTGTATAAGTCGAATAAAATCGTTTTAGAGATTACAGCCCCCTTTCTTTTCCCTGTGATTTCGACAATAATGACACTTACGTACCTCATACCGACATCTGAGGCTAGGTGAAGGCAAATGCTTGAGCCACGAGTTTGACAAAAAACTATAAGAGGCAAACAACAGTGAAACTAGCAGTTTACGGAAAAGGTGGGATTGGCAAATCCACAACTAGCTGTAACATCTCAGTCGCCCTAGCCAAACGCGGCAAGAAAGTCCTGCAAATTGGTTGCGACCCTAAACACGACAGCACTTTTACCCTCACAGGGTTTTTGATTCCGACAATTATCGACACTCTTCAAGAAAAAGACTATCACTACGAAGATGTCTGGCCTGAAGATGTAATTTATAAAGGTTATGGCGGTGTAGATTGCGTGGAAGCAGGTGGGCCACCAGCAGGTGCTGGATGTGGCGGCTACGTAGTTGGCGAAACCGTAAAATTACTTAAAGAACTCAACGCCTTCGATGAATACGATGTCATTTTATTTGATGTATTAGGTGACGTTGTGTGCGGCGGTTTTGCAGCGCCACTCAACTATGCAGATTACTGCTTGATAGTTACTGATAATGGCTTTGATGCTTTATTCGCTGCCAATCGAATTGCGGCTTCAGTGCGGGAAAAAGCCCGGACTCATCCACTGCGTCTAGCTGGTTTAATCGGCAACCGTACTTCCAAGCGCGACTTGATTGAGAAATATATAGAAGCCGTACCAATGCCAGTTCTGGAAGTTTTGCCTCTAATTGAAGACATCCGTGTTTCTCGCGTTAAGGGTAAAACTTTGTTTGAAATGGCAGAGTCTGATCCATCTCTGAGCTATGTTTGCGATTACTACCTCAACATCGCCGACCAGATTTTGGCGCGTCCAGAAGGAGTTGTACCGAACGACTCACCAGATCGTGAATTGTTCTCTTTGTTATCCGATTTTTATCTAAATCCGGGTAAACCCCAGGTTCCTAATTCAGAAGAGGAACTAGACTTGATGATTGTATAACATCATCAAGTTCTCAGGATGAGGAACAATATGGCTTTCTTCAATAGCTTTACAGATTCAATAAGACAAAAGTGGTTGCAATTCTTCCAGGTAAACCATGACTGGATTACCTTGCACATGAAAACTGAATCAGTGTACACCCCTGATGGCGGGAAGCGACCACCTTCTTACCTCATCCTGGGCGTTGTCAACGCGCTGGAACCGAAGTTAGCGCAGTTAATGTTGCCCTTTTCCAAATTGAATCCTGACGCTGATACGCTGATTGAGGTGTTGGATTTGCATTTTGACCCAGACATTGCTCTAGGGAACCGTTTTATGCCTCCAGCCGAACCTGAGGTAGACCAATATGAGTCAGCAGCCGTCGGGAATGAAAACTCCGAAGATGAAACTTTGGCGATTTCCCATACAAATAGTTTTGCCAGAGAAGCAATGGCAATGGCTCAAGAGTTTGCCATCCAGGAAAGCCACAATGGACTGGGAGATATTTCCTTAACCAATGGGCACAACTCCAGTGATGACTCTCATCAAGCATCTAGTATACAAGTAGATGATTTTGGTGATATTTCCTTTGATGCAACAACTGCAACCGAAGGAAAACTAGACGAGCAACTTCTTGATGAACTGAATACACAAGAAGAAAATGCCTTTAGTGACGTGTTATCAGATGTCTGGGGCGATCAAACAGCCTTGCACAAGGGTGAAGATAATAACGATTTTTTAGGGGAAGAACTACCAGCAGGCGTTTTTGATGAATCGGAGATTGCCCGTCTCTTCCCCAATGCTTAGTTACTAAAGTTAGGAGTTAAGAGTTAGGAGTTCGTGAAATAACAACTCATAACTCATCACTCCTAACTTGAAAATCAAGGGGAGAAAAACCGAAATGACTGTTGCTCAACAACCAGAAGCCTTAAGCTTTGAGTGTGAAACTGGAAATTACCACACTTTTTGCCCAATTAGCTGCGTAGCGTGGTTATACCAAAAAATTGAAGATAGCTTCTTTTTGGTGATTGGAACCAAGACTTGTGGATACTTCTTACAAAACGCAATGGGGGTGATGATTTTTGCTGAACCCCGCTATGCAATGGCAGAGTTAGAAGAAGGGGATATTTCCGCGCAACTGAATGATTATGAAGAACTGAAGCGGTTATGTTTACAAATTAAGCGCGATCGCAACCCCAGTGTAATCGTATGGATAGGCACTTGCACTACTGAAATTATTAAAACGGATTTGGAAGGCTTAGCACCAAAATTGGAATCCGAAATTGGTATTCCCATTGTCGTAGCGCGTGCTAATGGTCTAGATTACGCCTTCACCCAAGGAGAAGACACCGTATTAGCAGCAATGGCTAATCGTTGCCCTGATAAAGCTCCCGTAGCAGAGACGGAAACAGACAAAAACGAACGTAACGCCATTCAAAAGCTGCTTAACTTCGGTAAAAAGAAAGAAGATGTCGCCCAAGAAGAATCTGAGTATGTGGATCATCCACCTTTAGTTCTCTTCGGTTCTCTTCCTGATCCTGTTGTGACTCAGTTAACTTTAGAACTGAAGAAACATGGTGTCAAAGTTTCTGGTTGGCTACCTGCAAAGCGCTTCACTGAACTGCCAGTGATTGAAGAAGGGTATTATGTCGCTGGTGTCAATCCATTTCTAAGTCGCACTGCTACCACCTTAATGCGTCGCCGTAAATGTAAACTCATCGGCGCACCGTTCCCCATCGGCCCTGATGGTACCCGCGCTTGGATTGAGAAAATCTGCTCGGTGTTCGGTATTACTCCCAAAGGTTTGGACGAGCGCGAAGCGCAAATTTGGGAAAGCTTAGAAGATTACGTGAAATTGATTCGTGGCAAATCTGTATTCTTTATGGGTGATAATTTGCTGGAAATCTCCCAAGCGAGGTTCTTAATCCGTTGTGGGATGATAGTTCAAGAAATTGGTATCCCTTACATGGATAAGCGCTATCAAGCTGCTGAGCTAGCCTTTTTAGAGAAGACTTGCCAAGAAATGGGCGCACCTATACCTAAAATTGTTGAAAAGCCGGATAACTACAACCAACTTCAGCGAATTTATGAGCTAAAACCAGACTTGGTAATTACTGGTATGGCTCATGCTAACCCCCTAGAAGCACGCGGTATAAACACCAAGTGGTCTGTAGAGTTCACTTTTGCTCAAATTCACGGTTTTACCAATGCCCGTGACATTCTAGAGTTGGTAACTCGTCCCCTACGCCGGAATAATAATTTGAAAGATTTGGGTTGGGATAAATTGGTTAGAGAAGAAGCAAAAATTTAGAATTTAGGTTTTAATCGAGCAACACCATAACATCATAATTAGAGGCGAACTTTCGGGTTCGCCTTTTTTATCCGATTGAGGACATTGAACTTTTGAAGGTATCTAGAAACTCTTACTAGATATCGATTTCAGCCAAATTTATAGACTGCTCAATTTTGATCTCAGGCTTGCAATTGTCATAGGGGTTTAAACCATGTTTGTTATTGTGGTCATCAAGCCTGGTTTTGTACTTTTGCGACATTTTCTTGACGATTGTGGGTTTACTTCTCGTAAGAGATTGGAGAATGTTTTGATTAATATGCCATTTTTGAGATTTCTTTGTACAGTTATTGTTGTGATTTTCTAATGCCAAGATTGCCAGTTTAATTAATTGCTCAGACCTATTAGCGTAAGTTCTGTAACCATCTGTCATTAGTTGCTTTGTAGACGCGGTATTTAAATCTTCGCCAACTTGTCTGACTTTGTTGTTAGCGATAGTTCTGGCATAAGCTCTACAAGCTTTTGTGACAAAATCATCTAGTGAAACACCAGAGTCAGCAATTGCATCTTTGACTATTTGCTGTGTTTGGATATCTAATTCCAGAAGAACAGTAGTCATATCTTTTTACTTTGTAGAGTTGGTAGTTTTTGTATTATTTCTTGCATTTAAGCTTTCTACCTCTTTCTAAGTTCATATCTCGTCGCACCCCATCCATCAGTCATAATGGTGAGTATTTCAGTGCTATGTGTTCCTATTGGCCTATATGGCAAGGTTGTTAAAAATGATTAAATTCATCTAATTCAAGTTTCAATTTTCCTCTGAATTTCGACACTTCGACAAGTGTTACAGTGAGCCTGGCGAACTGCTCAGTGCATCGCTGCATAGAGAAGGGTTAAGCTTTTTCCCTATTCTCTGCTCCATAAAACCATTTTTCAAAACGATCGCCTAACGCTGAGAGAGAAAATTCTGTTTCTGCTTGGTGGCGACAAGTGTCGCGGTTAATTTCATCAAGGCGGGCGATCGCATCTACCAAGCCAGAAATACTGTCAGGTTCTACCAAAAAACCAGTTTTGCCATCTTGAATAATTTCTACTGGGCCACCCCGACGGTAACAAATCACCGGCACTCCACAAGCCAAGCTTTCAATGGCGACATTTCCAAATGCTTCCACCCAATGAGGAGTCATCAATGATGCTTTGCACTCTCTTACTACTTGCTGCATTTGATTTGTCGATAAAAACCCCAGATATTCCAAAGGTGCGTTGGGATAATCCTCACAAATTTTCTGCCAATATAATTCATCTTGAATTTTCCCCATAATTTTCAAGGGAATATTTGTGGTTTGCGCTGCTGCTACTGCATCTTCTAAACCTTTTTCTGGTGCAATTCTACCTACCCAGACTAACTGATGTTTTGGTTGGCTGCAAAAATTATACAGTGATAAATCAATGCCATTACTGAGTACAGGACACTCTTGCTTCAGAGCAAAAGTGTCAGCTTGTGTTTGAGTATGAAAGCCAATCGTACCAGGAAACTGACTGGCTATTTGTTTAATTATTGCGTCTAAGGCATTACTCAGTGAACCCATGCTGACTAAGTGTACGATTGGACAATCAAAAAAAGGTGTGAGATAGAATGGCAACCAATCGTAAGCAAAGTTCACAATTAAGTCATAATTATCCTGAACCTGACGAGCATAATCCCACATATTTGCCAGCACGGAATTTTCTGGCATAGTAACAGGGGCTGTGCGTTCTTGGCTTTGGGCAATGATTTGTAAATTACCAGGAATTTGCACTAAGGGCAGATCGCTTGTAGTAGAACCCGCAGGAGCCACAATTTGCAATTGATGACCACGCCGGATCATTTCTTGTGCGACATTATACAAACTCAATTCCACACCGCCACCGAGTCCACTACCAAGGGGCCCCACAGGAGTAGAAATAAAAAGTAATTTTAGAAGTTTATTAGAAGCACTCATCTGCAAGGATTATGAACAATTGGGTAGATGTTTTTGACGGGCAAGCGATCGCCTTAAAAGCTCAGAAAAATGTACAACTTAGATTACCCTAATTATTATGCCGCTTTTGTACTTGATTTTGGGGGGTATCACCTACTACCCTAAAATGTAGCTGAATGTGCGTCTTACATACTATAAAAAAACACACCTAAAAATATTATGGGCAAAGGATTGAGATTTAGCGTATTGTTACTTGCTGTTATGGGAAATTTGTTATGGCCATTGAACGCTAAAGCAAATTTCAATGGCAAACTTACAGTAGAAATTGATGGATTGAGAAACAAAGTAGGGCAAGTCTGCGCCAGTATATTTGCTGGTAGTCAAGGATTTCCTAGTAACCGCGATCGCATTTTACAAAGGCAGTGTACCAAAATTGACGACACTTCCTTGAAAATTAGCTTTGATAACTTAAAAGCAGGTAATTACGCCGTTGCTGTTATGCATGATCAAAATAGCGACCTTAACCTTAATCGTAATGATTTAGGGATGCCCGTCGAAGGCTTCGGATTTTCTAGAAATCCAGAAGTTCGCACCAGTGCCCCTAAGTTTAGCGATGCTGCTATTTTTGTTGCAGGCCCAAACACTAATATCCAAATCCAATTGAAATATTTATAGTACTCTAGTTTCCTGAATCCACCCATGAAGTTAATTTTGTCCAACTATCTATAACAAATTGAGTTATTTGCATCTGTCTTATGCAATGAGTTCTATTCCTACCCTTAGTAGGTGTATCTATTTCGTTGCATTCGTTAACTTGTGTAAAGTTACTGAAAACAAATTTTATCAGTAGCTCCAGAAATTTAGAACAACTTGAACTTGTTAGGAATTTTTATGACTTACACAATTGACGAAGCCGCAAGACCAGCTTTAGAAACTTTTCAAGGCTTTGATGTAGATACTCAACTTGCCCTACTTTGGTTTGGTTACTTGGATATTAAGGATAAGCTAACACCAGCACCTCCTCAAAGCGTAGAAGCTCCTGGTAGAGCAGTGTTTGAACTAATTGAGAACTTGTCTCCCGAAAAACAACTGCAAGCACAACGTGACATTATTAACGGGGCAGCTACTGATATCAGTCGTGGCTATAATGCTCTAAGTCCCAATGCTAAATTAGAGGTTTGGCTGCTGTTGGCACAAGGAATGGAAAACGGAACCATCATCCAAGTACCTTCTGACTACCAGTTGCCCGGCGAAACGGATCAGTTTACAGCAATGATCAAAAAGCTAGAGTTTGAGCAGCGGATTAATTTTATGCTCAGTGCAGTGCAAGCAATGGGTTAGTTAAGCCTAATTTATAGCATTTCTCTGTTGAGTGCAGTCTATCTTGATAGAGGACTAGGGACTAGTAGTTTGCCAAGGGAACTTGGCTAGATAAAGTGAAAAAGGTATTTTATCCCTTAGCATTTAACCTTTATCCCTTTCTTCTACAAAGACGCTACGTGTAGGCTTAAGCGTAGCGTCTTACGCCAAGGGAAAAGACCACAGTGGCTCCCCTTTTCCTAAAGCTATCCATTAGTCACATCTTTCTTGACAATCTTGAAACCCTTATTTAGTAAGCATATTAAACACAGAGGTGTCAGGCATATTTGACAAGTTACTGATTATTCAATAGTCAATATCCCAGAATTTGCCGGAAGCTTTATGAGTCCGGTTATTTTGTTATTGACTATTGAATCGACTCAGGCGCTCAAATTGGTCTTCAATAGCTGCCAAAAGTTGATTTTGCTGCCAATTTTGGCACAAATAGGCGGCGATGCAGGCTGCACCAGCGCCGACACCTTCTTTGACAAAGCCCCGTTCATAAGCTTGAAATTGGGGATAACGAGAATTAGCCAAATTCAGCTGAGTAGCTATTAGGGGAGGGTTCTTTTGACCTAAGTTGAGGGCTAACTCAATGGTACTGCTAGTTGGGTCTTCTGCTACCCAACGTGTTGTGCCTACGACTACTTCTTTTGGTTGCCAAGGTAAGCCATAAGTTTGAGCGATCGCACAACTCAAAGCATAAACTGCCAGCATTTGTGTACCACCCCCCAATAAAATACCACAACTACGACTAGCAGCGATCGCCATCCCGGCTACCACCACTTGCATTGGATCGCCTACCGCCGCTACGAGTTCTAAAGGGTCAATGATCAGTTTTCTATCGGGAAATGCCTGTTTTAGCCCCGCTTGTACCACTGCCCATTTTTGCTCATGGTTACAAACAGGATGGCTACTGTTAACTTTTCCTACAGCATTTATTCCCAAGCCTGTCAAAACTGCTAAAGCAGTTGTGGTTCCTCCAACAACGCACTCACTTAAAATTACATATCCCTGTGGAGTTTGAGCCGCAAGACGCTCACCCCAAAGCAATCCTTGTTTAAATAGGTGGTGTACTATAACTAGATCCATAGCCACACCTTCACTTAAACACCTGGCGATCGTGCCACCCAAATCAATGGTTGGCATAGCAGGAAGTTGAGGTAAACCGGCATTAAATAAATACAGGGGAATTTTCAGCGCCTCAACTACAGCACGAGAAAGTAGTACAGGTGATGCTCCATCAGCTAGCGGTGGTAAGGAATATTGGGGCTGATGTTCTGGGCCGTAATATAAAAACTCAGCATCAGCACAAGCAGTATATTTGCGATCTGCGGGAGTGCGACCAGCTGCTGAAATTCCTGGAATCAATCCTGTTTCCGTAAAACCTAAAATACAAGCAAAAATGGGCAAACAACCGCGATACTTAGCAGTCCATTCTTTACCTTGTTCTATTTGGGTGTAAATTTGAATCAAGTCACTCATAATCCATCAAGACTTGCACCCAGCGTGGCGGACGGGGGATGGGATTTCCCAGACGATCTAACAGCAACCATGCTGCTAGGTGGACTATAAACAGATAAATCAAATTATTGAATATGATCAAGGCGATCGCCCCTAGTTGAATTAAAAATACACTAGGACTAGCTAATAATTCCAGCTTTAAAAAGATCCACTCAGTCAGTTCTGTTACCTGATTAATCAAATAAATCCACAAATCTTCACCTGATAAAACAGATAACAACCACAGCCGAAAAAAGACTCCCAAAGTACCCAACAGCGTACCTAAAATAATTGAAGCAATCCAGGGTACACGACGATACCACGTTGCTCCTAAAAGTACCCCCATAAAAGCGTAGGGCATAACAAATAGTAAACTACGGACGGGCCCCATTAGTACCGATAGCAATAACCCAGAGGTAACTGCTGACATCCAAGCTGCGCGTTTACCCCAGCGCAGATAAACTAAAGCGATCGGCACAGGGAAAAATATCCGTAAAACCGGGCCCAAGGGAAAATAAAAATTAATAAACCAAATTAAGCTAGCAGTACTAGCTAAAAATGCCGTTTCCACCATCCTCAAAGGCGCATCAACTTTCAATTGAGGTGGCTTTAATTGCTCGTGTTGATTTAAACATTGATTGAGAGAGCTTTGAGATTCAGGCGATGGATCTGAATCTGGCTCGTCTGGTGAAGAATCTAAAATGCTCATCTTGGGCAAGTTGTTAAACTATTATTCAGCTCTACCGTTCCCCTTATGCTAAGGCATTAAAATCAAGATTTTATAAGAAAGCTTCACTTAAAACCCAGTCTCTCTAGAGAATGCAGCCTATATGATCATTTTATTTATTATTAGAGTCCATAAAGGGAGTGGTAGAGCCGATCATTTTTTCCAGTGCTGACAAATCAGGAATACAAATAGAGTCTTGATCCCGTTTAATCAATCCTTTTTTTTCTAATTTTGTCAATACTCTTGTAACAGTTTCCCGTGCCAGTCCACTTAAACTACTTAACTCCCGGTGAGGTAAATTAGGAATTTCGGTTCCTGTCTGCCCTTGTTTTCCTTGCCCGTCTGCCAAAAATAACAAGGTGTCTGCGACTCGTGACTGACTATCAGATTCGCGCAACCGCAGTCGCCGATTTACTTGCCGTAAGCGTCGAGCCATTAACTGTGACAACCTGACTCCTGCTAATGGTTCTGTGTAAAGTAACTTGACAAAATCCTGAGACGGCACACTGCCAATGACTGTAGGAGTCAGAGTAATTACATCGGTTGACCGAAGTACTTCATCTAGCGCCGCCATTTCACCGAATAATTCACCCTTGCCAATAATATTTAGTGTTACTTCTTTCCCTTCTAGATTGTAGGTGCGGATTTTTACCCAACCCTCAACTATAAAATAGACTGAGCCACCCCAGTCATTTTCCAGCAGAATTACTTGATTTGCTGGGTGCGTGCGGGTAACGAGATGGGTGAGGGCTAGTTCCACAACAGCTTCTGGCAGCCCTTGAAAAAAGGGAGCTGAGAACATCCAGGGATTGATCGGGTCTTCCATTAGGGCATCTTTATTCCAGCGGCTATATCTACAACAAACAAAAGCGCTATCTTCAGCCTAAGCCATCAAAGCACAGCACAAACTATGTAAAACCAGAAAATGACAAAAGCGTTGTTGATCAATAATCTTCATTTATGGTTTAAAAGTGGGTCAACCTTTTACACACAGTAGTTTATAGCTTCTTGATTGATTTTTTAATTATCCCCTGCACTGCAAATATAATTACTTAAAAACACCGAGAAACCACATCAATAATACTCAACATAGTTAATTTTTGCTAACGTAAAATTTTTAACTGTTTACAGCAATCGAGAATCAAGTAAAAAAATGCCATCTTGCCATTTAGTCACTCGTTGGCTACATTAATTGCTCGTATGGGTGCAAAGTGGAGGATATTTGCCTTATAAATTTGGTATATGTGGCCAAGAGTTTGTCTACCTAAGACTATAGACTTCTTGCAGAAGTGGGGTAAAGGGGAAGGGGTAAAGGGTAAAAGGATGGAATTTTCCCTTTCCCTTTAACCTTTCTCCTTTACCCGATATCTTGCAAAAGTAACTTTTGCAAGATGTCTTATCTACTTAGCTGTTGCATTTTTCTATGTTTTTTATAATATGAAGCCGAGAGGCTGTAACATCGCCTCTATGGTGAGAGGGCACAGCGCCTTGTAAACTACCTTGTGCTGACAATTGCTGACAACTTCGGAATACCTTTTGTATCCTGAGACTTCAATTAGCTGTCAAGCTAATTTTTTCAAACAAGCGCTGATTGCGATCGCTACGACTCCTAAATAATCCATCATTTAATTGCAGCGAGGAGTCTAAAGAACAGTTTCTCACCTCGGTACTTTAAGTAATTGCTAAGTAATTCCCACACCAGTTGACGTACAGTTCTAGCTAAGGTAATTCAAAGTGACTTCCCGCGAAGATGAAATTAAAAAACTAATTGCAGATATTGACAACTTGCTGACTAGCAGTGGCAAACGCTTGCCTAGGCTTCTATCTAGCCAGACACCAGAGCCAAAAGAGGTTTTAGAGCGAGTCCGCAACTTTCTTGTGCAAATAGCAGAGAACCAAGCACTAGAGAACGATATCCCAAATAAGTCTCCAGAACAGACCCTGCGATCGCCTTTATTGACAAAATTTGTTGATCAAGGTTATCACCAATCTTCAACACAGCAAAATCAACCAGACCAAGAACAAAATAATTTTATATCGCAACAGTTAAAAAACGAATTTTCGGCATTAATACAGCCTCTGCAAGCAGAATTAACAGCAATGTTACAAGAGCGAGCTACTCTTGTGCAGGAAATTAGACAGCTAGAGCAAAAGCGATTGCACCACTACTCTTTAAGCCAGCAGTGGGAAAACCAGGAGCAGATGATTTCTGAGTTTTTACAGGTACTTATGACTCGCTTGGTACCAAATTTAACACCACAAATGGTGGAGAATTTAGCAAATTCTGCTAGTTCTTCTCAAACAAGCTACCACGACGGGAGTATAGAGCAAACACCTTCTACAACTGGATCTTTCTCAGAATCCTCAGATCAAACCGAAAGGTTGACACAATTGGCTAGAGATTTGGATCAACGTTTATTATCACTAGATGGCACTGTAAATGTTGTCTTTGATGCATTACAACGCAACATTAATACTTATCACGAGTCTTTATCTCAATCTCTAGCTAGAATGCACAGTACGGGAGTGCAAGGCGAACAGTTGATGGAGACTTTCCTCAACCATTTGACGCAGTATTTGCAGCCGCAATTTTCCACTTCTGTGGGCAAAGAAAATAAAACGCCTTCATCGCCCTCACTATCAACTCAAACCAATACTATTGCTTCAGAAACAATACACTCAGATTATACAGATGCCGAGGTTGCCAGCGAGCCTCTGGAATTTATAGAATCAGAAGCTACGTCAGCAGATATAGATGCTGTGCTTTTGCAATTAGGTCTAGATCAGTCTTTGGCTTCAAGTACTTCTACCCCATTGGATTTGCAGCAAATTAGTGAGGCATTCATGGGTGATGAAGATGAAATAGATCAGCTTTACGCTAGTTTGTTTGGCAATAGTAGCTTTACTAAGCCTAACGTTGAAGTTAATCCAGAAGCAACAGCGGATTTATCGCCGTCAGATATTGTAGACTCTACACCGCCACTTCCCAGTAATTTAGTACAACCAGAAGTAATAACAGCGGAATCTGACACCCCGCCTGCTCCTTTGGTGGATTCTACCGGAGGATTGCCAGATCCTTGGTTTGATAAATCAGACTCAGATTTTTTGGAGCAAAGTCATACAAACCTCCAAGAAACGCTAAATGATCCAACACAATCCATAGACTTATCATTAGAGTCATGGCAAGCATTGTTTTTTGATGAAGATACTGATTTAGCTACGCCTGCGGGTTTATCGATCTTACTAGAAGAAGAAGTTTTAGGTGCGGACAGTACTCAGCCCAACAGTGTTGATACAATTACAACCTTAAGTGACTTAACTAACCTCTTCGCTAATGTAGATACTGAAGAGCAGTTACCAGAAGTTCCTGTTTCTGAAACAGCACAAACTATCACACCAACAAGGCAAACTGTTACTCAAAATTTGGAAGTAGTAATTAATGACGATGAGCAGCAAGAGGAGTTTGTAGATAATTACATTCCAGCTTCACCCCAGGAAAATTTACTATCACCAGAAATAAACCAGCCAACCAATGTACAAGATATTTCTCTAGACGAAAAGCAGTTGCAGCAATTGCATCAAGATTTGGCAAATTTTGATGAACAATTAAATTCTCGCTCAGCACCTGCAATGAATGTTTGGGATAGTGCCGAGGGTTGGGTTCAAGATAGCAACCAACTGCAACAAACCGCAGAAGATACACCAAATGTTGCTTTACCTCATCCAGAAGTACGAAAAATTGCGCCTATATCCTTGCCTCAAACGGAAGCAGACTTAGACTTTAGCCCAGCAGCCGAAAAAAAAAAGGAAGTTACAATTTCTGAGTCAGATCACTCTGTAATTGCAAATTCCAACTCTACAAATAATCCAGAGGTTGCGCTCGATGTTCTCGACTCGGTGTGGTATCTAGGAATTGATTTAGGTACAACTGGAATTTCTGCGGCTTTGTTGAATCGTTCTATTTATGTTGTGTATCCTATTTATTGGTCAGCAGAAAACCAATTAGGAGCCACTTCATTTCAACAATCGTTTCGTTTACCAGCTGAAGTTTATTTACCTACTGCTTCTGTACCTCATGGAGAAACTGAAAGCACAGGAACACCAGCTGTTACTCAAGATAAAGTCGTTGAAAATCTTACTAGTTCCGAATCGGCGATCGCTCCGAAAAAAAATCTCTACTCAGCGCAGTTAAAGCCATATTTACAGGTAGCTATTCCTTACAAGAGTATGCAACAAAAATGGGAACCTGTATTGCAATTTAATGAATTTTCTGCGGGGCCTCTAATTTGGGTGGTGCGATCGCTCTCAAAATTGCTGCTAACCCTCAAATCAGATCGCCACAGCACCACTCAGGGTTTAATTGCTACGGCTGTTGGTCTTAACGCCCAAACTTTTCACAGTATTATTAGTAATATTGCTGGTATTATCTGTACTTGTCCATCTAACTGGTCAGAACAATATCGCTTCAATGTGCGGGAAGCTTTACTAACTAGCAAACTTGTTCAACATCCCCAGCAAGTATTTTTTGTGGAAGAAGCGATCGCCAGTTTACTCAGCACACTCGATGGTGAGAATGGCGAAACAATCCAATTAAGCGATCATCAAGGTTTACATCCAGTCAAAACCAGTGAGCATCTTCAGGTTGGCAACACCCTTGCTATTAATATTGGGGCAACTGCAACTGAAATGGCGCTGGTCGATTTGCCAGAAAGTTTGCTGCAATTAACACACCAAGATTTCATGCTGCACGGTTTTGCTTATGCTAGTAAAGGTATTGAGCAGGACATCGTTTGCCAGTTACTAGTTTCCCCCAAGTATCGGCAATCACGCTTTGCAAGTCAGGGAGATGACAAAACAATTACTAGTAATCCTTGGCAATGGCAAACTGCCTTTTCTGGTGTAGACCAAATGTATTGGCAGAGTCTGGGTTTAGAAGAATTAGATTTACCCAGAGTTGGGGAACCAGATATTAGCGCTCGCATTCGCCTCCAGCAGCGTCTAGAAAGTTCCTTACTAGGACAAGCAGTGCTAGATGCAGCGCTAGCTCTGAAGCTAATTTTGCAACACCAAGAATCTTTTACCTTAGAATTAGCCGATCAGCGGTGGGTATTACAGCGGCGAGATTTAGAAAATCAAGTATTTGTTCCCTTCGTGCGTCGCCTGAATCGAGAACTGAACAAGTTGTTGGTAGCTCGTGGCATTCCTACAGAAGCAATTAATCAAGCTATTTTGACTGGTGGAGTAGCTTCATTAGGAGTTGTCAACAGTTGGCTGCGGCAAAAACTCCCCAACGCCAAAATTATTCAAGATTTATATTTGGGTGATAACGGCGCTCCTAATTGTAGTCGAGTTGCTTACGGTCTAGCCATGCTGCCTCTGCACACTCAGGTTTTAGAAGAACCCAGACAACAGTATACTGACTATTTTTTGTTTACAGAATTGCTGCGGCTGTTGCCAGATAGAGCTTTATCTTTCGGTGAAATTCTCCAATTATTCGAGGGTCGTGGCATTAATACTAGTATTTGTCAGCAACGCCTGTTAGCTTTCTTAGAAGGCGAACTACCTCCAGGTTTAATACCTTCAAGTTTGGATACTACCTGGCTTACCCAGAGTTCTCATGAAAATCGTGACTACCAGGCGATCGCAGCAGCACCACTTTTTGAAAAACAAGGAAATCTCACTTATCGCCCCAATTTACTACAGATGTTGGCTTTACATCGCTATTTGAATGCTATTAAAGCTAGTATTCAGCAATCACTAGAGGAACCATATACGGTTAATTTCGCCTCTGAAGTTACTCATTAGTCTTGAATCAGAATATATAGCAGTGGTTTGGGATCTTAAGACATAAACTAATCATATAACCCTTACACCAAAAGACTTTTAAGCCTATTGCCTGCTCCCCTGCTCCCTATTCCTGCGTATTATCACAGCATGTTATTTTTTATTTTTAGTGAAAAATACGTAAAATTTAAAATACTGAGTTTAATTACAAAGATTATGTAAATTCTGAGCTTTCGGTTTTTTATTAGTTAAGATTTTGTTTATATTAACACTCAGTAACAATTCAGTACGAGCTAGTAAATCAGTATATTAATTTAAGTTATGTCAATACCCACTTTTACTTCTGATAAAAGAGGTTTTACTGTGGATAATTTAGCTCTCTTAAGTTATCTTGATTCAGTTAATTTTTCACAACAGCCTTTACACCCCTCAACTGCAAGTATTACAAAACGAACAATCGATATTTTAGGAGCAATTATTGGTCTTATAATCACAGCCTTCGTAGCGATTCCTGTAACAGTTGCTACAATTACCACCAATCCGGGCCCGATTTTTTATTGCCAAGTTCGTTGCGGTGTGAATGGACGACCCTTCCGCATTTGGAAGTTTCGTTCTATGGTGGTTGGTGCTGATAAACTTAAGCATTTAGTCAAAAACCAAGCCAAAGGTCATATTTTTAAATCTGTTAACGATCCTCGCATTACTCCTGTGGGTAAATTCTTGCGGCGCACCAGTTTAGACGAATTACCTCAATTTTGGAATGTTCTGGTTGGGGATATGAGTTTAGTTGGTACTCGTCCACCTACTCCTGATGAAGTCATGCATTATGAGCCACATCATTGGCAGAGATTACGCGTCAAACCAGGTATGACTGGAGAATGGCAGGCTAACGGTCGTTCCAGCATCAAAGACTTTGAAACTATCGTCAGCATGGATATGGAATATCAGCGTAAATGGTCTGTAGTTTACGACTTGAGTTTAATTTTAAAAACTATCTGGGTAGTGTTCAAAAAAAGTGGCGCTTATTAAATTTATTAACGCTGCGCGTGTCAGTGGTCAGTTGTCAGTTGTCAGTTGTCAGTTGTCAGTTGTTAGTTGTTTTTTGTAATTTGGTCTAATACTCTATCCCTTTATGGGTGGTTTTCACAAATCTTCTTGAAAAGTTCTGCGCCCGGAAACCTATATGCACAGCGCCAGTTCTCTCAAGTCGGCAAAGCCGCCCACGAGACTGGCTTGACTTTTTGCTTTGCCACTGACCACTGACTACTGACTACTGACCACTGACCACTGACAAAACTCTATCCCTTCAAGGGTGGAGTTTTTACAACTTACGTATCTATCTTAACCAACATACATCACTCTTATCCCTTAACACCACTACCAGTTTCTGTGGGTACGATATAACGCTGTAAAAATAGGAATAATAACAATACTGGTGCAATAGAAATTATTGAGCCAGCCGCTACTAACCGCCAGTCTAAAGAAAATGTACCCGCTAGCTTTGCTACACCCAAAGGAAGCGTGTATAATTTTTCATCTTGGATGACAATTAAAGGCCAGAGCAAGTCACTCCAAGAGCCGATGAAGACGAAAATACCTAGGGTGACAAGTGCCGGTCGAATCGCTGGTAACATAATGTGCCACCATAAGCCTAACTCAGAGCTGCCATCCATACGAGCAGCTTCTTCTATTTCTTTGGGGACACCCATAAACGCTTGCCGCAACAAGAAAATACCAAAGGCAGAAGCTAAGCTAGGAAAAATTACTCCCCAATAAGTGTTGACTAAACCTAGCTGAACTGTCAAAACAAACAAAGGAATCATCACAATCTGAAAAGGAATCATGATTGTGGAGACGATCGCAATAAAAATCCAGTCTCTCCCTGGAAATGATAGTCTTGCCAAAGGATAGGCAGCTAAAGCACAAAATATCAGATTTAAGCCTACGGTCAGCACTGCCACTAGAGTACTGTTATATAAGTATTGTCCAAAAGGTAAAGATTGCCACACGCGAGAGAAGTTTTCTAGTGTCGGTTGACTGGGTAATAGCTGCGGTGGCGACTGCAAGATATTTTCTGTTGGAGATTTTAAGGCTGTACTGACGAGCCATAATAGGGGAAACAGAGTGATAACTGCGATCGCTCCTAAAATTCCATACCTGACCACAATATTAAGTTGTGAGTTACGCCTTAAAAAATTGATCATTGATCTCAATCGACTAATTTAAAATTTAATATAGCTGTTGTCAGATAGCTTATGACATAAGTTGATCATAAAATCCTGACACCAAGAGACTTTTAAGCCTATTGCCTATTGCCTGCTATTACTGCACCTTTGCCTCTAACCTACAGAAACTAAAAAACCTGCCAATCTTTTGTTAAAGACTAGCAGGTAGGGTCTTTTGTCAATCGGAGCGGCGGGATTCGAACCCACGACCTCCACTACCCCAAAGTGGCGCGCTACCAAGCTGCGCTACGCCCCGGTCAGGATTTCGATTATATTGCAAATCTCTAGGATAATCAAGAGGGAAATTTAAAAAACTTTGAGCATCCCAGCTGCTTGCAACAAACCCGGCACAGCAGAAGCATTCCATTTACCTTCTACACAGCGCCCTGTATTGATTATAAAACGCAGACTGTAAATATGAGGATAACCTTCTACTTCCATCCATAATAAATTGCTTTCAGCTTCACAAGCAATTTTCTCTTCATCCATTAATTCGGCTGTGAGCTGTTTCATCGTCTCTGCTAACTGCATTAAAAGACGACAAAATTCATTTAACTCGGCTTCGGTTAGCTCAACTGCCCAATCATCTGTACCCACTAAACCTTTAAATTCGGGCGCATTAGGGTTCCAGCCAATACGCCAACCCGATCCACTTTTTAAAACACGTTCCATTACTCATTCCATAAATATTTTAAGTATTGACAAATTGAGCCAATTGTGGATTAAGAAACATTGATCCTTCCCAAACGAGTGAGTTTTGAGAATAATTTCAGATCATAAAAAACACTGTACTCTTATTTGTTAAAATTTGAATCTGTCTAAATTCACTAAATAAAATAATAAATATGCGTTTGCATGTAAATATAAAGTTTATCGCATTACAAATTCTATTATTTGTATTCATTTCTTTTGCTTTTAGCTTTCTAATTATCAAAAACTTTACTGACCCTTTGGCTGGAGGTGGGGATATAGATATTTGGGAATATATCCCTCTTCTGTCACTTTCCGGAATAAGCAAGTAGTTCAGGAGCTAAATCATCCAGAAGCATAATAGGGTTTAAATTGATTCATGGCTGCAATTAAATGATTAAATCCCAGTAACAAATTTGAATTAGGGAAAATACTTAACCAGGGATAAATTAACCAAAATAGTAAAAGTGGTTGGATAATGAGACGCAGATTATTTAAAGTATTCTTCCACCCGGATTCATGATTCCATTGCTGATGATTAGAAAAATCAACATGACTATTTTCTTGTGCCTCAGTCTCAGGTTGACGAGATTGATTGAAGGCTAAGAAGACTGGAGAATTTAAACTAATCATCGTATAAACACTAAAAATAATCTCCCACCATCTCTCAATATGTTGGAAATTAGTGAAACGGTAATCTGTCCAGCCTAGTCCCTGCTTACACT
>NZ_JAECZB010000023.1 GCF_016056295.1 Atlanticothrix silvestris CENA357
GTCTTGCCGATGCCATTAAAGCATTTAAGTTGCGCAGTGGCATTGAGGCCATGTTCCGTGATTGCAAGACTGGTGGCTATAATCTTGAATCTACTTCTGCTGATGGTCAACGATTGATGGCACTGATTTTATTAATTGCTATCGCCTATACTTGTGCTGTTTTAGCAGGTCGTAACTCTCGTCAAATGGGATTACAAAAATATATTGGTCGTCTGAAGGAATTAAACCGACTACATCGCCGACATAGCGCATTTTGGGTTGGTTTGTATGGCCAATTATGGGTGGGTGCAATGGAGTTTTGGGCTGATTTAGCTCATGATTTAATGCGTTTAAAGCCCAGTAAACTACCCTATTTTCGCAAGGGTCTACGTGCTATGTCTCTTATCCAGTCTGCTTTGTAGCTTCTTTGTCACCCCTTCAGGTCTGCCAATTGTATTCCTGATGACTGCCAAACTTAACCTTAGCTTCTCCTCAAGGTGGAGGGAATACAGTTGAATATAAAGATAAATTTATTTATAGACTAGTCCATATAAAAATGTCTTTGCTAATCGCCTCCAGTTGTACCCCTATCTGGAGGTTATTTTTTATGGTTAAATGATGAATTATTGGAAATATTTGTTTTTGCACATAGCTTTGATTCATCAAAAACAAATTGATTTTAACGCATTATGTACACGTCTTTATACGTAAAAGCGGCTTTTTGAAAAAATACCATTGAACGCAATTATTGATTAATAACTTAGTAGAACTGCGGGAAATATTTTTTCGGGCAATCTACAAGCCTAAATAATCATCTTTTCTAATTAAGTTTAAGATGGCTTTTTGCCATCTGAGACAATCTGCGAAAGAAGAGATGCTGTAAAATCTAGCAACTGACCAAACATACTGCCAATTATACCTATGTAAAGTATTGCCTGGATTATGCTATTGATATTTCCAGCTTTATAAGCATTCCAAACTAGATAACCAAGCCCTCTTTGAGCAATCAACATTTCTGTAGCAATAACTGTAAACCAAGCTACCCAAATACCAACTTTTAGCGCATGAAATAGATGAAATGTAGCTACTCGAAAATTATTATTCTGTCTGCGAAAGTGTTGCATACCTATTGCTGTATTAATGATTACTGACCAGAGAGTACCAATAAAAATTATGACAATAGTTGCAGTTTCGCTTTCTCTAAACACTATGAGCATAATAGGCAGCAGAGCTATAGGAGGGATACTATGTGGTATCTCAAATATCCGTTTTAATACCTGATAAACAGTGCCATTTATGCCTATTAAATATCCAATGAAACTGCCTAAAACAGCGGCTGGTATGTAACCTACAAATAATTTCTGTAGGCTAGCTAAAACATCTAAAAATATACTAGGTTCCATGCCTCAGTTCTTATTTGGAACGTCGAAAAATACTGCGGCAATAACAAAAATTAGCAAATAGACAAACAAGAACACAGTCTGGAAATGTGCTTATATCAAATCTATCAGATGTTTAAAGCCTAATTGATTAATTAAATAAAATTTAAATAATTCACTTTTTGAAAGCTTCTAGTCTCAAAAGGTGAAAAACAAAATTAAAAATAGTTTAAATTACGATTGAATAATCTTGTTTCATAGTTCATTAGTAAACAGTAATCAGTGAACAATTTTTATATTGATAATCGATTACTGTTTACTACTAACTAATTATTTTCCCAAGTTGCGCTTCATTTGTTCTAACTCATCTTGGGTTTCCCAACGGCGGAACTTTTCTTCCAAATCGTCAAATCCACTAGAAGAACTGCTCGTTGAATTCCACCAGCCATTGGTTTCGATACGCTGTTGGGTTTGAGCTTGTTGAGCGCGTACTGTTTGCGCTTCAGCGGCTTTAGTTTGAACCTCTTGTCGCCGTACCTGAATTTTCCGCAGTAATTCTTTAGATTGGTCTATGCGTTCTTTTAAGCCTTGCATGTGTCCCCAGCGTTGATTTCCTTCACGCAGTAGGGCTGCTTCTCTTGTTTGCGCCGCAGCGGCTAAATCTTGTCTACCAGCATCTTGTGCTTTTTGTACGCGAATGTGCCAACGCTGAATTTCTTGGGCGGTGGACAAAATTTCTTCTTGCGATCGCTTCTCTTGTAGTTGTAACTCTGCAATCAACTTTAAAGTATCTTCCTCTTGCTGCCGCAGCTGTTCTAACAGCGCCTCTAACTCCAAATGTGGATTGTTACGCAAGAATTCTTCTAAACGGTTTTCTAAAAACCGACTCAAATCATCAAATAAGCCCACTGCTAGAACTCCAGAGGTCAGGTGCGTGACTATTTTATTGTAGTGATTATTATCCACGCGGGAAAGTAAATTGTCACAGTATCCTGCTGTGGGTGGTGTAGATAGTGTGGCGATCGTCTATCTCTAGACTGATGTGGTTGAATTATTCATATAGTTGTATGGCTATCAAGACAGAAAACTAGCCAATACTATTTATAAAGGTGTCACCCAATAACTTATTTTCCTAAGCACCTTATTTTTAAAACCAAATTGAGATAAATATTCTTCTGACAAACCTATATAAGTCCAATGTAGTATGTCGTTTTCTACAGTCTGAAACCAGCCATTTTGATTTAAAGCATGTCTTTGCTGATCATTAGATATGCGTAAATCAATCGCTAATCCCCAAAGATGTTGAGAGGTTCCAGGGGGTGCAACTACACCAAGAATTGCTGTTTCTTTACCCTATTTGACTTTTTCTAAGGTTTGATTATTAGTATATTTTTGCCAAAACTTTAAATTAGTAGCGAAACTGCGAGTACAATCACCCGTACCATAACCAGATTTAAGAGGAATATTTTGTAAACTTCTAGCTTTATTTAAAGCTACCGCTGCCGATTTTTGTAAATAACAGTCGTTAGTATCATCAACTTTCTGCATTGTTAGGGTAGTTTGAAATTCATTAGTTTCTTGTTCATTAGCAAAGATTACTGTTGATGGCAATTTTATCTCTGTTTGTGGATTGACAAATGCTGCACCATATACGTGCAGGAAAGTATATTCATAAGTACCTAGTTGGGGAATTGACTTTAATTTACTAGCGATCGCAGACAAAAAACGCTCATTGTCACTTAGTTTTGGATTGGGAACTATAAGTGATCTCGGCTGTTTTGAGTAATCAATGCAGGATAATGAATCAGGAAATAAGCATCCGTTCGCTGCTTGAGCATTTGTAGCAAGTTTGTGGTATTCTATGCCATTACTAGCAACTACTGTAAAAATCAGAAAGATCACAATAGTAATGAATTTTGTTGTTTTCAGAATTCGTTTCATTTGTTCACATCATAAATTTCCTGAACTCAATAATTCCAAGTCTTTTTCAGAAAGGAGTTCAGATTTTTATCTAGAAGCTGATTGCACGGGCTAACTTACTAAAAACCTTTAATTGTTTACGCAAACCTACTTATCTATTCAGTAGCCATTGGTTCTAGCACGTCTTTCCCAAGATTGTCATTCAGCAAATTCTACATAAACTGCTACAGCTTAGTGAAGTAGTCTGTCAAGCTAGTTTTGAAGGCTACGTGGCAAAACAAAACATCTAAACTAAACATAGGACAGGTTGCTGGATTTAAAGCTATTTTCAGCTTCCTACCTGTCCTTTTCCTTATCCCGAACTCAGGTTAACGTGAATTCGATGAACCTCTCACTCACTCCCTCCCTCTGTGAAACGGAAAGGGAGGAGCAACGAAAAATCGAGCTTTTTGCTCCCCTCTCCGTGCCGGAGAGAGGTTGGGGGAGAGGTTAAATAAGACTTGTCGAACTCACGTCAGGTTAATTAGTTATTATTCCGGGCACCTATGCAAAAATCTTAAAACTTTCTTTTATCCTGCGCCCTGCGGTCTTAATGATAAGTCTTTTACCGGATATTATATTACAGTATTTATACCCTACTCATTAAGGAGTAGGGTAATTTTATACTTTAGCTTTTAACTATTACTTTCAGTTACAGGCTTAACTAAATTTAGATCATAAGGACGTTCAGTATCATCCTCACCTAAATATTCACCATTTTGAATTTCCAGAATCACCAGGGGAATCTGTCCTGGATTGTCTACCTTATGCAGCGTTGCAGCGGGAACATAAGTTGATTCATTGCGATTTAGTAATATTTCCTCCTCTCCACAAGTTACCTTTGCTACACCGGAGACTACAACCCAATGTTCATTGCGATGATAGTGAATTTGTGGTTTAATGCCGTGCCTAGGCTTGATTTCAATACGGCTAATTCTATAAGAATCTCCTTCCTCTATTACCTCCACGTTACCCCAGTAGCGTGTACCTGAATGCGAAGAAGATTCATTGATATTTGACTGATCATTATTTTCATTCTGAGTCATAACCAAATCTCCACCAAATTTTTAAACTAGATGATTATTACTAAGTAGTTGCACAAAATTAAATTCATTATTTTCTCCCCATGCCCCCTACCCTTCGGGAACGCTTTCAGCGAACGGGTGACGCTCGTCCCTCGCTACCGCTTGCGCTCTAAGCGTAGCTATGCCGCAGGCTTTACGCAGTCGCCTGGGTCGGGCTAACCTTCCCCGTTCGCGGAGCGTCTCCCCGAGTGAGAAGTTGCCACAACGCGGGGAACCCGCGCAAGGCACTTCTCTCCGCAGCGCTGTCTCACCATGCCCAATGCCCTAATCTCCTGTATACTGAATCCGATAAATCCGATTATTAGCTTCCTCCGTCATTAAAAGACTACCATCCGGTAAAACGAGTAATCCTACAGGTCGTCCCCAAGTAGTTGGTACAGAGGGATTGAGCAAAAACCCTGTAAGAAAATCTTCATAATAGCCTTGCGATCGCCCTTGAGAATCGAAAGGAACAAACACAATTTTATAACCAGTACCGCGATCGCGGTTCCAAGAGCCACGAAAAGCCGTAAAAGCACCGTTACGATATTTTTCGGGAAACTTCTGACCATCATAAAATTGCAAACCCAATGCTGCTGAGTGGGCTTGGAATAAAACATCAGGGGTACGGGTACGAGCTACCAAGTCGGGGCGTTTACTTTTACCATTTGCTGTTTGACGGGGGTCAAGGTTGTTTGGTGTTAAATAAGCATAAGGCCAGCCGTAAAATTCCCCTTGTTGAATGCGTGTTAGATAGTCTGGAACCAAATCATCACCAATTCCATCTCGTTCGTTGACAGTGGCGTAAAGTTCTTTGGTTACAGGGTGAAAGTCTAGACCAACTGGGTTACGCAAGCCGTAAGCAAAAGTCTCTTGTTGAGAACCATCTAAATTCATCACTTGCACAGAAGCCCTTGGTAGGGGTTCTTCATCTACATTAGATCGGGAACCCACAGAAACATATAGCTGATTGCGATCGGGTGAAACTACTACATTGCGTGTCCAGTGCTGGTTATAACCTCCGCCGGGAAGATCAGCAATTTTTTCACCAGTACCAGTTAGTTGCTGTTGACCTTTGGCATAAGGAAATCTTAAAACCGCATCAGTATTTCCCAAAAAGAAAGAATTATCCGCGAAAGCCATGCCAAAGGGAATGTTCAAACCGTTAGTCTGACTAGCAAATGTCTGGCGCACGTCAGCAACTCCATCACCATTGGTGTCACGCAATAAGCGAATACGGTTTTGTCGGGTTTCTGTAACTAGCACATCACCGCTAGGAGTTAAAGCTAACCAGCGTGGCGCATCCAGACCTTCTGCAAAAACATTAACTGTAAATCCTGGTGGTACACGCAGTACCGGATTTTTCGGAATTTGCACAACTTCAGGCCGCTTGGAAGCACTTTCTGTAGCAAAAGGTGCTGGCAAATTCTTCAAGTTGATGCGGATAGGCTTCGGTGAAAGTGGTTCAGTAGGAACGATATTTTTCGGTTGTGTAGGGTTCTGCGCTAGTTGAGCTGGTGCTGTAGTAGGATTACTTAAATTATCTAAGGAAGCGCGAGTCTGGTTACAGGCTGCTGCTGTGGTAGATAGCAAAACTAGCAGCAAACAACGCGCAGTAACTTTCATGGCAGGAGAAACTATACACAACCTTTTTACTTTAGACTTGAAATTCAACAGCTGTCGCCAGTCTAAAGTCCGATTTGTACTTATAAATCGCCTCTAGCTACAAACTAGAAATAAATTTTTCTCAATAAAATTCCGCATTTGAGGAGTGACATCACTAGCCCTATTTAGGCAATCTACTAGTAATTTATTCGCATCCCAATACTGCTGTAGTTGTTCCAACTCATGTTGATTAAACTGCCAATTATGACCGATTTGGCGAGTATCGATCATCAAAGTTCGCAATTCTTTAATCCAAGCATTTCCATGATCTTGCCACCATATTTTTAGTACTTCTCCACCTTGACTTGGAAAGGGTAGCTGGCTTTTAAGGTCTTGCAACGATTTTTGTAAATATGGTTGCTCTGTAAGTAAATGCTTCAAATCAAGGGCAAAACTCAAAGCAGAAAATCGTTGTAAAAAAATATCAGCATTGATTCCCAAGCTTACGACAAGTACATGAATAAGAGCTAGATCTAATGCTAAATCAACGGCAAGATTACCAGCCAGTCTGTTATCCAAAGACATAGCTAATTCTTGATTGCAAGCTAAAGGATATTCTGGAGGTAGAGCAATAGTAAAATAAAAAGCCCGCACACTAGCCGCATGATAAAATACATTGACTGTGGCATATTTTTGCTCTACCCATCTTAAAAAATTAGATAATCGCACATTCGTGGCAGCTAAACTATCAATTTTTTCTTTCATTAATTGCAACAAAGTATCTGCGGGTTTCAACATCCCCACACTTAGCAAATAAATATTTCGCCACCGATATTCATTGATGTGATTAACAATTTTTTTTAAACTTTGATCATTGCTAATAATTTCTCTAGCAGTTAAATATTCTTGAAATATTGAATGAGAAAAAGCATAAATTCCTCGCGCTTTTTCGGTTAATAATCCATGCTGTACTTCAATTACTTTTAATACTGCTACACTTTCTAATTCTAATATTTCTATATCAGTTGTTGCATTAGGAAGATGAAGTAGATAGTCAGCGATGAATTGTCGCATTACAGGTTCACGTTGAAAATTATTTTCTTGTGTAAACAAAACTGCTGCAATCCGACTGAGCAATTTAATTTTATGTAGCAGTGAAAAGTCACCATAGACTTGATCTCGTTTAACACATCTCGCTTCATCCCAACGAACCAATAGCAGATCCAAAGCTTGTTTATAAAGTTCACAGTGGTTGCTAGGGAAATCTTTTAGCGACTTGAAAAATAAACAGATGAGATTCAAAAAAATCGGTGTCCCAGCTAACTCTAGAATCGGCAGGTTTTCTGTCAATTCTAGATTTTTCATCAATTTATTTGCTAAATTTTTTGCCTGTACTGGAGAATTTTTGGCAACTACCAAAAACCATTTTTCAGCAAATCTGGCAATTTCTGGCTTAGTAAAATCTGCAATTTCTACTTCAGTAAATCCCTGAACATGATAAGCTTGAGAAGCAATACGAGAAGTAATAATTATCTGATTTTTATAAAATCTATCTGTAAATCTTTGAATTTCATGAATAATTTTTTTAGAATATTTTCCTGGAACTTCATCTAATCCGTCTAATAAAATTAAAGCTCTACCATGAGCAAATATATTAATTAATTCTTGCTCAGAAATACCAAAATTTATCCAGTATTCATATAGATAATTTGATAAATTAATCTGGTTTAGACATCGAATTTCTTCAGCAAAATTTTTCAGACTGATAAAAATTGGTAGATAATTAGGTTGAAAAATTTCTTGATTACAATTAATAGCAATTGATTTTAGAAATGCAGTTTTACCAGAACCTGGCTTTCCCAGCACCATGAGATGGGAATATTTTTTAACTATTTCTAGCCCTACCGTTTTTTCTGGACTTAGCTTACTTAAATCACAAGAGTTCAATTTATTTGCGTCTAACCTTTGCAAATCGGAAATTTCTAGCCATCTTTTACTAGTAATCTCCTCAAGAATATTGACATCAATGTAAATATCCTTAAGTGCGACGGGTCTAGCAATATCTAAAAGGTGCAAAGTACCGCATTGAGCTTGCATTTTTTCATAGTGAACAGACCGCAGCTTTTGCACAAGGGCATCAATATCCAATGTGAAGCTCGTCGAGGTATCTGAAGACGTGAATTCATCAAAACCCGGTTTTTGGGCGATTTCTGACGGGTCTACCTCAAGGACAAAGCAAATATCATTGAAGACATGGCGATCAATAGGTTTACCAGTGAAAAACTTCCAAATAGGCTGGCGAGTTTCTAGATTAACTTCACTAGCTAGATATTCTTGTGTCCAACCTTTGCGTTTAAAAGCTTGTTTTGCCTTTCTAATACCTTCATCTGATGCTTGGAGCGATCGCTTTGCCATTGGCCTACTACCAAACTATATACTGATTTGTTTGTTTGTTTGAATACAACTCATACAACTCATACAAGTTATACGCTAACTTCAACAAAAAACCCAACATGATCGCAAACACCGACTGTACATAATAGTATTCGAGTCAGCCAAATCTACATACCCAACTAGCTTAGGCCATTGCCAAGACAAGCTATTGCATCTTGAGCAATGCCCAAGCTTTTATTAAAGGCTAATTTATATTTCTTCATATACATTGAATTTTTCTCGACGACTTACTTGTAAGCTAATGAGCGTTTAAGTTGCATAAGATCAGGGCTGTACTGCTTCGCAGAACCCGGAGGATAGCTCTTACTACAAATGAATCGTCCAGTAAAAATGAATGACAATTAGCTTATGATCTTCTATTACTATAATTTTATTCACACTCTCTTCCAAAAAAACTAATAAAATTAAATAATTTATTCTATAATTTTTACTAAAAAATCACGACTTTTACTTCATGAATTAAATAATTATTTATTATAAATTAAATTTTATTTATGCAGGTAAGCGTTTATTGTTCCATAAAAAGTTTTCAAATTCTGCTGCTGGGAGTGGACGACTAAATAGAAAACCTTGCATAGCATCACAGTTTTTTTGGCGTAAAAAAGATAGTTCTGCTTCTGTTTCTACCCCTTCAGCAACTACCTGCATATTAAGATTATGAGCCATTTCAATTAATGCTTTTGTAATTGCAGATTTTTGGGGATCTTGGGCAACATTATGGATAAAATAGCGGTCGATCTTGAGGGTATTAACTGGTAAATTCTTGAGATAAATTAAAGAAGAATAGCCTGTGCCAAAGTCATCAATGGCAATTCTGACACCTAGAGATTGCAATTTATTCATAGTAGCGATCGCGCTATTCACATCTTGCATAATCATGCTTTCAGTGAGTTCTACTTCTAGATATTGCGGTTCTAAGTTGTTATTTTTTAAAAATCCAACTATTTTCTGAATACAATCTGGTTCATTAAATTCAATTACTGATAAATTTACAGCTAGAGTCAAGGAAGAAACTCCTGCATTCTGCCAAATTCTAATTTGCTTACAAACACTTTGAACTACCCATTGATCAATAGGCACGATTAAACCTGTAGACTCTGCTAACGGAATAAATTCTGCTGGATAAACTAAACCTAATTCAGGGCTTTGCCAACGCAATAAACTTTCAGCAGCTATTATTTCTCCAGAGCTAATGTTGACTATAGGTTGATAATAAATCTCGAACTCTTCTGTAAAACTCTGATTTTTAACAACTCGATGTAGACTAATTTCTACTAATTGCCTTTTGGGAGATAAGGTCTTAACTGTAGTCTGATTTGATAAATACTTTTTTAAAGTAGCTTGCCTTTCTAGACGGTTCATAATTGCACTTAGTAACTCTGCCCGTGTAAAGGGCTTAGTCAGATAGTCATCTGCTCCCATATCCATGCCTTGGCGAAAATCAGCTTTGGCAGATTTTGCAGTCAAAAAAATAAAAGGAATAGTTGCTGTTAATGGATCTTGACGTAATGATGTTAACACTCCATAACCGTCAATTTCGGGCATCATCATATCGCACAAAATTAAATCAGGAATTTCGGAGACGGCTAAATTAATCCCTGTTTTGCCATTGGCAGCTGCAATAGTCTCAAAATTTTCAGCTTCCAACAAATCTAAAAGGTTTTCACGTACTGATTCCTCATCTTCAATAACTAAAATCTTGATCATATTATTTACCTCAGTTTATATATTGATTATTTAATGGCAAAGTGACAGTAAATAACGTACTAACTCCCAGTGTACTTGTCACAAATATTGTACCTTGGTGTATATCCACACACCGTTTAACAATTGCCAATCCTAATCCAGTTCCTAAGATATTGCCAACATTATGAGCGCGATAAAATGATTCAAACAAGCGTGGCAAGTCTTCTGGTGGAATGCCAATTCCCCAATCTTGAATTTCAAATATAGCTTGTCCATTCTGACAAGTGAGAGTAAATTCGACAGCACTATTAGCTGGGGAATATTTAATTGCATTCGAAAGTAAATTGCCCAAAATATGCTCTAACAATTTATCATCCATGCAGCATGACACAGATTCATCTTGACTGATAAACTTAGTAACTCGCTGATTGTTAAGATTCAACTGCGTTTCTGCAACTAAATGACGACAGTAGGCAACTAAATCAAGAGATTTGGGTCTGAATTCTAGTCTTCCCGCTTCCACTTTGCCAATGATTAACACATCATTCAACATATCCGTCATCCGCTTGACAGCAGTTTGAATACGGTGCAAATGAGTAAGTTGTTTTTCCTCCGTCCATTTTTGACGGTAGTGTTCTAGTAACTCCGAGGAAGAAAGGATAGTACTTAAAGGCGTGCGGAATTCGTGAGAAGTCATAGAGACAAAACGAGATTTGAGTTCGCCGAGTTCTTTTTCTTTTTCTAGAGCTACTCTCAATTCTTGTTCTAATTGTTTGCGATCTGTGATTTCTGCCAAGTAACCAACCAATTCTAGTGGATTACCAGTGTCATCCCGTAGTAGCTTGCCTTTGTCATATAACCAACGATAACTCCCGTCTTTATGTAAAAAACGGTATTCTAACTTGTACTGTCCCTGGTCTAATACTTTGGAAAGCCCAGCAAACACATGTGGCAAATCTTCTGGATGGATATTACTAGTCCAAAAACTGGAATCTTCTATCATTTCCCTTGCTTCATAGCCCAATACAGTACTGACATTTTCGCTAACAAAGGTACCACCGTAATCTCCAAAGGGTTTGCTGGTATAGATCACAGCTGGACTAGAGTCAAGTAAATATTGCAGCCGTTGTTGGCTGACAAGTAGTGCTATTTCTGCCTGCTTACGCTCAGTAATATCTGTTTGAATGCCGATATAGTGGGTGAGGATGCCAGCAGCATCATAAACAGGAGAAATGTTTAGCTCGATCCACAAGATGCTGCCATCTTTACGGTAGTTGTAGAGAACCGCAGTGCAGTCTTTTCCCTCTTGCATAGCAGCACTGAGTTTTTGTAACCCTAATTGATTAACATCAGTATTTTGGAATAAATGAAAGTTTTGTCCAATAACTTCTGCCGCTGAGTAACCAGTCATGTACTCATAAGCAGGGTTAACGTAGATAATTGGCCCGTTGGGGATGCTGGCATCAGCAATAATAATGCCATTACTACTGGCGGCGATCGCGCGATCGCGTAGTCTTAAACCTTTTTCTGCTTGCCGACGCTGTGTAACATCAGTATGGGTAGCTACTGTGCCCAAAATTTTCCCACTAGTATCTTTAATTGCATCAGCACGTAAGTAAATTTGGACAATGCGACCACTGCGCGATCGCATTGTTACTTCACCCCGCCACGGTTCGCCCCTGTAAATAGTGCTAAGTACTTGTTGTAACTCTGCTGGCTGCTGGAAAATAGTTAATGCCCCACCAGCAGCTTGAAATTCTTCTAAGGTGTACTCATAAAGTTCGGTAAACCCTGAATTGACATAAATAGGCTTGCCCGTAACATCAGCCATGCAAATAGCATCACTTGTGCTTTCTATCGCTTGGCAAAACCGTAATAACGACTCTTCTGCTACTTTGCGGTCAGTAATATCTGTAGAAATACCGCAAACTGCATAGGGGATACCATCAGCATCTTTTAAAGGAGACTTTACAGATAGGTAGGTGTGTAGCCCATCCTCTTGAGGGACAACTTCTTCGGCTTTTATGGGTATACCACCTGCAATTACTTGATAATTATTAGCAGCAAATTCATCGGCAATATCAGGGGGCCAAATATCGTAAATACTTTTGCCTGCAATTTGGTCTTGAGTAGTTCTAAACAGCTGTTCAAATTTATGATTGACCAGTAAAAATTGATTTTCAGTATCTACTACATAAATCACCGCAGAGGAATTATCTAAAATTGCTTGGAGCCGCTGTTGGGTCTCTTGCAATGCACTTTCGGCCTGCTTACGAGCAGTGATATCCCGATCCGTGCCACGATACCCACGGAATTTACCTTCAAGATCAAAAACTGGAATTCCAGTAGTTTCAAGAACAACTAAATGACCGTCTTGATGAATGTTAATGTTCTCCAGGCATTTAAGCGGCTCTCGTGCAGCAGCAATTGGCGCAAAAACTTTGAACACACGCTCGGCTTCTTCAGGTGGCATCAATTCAAAAGGGGTCTTTCCTAGTACTGCTTCTGGTTCATAACCCAAGATGTCACGAACTTTAGGACTGACGTAGGTATAAACGGCATTTTCATCAACTTCCCATACCCAATCGCTCCTAGCTTCGGCTAAATTGCGGAACCATTCTTCACTTTCCCGTAATGCAACTTCTGCTGATACATGATCGTGAATATCTGTATTTGTCCCAAACCAATTGATAATTTTGCCAATTTGATCGTGTAAAGGTAGAGCGCGTGCTAAATGCCACCGATAAGTTTGGTCGCTGGCTTTGAACCAACGACATTCCATTTCAAAAGGTTCACCTGTAGCTAAAGATTTTTGCCAATCAACCATATACTTTGGCAGATCCTCTGGATGTAACCATTGTTGCCACTCCCAGCCTAGGATTTGCTCCCAGTTGCAGTCGAAGTAATCAATAGTGCGTTGGTTAATATACTCAATGCCACCGCTTACTTGAGCAATCCATACTTGTTGGGGGATGGATTCAGCCAAAAAGCGAAAGCGTTCTTCGCTTTTTTCTAAAGCCTTTTGTGTTTTTTGGCGCTCGGTAATCTCTTCAAAGGAGGCCAAAATGCCTACTACATTACCTCTGGTATCATGGAGGGGAACTTTATTAGTTTCTAACCAGACTTGTTGACCATTTGCTCGTTGTAGAGGTTCAATTATTTGATACTCAGGTTTATTCGTCTGCATGACCCTGGCATCAAATTCGCGGTATAAGTCTGCTTCCTCGTGGTTAACAAGCAAATCGTAGTCTGTTTTGCCGATAATATCTTCTGGGCTTTCAACACCAGCTATTCTGGCAAAATTGCGGTTACAACCTAAGAAAACAAAATTTCTATCTTTCCAGAAAATAAACTGGGGAATATTATCTATAACTAACTGCAACATTTCTTGGGATTGCCGCAGTTGTTCTTCTACTATTTGCCGTTCAGAAATTTCCAACAATAACTGCTCATTTACTTGTTGTAAAGTAATTGTGCGTTCATTCACTGGCTTTTCTAGCTCTAGGTTCGCCTTCTGTAGGGCTGTTTTTGCCTGCTTGAAGTCAGTGATATCATGTCCTTCAGCAATTAAGAGTAAGACTTTGCCTGTTTCATCTGTGAGGGGCTTCAAGGAAAAGTCGATAGTTGCTACTGCTTGGTCTACACTCAACACGTCAACTTCATAGCGGATAAATTCGCCTTGAGATGCGATCACTATTGCTTGTTTTAGTTGGGTTTGCGCTTCTGGAGAAATCTTCCACCAATGGGTTTCCCAAAATGCATATCCAACAACATTTTCTGGTTCTAATCCCCCAAAATCAAGGGCAGTCTGGTTAGCTTCTACTAATATTCCCTCTAATGTGAGCAACCAAGTAAATTGAAATGTGCCATTGAAGATAGCACGAAATTTTCTTTCGCTGGACTCCGATGCTAAAACGACCTGCTGATCTTGGATATTAATATCTGTACAGAAGTCAATATTATTGCTTGTAGACCTAGGCAAATCTGTATTCAGTAGCTGCTGAAGATACAATCCACCAACATCTTTAAGACCAGATTCTACCGAGAAGCAGTGACGGGAATTAAAAGCCAAATATTTTTGGATGTCTTGCGGATGAATATCTGCTGCCCAAAGGTTAGTTTGTAGCACTAATTCTCGGCAAATACTTTGAGGTGTAACCGTCCCAACAAGTTGACCTTGCTCACCTACAATTGGCAGAAAAACCAGTTTATTTTGGCTTAAAAGTAACAGTGCTGTTGCCAGATTCTGAAATTCTGACAACTTCAGGGTCATAGATGAGGTATGCATAACTTCGGAAACTTTGGTGGTTTGAAAGTCAACCCCTGAAGCTAAAAGATTTACTATATCTTGCTCTGTCAACCACCCCACCATCTGTGAAACTGTCACTACCAAAATCCGGGCACTACGTTTTGCCATCAATGATATTGCTTCTAACACTGATGTTTCTGGTGCAACCATCAGTGGCGAAAAGTCAATAATTGACTTCAAGCATCGTAGCCAGAGAAACTGAGGTAAGGCTTGCATAGACGATTACAATACCTCTTATCAAACAATCGTTGTTTAAAGCAGATTATTTAAGTATCTTCTAATATTTTGATTACAAATAAATACTGTAAACTTTGTGTTAAGAATTACAAAGGTTAAATTAGGTAAACTTGAGCAAAGTATGAGGCAAAGCTACAGAACAATAGATGTTTGCAGCCCTTCTCTTGTGTTCAAGGTCGCAATTGCGATCGCCGTTCGCCATAACGCAACAGCCTCTCTATTGTCGCCAGACGATTTTCCCAGACTTTGAATTGATAGGGATTATCTATAATCTGTTGGCGCATCCATACCCGGAATTGAAATTGGAACCGGGTCAAAGTAGCTCGTGAAGCTAATAAATTACTAGCAGAAGGCGATGCTGCAAGCTGATCTAAAGCTTTTTGTACTACTTTTGCCTGGTTATGGAAATCTGAAATTGTAGTAGTAGACATTTGCAGTTGATTATTTTGCAAAACCAACTGCCATTCCCTTTGCAGAGCAGCATAACGGACAGCAGCAGTTTTAAAAGGCTGACGCTGAGGAATAGGTTCACTAGTGGGGGATTGAACCGTTCCTTGGGTGCTACTAAAGATTTTTTGTAAATCGTTGTTGAAATTCTCTGCGGCAAAGAGTGCATAACCACTAACTGGTAAGTCTCTCACCAATTGGAGTTGGTCGAACGCTCCTATGTTTGGCAAGGAAAGCAAGCGAATACCTGGTACTAGCAAGGTAGAACCTAATTGGGTGGAAGCTATCCAGGGCTGTGCTAGTCGTTGAAAGCGAGGAGTATCTTGAGCATAAGTCATGGGAACAATTAAATCTATATCTCCCCGCCGAGCCCAAACTTCCCAGTGTTGTTGGATCTTTTGAATGCGTTCTATTTCTGGTAATGGAATAATGGAAATACAGCAACTGACAAAATTAATTGCCCAGATGCAGAGCAGCTTTTTGTTGGACATCGCTTCTGTCGTAACTGTTGCGACACCTGGGTGACAAAACTATCAATTTGATGGGTACGAAATTCTGTCCACTTTTGCCACAAATCTTTTTGGCTAGGAGAAATATTCACTGGATCTACACCAGTCAGTTGCTGAAACTGCGTTCTTGCAGCTTTGCCATAACCGTAAGTTCGATTGGCATTTGGGTCTTGGAAGGGATAACGAATATAGTCTAGCTGGAGACCATCTACATCATACTGGGTGACAATTTCTTCATACAATCTCAGTAAATATTGCCGTACTTCGGGATTAGCTGGATCAAAAAATGGCTTGGTCTGACCAAGGGGAATTGAATTACCGAGTTGATCGTAATTTGCCCAATCGGGATGAGCTGCAAGTACTGGGCCTGGGTAACTAGGATTAACTTTGAGAATTTCATTATGACCCTGGTTGCCAGCAGCAAAAGCCCAAACCCAAGCATGTAATTCCATCTTTCGTTCATGTGCTAATTCCACCGCCACTGCCAAGGGATCCCACCCACGAATTAATGGATTTTGTTGGGGTGCAACTTTGCTGGGATAAATGGTATACCCAGCGTTGACAGTTTCAAAAAAGACAGTATTAATTCCTGATTGTGCCAGTCGATCAAAAATTTGGGCTAGTCCTTGTTTGCTACCAGCACGGACAATTGTGCCCCGATCTAACCATACTGCCCGAATTTCTGCCTGAGCTAATCTTTGATTCACAGGAAACTGCTTCCACAAATTTGCCTTTGCTGCTAACCACTGCTGACGAGCCAAAGCATAATTTTTTTGGGCGATTAACTGGGGTAAGTTTTTGGCAACTATTCTTGCCTGTGCTATGACTTGCTCTTTGTTAAGAATTAGCGCTCCAGGTCTTGTTGAGGCTAATTGAGTCTCTTCTTTATTGAGAGACTGGAAATTATCAACATTAGCAATGTCAGCCGATGCTGCTAAATGGGCGCTTTCCACCCGACCAATGAGATTTTCTAATTCTTGCTGGAGGGCGATCGCTTCATTATTGTCAATCGGCACATTGGAGTTGGGTACAACATCCAGGCGCACTGTTTGTTCAAGTTGGTCAATGGTTTCTGGAGAAGCACTTCGGCTCCTTTCGACTACGCTCAAGCCAAGACGCTCAGTGACCGGGGGAATGGGGGAAGCAGGGGAAGTGGGAGAGGCGGCTGCGATTGAAGTGGAGCAGTTAGGGGAGCCGCCTTTTACTTTATTTTTGCTACTTGATGAAGTTGTTAAATGACGATTGAGAGCAGCTTTTAACCAAGCAACATCTAATTCTGCTGTTGAAGCGATATCTGTTCCCCAGCGCCAGCCTAAAAAGGTGGAATGCTCATTGGTCACTACTGCGGCGGCATTATCTTGAGCATTCCATACAGCAGCAGTTTGACTGGTGGCATCATTGGGAATCACAGCGCCGCCATGTACTTTGCCAAAAAGTCCATTTTGGTTCATCCATGTCGGTATCTTGGTTTTTGAGGGTTTTATCTGTTGAGTGTTATTGAGGCCAAATCCCCAATAACTTCCCAAGAGCGATCGCAATAATTGCCGGACTCCTGGCGGGGATAAACTACCTACAGGCCCACTGGCAACTAAATTTCCCCCATTGCTCATCCATTCTTCTAAGGCGATCGCTTGTGCTGGCGTGAATGTCTCTACATTCGGCAAAAACAAAACTCGGCGATCGCCCCAATCTGCTACACTTCTTACGCTAGCTAGGTCAATTACACAATAATTTGCCCCAAGTGTTTGCAAACGTTTTGTGATTCCTGTCCATTGCTGTGTATTTTCTTGACTCTGCACCACACTTAATATAGGTTCTTCTGCCGCTGCTGTTGCTGGCAAAATACTCAAGAAATTAAAGATTAAAAATTTAATACTAAAAATGAAGAATCTGGTTTTTCTAATTTCTTTATGACATTTATCCTGATTCTTCACTACCCATTCCTCAGTTGATTATTTATTAGCTATTACTTCTTTCTTTATCATGCAATATCACAATAAATTACCTCCGAAAAACAACTGATATTTTATTATGAAACGCCCACATTCTCAGCAATACAGGTATTGATTAATTCTTCAACTCCTGCCACTGGAAAAATTTTTGTTTTTAATTGCCGAGATACTTCCTCTATATTAATGTCATCTAAAAATACTAATTCGCCCTGTTTCAGCATGACTTTTGGTAGCAGAATTCCATCACCTAAATCTTGTCCTATTAAGTTTAAAAGTAAATCATGGCCTGTTAATAACCCTGTGACGCTAATATTTTGACCCCAATAATCACTACATAAAGCGCGCATATTTACTTCTAAACCTTCAACATTATTCAAGTATTTCAATATTGGTTGAAATGCTTTTTCTACTGCATTACCCACTACCCAAGTTAATTTTTTCTGGGGATAAATTTTTTGTGGTAGTAATTCTGTAGCGGCATCTGCAAATTGCTTGAGAAACAATCGAATAGAACCAACACCGTTATCAATTTGGGGATATTCTTCATATTCCGATTCGCTTGGTAATTCCTGACCTGCAATCAAAAACCATTCATCGGCTAACCAAGCAAAGCCAGAACCAAATTTTTGACGAAATTGCTGCGATAGCAACTGCACTTGGGCAATCACTTCTTTTGCTTTTTCTCTGGTTACGGGTGTGAGTTCATCTTCATGAGGACGAAATCGGGTCAAGCCTACTGGCACAACTGCCACTGATGCCACCGCAGGCACTTCACCAGTATAAAAGGACGCTAAATCTTTTAAGGTTTGTTCCAGATGTTCGCCATCATTTATACCAGGACAAACAACTACTTGGGCATGAATTTGTAGCCGCCTTTCTTGAAACCATTTGATTTGGCGTAATATTTCCCCTGCACGAGGATTTTTTAGCAGTCTAATTCTGATTTCGGGTTCTGTGGCGTGAACAGACACAAACAATGGAGAAAGACGCATTTGTTCAATCCGCTGCCACTCTCTTTCTGGTAAATTAGTCAGAGTTAAATAAGAGCCATACAAAAAGCTCAGACGGTAATCATCATCTTTGAAATACAAGCTAGAACGCTTACCCGGTGGCTGTTGGTCAATAAAGCAAAATGGGCAGCGATTATTGCACTGAATTAAGCCATCAAATAAGGCAGTTGCAAATTCTAACCCTAAGTTTTCGTCGTAGTCTTTTTCAATTTCAATATGATGAGTTTTGCCAGCAGCATCTAAAACTTCTAATTCAAGAACTTCATCAGCACATAAAAATTGATAATCAATTAAATCGCGGGGATGTGTGCCATTGATAGCAACGATCGCATCACCAGCCTCAAAGCCAATTTCTGCAGCTATTGAGTCTGGAAGCACTTTGGTAATTTGAGCAGGACGAATAGTAGACATGAGTGAAAGGGTCTAGGGGCTAAGGACTAGGGACTAGGGGCTAAGGACTAGGGACTAGGGAGAAATAGGTAATTTTTCTTCATCCCCTATGCCCCAATGCCCCAATGCCCCATGCCCTAAGCTTATTAACTATTTTTCAACAATCCTGCACTGATCGCACCCAAGATTAGGACACCAAATATCAGCCGATACCAAATGAATACCCAAGTGCTTTGGGTTTTAAGAAAGCGTAGCAATCCAGCGATCGCTATATATGAGAAGATGGCGGCGGAAATCACTCCTACGATTAAAGGAACTATTTCTGCACTACTGAAACCTTCTGTAACAAAATCTTTTAACTCCACTAACCCCGCTAGAGTAATGGCTGGAATACCCAACAAAAATGAGAACCTTGCTGCTGTTTCCCGTTGCAAACTCATAAATAGCCCCGATGTTAAAGTAGAACCGGAACGAGATACACCAGGTATTAATGATAAAGACTGAGCTAAACCCATCCATAGCCCATCTTTCATTGTCAGATGCTCAAAATCTCGTTGACGCTTGCCGAGTTTTTCTGCTAATCCCAATAACAACGACATTACTATAGAGGCAACAGCGATCGCTCCAGTGCTTCTGATGGGTGAATTATCAAAATCTGGAATAAATACTTTAATTAAAAGTCCAAAAAAGACAATGGGTAGCGTACCCAGAATAATTCCTAAAAATAGGCGTAAGTCGTAGTCATTATAATCTTTCAGCGCGATCGCTCTTGTGGCTCCTTTAAGAATGCGCGTCAGATCTCCCCAAAAATACCACAGTACGGCTGCTATACTACCGAGCTGAATAATCGCAGTAAAAGCTACACCCGGATCGCCCCAACCTAAAGCTACAGGCACAACTTTTAAATGTGCTGTGCTACTAATAGGCAGAAATTCAGTCATTCCCTGCACAAAGCCTAAAACAATAGCTTGCAAGACATTCATTGATTGCACCCCACTTACCACCGGGTTAGGTTGGGCGCTGAGAACTTTAATCGGAAATGCCGCCACACAGAAGATGGCAGACATCGCACTTAAAAGTACAAACCATTGACGTTTTAATAAAAACATTAGTTTACCTGCGATCGCTGTTATTACAACCAATTACACAAACAGCTACTTGGAGAGCCTTCCAGGAAAATAGCCCCAGAAAGCATTCAAAGGAGAAAGAAGTAATTTTTCTTCCTCCCCTCTGCGCCCCGTACCCTGCCCCAATTTCTCTTGCCCATGCTCCACAAACACATTAATAATGTCCCAAATTTACGTGCAACATACAATCTAGGCAAAATTTCGGTAATATAAAAATGCCCTAGGGGGGGATTCATGAGTGTGTTATCTTAAATAAAATAAAGTTTAGTAACAATTATTAAAAACTTTGATTAATAATACATTGTCCTCATACAACGTCTCTACTGCTTCTATTGATACCAATTTAAATTCAATCAATACTGGGCAGAAAAACATTAAGGAGTTAGAATCTACACTTTCCTTATCTCCTTCTTTACCTATTTCCATATCTTCCCGACAAACTTGGTTAGTGTTTGCAGCGGCTGTATTTTTGGTCTCAGTACCAGTATTTATAGAAGCACCGCTAGTGCGATCGCTGCCAATTATAAGTTTAGCGATGACAGGATTTTGGGTATGGCTCAGTTTTAACTTAATGTCACGTCCTGCAACTTACCTGTGGGGAGATTTGCTTTTAGGCTTTAGCTGGAGTTGGTTAGCAGGAGCAATTTACTGGGGCTGGTTACGTTGGGAACCTGTATGGCATTTACCCTTAGAATCCATAGGGCTACCATTTGCTTGTTGGTGTCTGCTGCGGAATTGGGGCAAAGTTGGCAGCTGGTTTTATTTAGGTTCTTTACTCGGTACAGTCTTGACAGATGTGTATTTTTACATAGTAGATTTAATGCCCTATTGGCGGCAAATTATGCAGGTGGAACCGGCTGGAGCGCCATTAATTTTACAAAATGCTCTTATTCAAGTACAAACTCCTTTGGGACAAGCTTGGGCAATAATTCTTGCCTCGGTGCTGTTGACAGCAGGAATTTTACCTTTACGTCAAAGACAACGACACTGGTACGCCTTTGGTGGTGCGGTTTTAAGTACAATTTTAGTAGATAGCCTATTTTTATTAGCTGCGTGCGCTGCTTAAGCATTATTTTTATATGGGTTAAAGGGGCGGTAACGCTTAATTGGGAACGTTAATGAACTTACCTACCCTTCGCCTCACCATCCATAAAACAAGAGTGCAAGATGCTGGTAAAGTTTAACTTGGCTGTTACTACAGTCTCAGTTCCCAGCTGTAGCGCGAAGCGTTTAGTGGTGGGTACTTCACTAAGATGTATATTAGTTTCTAATGACTGCTGTGTGTTGATTAAGCTATCAGTTAGTCGATAGTCAATCGTCTTGACTTTAGGCTGTTGACACCTGTTGGCTGAAAGCTGTTTTTTCAGTTTGATGGAAAGAGGTAGAAAAATCGTGAAAGGATTGGTGCGTTTATTAACAGTGTTTAGTTTGTTCCTTGGCTGCTGGGGATTTTTAGGAACAACTCAGATAGCCCAAGCTAGTAGTTTCAACAGTTTTGCTTGGCCTCAAGTTCCAATTTTGGCACTTGAACGGCAAAATCGGGCAGACGCTAAGCTAGGAACAGAATTTGGTAAAAAACTTGATTTGAATAATACCAACGTGCGGGCTTTTCAACAGTATCCGGGGTTGTATCCCACCCTTGCGAAGAAAATTCTCAAGAATGCTCCTTACCAAAATGTAGAGGATGTATTGGATCTTCCAGGACTGAGCGATCGCCAGAAACAACTCCTGCAAGCTAACCTAGACAACTTTACCGTGACTGAATTTGAACCCGCCTTCAACGAGGGAGATGATCGCATTAATAACGGTATCTACAGATAACCGCATTTGCAGTTAGCTGGAAACAATAGCAGCCTACTCTTGATTTTCAGGAGTAGGATGCAAATTTATTAGTTAGGAGTTATGTAGTGGTTTGAATATGGATGGAATACACCACTCTAGCCCCTAGTTCCTAGTCCCTACTAGAGCCTATTGCAAACAACCGACAGCACTATAAAAACAAAAAACTCCTAACTCCCAACCTTTGTACAGACGCGATTAATTGCGTCTCTGCTCTTAACTTCCAACTCCCCCATTACCTTGCCTCCAATAGATATTCCTAGCCAATTTGATGTCTTAGTAGTCGGCGCTGGTGCAGCTGGACTGTACACAGCACTTTGCTTACCAGAGTCCTTGCAAGTCGGCTTGATTACCAAAGAAACAGTTTCTTTGTCCGCTAGTGATTGGGCCCAAGGTGGGATTGCTGCGGCGATCGCCCCAGAAGATTCTCCTTCACTGCACATTGAAGACACAATGGAAGCAGGCGCTGGCTTGTGCGATCGCCCAGCAGTAGAATTCCTTGCTCAACAAGCACCTAGCTGTATTCAATCCCTAGTTAACCTAGGAGTTGCTTTTGACCGACACGGTAAGGCGTTAGCTTTAACTTTGGAAGCCGCCCATTCGCGCAACCGCGTTCTCCATGCCGCTGACACTACAGGTAGAGAGGTAACTACTACCCTCACTGCCCAAGTATTACGCCGTAAAAATATTCAAGTCATCCAGCAAGCTTTGGCATTGAGTCTGTGGCTAGAACCCCAAAGTGGTTACTGCCAAGGAATTAGTCTATTTTACCAAGGTGAAATCCAATGGGTAAGGGCTGGTGCTGTTGTATTAGCAACCGGCGGTGGAGGTCAAGTATTTGCCCAAACCACTAATCCTGATGTCAGTACAGGCGATGGGGTAGCGATCGCTTGGCGCGCTGGGGCTGTCCTCCGTGACTTAGAATTTGTCCAATTTCACCCCACAGCCCTGACTAAACCCGGCGCTGATCGCTTTTTAATTAGTGAAGCTGTACGTGGAGAAGGCGCACACCTTGTTGATAACGAAGGTCGGCGTTTTACTTTCGACTACCATCCGGCTGGCGAACTCGCGCCCAGAGATATAGTCAGTAGAGCAATTTTTAGCCATTTACAACATACTGCTGTTGATCCTGCGACTGCCCATGTGTGGCTGGATATGCGTCCTATTCCTGCTGACAAAATTCGTCACCGCTTTCCCAATATCGTTAAAGTTTGTCAACATTGGGGCATTGATGTCTTTAATGAACCAATTCCCGTAGCCCCTGCTGCTCATTATTGGATGGGTGGTATTGTTACAGATTTAATGAATCGTACAAACATTCACGGTTTGTATGCGGTGGGAGAAACAGCCAGTACTGGGGTACATGGGGCAAATCGTTTGGCGAGTAATTCTTTGCTAGAATGCATTGTCTTTGGGGCACAGATGGCTCATTTAAAGGATGAAGCCACAATCCTCAAGGATGAATTAAAAGAAGCTAAAGTCAGCTTTCATCCTGTAACCTTTACCCTTACTAAAAATGATTGGCAAATCCAGCAATCACAACTTGAAGCATTAAGAGAGAAGTTGCCTCGCCTAGTATGGCAAAGCGCTGGTATTTGTCGAGAACAGTCAGTTTTAGCAGATGCGATCGCGACTATTGAATCTTGGCAGCAAGATTTTGCTACTTTGCCCCTGAGTCAATTTTTACTTGCTTTACGTCCAAAAGAACCCGTTAAGTTCGACATAACAGACGCTGAAAGACAATTACGACTTTGGGCAGAAACCCGTAATTTACTGGATGTGGCCTATTTAATTCTCAAAAGTGCTGCTTTTAGAACCGAAAGTCGGGGAGGACACTATCGCTTAGATTATCCTCAACCAGACCCAGACTGGCAAGTTCACACGCTTGTACAAAAGCATCAATGGTGGAAGTCTGTAGTTCCCAACAAGTAGATCTGGGAACCCACGCAAGCCACTTCTCTTGTTATCAATGAACTCACCGCCCACGTTACTGACTCCTAAATTTATTTATAGGTATTTTAATTTTTAATTTTTAATTTTTAATTTTTAATTTCCCAAAGAAGATGACTCTTTAAGTAATGGGTAACTTCTCAGCGAGTACCGCTACCATGTAAACTATCAGGCCCTCCATGATTGGGTGGAATGAACGTATCACGTGAATCCTGAGAATCAATACTAGAACGAGTTGAGTGATCGCTGCTACTAATGCTTAAGATATCAGCAGTCAAAGTGCTAAAATTTACCGTAGCGCCAGCAATTTTTGGAATAGTTATGTAAGCACTGACACAAAATATCATCGCGCTGGTGATTCTGAAGTGAGTTCTCATAAGTCTTTGTGAATTACCTCCATTCTGATTTCATCGAGTTTCTTTTGTGATCTACAGCAGATTGAGTTATTTTTTCCGAAAAATTAAATTTTGATGAAAATTTTCTGGTGAATGGATAACTAATTAACCAAAAAGTAATTGATAACAGCTTGCACTTTAGCAAACAGGTACCTCTGAAAATACACTTGACATTCCAGAAATACTGCCAACAAACAAGCTTTGGCATCAGCCTTAAGTTAGAGGTATTTCTCAGTCCCATTAAAGAGGTTCATTAATTTCCACAGGATAATTGATGTTACCAAAAAATCTTAACAAATTATTAATATTTTTGCGTATAAATACTTTAATCACTAAGGAATAGAGATTGACAAACCAACTGAGTTCAACTAGTTCTTATGATTTAACATCAACAAAAATAAGCAGTTTTACTACTAGACCTCTTGCACGAATATTTAAACACTGAAATGTAGAACTTGATTTAGCGTTCTCCTTTGCGTCTTTGCGTGCCAGTTGCTACAAGTCGGGGAACCCACCCAACGCACTGGCTTGCCTTTGCGCGAGCTTTTAAAGATATTTGCAGCAATACCAAAGTATTTATGCAAGATGTCTACTATAGTTGTCATTTCAGCCGCTTTTTATAAATTTTTAAGCAAACTCATAGCGGTTTTTGCCTAAGTGCTTAGCACGGTACATGGCAGTATCTGCTTGTTTAATCAATATCTCAGTGCTTTGACCATTGAGAGGATAAATACTGATACCAATACTGGCAGAAATTTTAGTGGTATATCCGTCCAAAACGATTGGCTCGGTAATGCATCCTAAAATTTTTTCAGCAACCTTAGCAGCTACTTGCTCGTTGGGAATGGCCCGTAATATCACGGTAAATTCATCGCCACCCAGCCGGGAAACAGTATCACTACCACGTAAAGAATTATTGAGCCGCTGAGCAATGGCTACTAAGAGGCGATCGCCTATTTCATGTCCGAGGGTATCATTGATTTGCTTAAAGCCATCAAGATCAATAAATAGTAGTCCTAAAGATAAACTATTGTCTTGGGCCCAAACTAAAGACTCATAAAGTTGTTCTGCGAAAAATTTGCGATTAGATAAGCCAGTGAGAGGGTCGTGATAAGCCAGATAACGCAAATGGTCTTCTTTGCGTTTAGCAGTGCGTATGAGTTCATATTCTTTCTCTTTACGCTGAGTAATATCTCGAATTATCCCCACTAAAAAGAAATTACCCGCAGCGTCTTTGTGGAGTGATCGTTTAGTGGCAATTAAATGGATGTTTCCAGTTGCATCAGTAAATTCTTCTTCGTTTTCCCTGGGTTGTTGAGTCCTAAAAACTAATTCATCCTGTTGTCGAAACACATTAGCTTCATGGGGAGGAAAAAAATCGTAGTCTGATTTTTCAATTAACACAGTATCTGGATAGCCAATTAATCGACAATATGCGTCGTTTAATACAATCCATTGATGTTGTTTATTTTTGACGAAAATTGGGTCAGCGATCGTATTGATTACTTGCTGCAAAAAATCTTTGGAGCGTTTCAACTCTTCTTGAATATGGGCGATATGAAAAATCATCCAAATAGCTGAAATACCAAAGGTAAGCAATGAAGGAATTATAGGTATCCACCAACCAGTTAAAAAAGCTAGATATGCACTTAAAATTAACGCTAAACAAGAAAGTAAAATACTAAAAATACTTTGACTTTGGGATCTTACTTGCCACGTCATTACGGCTCCTAAATAAGACCAAGTAAAAATCCATAAATTTTCCCACGGTTCAGACCATATTTTTACTAAAGGTCGTCCTTCGATGGCAGATGAAATTAACTCACTAATAAAATAAGCTTGTAGTTCAATGCCACTAATTGGCTCGGCTGTACCCATCACACGACTGGATTGGGGAATAAATACAAAATCTTGAAGGCTGGGAGCAGTGGAACCAATAATTACAATGCGATCGCTAATCAAGTTTTTGTCCACTTTATTAGCTAGCACATCACTCATAGTTACCTGGCGATAACCACAAAATTTTCCAGATGAACTTTCTTTACAGCCTAGTTTAGGAAAATTAGACAAAATTTGGTAGCCTCTGTCATCAGCTCCTACATAATAACCATCATTCGCTTTAAAGCGAATAAATACAGCCTTACCCAACTGTAAATATTCAGGGTTACTGGTTGCTTTTTTTGGAGTAATTCCCTCTGACTTTAAATACAATAAAGCTAGCTTGAGTGCAAAACTTTCATGTAATTTGTTATTAACATGCCAATACAATAAGCTACGGCGTATTTTGCCATCAGGGTCAAATAATACATTATTAAAACCGACTTGCTCTGGATTAAGCCCTTTTGGAGGTCGAACCCCAATTTTGCTATTTTTGTAATTATTATTTTTTTCATTTGCTAACAGTTCAATACCAATCAAGTTCGGCATCGACTGATAAGCGTCAAGCAATTGTTTTTTACCCGGTTTTATTTCTAAATCATTGCTAGGCACTTCCAAATCACGGTAAATATCTAAGCCAATAGCTCGCGGTTTATAAATGTTTAATTTTTGCAATAAATTAGCGATGATGGTATCTGGAATCGGCCAGCCAACTTTGCGTAAATAAGTCTCATCAATTACTACGATAGTAATGCGATTATCTGGTTGTTCGTTTGGACGTAAGCGAAAAAACTGATCTAAAACCCCTAATTCTAATGATTGCAATAATCCCACAGAGCGCAAAATTAGGATGCAGATTGCAACGATAGAAGCGGTAATCAATTCTCTGTGTCCTCGACCAAGCGATTGTTTCAGTCTCAACATTAACTTTACAAGACGCTTGCCTAACTGCTTACTCATTCCCATAACCTAGTGGGGAAAATATTCTTTGTTTTTTATAGTTATTGGTTTATTGGCAAATATAACTTGTGCAAGAACTATAACAATTCTCAAATCAGTGAAATAAATTTGAATCACAGGACTTAGAAGGAATAGTTTCTGCCAAATGCTTTAGGATAGCTCTAAATGAATGCTCATTCATGACGAATTATGTGTTACCAAAGGGCAACTGGAATTTTCGCGTCTATGATGACGAGTTCAGTATAAATATTATTCATTGATAACAAAAGTATATTTTTGGTAACTTTCAGTTGACAAATCTTTTCTTTCGGTAGTTATTAAATTCCTATAGCGAACTTCTTGGATGACCTCTAAATACATTTAGTAACAAAAATATTTTCTAAGTATAATCTCTGAGAAAATATCTATTGTTCCTGTGGTATTTGTAGATTATAGTCCTAGGCAAATTAAAAATTTGGAATTGGGTATTGGACTAAGAGTATTTCATCAAAAAAAAGTCAACTGGAAGAAAACAGCTGCATTCAACCAGTTGACTATGGAGAGTGAGAGCCCAATACGGTTCGGATAAGCACTATGAACTTTCCTTGTGGCCTGGGAAAAGGTTAAAGGGTAAGGGGTAAAGGATGTATTGAAAACCTTTCCCTTTTCCCCTTTTACCGAACCGTATTGAGTGAGAGCCTAAGTTGTTTCAAAAAGGCTTGTTTAAGGAAATTATTTGAAATATTTGAAGTTGCTAGGGCCTGTATAAGCAGAAGCTTTTGCCAGTTCTTCTAAGTTTTGCACCCCACTGTAGCTTTTGCCATTAATAATCCAAGTAGGAAAGCCTTCTATTTTCGCTGCTTTACATAATTCCGGTTTACCTACTGGGCTATCAGCAGCGCATTCCACCTTAATACTATCGTCGATGATCTGTGCAGCTTCTTTACCGAAAAGCAGTTTTTGTTCGTGGCAGTGAGGACACCAATAAGCACTGTATTCCTTAGCGCCTATTTTCGCTAGATGGCGTGCTAGGGCAATTTCTGCCTCACCAGAAGTAGTAGTGACTTCCCAACCGAATTCTGGGTTAGGTTGCGCTTGAGGAACAAAGTTAATTTTCTCTGGTTGTCCGGGATTTCCAGCTGTACTGCCTGTTTGATTGACACCAGCATAAACACCTAAAGTACCAATCAGCGTTACCATCCCCACAATAATAGCGGTAAAGAAAATTTGCCCAACATCCTCCCACGTACGACCGATAATCGTTAGTACTAAAAGACTAAGAGAAAATAAAGCCGAACCAATACAGTAAGGGCAAGTAGCTTTAATTTGAAATGCTAGCAAATACATTAAGTAGCCACTGAAAACTGACATGGTGATCGCTCCCACCAACAGCAGCCACCACGTCCAGTTTTCCAATTGTTTGTTGCTACTGTTTTCCCCTGATTTCAAGACCAAGGGTGCTAGGGCAAAGATCACCATACTGGTGTATGCCAAAAACCCAAATAAGGCTAATGGCTGACCCAAAACTGTTGCCCAAGGACTGGAAAGCACATCATTACAGCCTTTGGCACCAGCCTGTGCTACACAAGCGGCACTACCTCCTGTTAACTTTTCTATCGTGAGATAACCCGTTGTCAGCGCACCAAAACCAGCGATCGCGGCAATCAACGGACGCGACCATTTATGAATCCAAGGAGTAGAACGTCGGCGAATCATAAACTGCTAATTGGGAATAGGGAATAGGGAATAGGGCATGGGGCATGGGGCATGGGGCATTGGGCATTGGGCATGGGGCATTAGTTATTCTTTTCTTCATCTTCTCCTGCTTTCCTTAATCCCTAGCCCCTAGTCCCTAACCTCTAAGAACGTAACTTCACTTGCTCTGCTGATTTGCTTTCACTTTTGGAGTTCCAACTTCGATGTGCAGCCTCTACAAATTGACTGACGCGAATCGGGTCAATTGGTTGCTCAATCCGACCTTGACGTTTGAGGGAACTGGAAACAATTACACCATCTGCTGCCTGCATCAGTGTAGCAATATTTTCCCAGTCGGCTCCACTACCAATGAATACTGGAGTACCGTTTGCTGCGCCACAAGCTAGCTCTAAATCTTCTAGGTCAGGGGGGCTACCTGTAGCCCAGCCAGATAAAATTACCGCGTCTGCCAAACCCCTTTCAATCGTATCTTTCACAGCAACTGTCAGATTTGGGGAACTCAAAGGACGGGCGTGCTTGACCAACACATCAGCCAGAATTTTGACATTACAACCCAATTCGCGACGATAACGCAATAATTGATGGGCTTCTCCCTCAATTAATCCCTGATCGGTTGCCATTACCCCTGTGAGTACATTGACGCGGATAAATTGTGCTTGCACACAGCTAGCGATCGCCATTGCACTTTTGGCATCGTTCCGCAAAACATTTAAGCCTATAGGCAACGTCACCAAATTTTGTATCCTTTGCACCACAACAGTCATAGCACTTACAACTGCTGGATCTACCTGGTTTTTGGTAAACGGTGCATCGAAAAAATTCTCCACAATAATGCCATCAACCCCACCACTCGCTAGGGCTGCTGCTTCTTGTTCGGCGCGGTCAATCACCGCTTTCAAAGTACCTCCCCAACGGGGCGAGGTGGGTAGTGGGAGTAGGTGAACTACGCCAATAATCGGTGTTCGAGTTTTAAATATCTGATGTAAGTCCACGTCTTTAAATCCGCTTCGCGGAGTCAATAGTCCACCAGTCTAGAGTCTAAAATTTTTTGGCTATTGACTATTGACTCTTGACTTTTAACTAACTAGTCAAATGTGTTTTACACTGGTTGTCTCACTGCCTCTCTCCGAAGATGGAATTTGGCGTTAAACCTCCCATAAGATATGTTAAGATAAAACCTGGCTACAAAAAGAGGAGTTTGCCACTCACAAGACGCAAGGCAGCTTCCCGTAGTTTAGGCATATAGTCCACGCATTGCCGTAGATAAAGCCAGAAGCTCCAGGGTAGCATTACTGCTTTATTAGGTGTAGTCGCAAGCGCGATTTCCCTGAGGGTAGCGACTTCTCACAACAAGCCCTTTGGGCGGCTTCCCGACGGGTAAATTAACAACGCAAACATTCTTGGTAATGTAAAATACCAGCATGGCAATTTGTTAAAAAACATTACGAGTGTCAAATGTACCCAAAGACACTTCATCTTACCCTGGGAAACAGACTAAGTAGTAGAAATATCATATCATGACCTCAAATCATCAAGGTCATAAGTCCGCAGGCAGTGGCTAGACGTGGAATGTTTCTATTTGATGAGATTTGAGCGCTGAAATTATAAGGGTACTAATTATCAAGGGCAGAGTCATCGCGCTTTGTGTTTGACTACAAAAAACCGGAAAATTTTTCAAAATATGGGTGAAAAGCCAACAATTGCAATTTCCCACTTGGGCTGTGAAAAAAACCGAATTGATACAGAACACATGTTAGGACTGCTTGTAGAAGCAGGTTACGATGTAGATACAAACGAAGAGTTAGCAGATTACGTTATTGTCAATACTTGTAGTTTTATTGAAGCGGCAAGAGAAGAATCTGTCAGAACTTTGGTAGAGTTGGCAGAGACAAATAAAAAAATTGTCATCACTGGCTGTATGGCCCAGCACTTCCAGGAACAATTATTGGAAGAGTTGCCTGAAGCAGTTGCTGTGGTGGGAACAGGTGATTATCACAAAATTGTAAATGTAATTGAGCGAGTAGAACAGGGAGAACGGGTCAAACAGGTTAGTGTAGAACCAACTTACATTGCTGATGAAACGACACCGCGCTACCGCACCACAACAGAGGGTGTTGCCTACCTGCGAGTTGCTGAAGGATGTGATTATCGTTGTGCATTTTGTATTATTCCTTATCTACGAGGAAATCAGCGATCGCGTACTATTGAATCTATAGTTGCTGAAGCCAAGCAACTAGCCTCCCAAGGGGTACAAGAGATTATTCTCATTTCCCAAATCACTACCAATTACGGTTTGGATATTTACGGTAAGCCAAAGTTAGCCGAATTACTCCGCGCCTTGGCAAACATAGATATACCCTGGATCAGAGTACACTACGCCTATCCCACCGGGTTAACCCCGGATGTGATTACAGCGTTCAAAGAAACACCTAACGTCTTACCATACCTGGATTTGCCCCTGCAACATTCTCATCCAGAGATTCTCCGCGCTATGAACCGTCCCTGGCAAGGACGCGTGAACAATGAGATTATTGATCGCATCAAAACAGCGCTACCAACGGCAGTATTGCGGACAACATTTATAGTTGGTTTCCCCGGAGAAACTCAAGAGCATTTTGAGCATCTACTAGAGTTTGTGCAGCGGCATGAATTTGACCATGTTGGCGTGTTCACCTTTTCACCAGAAGAGGAAACCCCTGCCTATAAGCTACCTAATCAGTTGCCACAACAAGTGATGGATGAGCGACGGCACAGAGTTATGGAACTCCAGCAGCCAATTTCGCAAAGAAAAAATCAACAGGAAATAGGCAAGATTGTTGATGTCCTGATTGAGCAAGAAAACCCTGAAAGTGGGAAATTAATTGGTCGTTCAGGTAGATTTTCCCCAGAAGTCGATGGTCAGATTTATATCGAAGGTACGGCGAAGCTAGGAACCATTGTGCCAGTAGCGATCCACGGCGCTGATACATACGACCTATACGGTCAAGTTGTCAACAACTAAATCGTCATAAGTCTATTGTCAAATTACATGACCAGTGACTAATGACTAATCCAAAAATAAAAACTAAACCTTAGGAGATTTGATGAATCTTTCGTTTCAAGAATTAGGAATTTCACAAGAACGTGTTGAGCTATTAGAAAAAATCGGCTTTACCGCACCTACTAACATTCAAGCTCAAGCTATTCCCCAACTGCTAGAAGGTCGGGATGTAGTCGGTCAATCCCAAACAGGAACAGGCAAAACAGCAGCATTTACACTGCCGATTTTAGAACGGTTGGATGTTAACCAAAGAGCTGTGCAAGCCCTGGTATTAACCCCCACCCGTGAGTTAGCAATTCAAGTTCACGATGCCGTTGCTCAATTCATGGGTAACGATGGATTGCGAGTGTTAGCAATCTATGGTGGACAATCAATTGACCGCCAAATGTTACAACTCAAACGTGGTGTCCACATGGTTGTGGGTACTCCAGGACGGATGATAGATTTACTGGATCGGGGCTGTTTGAAACTCGATCAGGTGAAGTGGTTTGTGTTGGATGAAGCCGATGAAATGTTGAGCATGGGCTTTATCGACGATGTAGTGAAAATTCTTTCTCAAGCACCTACAGATCGGCAAACAGCTTTGTTCTCAGCAACTATGCCGCCATCGATTCGCATGCTGGTGAACAAATTTTTGCGATCGCCTGCGACAGTCACCGTCGAACAACCAAAAGCTGCTCCTAATAAAATTAATCAAGTAGCTTATCTCATACCTCGCCACTGGACAAAAGCCAAAGCTTTACAGCCGATTCTGGAAATGGAAGATCCAGAGACAGCTTTAATCTTTGTGCGTACCAGACGTACAGCCGCAGAACTCACCAATCAACTACAAGCTGCTGGTCATAGCGTCGATGAATATCACGGCGACTTATCGCAACAAGCACGGGAACGATTATTAAGCAGATTCCGTAATCGTCAGGTGCGCTGGGTGGTAGCAACTGATATTGCGGCACGAGGATTAGATGTCGATCAACTATCCCATGTGATCAACTACGACTTGCCTGATAGTGTGGAAACCTACGTCCATCGGATTGGTCGTACTGGTCGAGCTGGTAAAGAAGGAACGGCTATTTCTTTAGTTCAGCCTTTTGAGCGACGTAAACAACAGGCATTTGAGCGCCATAACCGTCAAAGTTGGCAATTGCTAACAATTCCCACACGGGCACAAATTGAGGCTAGACACATCAATAAGTTGCAAGAACAAGTTGGAGAAGCCTTAACTGGCGAACGCCTAGCTTCATTCTTGCCAATAGTTAGCGAACTGATTGAAAAATATGATGCTCATGCGATCGCCGCAGCTGCGTTGCAAATCGCTTACGATGAAACCCGTCCCGCTTGGTTGCAATCAGGAGTGGATCCCCAAGAAGACAACAGTCCCCTTCCTAAACCCAAGCTGAGCAAGCGTCGTGAGTCTTCTGGTGAACGTAGCCGTTCCTCTTGGGTCAAATCAGACTCCAACGGTGGCGAAGAAGAAAGACGAGGAACTCCTAAGCCCAAACTGCGGGCAACACATCGTGAACCTTCTGTATCACCTAATAGCAAAAAACTCGGTTCACATACAGCTAGAGAATCAGCTTCTTAGTCAAAAATCAAAAGTTGATGGCGAGTTAGTACACTTTTTTCCCAAAAGGAAGAGACTAGCGCCAAGGGGATGGTTTCCTAGGCCACTTACTAAAAGTAGGCTTGGGCTATTGCCTGCTTAAAGCAGTGGCTCACCATGAGCAACTGCTTTCAATTCTTATTTTGACAGTAACCGTGGGTACGCCGGATGCTTGAAAGACCTATGGAGAATCTTTAAATCCTGTAGTTATTAAGGCAAGACTCGTTGAAGTAGGACTCGCGTGATTCTTAGCTAGGCGATGAAAAAGCGAGTTACAGAAAGCTTTGCTCAGGAGTACACAGATAGAATTGCGATCGCCTTGAGAAAGCATCTTCGTCCTGTGGATGACACTATCCCTGTTCTGTCACTCTCGGAAAACAATAATCGAAGCAATATTCTGAAACTTTGATTGAGCCAAGCTTTGAGGCTTTATTTTCTAACAGTAACTAAAATTTATAGCCAAAACTTAGAAATTAAAGCCTCGAAAGGCTTTCAGCGATTGGGTTCTCCCAAAGTGATAAAAGAGGGCTATATACATGTTGAGTGTGCTCAATGTAACTTTTTATGTTGCATCAAGCAAAAATTACCAAAAAATTAAAACCACTACCAGGTCAATACAAAAATTGTGTTTGACCTAGTCTTGATTTTGGTAGTGCATATATTCCCCAAAGGTGGGCGCAATCCACGTTGATTGCATTCGTGAACACGTCACATAATGCACAACCAATTCCTATTTTTTCAAATAAAACTATTTTTGGTTATTTTATATGAGTCAGCAGACTCCTGCCCAAGTTTATTTGATAACTGGGTAGCATTGACAAGCTTGGTCATCAACTGGCTGCATCGGGGATCACAACAGAATTGCTTACCCCTCCCCTATTCCTAGCGAAAGCCTAGAGATAGCAGATTTTATACAGTACTCAGCCAAACAAGAGACTGCAAATTTCATCTAAAAACTTCAAATTCCAAATCAATTAATTCCGTGGTGGTGTACGCCGATTACGAAGAAAATCCGGAATATCTAATCCAGTTTTTTCTTTGGGCTCTGCAACTGGTGTTGGGGGATTAACTGTTGGGGTTTGTGGTGTTTGTGTTGGTGTTGATCGCTTGGCCGGAGTTACTACTCTGGCGTTAGCCACGTTTTGTTGTGGCGCTGCTTGCACTTCACCTGTAAATCCAGTAGCAATTACTGTAATTCTCACCTCACCCTGTAGCCTGTCATCAATCACTGCCCCAAAAATAATATTGGCATTGGGATCAACTACTTCATATATTGCTTCTGCGGCAGCATTCACTTCATGTAGGGTGAGGTCGCTACCACCAGTAATATTAAAGACAACTCCTCTAGCTCCTTCAATAGAACATTCCAATAATGGTGAAGAAATAGCGGCAATTGCTGCTTCTCTAGCTCTTGATTTGCCTGAACTGACACCTATACCCATCAATGCTGATCCCGCATCGGCCATCACAGCTCGGACATCGGCAAAGTCAACGTTTACTAAACCAGGAATCGTGATGATATCTGAAATTCCTTGTACACCTTGACGCAGCACATCATCTGCATAGCGAAAAGCTTCTTGTACGGGGGTTTGCTCAGGTATCACCTCCAGTAACTTGTTGTTGGGAATGATAATTAATGTATCTACCCTACTTTTTAGCCCCTCAATACCTTGTTCTGCCTGACTGGTGCGGCGACGACCTTCAAAAACAAATGGACGAGTCACTACGCCAACAGTGAGAGCGCCCATCTCTTTTGCTACTTCTGCAACAATGGGGGCAGCACCTGTGCCAGTACCACCTCCCATGCCAGCCGTGATAAATACTAAATCAGCTCCTTCTAAAGCTGTGGCAATTTCGTCTCGTGATTCCTCCGCTGCCTTTTGACCAATGGCAGGATTACCACCTGCTCCTAAACCCCGCGTTAGCTTTTGTCCAATCTGCAACCGACTGGGGGCCCCTGCCAAAGTTAAAGCTTGGGCATCAGTATTAATTGACCAAAACTCTACTCCAGAAACATCAGACTCAATCATCCGGTTAACCGCATTTCCGCCACCACCACCGACACCAATCACTTTTATGTTGGCAACTCGGCCTGGAACAATTTCGCCAATTCTGCTATTTTCCGTAGTAATCCTTTTACTATCGTTGTTTTGTCCAAAGTTCAGCCCAGAATGATTAAAGGGATTAGTCGAATTAGCTGCCAGTGAAAATCCTGGCTGCCCCACAGATTGGGAGTTTTTATAGGTAAGCTCTTGGTTATTATCAAGTGTCATTGGATTTGTGAAAGGGTAGATAAACGACTTTTTCAGGTGTTCTTCACCTAAGAGTCAACTATAGTTGGACACTGCCTCATGGCACTGTTCTTTATTGTGATCACTACTTCCAACCTTAACAAGATTGAAAATGCGAAAATTTGCTACGGCATAAGCTATGAAAGCAGTTGCTTGCACAGCTAATTCTAGAGAAGTATACATAATAACTTCCACACGATATGAATATTTTCACTACTATTGTGCCAATTTGGCATGGCAATACCTTTGATATACCCAAGGCTCTCCTAATAATCCTGTTAATGATTGAGATTGGCTATTACTTTGGCAACTAGCAGTACTTGTTTTTTTTACATTAACAGCCACATTCATTGCATTTAAGTTGTATATTTTATTCATGATTAAAAGAATAAGATACTGAGAACACGGGTTCTTTTTTCCCAAATGATTAATACTATCGGCCAATTTTAGGCAATCAAACATACATCTAATAGTAGTATAAGTAACATCATGTTTAGCTTGCTCAGCAGATAGTATGTCTTGCAAAGATGTGCTGTAATCGTCCATCTCAATTGCCTTAATCATATAGTCGATAGATTTAACCGTTAGAAATGATTGCAACTTAAGACACAAATGTTGCCTTCTTTTACTTAACTGTAAAGTTAAAGACAAGGAAGACTATGCTTATCAGTTATATAACATCCTGATTGATTTGCTATTTGGTGTGCCTGAATAGAGGTTTTTTTAGTATAAAATTCTATGGTGTCAGAACTTTCGCCAGGGCAATTAACAAACCAGGAAAACCAAACATCCTTTAGGTAGTTGTGACAAAAATTTTCCTACTCGTGTCCCTACGGAGAAGCAAGCTACGCCTGGCATCTTCGTCAGGAGAAGAGTAGTTGTCCTCAAAGCGTCTACACCAGTGTTTTGCAATGAAAAACTCACGCATTTTCTCTTTTATAAGCTGGGTTCAGTCAAAGATTGGGTAGGTACAAGGCATTTTTCACACCAGATACCATCATCCGATTGTCTAACATATTGCACTCCTCGACCAGATCTTAGGGTAACAATTGTAGGCCTTTTAATCTTGAATGAGGACTGACGATTGCTCTTCCTCGTCTAAATTAATTAAAAATTGACGCTAATTTTTTGGCTTGATTAGAAAAGTGAAAATAATCAATATATTTAGCAAACATAAAATTTCTTAATTGACTAGAATTTACTCAATTGAACATACTGGATATTTCTAGGGAATTTGAGAGTCAATCTTTGGATTTTTTTGGTTCATACGTACTAATGGAGATTCGGGATTTTTCAGATCAATATACTCTATTTGGCTGGGATTGAGCTTTGCAGATAAATGGCGCATTTGAGCAAGTAACTTAATTTGTTCAGGTAATTGAGGACTTGGGGCACCAAGATGCACATTTCCTAATTCTGTTTTCAAAATTAAATTCGTTGGATCTTGGCAATCAATTTCCATAATTTTCACAGAACTTTGGTTCAAAGATGGATAAAGCTGACTCCAGTAGGATCTGTATTGTGCTGGCAACCCAATAACTTTGAGACTCGGCAATTTGACGGCAGGATTCACTAATTTGTATTTTTCTAAAGGTATCCAAACCCCACTTGCGTCTAGTAAGCCCGTAGATACTTGTTTATTGTTAATATCAGCATTTGGTAATTTTGGCTGTTGAGCGATCGCTACAGGTACTCGTTCTTGGATTTCAATGATTAATCCAGGAGGAAAAAGACGACGAGTGACGGTTGCTTGGGCAATAGCTGGTTGTTGCTTCAAAGAATCGGCGATCGCAGATGGTTCAATCCGCCATAAAGACTGAGGATAGGAAAGCGTCAAAAATGACTGCATTGCCTCTTCCGACAGCACTTGATTCCCTGATTTCATCACAATTTGCTTGGAAGCATTGAGTACCCATGTTGGTTGGATTGCCACCCATAGTGAACCACCAGCCAGACCACTAATGGCCAAGGTACGCCAAATAGCCTGAAGAATTTTCATCTGCCGCCGCCGACGTAATTTCTGACGGCGCTGGGCTAAATCTGTATGGGAAACTGAGATTATGCCAGCCATTTAAACCCCTTTTTGGTTTCGGTTCTATTCTTCGGTTTGAGAGTAACTGATTAACTACAGTAAACCCTGTCAGCATCTCTTTGCTATATCTTGCTAGATTTAGTACATATAACTGCTCCATCAATGGCTACACAAATCAAGAACAGTAATACATAGTAGCTTTTTCTACCCAATTAACTAATGCACATAAGTTAATTTTTAGTCAAGTAAAAGCTTAAAGATTATCAAAAGCTCAATAGCATCTCTAAAAAAGACGGATATACTGTACCCATCAGGGTAAATTAAATCTCTATCATGGTACTGACTGTTGCTTGTCGCAATTCTGCATCGAGCGCTGTACTCTGCAATATTATCAATTGCGAGCTAATTAAGTACTCATACAAATGGTGGAGATAAAAGTATATAAAAAGACAAAAAACGCATTTACATGAGAAATACACTGAATCTGTCACGCTTTTACAAAGCATGTAACCCTAGCTACACGTTAAATATGGGTAATGTGTTGGATCAGCAGTACTACATCGATTTTGCCGATGTACGGGGTTGTAAGATTGTTGAGGAATTACAACGTACTATCAGTCGTATTTCTCCCGATGAGCCAACCTGCCAGTTATTTACGGGGCATATTGGCTGCGGTAAATCAACGGAGTTGCAGCGCCTTAAAGCAGAACTAGAAGTAGCAGGATTTCATGTAGTTTATTTTGAGTCCAGTCAAGACTTAGACATGGCGGACATTGATGTCAGTGATATTTTGTTGAGTGTAGCCCGCCAAGTTAGTGTCAGTTTAGAAGCAATTGGCATCAAATTAAAACCCGGTTACTTTATCAATCTGTTTAAAGAAATTGGGGATTTTTTACAAAGTCCCATCGAACTTTCTGGACAAGCAGAATTGTCTTTAGGTATTGCCAAAATTACAGCTAAAACTAAAGGTAGCGCCCAGTTACGAAATCAGTTAAGGCAATATCTGGAACCACGTACCAATAGTATTTTGCAAGCTATTAATGAAGAGGTATTAGACAAGGCTGTTGAACAACTCAAGTTAAGAGGTCAAAAAGGACTGGTTGTTATAGTAGATAACCTGGATAGAGTTGATATGCGCCCTGTTGCATCTGGGCGGACACAACCAGAATATCTCTTCATTGACCGAGGTGAACAATTACGCCGACTTAAATGCCACTTAGTTTACACAATTCCCCTAGCATTAATTTTTTCCAATGAGTATGAAACACTCAAAAACCGATTGGGTGGAGGCATTGCACCTAAAGTTTTGCCAATGGTACGAGTGCGACAAAGAGATAGTAGTGACTACGAACCAGGAATGTCACTATTACGCCAATTAGTGTTAGCAAGAGCTTTTCCAGAAGTTTCTTATAATCAAAGACTGTCATTAATTACAGAATTATTCGATTATCCAGAAACCCTTGATCGTTTATGTCGCGTCAGTGGCGGTCACATCCGTAATTTATTGGGTTTGCTTTATAGTTGTCTTCAGCGGCAAGATCCACCTTTTTCTAGAGATTGTTTAGAAGCTGTAATTAAGGATTACCGTGATGATTTGCTATTAGCTATTGATGAATATCAGTGGGAATTACTGTTTGAAGTGGTGCAGCAGCAGAGCGTTAAAGGCGAGTCTGATTACCAAAGTTTACTGCGAAGTATGTATTTATTTGAATACCGCGATCCTCTGGGGCGCTGGTTTGGTATTAGCCCAGCATTAGCAGAAACAGAAAAAGTTATAAATTGGCAGCAAAAAAAAGTCACGAAATAAGAATATAAAAAATTAAGAATTCAATAAAAGTTGAATTAAAAATAGATGTCTGGATGGCATCATCTGGAGTTCTTCGTAATCTGCATGTTTACGGCAAGCTACTACACAGTTGGAAAGGTTATTTATGCCTTTTCAATTTTTAATATGCAATTTTTTATTATTCCTTTATAGATCGGTTTTTAGTTATGACACAGTGGCAACTCATAGCAGCGATCGCCGAAAATAATCAGCAATCTCTGCAAAGGTTAGTTCGATCAATTCATCTCTCCCAAGGTCAATTTTCGCTGATATTAGTCCGATGTAATTATGGACAATTGCGTGAACAAATGTTGGATGCTCTCCACTCTTTTACTAAAGATATAAATTTAAAAGAGATATTTATCCAACCATCAACTACTGTTTTACACAACAAAATAGTTACAGAATTATTTCTAGATCATTCTGCTGTTGTGACGGATTCTTTACCATCAGCTTTAATGGTGTTTGGTCTAGAGTCAGTTATTTATCTCGAAGACTTACTGACTGGTATCAACCAGGCACGAGATATTTATGCAGCTACATTTTCTTTTCCATTAGTTTTGTGGTTGCAAGATGAAGTGGCATCATTGTTAGCTAGATTAGCACCTGATTTCAAAAGCTGGGCCGCAACCACCATCAAATTTGAAATGACTAAAGAAGATTTAATTGCCTTAATACGGCAAGAAACAGAATCTCTCTTTGGCAAAGTCTTAGAAGCTGGTGCTGCAAGATTTTTATCTAATGCTGCCCTTGATTTAGCACCAAAGTCTCAGCATCGTCTCGAAATTGAATCAGCTCGTAATGATCTTCTACGGCTATATAGTGTTCAATTAGAACCAGGATTAGAAGCTAGTTTAGAATTTGTGTTAGGGCGAGACAAATATGCCAACGATCAGATTAACGGTGCTTTAGCCCATTATCAAAAAAGTCTAGCTCTATGGCAACAAGAAGGGAAAAAAGAAAAAGAAGAATTTCAAGAAAGAGAAAATTCCCCTTATCGACTCTGGCAGGCAATAGTATTGTTTCATTTAGGGCTATGTTACCGTCGGATGGCAGACTTACATCAGGGTGCTAATAGTAGCTACTGGCAACATGCTTTCGTTTGGTTTAAACAATGTCTAGAGGTATTAGAACAGGAACAAAGGCAAGATTTGGTTGCCAAATTTATCTTGCCTGCTTGTGAAATGCTGCAACGTTTACAAGCCTGGAAAGAATTAAAAGAATTAGCTCAAAAATCTTTATTGATGCATAAAATCTATGGCAATTCAACGCAAGTTGCTCAAGATTATGGCTTTTTGGCAGCTGTGGCAGTTTCTGAATCTAAATGGATATTAGCTCATGAATTAGTGAATACAGCACTTTCGATTACAGAACTGGCAACAGACATTGCGCGACAACAGGAAAGTTGGTATCTTTTGCTGCTGGCACGGACACAACGGCATTTAGGTGAATGTGATGAAGCTATTAGTAACTTAGAATGGGCGCGGGTAGTTTGCGAACTACAGTATGAGCCGTTGCTGTATTTAGAGATTTTAGAAGAATTGCGATCGCTTTACTTTTTTGAACGTCATGACTACACAGAAGCTTTTAACCTCAAGCAAGAAAAAATTCAAATAGAACATCAGTACGGTTTTCGTGCATTCATTGGTGCTAGTCAACTACAGCCGCAACGCTGCAAAATTAACCCAGTCGTGGAACCGCAAAAAATACCATTTATTCCAGAGGAAGTTGCCCAGGAAATAGCTGCTTCTGGACGACAGCAGGATGTTAATCGTTTAATTGAAAGAATTACTCGTGCTGACTATAAGCTTACGGTAATTCATGGGCTATCGGGGGTTGGTAAAAGTTCAATTATCAAGGCTGGTTTAGTACCGGCTTTAAAAGGAAAAGCCATCGGTGAACGTATACCTTTGCCTATTATTTTATCTAGTTATACCGATTGGGTTACAGCTTTGGGACGCAATATCAACCAATTACTAGCACAAATAGAAATCCCAATTGCTATAGATTTTTCTCCTACTATACTTTTAGAAAAACTCCGGTTAGTTGCTGAATGCAATCACACAGTAGTTATTATTTTTGATCAATTTGAAGAATTTTTCTTTATTAACAACAATTCTAAAAGGATAATTTTTTATAATTTTTTCAGTGAATGTTTAAACATTCCTTTCATTAAAATAATTCTATCTTTAAGGGAAGATTATTTACATTATTTACTAGATTTTGAACGTTTAAGCAAGGATAATAGTGATTTAAGTGTAATCAATAAAAATATCCTTGATAAGGATATTCGTTACTATCTAGGGAAGTTTTCTACTGAAGATACAATAGGTATTATTAAAAGTTTTACTCAACGCTCCCACTACGAACTGAGCGATGAATTAATTCAAAAATTAGTACAAGATTTAGCAGGGGAAATTGGAGAGGTACATCCCATTGAGCTACAAATAGTTGGCGCTCAACTACAAACAGAAAATATTACAACGCTAGAACAATACAAGCTTTGCGGCGGCTCTAAAAAATTAGTTGAACGCTGGCTTGAAGAAGTTATTAAAGATTGTGGACAAGAAAATGAAGAACTGAGTTGGAAGTTATTATTTGAATTAACTGAAGAAAAAGGCACACGTCCACTTAGGACAAAGGGTGATTTGGCGATCGCTCTGAAAAAAAACATTGATCAAACATCAGATTTTAAATCTGTTTGGGAATTAACTTTAGAGATTTTAGTCGGTTCAGGATTAGTATTACGACTGCGAGAAGAATTAGGCGATCGCTACCAATTAGTTCATGATTATTTAGTAGAACCAATTCGCCAAAAGAACAACTATGGTGTAGTTGCTGAACTAGAAAAAGTAAGAGTTGAAAAAACCAAAGCTGAAGTAGCTCAAAAACTTTCTCAAGAGCATCTCAATTTGCTTTTGCAACGGCGACTGCGAGAAGCACGGATAGCGGGCATAGTATTGGCCATGATGGGCGGAACAATAGCAGCATTATGGTGGCAAGCCGACCTACAAAAAAGAGCAGCTATTCGCCAAACTATTAGAGCAGAACGCAGTGAAACCAACTGGAAAATTAGTACGATCGCGGCATCAAGTGAAGCTTTGTTTGCTTCTAATAAAGAATTTGATGCTTTGTTAGAAGGTTTGCGGGCTTGGAGAAAACTCAAACAAGCACAAGGAGTCCAGCCAGAAACCAGAATGCGGGTGGTGACAGCCCTACAACAGGCAGTTTACGGGGTAACGGAATTAAACCGCTTGGAAGGTCACTCTGATATTGTCTGGGGTGTAATTTTCAGCCCTGATGGTCAATTATTAGCATCAGCCAGTCGAGATCAAACTATCAAAATCTGGCATCCTGACGGCACATTGCTTCAAACTCTCAAGGGTCACACTGATGCTGTTACTAGCATCACTTTTAGTCCAGACGGTCAAAAATTAGCATCAGCCAGTCTCGATAAAACAGTAAAAATATGGCAAAAAAATTCCATTACAGGAGAATTTGACTCGCAGCCATCTCAAACTATTGCCGGACAAGGTGATTCGGTTTATAGCGTCAGTTTCAGCCCTGATGGAGAGTTGCTAGCTACTGGCAATCAAAATAAAACCATCAAACTCTGGCACCAGGACGGTAGTTTAGTCAAAACACTTAAGGGACATCAAGAAGAAGTTAACTGGGTAAGCTTCAGTCCAGATGGTCAACTCATAGCTTCAGCAAGTGACGACAAAACAGTAAAAATCTGGCGAAGAGACGGAAGCTTAGTTAAAACTTTGTACGGGCATCAGGATGGTGTGACTGTTGTAACTTTCAGCCCTGACGGTAAGCTACTAGCCTCAGCAGGTCGAGACAAAATAGTGAAACTGTGGCAGCAAGATGGGTTAGATTTTCGTCTTTACAAAAATTTACAACAGCATACTAGTATAATTTGGAGCCTCAAGTTTAGTTCTGATGGTCAAAAGTTAGCTTCAGGAAGTGATGACAACACAATCAATCTTTGGAGTGTGACTGGCACGTTACTCAAAACTTTCAAAGGGCACAGCGATGCTGTTGCTGCCGTAGCTTTCAGTCCAGATGATAAATTGTTGACATCAGGAAGTTATGACAAAACAGTGAAAATGTGGAGTTTGGATGCTCCCACACTACCCATTCTGCAAGGGCATCAAGATCGAGTTTTGAGCGTTGCTTGGAGTCCTGATGGTCAAATGTTGGCTTCTAGTAGCCGCGATCGCACCGTGAAGCTTTGGCAACGAGACGAGATTATTGATGATGGAGTTAAACCCCGACTTTATAAAACTTTAGTGGGACATACAGATAATGTTCCCAGTGTTAGTTTTGATCCCAAAGGTAAAATCCTAGCGTCAGGAAGTTATGACAAAACAGTGAAACTTTGGCGACTTGACGGTACTTTGCTGAAGACTCTCCAGGGACATAGCGATAGTGTGATGAGTGTTAGCTTTAGCCCTGATGGTAATTTGTTGGCATCAGCTAGTAAAGATAAGACGGTGAAACTTTGGAGCCGTGATGGTCGCTTGCTGAAAACTTTAGTAGGGCATCAGGGTTGGGTAAATAGCGTTAACTTTAGCCCTGACGGTCAGGTACTGGCCTCAGCTAGCGATGACCAAACAGTCAGACTTTGGCGACGGGATGGTACTTTGTTAAAAACTTTTTCGCCTCATGATAGCTGGGTTTTAGGTGTGAGTTTCAGTCCCACTGACCAGTTGTTAGCTTCTGCGAGTTGGGATAACACAGTTAGACTTTGGCGACGGGATGGGACTTTGTTGAAAACACTGTTAAAAGGATACAGTGATAGCGTCAATGCCGTTACTTTCAGTCCCAATGGTGAATTACTTGCCGCAGCTAGTTGGGATAGTACAGTCAAACTTTGGAGCCGTGAGGGCAAATTGATTAAAACCCTCAACGGGCATCGCGCTCCAGTATTAAGTGTTAGCTTTAGCCCTGATGGTCAAACCCTGGCATCAGCTAGTAGTGATAACACCATAATTTTATGGAATTTGCATCTTGATGACCTACTCCTGCGTGGTTGCAACTGGGTAGATAACTATCTCAAGCACAACCCCAATATTGAAGGGCGCGATCGCTTTCTTTGTGATGGTGTTAGTTATCGGCGCTAAATTAACATTTAGAGGAGCGATCGCTATCCAACACTTCATCACTATTTGTCTGTTTGCTGTCTTCCCCCGTAGCTTCATGGGGCAAATTCGCTAAAAAAGCTTGGAGCCTCATCCGCCCAATATAAGGCCAGCCACCCTCAGACTCAATATCTTTTAGGAGCGAGTAGAGGTGCTGGCGATTATCAGGCAAACTTTCTTGAAAAGCACCATCCCGGATGTCTCGATGTAATTGCTCCAATTGCCGTAGCAAGTTCAAAAGAGCTATGGCATCCCCTTGATAACCTTGAGCTACATCATGCACTGCGGTGGCGATCGTTTGCAGTTGCTCAGATAATTTTCCCAATTCCAGACTGTTATTTTTGCTCACACTACCCAATCCGTGTAAATGAGGTCTACTCAAATTTACCGGAGATTTTTGGTTTTCATCTGCTGTAACAAGTTTTAGACCGCAATCTGAGAATGTGGAGGAGATTATGTTCCCCGAAACTTCTAGAAGCTTAACGATCCCCTATTGCTCAATGGCTTTTACTTGTAAAACAGCGCAGTGACGCTCAATACAGCCTCTACACAAGCTAGATACAATTAAAACTTCTGAATTTAAAGCTAGAGTGCTTTGATTTTGAGTTAAAAAAAATCGTATGATCTGGCTGATTTCCCCATAAAGCATTGGGTTGTATGTAGTGGCAACACATACATAATACAAAACGACGACTTGGGCGATGCCGCAGATGTATCTAGCATTTGTTAGGCACAAAGTAAACCTAACTCTTCGTGTTCCTCGAAGTACGCACTTTAGATATTAATTTTTGACATTGAGGTTGACCATGAGGTATCGCGCTTTAATTGTTACATTCTTGGCTTTATGCCTAGGGCTAATCACTGCTTGTAGTGACGGCCCTTCTTCTAGTGGTGGTAGGGATTTACTCTCTTACGATCAAATTAGAGGCACTGGCTTGGCTAACAAATGCCCCCAACTGGCAGAAACTAGCCGTGGCTCCATTCCCCTCGACTCTAGCCAGTCCTATGCCATCAAAGAACTCTGCTTAGAGCCAACCAATTTCTTTGTGAAAGAAGAACCTGCTAATAAACGGCAGGAAGCAGAATTTGTGGCTGGCAAGTTATTGACCAGATACACTTCTACGATTGATCAGGTACAAGGCAACTTGAAAATTAACCCAGATAATAGCCTGACCTTTAAAGAAGCTGACGGTCTTGACTTTCAAGCCATAACTGTAAAACTCCCTGGTGGTGAATTAGTACCTTTCCTTTTCACCATCAAAGATTTGGTTGCTCAAACACAACCTGGTTTGACCAGTATTAACACCTCCACGGACTTTGAAGGTGCTTTCAAGGTTCCTTCCTATCGTGGTGCTGCTTTCTTAGATCCTAAAGGTCGTGGTGTCGTCAGTGGCTATGATAATGCCGTGGCTCTCCCCGCCCAAGCAGATGATGAAGAACTTACCCGCGCTAACGTTAAGCGTGCTGAAAGTCTCAGTGGCAAAATTTCTTTGCAAGTAGCTAAAGTAGATAATTCTACTGGTGAAATTGCTGGTACTTTTGTGAGTGAACAACCATCTGATACAGATTTAGGTGCTGGCGAACCTAAAGAAGTTAAGATTCGTGGTCTGTTTTACGCACGAGTTGAACCAACTCGTGCATAAACTATCTTGAGTATGGCAATTTGCTAACACTCAAGACTAAAAGAGGAAGGGGGGCAGGGCGTGAGGTGCAGATGAAAAAAACAAAGATATCACAAGCCTAAAGTATTCTCTTTACTACCCTCTGCCCCTTGCCTCTTCTTTGATATAGACTACTAAATTCCGACAATTTTTGTTGATAAGCTGTCACGCATCTAAGTTACACATCTTTTCGTATGGACTGTTGACCCTTCTCTGCGAGACGCTACGCGAACGACTGCGCTCAGGGTCAAGGCTGAGCGAAGCCGAAGCCTTGACTGTTGACGCTAGCAATCAACAAACTTAGGAAGTGATTGTGTAATTTAAAAGCGTAATAGCTTAGTCCTATTAAGTGACCAGATTGGATTTTGTCAATAATATAAACATCAATACTGATATTTTCTACACGATAAACTTGAACATCACTAAGGTTCTTTTTGAGCGTCTCTACAAACGACTGAAACTTTCTACCAGTTTTTTCTGCTGTTCATCTTGCCAATCTTTATTCTTGGGCACGATTGCGAAAGAAATAATCTAGAGCAACTGTCTCGATCCCTTAGCAATTAGCACTTTTAGATATGCCGCTGTTGATGCCACTGCCATGCATGAGTCACAATATCTTTGATGGATGGGTACTGGGGTTGCCAGTTTAAGACTTTTCTAGCTTTCTCACCACTGCCAATTAAAGATGGAGGATCTCCAGGACGGCGATCGCATTCTTGTACAGCTATCGGTAGTCCAGTTACCTGTTCGGCAGCTGCAATTACTTCTTTGACAGAAAAGCCACTACCATTGCCTAAGTTGAAAACTTCACTGTCGCCACCTTTTAAGAGATATTCCAAGCCCAAAACATGAGCATCCGCCAAGTCGCTCACATGAATATAATCGCGAATACAAGTACCATCAGGCGTGGGGTAATCAGTACCAAAAATTGAGATAAAGTCCCGTTTGCCTAAAGCTGTCAGCAGCACCAAAGGAATTAAATGGGTTTCTGGGTTGTGATCTTCGCCTAGCAAACCCTTGGGGTCAGCACCAGCAGCGTTAAAGTAGCGAAAACGCACTGACTTTAATCCATAAGCAACATCAAAATCAGAAAGAATCCTCTCCACCATTAACTTAGTAGCGCCATAAGGATTGATGGGATTTTGGGGATGATTTTCCGGAATGGGTACAATTTCCGGCACTCCATAAGTAGCACAAGTAGAAGAAAAGACAAATTTATTGATGGACGCGGCCAGCATTGCTTCTAGCAGTGTCAGGGTTCCCAACACGTTGTTACGGTAATATTTAGCTGGGTCTGTAACCGATTCTCCTACGTAGGCATAAGCAGAGAAGTGCATAACTGCGGCAATATTACGGGTTTTAAATAAGTCATCCAGTAGGGCGCGATCGCCTGTGTCACCCACTACCAGTTCAACTTTTAAAACCTTTTCTACTAAGTCTCGATGCCCATAAACGAGATTATCGAGTATTATCACGTCATAATCGGCTTGTTTAAGAGCAAGTACAGTGTGAGAGCCAATATACCCTGCTCCCCCTGTTACTAGAATGCTGGGCTTTGCAGACGACATAAGTTTTTCCTTTATAGTTGACAACTACTCAATTAATTTAGTTTACTGGTGCCACATTACTCCTCTATAAAAATTAAAAATAATAGACTCAGTATGAAAAAATTGCACTAAAATCACTACGACGGTAGTCTTTGGTTACAGGCTTGAGGTATTTGCAGTCAGGTAACAGTGCGATTACAATTTGACGATAAAATAAACCCACTGCTTAAACCCTCTAGGCTGACCCTTACGGGTTGTTCAGTTGCTTTATACCGAAAAACCCTTGCGGAACTTTCTCCTAGGGGAAAACGCGCCACTGGCTCACCGCACCAGAAAATTTGAGAGTTTATCTATGTTTCTACTGCTAAGCCGGGTACTATTGTGGCTACTAATTGGCACTATCGTATATTCCCTGTTCCAGAGATTTTATCCCAGCGGCACTTTTGCAGGGCGATTAGTCTTAGTCATTGTGTTGATCGTCATAGCGCTGTCGTTTGTTAATCCTAATGAACCAGCTGTCGCGTCTTTGTGGAGATTGATATCGTTTCCCCTTAAGCCTCTGGGAGCTTCGGTCTTGTTAATGATGTTTGCAGCTCAAAGAATCAAGGGAGGCGGGATAGATAAACCAGGAGGATACTTGCTGGGTTGGGCGCTGACAATTTTACTATTGTCCAGTACACCAGCGATCGCTTACTTCTTGGTAAGGACACCGATAGCAATGGTTGATAATACCAACCTAGCAACTAAAGAAATTGTCCAGAATTATCGCGTAGCTTCGTCTACAGCACTCAATGCTTCTCCTGTTGAAACCCTTGTAGCATTAAGACAAGACACCACAGTCAACTATATCTCAGACGTAGTGGGGGATACTATTCTACCTGCTAGAGATCTGAGTCAGGCAACTGTAGCATTCAACTCAGTGGATATAAAAATTCCACCTTATTTGTTACAAAATCCTCAAGATATCAGGACAAGAGGATTGCGGATTGAAGATTTTGTACCCAGTGCAGCCACCCTGCAATTAACAACCCAAGTCTGGGAAAGTTATCTTAGCCAAGTTTACATTTTCTTACGTGGAAACCAGATACAAGGTTAAAAAATTACTTTAAAAAGGCCGTAATGCTACGTTCTTGTGGCTGGCCTTATTTAAATTTTTATTAGACCTGCTGATGGTGATTCTACAATTTCCTAGAAGTTACACTTTTTATGTAAGGTAGACGACTAAACTTCAAATAAACAACAGATTGATGATCTGTTGGTTTAGGATGATAAAGTTGCAAAATTGCTTGAATGGCCAACTCTCGACGACTTGCTAAACTCGGTGCTTATCTGCGTCCCCATTGGCGAGAGGCTACATTAGGCATTCTCGCGCTGTTGTCTGTAAACGCCCTGGGTGTTTATATCCCTTGGTTAATTCGTGCCTGCGTTGATAAACTGGCGACAAACTTCAGCTTGAACCAAGTACTCTATTACGTAGTACCGATCATTTTGCTGAGTTCAGCGATGTGGCTAATACGTATGGCATCGCGCATCTGGCTGTTTGGGGTAGGCCGTCAGGTAGAATTTGACCTCAAACAACAGATTTTTGAACATTTACTCAAGCTGGAGCCGTCTTATTTTGCCACTAATACCGCTGGCGATTTGATTAGCAGGGCTACTAGTGATGTAGATAACATTAGGCGGTTGTTAGGTTTTGCAGTATTAAGTTTGGCGAATACATTTTTTGCCTATCTCCTAACATTGCCCGTTATGCTGGCAATTAGTGTGGATCTCACATTAGCTTCTCTAGCAGTGTATCCCTTGATGTTTTTGTTAGTGCATTTGTTTAGCAATCACTTACGCCAACAACAAGCAGCAGTACAAGAGCAACTCTCTGATATCAGTGAACTTATTCAAGAAGATATTAGCGGCATTGCTCTAATTAAAATTTATGCCCAAGAAGAAAACGAGCGTCGAGCTTTCGGCCAAAGGAATCAACAGCTATTAGCGGCTAACATGCAATTAGCAAAAAGCCGAAATATTTTGTTTCCGTTGATTGGCGGTCTAGCTAGTCTCAGTTCGCTGATTATAATTTGGCTAGGGACGGCGCGGATATCTTCTGGAACGCTGGCAGTTGGGGACTTTTTAGCGCTGCTGATTTATGTAGAGCGTTTGGTTTTCCCCACTACGCTTTTGGGATTCACGATTACTGCCTACCAACGAGGTGAAGTCAGTATTGATCGCTTAGAATCTATTCTCACTGTCACACCAAAAATTCAAGATACTGCTGATGTCATCCATCTATCTAGAACTGAGGTGAACGGGGAATTAAAAGCTAAAAATCTCAGCTACACCTACCCTGGTTCCACTATCCCAGCTTTAGAAAATCTCAATTTTACGATCGCACCTGGGGAACTAGTGGCTATTGTTGGAGCAATTGGTTCTGGGAAATCAACTTTAGCAAATGCCTTACCACGCTTGTTAGATATTGAATCAGGACAGTTGTTTTTAGATGGGTTAGATATTACTAAGATAGCGTTGGCAGATTTACGGAGTGCGATCGCCTATGTACCGCAAGATAGCTTTTTGTTTAGCACTACAATCAAAAATAATATCCGCTACGGTGATCCAGTTAGAGAACAAGAAGATGTAGAATTGATGGCCCAGATGGCTCAAATTCACCCAGAAATTACTAATTTTCCTCAACAATACGAAACTATAGTTGGTGAACGCGGTATTACTCTTTCAGGCGGGCAACGGCAACGTACTGCTTTAGCTAGGGCAATGTTAGTCGATGCTCCAGTATTAATTTTAGATGACGCTCTATCTAGTGTAGATAATCAAACTGCTACAAAAATTCTTAATAATCTATCGAGTGGTACAGATAAAAAAACTGTAATATTTATTACGCATCAATTGTCGGCAGCAGCAGCGGCTGACCGGATTTTTGTCATGGATAAGGGAAGAATTGTCCAGACAGGAAATCACTTAGAACTATTGCAAAAGCAAGGTTTATATAGAACTTTGTGGAGCCAACATCAAGTAGAAGAATTACTTCATTAATGTTTTGTGTTGTCAGCATTTTTTATTTGCTCAAAGCTCTGACAGCTTTTGTCTCTGTTTATACAGCTATTTTATTAGTACCGATCATTCCTCAAGCACTGGCTTTACCTAGTCCAGCACAACTAGAGGCAACTAACAACCAATTAAAAGCCGAAATTGTTGAGCGTACAGCAGCAGAAGAAGCACTTTTAACAATTAAAGCAGAATTAGAAATTAGAGTTGAAGAGCGTACAGCTCAATTAAGGCAAACCATGACAGAGTCTCTGGCTATTGCTAACCAGGCCAAAAAACAAGCTGCAAAACTAGAAATTGCTTTGAAGGAACTGGCAAATACACAAGCTCAATTAATTCAAACTGAGAAGATGTCATCTTTAGGGCAATTAGTTGCAGGTGTTGCCCATGAAATTAATAATCCTGTTAACTTCATTTATGGCAATAGCATCATTGCCAATGAATATACCCAAGATGTATTAGAATTAATTTCACTTTACCAAACACATCATCCTCACCCTGCTCCAGAAATCCAAGTATTTGCCAAAGAAATTGAGATTGATTTTGTGCAAAAAGACTTAAAAAATATTTTATCTTCTATCAAAATGGGAGCTGAGCGTATCCGCGATATTGTCTTATCGTTACGAAATTTTTCACGACTTGATGAAGCAGAAATTAAACAAGTAGATATTCACGAAGGTATTAATAGTACTCTGTTTATTTTGCAAAATCGCTTGCAAGGTCAAGGTAAACATCCAGATATTCAAATCATTAAAGAATACGGCAATTTGCCTAACATTGATTGCTATCCCAAACAACTCAATCAAGTATTCATGAATATTCTGACTAATGCCATTGATGCAGTGAAAGAGTCAGTTCACAATCCCCAAATTCGTATATGCACAGAGGTCTTAGATCACAATCAAGTGATGATTAGGATTGCTGACAATGGCTGTGGGATGACAGAAGAGGTAAAGCAAAAGATTTTTGACCCGTTTTTTACTACTAAACCTGTTGGTTCCGGTACAGGTCTTGGTATGTCAGTTAGCTACCAGATCGTAGATAAGCATGGTGGTATCCTCAAATTTATTTCAGTACCACTTCAAGGTACAGAGTTCCTAATCCAGATTCCCATCCAAATGAAATCTGCTTGATGTTATGGATAGGCTATTAAACCTTCACATAACTTGATGAAATCGGGATGATCCAGAGCAATTATGGCGTTAGTTTTTTTGGATACTTGGGCAGTATAAAGTACCGAAAAAATTAGTCTGGCATCAGCAATGTTTAAAATTAGATTATCAAAATCTTCTGCTCTAAAAGATTTTTCTTTGTCCAATTTACAGCACCGCCATCTAGGAGCGATCGCTGCTTTAATTCTAATTAGCTTATTAACTTCATGGAGTGGATTACCATCTCACCATGCCATAGCTAATTGCTGGGAAGGCTTGTTGTGGGGAATAGCTGACCCAGTAATTGGCTTGGATCGTTTAACCAGCTTCGTTGCTGTTGGCTTACTCTCGGCTAGCATCATTCATGGTACTTTGATTGCTAGCTTGTTTGTCTTAGCAACAGTCTTAGGAACATTCCTGCACTTATACCAGCTAAATTTACAAGGTGCAGAAATAGCGATCGCTGTTTCCAGCATTACCTTTGGCGCTATGTTGGTGATGCCAAACCAATTTCATTGGTTGATTATCGCGCTTTTAGGAGTGATGGCTGGTTTGTTTCAAGGTTACAGCAATGGTCAATCTATTATTGAGGCAAATGTGATACCATTGCTTGCCTATATTTTGGGTAATACTTTGACTCAGTATGCAGTTGTGATGAGTGCCAGAATAGTTGGCAATTTAATCAGCCAAAGGAAAATAAATGACTTTTTACCAAGGATAATTAACTATGTAGGCTTCGCTTTCTGCGCGATCGCAATTGTGTTTCTGAAAATTTCAATCAACTAAATTAAGTATTTTTATTGTGTCACTGTCAATGGTTTAGTTATTTATACCATTAACAGTGAAATAATTAGAAAGCTCCGATACGTCCAAAAATGATGTAGAAAGTTTTTCCAATCAATAACAAGTCGTACAATCGATGCCAGTTACTTTGATACTGCAAGTCTAAATCAACTATTTGTTCAAAATCTTTCACTTGAGAACGACCGTTTACTTGCCATTCACCAGTTAATCCGGGTTTGACATTTAAACGTTGCCAGTGACGTTTTGTATATTTTATTACTTCATCTCCAGTAGGTGGGCGTGTTCCTACTAAACTCATTTCACCTACAAGGACATTCCAAAACTGAGGTAATTCGTCTAAACTTGTACTTCGCAGAAAGCGACCTACTTTTGTGACTCGAAAGTCATTTTTGTTTTTAAATATCAGCCCATTAGCTTCGTTATCCACTAAGGATTTTAACTTTTCTGCATCATTAACCATTGAACGGAACTTCCGAATCACAAAAGGCCGTCCTTGGAGTCCATAGCGTTCTTGAGTAAAGAAAATGGGGCCTGGACTATCTATTTTGATAGCGATCGCTATGGGTACAAACACGATGGCTAGAATTACTAGCCCCACCAAGCTTCCTAATATATCTAAACTACGTTTGAACTTAGAGTTTACCGAGGAATGAGGTGTAAATTCTAATTCCCAAGCTTTGTAAGTAGCACCTTGAAAGACGCTTTGTAATGATGTTTGATACATTTTCTAGCCGAATATTGAGCAACAAGGGTAGAACTACGTAAGCTTCACCTAGACTATATACTTAAGTTTTATTAATGGTATTAGGTTTTACAGTATATTCACTTGATCTTCATCAACGTCGGGGGGATCATAACATTTTGTAAAATATATATAAAGATAAGATAAAGTTAAGACGAATCTATCGTATGGAGGATGGTTAAAAGTAACTTTTATGTATAAAAGTATGCCTGCGTTTAAAAATTTGTTACCAACTGAATACGTAAAAGAGAAAAATTAACTGAATATCTGGTATGAATGCAAGTAGAAAGCGAAAACATCTCCCAAAGAGGGATTTTTCAGAAAAAAGCATAAGATAGCATGTCTTGCATAATTGAGGCAGCAGATAGTAGCTGAGGAAAAATACTTCTACATCACAATTTGGCAAGATCACCAAAAAAATAATCATTATTTGGTGAAAAGTTTATTTAACTATTTAAGGATAATTGGCGACGTTAAATTTAGGGGTGATAAAGATATGGTTTTAGCAGGAATTGAAGTTAAAATTAGTCGCTTAGAGTCCATTGTTGAGCAAATCGGAGAAGCCGTAATCTCTACAACTGAAACAATTGAACGTCTTGGTGAAAGGCTAGAAAATTTGAGTATGCAAGTCGAAGCACAGGGAAAGCAGGTACAGCAGCAAGGTTATCAAATTTTTGCATTGTGTGATGCTGTCCAAAGCCTGGCTGAATCTCAAGATGACTCACTACAAAAACTAGCTAAACTTACACAAACACTAGACAGGCTGACATCTTTGATTCAAGGAACTGATTAAGTATGGAAGTTTTGTATCTTAAATAGTCATACCTTCAGCTGGGTTACAGCGATATCACCAGAAAAACAGACATCGACATCGCTGCCAGGAGTGCGATCGCGTTTACCATATTCTCCTACATAATAAAAATTATCACCATCAATGCGATAGTTGACTGGCAAAGGTTTGGTACATGGTTGACAAAACACCAGTTGCGGATTTGGTTCTCCCGGCTGTAGATGCGGCAGATTGACATTCCAGAAGCTTCCTGGTTCGAGAGGGCGCTGGAGTAACTCCGTTAAAACCTTAGCAGTAAACTTGGCAGCTAAATCCCAATCAAAATTCTGCTTAGCTTTGCGGTAATGAGAAATAGCAATTCCTGGAATACCATGCATCGCGGCTTCTCGCACAGCAGCAACAGTGCCTGAAATATAGGCATCGACTCCTAAATTACCTCCAGCGTTGATACCAGACAAAACAAATTTGGGATCTGGGCAAATTTGCGTTATGGCAATTCTCACACAATCAGCAGGAGTACCTGCGATCGCATATTCAATTTCAGAACGCCGCTGGAGATGAATTGGCTGCGTGGTAGTGACTTGATGCCCACAGCCCGATTGATGGTGCTTGGGTGCAGCAATAATAGCCTTCTTGCCATTGACAGCTGTAATTAAGGCTTGGATACCAGGAGCGTCAATCCCATCGTCATTAGTTAAGATAATAGTCATATTAATTATGGGATTTCCCTATTCTCTATTCCTTGTTCCCTATTTCCTTTTAAATTGGTTGTGTAGTATTTTTGGTGCAAGTCTGTCTTAAGAGATTTCCAATGAAACAGCTCCTCAACCAATTACTTAGCATAAAAAAACACTTTATCCGGCTTATTTTATCGCTATTAGCGATCATTTTAGGTTCTTCGCTGTTTGTTACGCCTGCATTAGCTACGGGTGTGTACCAAATGCCAAGCCTAACAGCAAGCGATGCCAACTGGGTGCTAGATAAAGGTGATGTCATCAGCCGCATCAATGAAGGCAAGGTTAGTAGTTCTTTTGAAGACTTAGCTCAGAAAACTGGCAATGAAGTCAGATTTGTAACTGTGCGCCGCCTTGACTATGGAGAAACAGCCGAAAGTTTTGCTAAAGCACTGTTTGAAAAATGGTTTCCTACAAAAGAAGCGCAAGCGAATCAAACGCTGTTAGTGCTAGTTACAGTTGCCAACAACAGCGCTATGATTACCGGGGATAAAGTCAAGTCTGTGCTGACAGACTCTATTGCCGAAAGTGTAGTTGATGAAACATTGGGTGTGCCATTACGGGATGGTAACAAATATAATCAAGCATTTTTAGATGCAAGCGATCGCTTAGTTGCTGTTCTCTCTGGCCAACCCGATCCTGGCCCACCCGAAGTTACCGACAATGTACAAGTAGAAGGCACATTTACCAAAGCAGAAGAAACTGACCAAGGTAACGCCACTGCTTGGGTAATAGGATTATTAATCGCCGCCACCATCATCCCGATGGCGACTTACTACATTTATCAGGTAAATCAACCATCATCTGATGGATAATGACCAAGGCTGAAGGATGAAGGTTAAAGATTAAAATTTTATACTTCATCCTTCTTTCTAATCCTGAACATACTCTTGTCCTGTAACTAAAGCCATCTCAGCTTTGGCAAATTCTCGGCCTAAATAGGCTGCATGGTCTAATTTACTGACTGTACAAGGCTGAGTTTCTTCAAAAATTTTCACGCAAAGTTCCTTTGCTGTCCTCCCACTAAAAATTGTCGTGTTAGTTCGTTCGACCTTTCCCCGCGCCGGAATTACCTTTCCTGTTTCTGGATCGACGGCTAAACCGCGATCGTCAATCACATTTGTAAAATGTTTTGCATAAATTAACCCCCCTTCTCTATCCAAGTAGATGATGAAATATCCACTAGGGTCAAGGTCAATATGACGCTGAGAAAGTTTGTTATCAATTGCTGCCAAATCTTCAACTATTAAATCCATAAGCATTCTCAAAAGCAAATTTCTTTCTTCAGGGTTTTTACACTCCATATCAAGTGTAATTCCTATCTTCCATAGCATTGTTTATATTTTTAATATATTTTTTTACGCATTATTACTTAATAACATATTAAAACTTTGCTATAAATTATACTTTTACTCTAGAATCACTACAACTATGTTAGACAGGAAATTTACTGAAGTCATAGTTATAAAAAAAAATTATATACTGACCGATAAATAAAATTTTAAAGCCTTACTAAAGGCTTACTCACTTTAATTTCTAATCATGAATTACATACGTAAAACAGCACTATTCATCGGGGTAGGAGCTACTGCTATGACTCCGTTTGCTGTTCAAGCTCAAACCTGCGCTAATTCCAGCCAAACCAAACACCATTGACTAAAAGCAGACTCGATCAAATTGCCATTAATCAAGGCATTTCATTACCTGAAGTGGGAGTAAAATTTGAAAGGTTCGCGGTTGATACTATAAAACCGGGTAATCCGATTACTCCAAACAGAAGAAAGCTTGAATCACGATTAAGGTATAGCAAAGTACGCATACTTAATGTACAACCAGATGGGATAGTTCCGCTTCCAGTTGTTACGACATTTCCTCCATTTTTTAGAGAATTGGCAGATGCAATTTTTTATGAAGCAAAAGCAGTGAAAGGCACTTTATTGCCTCCAAGCTATCAAGATTATCAAATTCTTGGTTTCCTAGACGTTCTTGGTAAAAATCCTGCACGTGCTGCTGGTGAAAACCCAGCAATTGTTTTCATGACTACATCTGATGTACGTAAAATTAGTAGAAAGACAATTGTTGAAGCTACTAGCAGAGATACAGGAGTTTGGCATTCCATAGCCATCGTCGATACGAATCCATTTGACAGAAGAAGATGCTAGGAATCTTTCAGAATCTCTGAGTACTTCTGTTATTTACTATGCTGGCAGTGATACATGCGGCACTATTGAATACCATTGTTGAATACACGCAAGCAATTGAGTTTGATCCTAATTATCCCTCTTTTATCACTTTGGGAGAACCCAATCGCTGAAAGCCTTTCGAGGCTTTAATTTCTAAGTTTTGGCTATAAATTTTAGTTACTGTTAGAAAATAAAGCCTCAAAGCTTGGCTCAATCAAAGTTTCAGAATATTGCTTCGATTATTGTTTTCCGAGAGTGACAGAACAGGGTTATGTTGAAGCTTATTTTTATCGGGGTAATGCGTTAGCTTTAGAAGGGCAACCACAAAAGGGGATTGAGGATTTACAGAAAGCTGCTACGATTTTACAATCTAGAGGACAATTAGAATGGGCGGCAGCAATGGGGCAACAAGAAGAAATTATTCGGGAAGGCATTCAAAACGGTGAATTTTGACGAATGCTGGCAGAAATGCTGTTCTAATCGCTAACAGTTGAATTTAACAATTTAAAAATAAGGAAAGTAAGCATCTGTTTGCCGAAGAAATTTTGATTAGTCGGCAAATTTTGTTATGAAAATAGTTCCTTTTGGGTAGTAGGACTGTTAATTGCTGCCACTGTTATCCCAATAGCGACTTACTATATCTACTAAATAAAAATTAAATCAAAAACAAAGCATCTTTCACTAGTATTTGGCATACACTTGGCGTTACAAATCTTCCCTGAAGGCACACCAAATACCTCAGGCATCACCTTAATATTAAAAATAACGTGAGTTCGATGAACCTCTCACTCACTCCCTCCCTCTCCGAAACGGAAAGAGAGGAGCAACGAAAAATTCAGCTTTTTGCTCCCCTCTCCGACACGGAGAGGGGTTGGGGGAGAGGTCAAATAAGACTTGTCGAACTCACGTTAAAAATAGCAGCAACAATATATTTCCCAACCCCTAAATAAAAATACTGAATTTGTTATGACCATCGAACGAGTTCCCCAAAAACACTATCCCAAGGCTGAGATTGGGCGACGAGGTATGGCATTAGGGCTTGATTTTGTCGGTGTATGGTTGATCAGCTCTTTATTAGGCAGCAATAATTTTGGTATTCAATTTGTTCAAATCCTAGTATTTATTGTCTGTTGGCTGATTTTGCGTGTAGTGGTGGTATACAACAATCAAGGGCAAAGTTTAGGGCGTTGGGCTTTCGATTTGAAGGTGCTAGAAGTCGAAGATGGACAAGTAGTGGGCAGGATTCCAGAATTGCAGGCACTGCTGAAGCGAGAAGCTATAATTGGCTTTGGTGCTATTTTGGTATCAATTGCCCTCAGCAACATCAGGGCCAATCCCACTGCTATACTGCTATTACTTCCTCTGGCAATTGACTGTGGTGCTGCCTTGTCTGATACCCAGTTGCGGCAAGCTTTGCATGACCGCTATGCTGGAACTTTCTTAGTTTCGTCGCGTCGGGGCTACTCGCTAGATATAAAAGTTAAGCGATTAGTTGAAAATTTGCGTCGTAATGTGAGAAGATAGTCATTTGTGTTAATTCTCCTCAGGCTTTACTGTTTGTAAAATCTATGGCTAAGAGTAAAGGTGCCCGCATAATAGTGACACTAGAATGCACCGAGTGTCGTACTAATCCAGACAAGCGATCTGCTGGTGTTTCACGGTACACCAGTACTAAAAACCGTCGTAACACAACTAACCGCCTAGAACTGAAAAAGTTCTGCACCCACTGCAATAAACATACCGTTCACAAGGAAATTAAGTAAAGATGAGCTATTATCGTCGTCGCCTATCTCCAATTAAGCCAGGAGATCCAATTGATTATAAGGATGTTGATTTGTTGCGTAAGTTTGTCACCGAGCGGGGTAAGATACTACCGCGTCGGATTACAGGACTTACATGCAAGCAACAGCGAGACTTGACATTAGCGATTAAACGTGCGCGGATTGTGGCTTTATTGCCCTTTATCAATGCCGAAGGCTAAATCAATTTTGGATTTTAGATTTTGCGGAAAGTTGTAATAGCGAAGCTTTAGCGAGTCTTGTCTACGACACGCTACGCGAACGAGGGTCGGAGGGTTTCCAACGCCACTTGACGACAGTTGCCTCAAGTCGGGAGAGCTGCCCAACACAGTGGCTCCTCCGTAGCCAACTTTCCAATATAGATTATTGGATTAACAAGAAAAGCTGTATTCAAATCACAATTAGCTTGGTCTTTTTGAGCCTAAAATCTTAAATCTGAGTAATAAAATCTAAAATTGGTATTACATAAAAATCGTTGGATTCAGGATTTAATATCGATTTATTAAATCCAAAATCCCCAACATAAAATTTAAAATTACTAGAGTGCGAGAGTTGTGGAAAAGGGGACGCTAGTTGAATTTCGGGTTCAAGGCGATCGCCGTCTAGGCGTGGTAGAACGTCCAGACGGAAAAACCCGCTGGTTTGTGGTAGATGAACGCGGTCAATCCCACAGCCTCGCGCCTAGACAAATTACCTATACAGTTAACGGACAAGCCTACAAGACCTCTGAAATTGTCAGCTTTTTACAGCAGGTCAAGCCTTATTTAGATCCATCAAGCTTAGAGGTAGCCTGGGAATTACTAGTGGAAGATGGGGAAACAGTAACACCTGCCCAAATGGCAAATCTACTATTTTCTCAATCAGATGCAGCTCCTTGTTATGCAGCACATTGCTTGTTATCAGACGATAAATTTTATTTCAAGCAAAAAGGAGATGCTTACGAACCAAGAACTGCGGCTCAGGTAGCAGAACGCAAACACCAAATAGAAATAGAAGCTCTCAAGGCCAAAGGACAGCAAGAATTTTTGGCTCGCGTGGAGCAAGCCCTTCAAGGTGAAGCAGTAGCATGGCAGCGCCACGACCGCCAGCGCATAGAAGGACTGGAAAAATATGCAGCACTGCTAGCGGATGTTGTGAAAATGGGAGTAAATTTTGACTCTCTAGGTCGTGCCTATCCTCCGTCAGCCTCAGTCTTAGAGACTATGACCATGCTAGGCCGTCCCGCAACTCCCCAAGGAGCCTTGCAATTATTGATAGACCTGGGTTGGTGGAATGTTCATGAGAACTTGTTCTTGCGTCGTTCGTCAATTCCGGTTCAGTTTCCTCACAAGGTATTAGAAGTGGCGCAACAGCGTTTGGATTTTCCACCAGCTGACTTAGATGCAAATCGCCTAGATTTGAATCATCTGAAGGTTTACACAATTGATGATGAAAGCACCACTGAAATAGATGATGGTCTAAGTTGGGAATTACTCCCAGATGGAAAGCAACGCCTGTGGGTACACATCGCCGATCCCACCCGGTGGTTAATACCAGAAGATGATTTAGATCTAGAAGCGAGGAAGCGCGGAAGTACAGTTTATTTGCCTACAGGGATGATTCCCATGTTCCCGGAAGTTTTGGCGACTGGGCCTATGAGCTTAGTTCAAGGGCAAGTTTGTTGTGCCCTTAGCTTTGGGATTGTCTTAGATCCGAATGGGGCAGTAGAAGATTATTGCATTCATCCCAGTTTTATTAAGCCAACTTATCGCCTCACCTACGAAGACGTAGACGAGATGTTGCAATTAGGAGTACAAGCAGAACCAGAAATAGAAGCGATCGCCAATTGGGCACGGCAACGCAAATCCTGGCGCTACAATCAAGGAGCCATCAGCATTAATATGCCGGAGGCGATGATCAAAGTCAAAGATGACAATATTGACATTGATATTTTAGACGATTCCTCTTCGCGGCAACTGGTGGCGGAAATGATGATTTTGGCTGGTGAAGTGGCAGCTCGCTACGGTCAAACTCATAATATACCTCTACCGTTTCGGGGTCAGCCGCAGCCAGAATTACCCCCAGATGAAGAATTGCTTCAGTTACCGGCAGGGTTTGTGCGTGCCTGTGCCATGCGTCGCTGTATGCCCAAGAGTGAAATGAGTATCACTCCTTTGCGTCATGCTGGTTTGGGTTTGGATACATACACACAGGCTACTTCTCCCATTCGCCGCTATAGTGACTTACTCACCCACTTTCAACTTAAAGCCCACCTACGAGGCGAAGTTCTGCCATTTTCAGCAGAACAACTCAAAGAAGTCATGATGAGCGTCAGCAGTACCACCCAAGAATTGGTAATGGTGGAACGGCAAACTAATAGATATTGGGCTTTAGAGTATTTGCGTCGCCATCCAGAGCAAGTTTGGCATGTGACAGTTTTAATGTGGCTGCGAGAAGACAGCAATTTAGCATTAATTTTGTTAGAAGACTTAGGCTTGCAGTTACCAATGACATTCAAACGTTCAGTGAAATTGGGTGAACAGATATTAGTCAAAGTTAGCTTCGCCGACCCGCAAAAAGATTTTATTCAATTCCAAGAAATAATTTATCAAGAAGCTCAAACGGCTACGAATTAGATATGAGTTCCTAATATAACTACCTAAATAATTCTTGCAGTTCCTTTTGTAAGGATAGAGGTTGATAACCTAAAGCAAAAGCTCTAGAACTATCTAAAGAAACATCTGCTGGTCTCGGTGCTGCCATTTTTACATCTTCTTGTCGGCAGGATTTAAGCCCAGTAGTGGGGAATTGAAATACTTCGATTAATAACTTCCCAAAATCATAGCGAGAAATTCGCTCTTTTCCTCCCAAGTGAATGTAACCTTTAACTTTTGCTAATGCTAACAACAAGCCTTTTGCCGCAGTCATCGCACTAACTGGCGTGCGAAATTCATCTATAAATAAACTTAGTTCTTTTCCTGCTTTTAAAGTTTGGATAAATGGCTGAATAAAGCTATTAGCTGTAGGGGTTTTTGCTCCAAACATCAACGGCATCCGGCACACTGCTGTTTGAGGATATCGCTCTAGCATACCTATTTCAGCCATGACTTTTTGCTCACCATAAATATTAACAGGACATACAGAGTCTGTTTCTTGATAGGGAGCATTTAAACCATCAAAAACTAAGTCAGTTGATGTAAAAACGCAAGGAATTGCATAATCTGCACAAAGTCCTGCAATATTGCTGGATGTTACCACATTAATTGTGTGTGATTCTTGGGGGTGGGTTTGACAAAAATTTGGTTGTGATTGCGCCGCAGTATGAATAACTGCTGCTGGTTCGATATCACTAAATGTGTGCTTGAGTTCTTGATAATTTGTCAAGTCAACTTTTAGTAATTTAATGCCATCAATCTCTAATTCATGGGAGCAATAAGTGCCATAAACTTCCCATTCTTGTTTTGCTAGTTGGCAAATATGCCATCCTAAAAAACCACTGGCTCCAGTGATTAACAGTTTTTTCATGTTCAATTGAGCAATGCAGAGAATGAATTGCACAAAATTATAATAACCTGCAACTAGACCTGGAGAAAAAACTATTTAATTAATTCCTGAAACCGCTTGTCGCTACGCACTTTATTAAAATCTGGATCAGTTTTTGCTAACTTCTGGTATTTACCAGGAACCATGTGGATAGCCTTGTGCAGGTTTTCAAGTGCTAACTCTATATTGCTCTGCAAAGCATAAGTGCAAGCTTTATTGTAATAGGCTTCATCTTTATTTGGCTTGATGGCGATCGCTCTGTCGTATGAAATCAGCGCTTCTTTGTATCTTTGCAATTTTGTCAGAGCAATGCCTCGATTAATCCAAGCTGCATACTTGTCTGGTTTAATGGCGATCGCTTTGTTGTAAGATTCTAAGGCTTCGTTGTATTTTTGCAATGATGCTAGAGCATTGCCTTGGTTATACCAAGCTTCATCTTTGTCTGGTTGGATGGCGATCGCTTTGTTGTAAGATTCTAAGGCTTCGTTGTTTTTTTGCAATGATGCCAGGGCGTTGCCTCGGTTAATCCAAGCTGCTGCACTCTCAGGTTGAATCGCAATCACCTTGTCGTATGCGTTGATAGCATCTTGGTAGCGTTGTTTATCTAATAATTGATCAGCTTGATGAAATAAATCTTGGGCTTTTTGGCTAGCCTTTGCTTCTGTCAGTAGTTGAGTAACATTGATTTTTTGCACTACTTGCTTAGTATTTTCTGTTGATGAGTTCACCTCATAATTACAGCCAAATGTAAGGAAAGCAATGAAGCTAGAGGCAACGAAGCAACGCCAAGATACCATGCTGTACCTACGAAAATCACAATACAATGTTACAACTTGTTTATATTTTATAATTTTATCAAAAAACTTTGATTTTTTTTAATTTTGGTCACATTTTCATATTCGGCTTTGCTAGGATATAGGTTTTTTAGCAAACAATATATGATTTTTTAGTATATGTAGGGATAGAAAAGCACATTTATCCTGCAATTGCAATGACGATTTTATAGCAGTGACTTGACAAATACACCCAAGTCATGAAAGTGTAATGTGCTGGAATTAGTATTAATCAACTTCTTTCAAAAATGAATTTCTCGTAAGAAGATAAGACAGAATCGAGAATTTAAAAGATTGAATATTTTAACTTCTCAATATCCTCTTACACAGGCAAAATATTAAAGCATGACGATTGAACCTAACTCACACAATCTACAAACCCCAGAATCCAGCGGCAAAAAAGAATTGCAACCAGATGATTTTGACGGTGGTACAAGTGAAAATAACTTAACCCTCAAAGCACAGACAGCACAACAATCCTTTTTGCAATCTCCACAAAATACAAATGCGCTTGAAAAAGACCGTTCTGACCTTGAGCTATATCCTACCAATCAAGTCACAATTAAACCGAGGGCATTATTAATTACTTTAATAGCGATCGCCTTGACTGTCATCGGAGTTGCTCTAAATAACTGGGTTATCGGCATTTTCGGAACGCTAATAACTTTGGTGTTATCACTGGCAATTTTATGGCCTTGGTTGCAATATGTAGTATTTGAGTGGTTTTCAAGCGAAAACAGAACGCTATTTGTTGCTTTTTTGGGTCTACTAGTAGCTATGATCGGCTTGCTCAAGTTTAGTGGTTTGGGCGATCGCCTCCTCACTTGGGAAAATAAAATTAACTGGGATGCTTCTGGAGCAATAGCAGGATGGTTTGGTGCTGTGGGACAAATTCTTGTTGCAATTATTGCAGTTTTTGTTGCTTGGCGACAGTACGTTATTTCCAAAGATTTGACAATTCAGCAAAACTTACTTACTGTCCAGCAAAATATTATTACCCAACAACAAACTATAGATTCATATTTCCAAAACATCTGTGACATAGTATTAGACGATCAAGGATTATTAGAAGATTCACCCCAGGAGCGAATAATCGCTCAAGGACGCACCGCTGCAATTTTCAGCAGTATTGATGGCTATGGCAAAGCAAAAATTCTCCGCTTTCTCTCCCGTTGTCAATTACTAACACCTTTAAAACGCGATAAATTTGACCGAGTGATGGTTGGACAAAATGACGATTACGACCAAGACCGTTTTAAAGGTGTACGTGTGATCGAGCTAGGTATTATGCTTGCTGGTGCAGACCTTTCTGGTACAGATTTACGTCAGGTCGATCTCAGCGAAGCTAATCTTATCCGCGCTAATCTCAGTGGCTGTGATTTGGTAAAAGCTAACCTCTCCCGTACCATCTTGTATGATGCTAACCTCAGTAATACTGACCTGAATGGAGTTCGTCTATTCTATGGTTCTGTGGAAAAGGCATCACCCCGTAGTCGCACCGAACCACCTAACTACGAAACTGGCGAATCTACCGGCGCTGTTGTGGAAAATGCTGATTTTAATTATGTGCAACGAATGTCTGAGGCTAATCGGTACTATTGCTGCGCTTGGGGTGGTGAAAAAACTAGAGCCACTATTCCTGATGGTTGTAAAGATATTCCCAATCAGTTGGGAAGATAGTTTTTTATAACTCTACACTTTTTTTGTGTTAAAAATAAAACCTAACTATGAATTAAGTATATTACTTGTTCTTACCCTGTGGTAAATACGATCAAACCACTGTTGAACTCAAAGCAGCTGGTATCACAATATAATTATGTCGATTGAAGAATCTAACTCTAACTCATCCGAAACCCAAAATTTAGAACTTACTACCGACGAAACCCAAAATCTAGAACTTACTACCGACAACAACTTACAACCAGCTAATAGTTATGGTGCAATAGTTACACAAAAAGCTCTACCAGTTGTTCTCATAGCGGTTGCTATTATTTTTGTTGGAGTTGTTACAAATAATTGGATATTAGGAATTTTAGGAACGCTAGTAGCTTTGCTACTTTCCTTATTAATACTTGTACCTTGGTGGCAACAATTTATAAATAGATGGCTGTCTGTGCAACAAAAAATGCTCCTTGTTGCTTTTTTGGGAGTCATAGGGGCAATTATTGGCATTATCAAGTTCAGTGGTTTAGGCGATCGCTTGCTGATTTGGGGACGCAAAATTAACTGGGAAGCTTCTGGTACTCTGGCGGAATGGTTTGGCGCTTTGGGACAAATTGCCATTGCCATTCTTGCAGTTTCCGTTGCTTGGCAACAATACGTCATTTCCAAAGACCTTACAGAAAAGCAAAATCAGTTGACTGAAGAGCAAAATCGACTTACTATCCAACAAAACGTTATTACCCAACAGCAGACAATTGATTCCTATTTCCAAGGCATATCAGATTTGGTACTCGATGAAGAAGGATTATTGGAAGATTGGCCTCAAGAGCGAATGCTGGCTGAAGGACGCACTGCGGCAATTCTCAGTAGTATAGATGGTGAAGGAAAAGCTAAAGTTTTGCGCTTTCTTTCCCGTTCTAGATTGCTCACACCCTTAAAACGAGATAGTCGTCTTGGTCGAGCTATTTTTGATGGGCATGGGGGCTATGCCGAAGACCGTCTCTACGGTGTACGTGTTATTGATTTAGGTGGGATGCTAGCAAGAGCTAATCTCTCTGGCACAGACCTACGTTGGACTGACCTCAGTGAAGCCAATCTTGTCCACGCTAACTTTAGTGATTGTGATTTGTTTAAAGCTGACTTATCTCGTGCCATCTTGTATGAGGCTAACCTCAGTGGTGCTGACCTGAGCGAGATTTGTTTATTCTATGGGTCAGTAGACAAAGCATCACCCCGCAGTCGCAAAAAACCGCCAGACTACGAAACTGGCGAACACACCGGTGCTGTTGTCGAAAAAGCCGATTTCAGCAATGTGCAAAGAATGTCTGATGCTACCCGCTGCTATTGCTGCACTTGGGGTGGTGAAAAAACTAGAGCCACTATTCCCGGTGGCTGTGAAGGTATTGATAACAAATTAGGAAGATGAATAAGCAGCACTTCAACAACTGACAACTGACTATTAACAACTGACACGCGTAGCGTAAATCAAAAAAACAGTTTAAATCTTGCTAATTGAGTTTCAATTGCCGTCGTGAGAATTTTATTCAGTTCATCATTGTCTTGAAACTGCAAAATTTGTTGTGTAGGTAAATCAAAGGAAAATTGTCCCTCAAAGTCTGGGCGTTGCATGTGCGCTAACAAAATTTGTTCGGAACGCTTACTTTGAATTGCATAGCCAATTTCCACACAGACATGTGGACTCGGAATCAATTGGTTGGTTTCTTTACCTGCAATGTTAGCAATAGGTGTAGTGTCTGCAATAAACAATAAGCTCTTACGAATCTTTCGCATAATAGCGCGACTGAGCCGTAAAGGAGCATCACTAGGTCGATAAGCTTCTGCTAATGCTAAAGGAAGACGCGATCGCAAATTTAAAGATGCCAAACTTTTTTGCAATTCCTCTTTCAGGGCTTCACTCGCTGCGGCATATTCAGTTTGATAGCATAAAAAAATTGTTGGTTCTAACTGAGCTAACAAAGCCTGCTTAGTAAAATAAATTTCATGACTAATCAAGTCAATGTTAGCTACACAATAGCCACCACTACCTTCAATATAAAATTCAATATTTTCCCCTTCTAGATAGCGCCCAAACCAAGTTGATTGTTTAACTTCATCGCTATCTTCTAAAAAGTCCGCCCGCATTGCCGATCTCAGCAAGCTTTTTTTACTGAGGCGAATGTCTGGCGGACGTTTTTCCAGCTCTGCGATCGGCTCATAATTTTCTAAATACCATGCTCTGAGCGCAATAATTGACATAAGGGGCTATTTCAAATGTCTGTTGCTATTCGACTTTTTACAAGCTTACACTGAAGGATACCCCTTAATACAACAACACCCAAGCATCTACTAGCTTTAATTATTTCCTCCCCTTGGTGATTATAGCCAGGGATGTAATCAGGTTTATCACTTTAAACAAGCAATAAAAACCAGTTACAGCGCCCCCTGATTTTCAATCATTCGAGGAAATATCAGCGTTCGCGTTGGGTGTTGTTGGGGTTGGACGAGACAGACATAAATTAAACAGCGTTTTTTACCTCTTTTGTCTATTACAAACCTGCTGTTGGATCTGTCAGGGAAGCTTTTTATTTAGCTTCAATTATTAGATTAGCACTTGTAGATTGGCATGGTTACTTTTGCAAATAAACTTTACTTTAGTCAAGAGTCAGTTGTCAGTGGTCAGTTGTCAGTGGCAAATGGCAACTAACAAACGGTTTTAACACCAACCTATAGAACTGAGACATGCATTAACTTAATTCTTGAGTATTTACTTTACTTAGCATTTTGATAGGAATCTCAATCCAAAATTCTGTACCTTTGCCTGGTTCTGAAACACACTCCATTACTCCATGATGGTTTTCAACAACGATCTGATAGCTGATTGCCAGTCCTAATCCTGTACCTTTTCCCACTGATTTAGTGGTGAAAAATGGATCAAAAATGCGTTTTTTTACATCTTCAGTCATTCCTGGCCCATTGTCAGCAATGCAAATTAACAAATATGAATTATTGGTTGATATTTGAGTAGAAATCCGAATTATCGGTGAAGGAAGAAGGCTTTGTCCTTGTTCTCTGGTTCTTTGCTCTTCTAGGGCATCAATGGCATTGCTGAGAACATTCATAAACACTTGATTCATTTGTCCGGCGTAGCATTCTATCCGTGGCAATTGACCATAGTCTTTAATAACTTCAATGCCAGTGAAATGGCCATTTGAATTCAATCGATGCTGCAAGATTAATAAAGTGTTGTCTATACCTTCATGGAGATCAACGGGCTTGTTATCAGCTTCATCTAAGCGAGAAAAATTGCGTAACGACAAAACTATTGAACGGATGCGATCGGCTCCTATTTGCATTGAATCCATGATTTTTGGTAAGTCTTCTGCCAAAAAGTCTAAATCGATCGCTTTGGTTGCTAAGTTAATTTCATTTTGAGGATGGGGATAATGGGATTGGTAGAGTTTAAGAAGTTCTAGCAGTTGTTGGGTATATTTATTGGCATGGTAAAGGTTGCCATAGATAAAGTTAACAGGGTTGTTGATTTCGTGTGCTACGCCTGCGACTAACTGTCCTAAGCTGGACATTTTTTCAGTGTGAATCAATTTTGTTTGGGTTTCTTGGAGTTCATGTAGGGTATGCTTTAGTTGGACAGCTTGAGATCTTGCTTCTGTTTCGGCAATACAGCTTTGCTCATAAAGTTGTGCTTGTTGAATAGCGATCGCAGCTTGATCTGCTAACTGTTGCAATAATTCAATTTCTCCATCCTGCCAATTTCTGGGACTGTCACATTGATGGGCAATAAGTAACCCCCACAGTTGTGTACCCATATTGATTGGAACAATTAAGTCGGCTTGTACTTGCAGACTTTGCAGAAACTCTCGATGACAATCACTCAAAGCAGCCGTTGAGACATTATTCATCACCCGTATTCTGCCCCGAAAATACATCAGCGCATACTCGTTGGGAAAACATCCTGGTGGCGCTTTCATCCCCATAGATGATAGCCAAGTGCCGTTAATTTCTTCCACAATTACTTCACCATCAAATTCACCTCCTATGCGATAAATCAGTACTCGGTCTGAATTGATTAAAGGACGAACTTCCCGCACAATGGTTTGCAAGGTGGTTTTCAAGTCTAATGTACTGCGGATTTGCTCTGCAACTTGCTTGACAGCTTTAGTCAGCAGTAAGGATTTTTCTAGTTCGGCAGTTTTGTCTTGCACTTTCAATTCGAGATTGGCATTCAGTGTTTGTACTTGTTGATACATTTGCTGCTGCTGAATAGCCATTGAGAAGTGATAACACAAAGCTTCTCCCAGTGAAATTTCTTCAGGCTGCCATTGTTGTGCTTGACCTTTTTTTTGTTCTCTCCAAACCTCAAAGGACAGTCTGGGTAGCCGTTGCTGCTGATTCGGGTCGTTTTGTCCCGCCCACAAGATTTCGCTATCAAATCCGGGACGAAAAATGCTGATCACACCGATAAAATTTTGCCGATAATGTAGAGGAATTACCAAAAGTCCCCGAATCTGAGTTGACTGGAATGCGGGAGCCAAAACTCGCAAACGTGGTTCTTTATAGAGGTCAGTAATCGCCCAAACATCACCTGGTTTAAACTCACCTATCCAGTTTTGCCAAACAGGATGCTGTTCAATAATGCTGTGTTCTAATTCGTAGGGCAATTGCGGTTGTTCGCCCCAAGTGTAGATTTCTGCACTGTAATCAATGTAAAGTCTCCCGCCGACTCCACAAAAAGTTGCAATAGCTTCTTCTAGCGCCCCTTGCAATTGGATGGTGGGTAATTTATGTAACAGGGTAGTAACTCGATTAATAGTTGCTTCTCGCTCTTGTTTAGCACGAGTTTGAGAAAGTAAGTTACTTTGAGCGATCGCAATTGCCACCTGATCTGCAACTTGTTGTAATATCTTCAACTCCCGCTGTACAATCGTTCGTGATTGACTGTGATGTGATACCAACAATCCCCATAATTCTGGCTTTGCTGATTGCCGATTAGGGTCTTGATGTAAAATTGGTACTACCAACGAAGACTGTACGCCCATTGCTGTTAGATATTGAACATGACAAGGATCTACTTGACGATAATTGACGCTCTCCGTTTGTAGGAGCTTGCCAGTTTCTAGGGAATATAGTGGCGATAGTCCAATTTTTCCACCAGCTACATCCACAATTGAACGCTGTCGCGCAGACAAAAACATCTCTCTGGCTTCTGGTGGAATATCATCGGCTGGAAAGTGCAAACCCAATAATGATGGTAAAACTTGCTCATGAATAGATTCGGCAACTACCTCACCACTACCATCAGCATCAAACCGATACACCATTACTCGGTCTGTAGCTAAAAATAAACGAACTTCGGCAACAGTAGCTGTTAATATTTCTTGTAATTCGAGCGATCGCCTAATCTGATTTGTGATGCGATGCAATAAACCTTCTTGTTGGAAGGCTGACGGCGAACCGTTGGGGTTATTGAGAAATGCCATTACCAGGTACACCTAAAATAAAGGTATAAAAATGTTTAGACAGCTATTGCTTGATGCCAATACCCATTTAGAACCCTAATTTTTAAGGGTCAAAAATTAAAAAAAGATTATTTATAAAAACTCAATTTTACAACTTCAACATTGAGATGTATTCGGTAAAATTATGTAAATTAAAAAATTACTAATTTTTTTCTAGATTTGTGATGTTTTTTCACAATTTTTTGATTTTTAATCACAAAGTAAAAATGGTTTTTTTGGGGGAATGCTAACATCCCCCTCACAGAGCAAATTCATAATTAAAATTAGCTATTCTGAGGCACAATCGGCAGTAATTACCGAAAGAAGTAGTGACTGACGAATTTCTTCACGTACACTCATCAGGATTTTGCCAAGATGGTTTTGACCAGTAATCTTTGCGCCACAACCCCAAAAATAATCGGTTGGTGAATTTTCTACTAAAATCTCGTTGCCTGTGTTTAGTAAAATTTCTCTAATATCGGCATGAGTAAGAAACTTTTTGAGTACAGCTTCTCGCATAACTTGAGTTTTGGCCACCTGCCAATCTGGGCGGAGTTGGCGAGTGCTACAGCGTCCTAAAGCCGCAGCTTCTTCTGGGGTTGGGGCAGCATGGATAGCGGGTATAATCACTGCATCTACACTGCCTACAAATTTTTGTGCTTGATAATAATGTTCTACTGTTGACCAGTAAGTACCTTGAATTTGGATTCCGTGGGGAGAAAAATTAGAAAAACAGCCGTAAGGCTGCCAAACCTTGTAAAAGTAAATAGTCATTTCAAAATTTCTCTTTTATATATCATTTTCTATAATGCCTGTAGATGCTAGCAGGTAGTTGTCAACTTTAGATTGAAAGCTAGGACTTGCCTCCAGACAGAAGATATTGCTTAGGGAATAATTCTATTGTGAGAGAAAAGTCTGTATGCGAGGTTGACAATGCAGCCAAATGGTAAAAAGCCCTATCAGCGTATGCCGTTGATAGTTGCTGGGGTTTTCCTGGGTCTGGGTCTGGGAGGGTTTATTGATGGCATCTTACTGCATCAGATTTTGCAATGGCATCACATGTTAAGCAGCGTTCGACCTCTGAAAAGCGTCTCAAACATAGATTTAAATATGTTATGGGATGGGTTATTTCACGCCTTAGACTGGGTTTTTACCGTAGTGGGAATAGTATTGCTATGGCGGGCGGGAGGTCGAAATGATGTTCCTTGGTCATCACAAACATTTGTGGGTTCTTTGCTGATTGGTGTAGGGTTATTCGATTTCGTAGAAGGATTGATTGACCACCAAATTCTCGGTATCCATCATGTGAAACCAGGCCCAAATCAATTAGCTTGGGATTTAGGATTTTTAGTTTTGGGTGCGTTGCTTGTTTTAGTTGGCTGGATGATGCTACAAAATAGCAAAAGTGAACAAGAGTTAAAACTCAGAGGAAGCAGAGGAGAATAACAATCCCCCATTCCTCATTCCCCATTCTTCAATTTATGCTTACAGATACTTTTGAAAAAACTAGCTTGGGTTGGCAACTTTCTCAGTTACAACAACAATTGGGAGAATGGTGGGAATACCAGTTTTATCAAAATCTACCGGAATTGCCAACTGAACCAATTAGTCCTTGGCTAGTTAATTTATTAAAATTGCTGTTCTGGCTTATATTAGGCTTGCTCTTGGCTTGGGTGGCTTGGCGTTTGTGGCGAGAATTTAATCCCTACATTTATTCTTGGCTATCTGGCAGCAATTCCTCTAATTTTCAAGCAACAAGCCGTTTTGATGATGCATCTGTAACACTTTTGTTAGAGCGATCGCAACAACTTTATCGTCAAGGAAACTACCGCGAAGCTTGCCGTTGTCTTTATTTGGCAATATTGCAGCATTTGCATGATACTAAGGTAATTATTCACAAAATCAGCCGCACAGATGGCGAATATCTGCAATTGCTTAGCTCATCTGTGACTTCGATGCAGCCTTATGAAACTTTGATTACTACCCACGAGCAACTATGTTTTGGCGATACTGAGATTTTGCCAGAAAATTATGAACAGTGTCGGCAAGCATATCGAGAGATTTCCCCAGAATGAAACGCTCAAACCGCATTGCTTGGCTAGGGGCGATCGCTTTAGGTGTGATAATTTTACTTACCTTGATAGCGGCTCCTAATAGCAGCAAAATCAATAATGGCTCTACTTATAATCGCGCTCCCGATGGCTATGGTGCTTGGTATGCTTTCATGCAACAACAAGGAACTACCATCCAACGTTGGCAAAAACCTTTTAGCGAACTGAAAGAAGAAAATAGCCCTGTCACCCTTCTACAGGTATATAGCATTCTCAGACCACAAATGTTAGCTCGTGAAGAACAAGAATGGGTCGAGAAAGGTAATACTTTAATAATTTTAGGAGTGACTAATCAAGTCACAGCAGCAGAATTTAACACCATGCAACAATCGTCCTTTGGTGATGTGAAAATTGCCACCAGACGACGTTATATCAAAGCTAAACCCCAGGAAGTTGCTTTAGGCGATCGCTTTGGAGCTGTTGTCTGGGAAAAAAAATACAATCAAGGAAAAGTAATTTTTTCTACTACCCGCTATCTGGCTGCCAATGCGTACCAAGATAATTTAAGTAATTTCCACTACTTGGCAAGTTTAGCTACTAATAAAAAGCAACCTGTATTTGTAGATGAGTACATTCACGGTTATAAAGATGCCGATGTTAGGCAAACTGAAGGCCAAGGAAACTTATTTAATTATTTTATTCAAACTCCTGTTTTACCGATATTTCTACAGGTAGGCGTTTTGCTATTAGTCTTAATTTGGGCACAAAATCGCCGCTTTGGTAAATCAGTAGCTTTAGATATACAAGTTGTAGATAATAGCAAAGCATATATCCAAGCTTTAGCAGGAGTCTTACAGAAAGCTGAATCTAGCGATTTTGTTGTAGAGATGGTAGGTAAAGAAGAACAACTACAACTGCAAAAAGCTTTAGGATTGGGGCAAATTCCATTAGAACACCAAACGTTGATTAACCATTGGGTAGAAAAGACAGGCGCAAGTGCGGCAGAACTGGATGCGGTATTAAAATTACAATCTCGAAAACACCGCATGAGTGAACGAGACCTGTTAAGCTGGTTGGGGAAATGGCAAATTGTGCGTCGGCACTTGTAGTTTCACGCAAAGAAGCTAAAGAAAAAGTATCTTTTAGCATCTAGGCGGTTCTGCGTGAGATGATGAGCAAAAAATATGAGCGAAACCCATTCAGTCTTCATTCGCCTCGGTCAAGGTCTTAACAAAATAGTAGTCGGACAATCCCACTTGATACAGCAGTTTTTGGTGGCGCTGTTAGCAGGTGGACACGTCATTTTAGAAGGAGTACCAGGAACTGGTAAAACACTTTTAGTAAAAGTATTGGCACAGTTAATCCAAGCAGATTTTCGCCGGATTCAACTAACGCCAGATGTCTTACCGTCAGATATTACTGGTACAAATATTTTTGATTTAAATAGCCGTAGTTTTACGTTAAAAAAAGGGCCAGTATTTACCGAAGTCTTACTAGCAGACGAAATTAACCGCACTCCTCCCAAAACACAAGCGGCGTTGCTAGAAGCAATGGAAGAGATGCAAGTAACACTGGATGGTGAAAGTTTACCTTTGCCAGATTTATTTTGGGTAATTGCGACCCAAAACCCCCTGGAATTTGAAGGTACTTATCCCTTACCAGAAGCACAATTAGATAGATTTTTATTCAAACTGGTGGTAGATTATCCTGATCAAGCTGCTGAAAAGCAAATGTTACTCAATCGTCAAGCAGGTTTTGCCGCGCGCCGTTTGGATATTAGCAGTTTGCAACCAGTAGCAACAGTAGCCGAAATTTTGCAGGCACGACAAGCAGTTAAAAAAGTGAAAGTATCTGAAGCGATCGTTGATTATCTTTTAGCGTTGGTAAGAACATCACGTCAATATCCCGATTTAACTTTGGGTGCATCACCCCGTGCGGCTGGTGCTTGGTTGCAGACATCTCAAGCAATGGCATGGTTGGCTAGTAGAGATTTTGTAACCCCAGATGATATTAAAGCTGTGGCATCTCCATTATTCCGTCATCGCCTAATTTTGAAACCAGAAGCAATGATGGATGGTTTACAAATGGATGCGGTAATTGCCTCACTAATTAATCAAGTCCCAGTTCCAAGATGATTGCTTAGTAAAGCTTTATCTCCAAGCTAACTTTATAAATAAACATGGAAAATCGTTTTTGCTGGATGAAGTATGAAATTGAAAAATGGAGTATATTAACGTGAGTTCGACAAGTCTTATTTGACCTTTCCCCCAACCCCTCTCCGTGTCGGAGAGGGGAGCAAAAAGTTGAATTTTTCGTTGCTCCTCCCTTTCTGTTTCGGAGAGGGAGGGAGTGAGAGGTTCATCGAACTCACTTTATATTAAAACTCTTACTCTTTGGGTAACTCTGTAATGCGTTATACTTCTGTCTAAAGTACCATGACAGATAATATAAATATGAAGTATTACCTTTCGCGACAACATTAATAACCACAAACAAAAACTAAGAGTATGAGAACGGTTGACAAGAATCAATTAAAAGACAAATTACTAGAATTTCTCCAACTTGTAGAATTAGAAGGTGAAGAAATTTTAGTTACTGATGGAAATAAACCTGTTGTGAAGATCTCTCAGTATGAAAGTTCTCCTTCAACTCCAGAATTATTTAAGAATATGCGAGGTAAAGTTAAGTATTTTGAAGATTTAACTACCCCAACTACTGAAGAATGGCAGGAAGTATAAAAATAGTCCTTGACACTTGCGCTCTCATCTGGTGGAGTTTAGATCCGGACAAACTTTCTGCTCCTGCAAAAGAAGCTTGTGATCAAATGGAACAAGACAAGAATGGTCTAGTTCCATCAACAGCAGTCTGGGAAATAGCTATCAAGGTCAAAAATCATAAGTTAGATTTAGGAGTAGATATTGATGATTACATCACAACTCTAAAAAAGTCTGATGTTATTCGGATTGTTCCAATTGATGAGGAAATTTGGCTAGAGAGTGTCAAATTGAAATGGGAACATCGAGACCCAGTAGATAGAGTAGTGGTGGCTGTTGCCAAAATAAACAAAGCTTCTATTATTACAGCTGATCGAAAAATAGCTAATTTTTATTCTCTAGTAATTTGGTAACTTCAAAGGTCAACTCGCTCCAAAAATTGAAGCGTGAATTATAGTGATCGCTTGACTCTTCAATTCATGCGATTAGTGACCGAATTTAAAATTTTGGACAAATATATCCACGTTGGGAATAGGATCAAAAATGGTTCCAGCAAGACGGGTTTATTGGTTATTAACATTTGGCATTGCGATCGCCCTTATAATATCCCTATTTTTTAGCATTTTGGTAAGCATTGCCATCACCTTACTATTTGATATTACCGTTTTGGGATTGATGGTTGTAGATGGTTGGCGATCGCAGTCTGTGCGCGTGCAAATTACCCGTGAATTACCGCCACGATTGTCTATTGGCAGAGATAATCCAGTTGTGTTAACGGTAAAGTCGGCAAATGCTAATGCTGTAATTCAACTTCGAGATGACTATCCTACAGAATTTGGCGTATCTGCATCCACACTCAACGCTACCATTCCGATGAATAGCACCCAGGAATTGGGGTATACAGTTCAACCAAAACAACGGGGAGAGTTTTCTTGGGGGAATATTCAGGTACGACAGTTAGGAGCTTGGAGGTTAGCTTGGGATAATTGGCAGATTCCCCAAAGTCTGCAAATCAAAGTTTATCCAGATTTATTGGGGTTGCGATCGCTTTCAATTCGCCTAGCACTGCAATCATCTGGATCAATTCGCAAAGTTCGCCAAATGGGGATTGGGACAGAGTTTGCGGAACTACGAAACTATCGCACTGGTGATGATTTACGGTTTATTGATTGGAAAGCCACAGCCCGAAGAGTAGGTGCTTACAGCAATACACCACCATTGGTAAGGGTTCTAGAGCCAGAACAAGAGCAAACATTACTAATTTTGCTTGATCGTGGACGGTTAATGACTGCTAGAGTGCAAGGTTTGCAGCGCTTTGACTGGGGATTGAATGCAACCTTATCTTTAGCTTTGGCAGGATTGCATCGAGGCGATCGCGTCGGGGTAGGCGTATTTGATCGCCAAATGCATACATGGATTCCACCAGAACGAGGTCAATCTCAATTGAGTCAGCTAATTGATCGCCTGACTCCTATTCAACCTGTGCTGCTGGAATCTGATTACTTGGGAGCTGTAACCAGTGTGGTACAACGGCAAACTCGCCGAGCGCTTGTGGTAGTAATTACAGATTTAGTTGATGTCACCGCTTCCACAGAACTCCTGGCTGCACTTTCTCGGTTAGCACCCCGCTATCTGCCGTTTTGCGTGACTCTCAGAGATCCTCAAGTTGATCATCTAGCGCACCAGTTCACCGAAAATGTTACAGATGCCTACGGACGCGCCGTAGCTTTAGATTTATTAGCACAGCGGCAAGTTGCCTTTGCTCAGTTGAAGCAAAAAGGTGTTTTAGTACTCGATGCACCAGCAAATCAAATTACAGAGCAGTTGGTGGAGCGGTATTTACAACTCAAAGCCCGAAATCAACTTTAATAAATCAGAAGGCAATGGTTCGGCTGCGCTCACCAACCAGGCCTACCATGTACACACAAGTCTTTTAGAGTTGCTGCATAACTTAGGGTTGATTTTTGCAGGTCAATACAATCACATTGTTAGTCGATGCATTGGCATTGTCAGTCAATACAATCACATTGTTAGTCGATGCATTGGCATTGTTAGTCAATACAATCGCATTGTTAGTCGATGCATTGGCATTGTCAGTCGATGCAATCGCATTGTCAGTCGATACAATCACATTGTTAGTCAATACAATCACATTGTCAGTCAATACAATCACATTGTCAGTCGATACAATCACATTGTCAGTCGATGCATTGGCATTGCAAGTCAATGGGGCAGTTTTAGAAGACTTCTGTGTACACCGCAGCCAGCAACGGAAAATTGAGCTTTTTGCTCCCCTCTCCAACACGGAGAGGGGTTGGGGGAGAGGTCAAATAAGACTCGTCGAACTCACGTTAATTTATGATTTTGCTTGAGCTGCAAGTAGTTGTGTGCGATTCTCGCGGAGATCAGCATGACTGCGTTCTGTAGGATAAGGTACATTGTCACCTTTAACCCCAGACCAAAGCACACGGTTGAACTTCTCCGGATCAAGCTTATCTTCAACTTCAAAGTAGAAATCTTTGGTAGCTTGTGCCCACCACTGTTTGTTACGCAGTGAGGGAAGAGCAGCAGTTTTTTCTACATTGGGGTTTTTGCAAGCTGGTACAAGGTTGGGATCTACAGGGTCAGCACACAAGTTACCAGGTACAACAGCTGTGTAAGGAGTAAAATCAGGCTCTCTCATGAATGCATCTGACATTGGCTTGGCATTGGCATCATTCACTCCCAAGTAGCCAACTCCTAATAAATCCTCCATTGTCCGCAGCACACTAACAGTGTTGTAGTTAGTGCTGATTAGGACATTGCGCTTGGTGTAAGGTGAAATGATGTAAGCGACTGAACGATGGCTATCTACGTGATCAGGGCCATTTTGGCAATCATCTTCTAGAATAACGATCGCTGTCTCTTTCCACACAGGAGATTTAGAAATTTTCTCTACCAACAAACCGACAGCATAATCGTTATCAGCCATTTGCAAATCGGCGGTATTCAAACCAGCTACAGCATTACTAAAATTACCGAAGTGGTCGTGAGGTAGACGTAACAATGTCAAGTTAGGCAGGGTATTCTTGGACAAATAGCTATCAATATCACGCTCAAACTCGTTATAAAGATAGATATCTGCATTTTTCATGTCGTAACCCCGGAAATAATTGTCCGTTTTATCCAACAAGACAGTTTTGGCTGCTACAGCTTGCTGAATGTTGTCAGCCGCAGGAGTTGGGGAAATGGGGATGTAAAGTGGATTGTTGGGATCGGGTTGTGTGGGATCTTCTTGGGAAGTACCGTAGTTACCATCCACAAAGAAACCGTAATTACGTACAGTCTTACCAGACCGCAATACGGCATCCCAAAGATAGCCGCCGATCGCATTTGATTCTAATTCACCATCGCCTACAGGAGCATTTACATCTTTATCTCCAGGCAAAATTGCAGATTGACCAGAGGGATCTAAAACTCCTGTTACCCGTGTATTGAATTGAGAAGGGTTAGAAGATGTTTGTGGTAAGGCAATGTTGATGTTACGGTTAGTACCTTCGTAGTCATAAGTCAAACCGTTAAACCCAGCGTTGCCATAAAGTACAGACTGAGTTTTTTCAGTATAATCAGTAGTTCGTCCGTAAGTAGACCAGTTCCAGCCCACACCGCTGGACTCACCAGAATCGTAGAAGTTATCAAAAGTTACAAAGTCAAGGGCTAGCTTGTGATGGTTGGGTGAAACGGGTTGTGGGAACAAAGTTAGTGCTGGATCACCGTTACCAATAGGTAAATCACCAAGTACTTGGTCATAAGTACGATTTTCTTTCAACACGTAAATCACGTGTTTAATCTTACCTTGTAAGAATCTCATTGTTCGATCAGGACGGCGGTTAGCAAAACCATTGTTTTTATCTACCAGTGCCGAAAGGCTAGTTAAAGTACCACCCTTGGGAATTGGAATAATAGCAATTCCAGCTTTTTCTAAAGCCCAGTTGTACTCGTTTCTAAAAGTGGTGTTGCGTGCTTGTCCTGCCTCTGTTGTCCGGCTCTGTGAAGGGTTGGGGCCTGAGTTGCTCTTAGCATTGACAACGTAGAGTTTTTGACCATCTTGACTAACACTGACAGAATTGGGATACCAGCCAGTGGGGATACGTCCAGCCACCCGACCAGAACGCAAATCTACTACAGCAACGGCATTTTCACCGCCCAAAGTAACGTAAAGTGTGCGTGCATCTCGATTAAGCGCTAAGGAGTTAGGATTTGCTCCTTTATATTTGTCATTCGATCGAGATAAAGAAATGGTTTGGACAACAGTATTGCTATTGGCATCAATGACGGAAACCGAGTCACTATTACCATTAGCTACATAAAGACGATTTTGGTCAGGTGAGAGCAATATCTTGTTTGGCTGGCTCTCTACAGGTATGCGAGTAATTTCCCCAGAAGTAATGCCAACAGCTAGCACCTCGTTATCGCGCTGGCTGCTAATGAATACTTTCGCGGCTGCACCGTTTTCTGTGTTTTTGAGGGCTACATCAAAAGGAAATTCTCCGGTTGCTACTTTATCGCCCGGCTTAAAGAATTTAATTTCTTGTAGTATCTTGCGATTGGCAGTATTTACAATTGATATTGAGTCATTCTCAAAATTTGCTGCTACTAAGGTCTTACCATCTTTACTAACTGCAAGACCAGCGACTACTGCTCCTGTGGCGGCAGGTTCAGCTGGTGTACCTTTTAGCAAACCACCGTCGTAACTAGGAAAGGGCGCAGTTTGGTTAGAATTGTGACCTAGCAGAATAAAGGGAGCATCTGGTAAGTACTGGCTACCATTAGAAGCGTAGAGATAAACGCGATCGTCAATCCCTCCTGAGACATAGAAACGTGTCCCATCTTTTGCCCAAGCCAAGCCATTGTAGGTGTTGGGAATATTAATCTGCTGTCTTTTAGTCAACTTACCATTGCTGACATCATAGACAAAAACCCATTCTGCTTTTGAGGTTGTTGTATCAGTGGGTTTACCTGTTAAAGGATCTAGTACAGGATAGGTAAAAAGATTACCTGTATTTTCATCTCTGAAGTTCTGGTTATAGCCACTGGTAAGTACTAGTAGAGTTTTACCATCAGGGCTAAGGGCTGTAGTTACAGCTTCAGCTGCATCAGCATTATTATCTGTGCGTAAATTAGTTGCTAAAGGTGCAAACGTCGAGCCTGGTGCTGCTGCGGGTGTGATTATCTGACCTGTGGGTAGCAATGCCCCACCTTCAGGAAGTTCACCAACAGGATTAGTAGCAAGCACGGCGCTGGCTAACTGGATACCACTCACTACTATTACCACTGCTACCAGCAGACTGAGTAGGGGATATAGCTTACGCTTGAAATTTCGCATTTGCTGTTCTTAAACTTTTTGCCTACATGGCTGATATTCCTATTTTTTAGTTAAGAACAAGCTAAGACAAGGTTACTTAAAAATTCACATCGGAAGTTGTTTTACTTGTGGTTTTAGAATCAGCAGGCGATCGCTCTATAAGTGTATTAGGGCAAACGCATCTTATGCGCGATCGCTTCAGGTGTAGGAGGGATACGTACTAATAGATGCGATCGCAATTTTCCAGGTAGTTTCGGCGGTAAAACATATCCGTCTTTGCTTTCTTGATAAAGCAGGCTGAATTCCAACAACTCAGTGATATTTTCCTCTGTCAAATCCACAAAATGGTATGTATATTTTTGCGGACAAATAAAAGAGACAACACAAGAGCGTTTTTCTACACAAGTCCACAAACACCCCACAGATTCAATATTGAGGCTACTGTAAGCAGAATTATTTTTTTGAGTCTCTAGCAGCTTCAGTAAGAGTTGATTTCCTTCGGCGCGATCGTCTGCTTCTTCGTGATCGAGAACAGCACTACATGATTTACAAACAAATAAGGTATGAAGTGTCATAATTAGTTATTTTATAAAAAGCAGTTAAACAATGTTCTAGCACTAAATCGGCGACTTTTTAACTATCTCTGAAGAAATCAAGGTGTGTTAACTAAATATTTAAATAAATCATCAATAATCGCGTTTGCGGCTAATATACCACTTCCAATCCAGTAATTTGGAACAAAAAAAACTTTGTTTTCTTTTACAGCTTTTAAGTTTTTCCACAGAGGACTTAATTTAAGTTGCTCTAATTTTTTTTGCGCTGTTTGATTGCCTTTGGCATCATTTTCACCCGTCCATATAAATATAACATCACCATCTGCTTTTTCGATTAATTCATTACCGATGGACATTTGAATCTGATTACCAAATAATTTCTTTGCCTCTGATGCCGTGAAATTTTGAGATTCTGGACGAGATAATCCAGCATCTTGTAAAACTGTCCCGCAGAAAGAATCAAGTAAATATAGGTTAATATTATTAGGATAAACTCGAACTACAGAAACTTTGAGCTTTGACAACTTATTGCCCATTTTCTGCTTAAATTCTGCGAGACGGCGGTAATAATCTTCCATTACTTTTTGACCAACTTCTTTCTTACCCAATACCACACTAATATTCTTAAATACTTCTTTCCATTGACCACTGTGTTCAAATTTCCACAAAACGGTTGGAGCAATTTTTGAAGTAATAGGATAAATATCTTGTTGATATTCAGAACCAGCAATTAAATCTGGTTTGAGTGCAAGAATACTTTCTAGGTTAGGTTCACCAATTGTCCCGATATTTTTTACTCCTGTTAGCTTATCTTGCCAATATGATGAAAAATCCGAAATCACAGCACCAATAGGTTTAATACCTAGTGCGATCGCATTTTCAGCATCATCTAAAGTCACAAGTCGCTCAAATTTTTCTGGAATACAGGTGACTCCCGCAGCGTGTTCGACCTGACGACAAGCTGTGTTTATAATGCGATCGTTAACAGGTATAGAATCACCACGATGACAAGCTACAGCAAGCAGTAAAGTACAAAATATTACAATGCCAAATCGCAACCAGCGAGTAAAGCGTTTTATTTTGATATAACTGTCATTCATATCAGTGGTAATATCTCGGATAGGGTTTATCTCCGGCCTTTAACCAGATTCTGGGTGGTGAATTTTCATGAAGACTATGGCTGATTCAGATATTTAAAAAGATCATCAAGCAGCTTATTAACTCCAAAAAAACCGAATGTCCACCATCTATTTACTTGGACTTCATACACTTGATTATTTTGTGCTGCTTTGAGCGTAGTTAAAAGAGGATTTTTAAAAAAAGTTTGTGCCAATTCCTGAGTATCATTCATTACAAATAAAATATCAGCATCGTACTTTTTTAATACCTCAATACTCGATACTAAAGTATCTTCCTTTTGGTTTACTAGTGTAGGTATGAGTCTGATCCCAATGTCTTGGAAAACTTGATTATAAGTTTCATTATCTGAATATGTAGCGATGAGACTTTCTCCAAAAAGATTAATCACTGATACTTCTATCTCTTTTAGACGCTCACCCATTAAATTTTGCAACTTCTTAACTCGTTCATAGTATTGGGCAATGACTTGTTCTGCCTTTTCACTCTCGCCTAGTACTTGAGCAATAAAGCGGAGATTTTCTTTAAAAGAGTAATTTAGACCCGGCAAATCTACGACAACTGTAGGTGCGATCGCTGATAATTGCTTGTAGGTGCTTTTCTGGTATTCGCGCATCAAAATCAAATCGGGTTTGAGCAAAAGAACCTTTTCCAAATTAGGCTGATTTCCCACACCAACTATCTCAATACCAGCCGCTTCATCATTGGTTACACCACGAAATAAAAAGTCGTACTCTGGAAAATAACTGACTGTACCAATTGGTTTGATACCCAGAGATAATACCGGGTCTAAAAGACCAACATCATTTAATACAATTATTCGCTGTGGATTGACAGGAATTCTTGTTTCACCTAAGGCGTGTTTGACTACGCGTGTAGATACTGGTAATTGAGAATTAGCTGAGTTCCTATCACCTTGAAAATGCTGATTTTGGAATAGATATCTATGACTTACCCAAAGTAAAACAATAGTAACTATTCCTAGCAGAAACAGTTTGATAAAATGCCTGATTTTCATACTTTGGCCTCCACCGTCACGCCACTTACTAAGCAATAGAAAGCCTCTACGCGTCTATAAGTATGGCGACAAACGTAGTGGCTCCCATGGTGTTGACTAAAATTCAAACGAAATTGTCCCTATCACCGTAAACGGAGCGCCTGGAATCACTGTATTTCTGCCAAAGTTGAATGACTCAAAATACCTCGTGCCAAACAGGTTTTCGATATTGATGGCGGCTCTCCAGTTATCACGCTTGTAATAAATTGCGGCATCAGTTCGCAGATAGCTAGGTAATGTAAAAGTATTGTCAGCTTCATTAGTAGGAATATCACCACCTATTCTATCTGAAAGGTAAAATAGCCCTAAACCGAAACCTAAACCTTGCAAATTACCTTGGAGAAATTGATAAGTTGTCCATAAACTAGCTTTGTGTTCCGGTACTTTAGGAACTCTAGAACCAACTCTTAAAGCACCAGGTAAATCACTACTTTGTGTGACTTCAGCATCGGTATAACCGTAAGCAGCAATAATATTCCATCCAGGTAGGATTTCACCAGTAACATCTAGTTCAATCCCTCGGCTTCTCTGCTCTCCAATTGGAATGCTAAAGTTATCAGGGTCATTTGGATCTGGTGCAGCAATATTAGTTTTGGTAATTTCGTAAGCTGCTAAAGTTGCTGAAACTTTATCATTGAAATCTGCTTTGATTCCCACTTCATATTGAGTACCGCGTTCAGGCTCCAAAAATGTGTTATCAGCACTTCGAGCAAAATTTGGTGCAAACGAGCGACTATAACTAGCATAGAGTGAAATCGGTTGAATTGGCTGATATACAATACCAATTCGGGGAGTGAAGGCTTCATCATACTGACTAGTAGGGGTATTTGAGAGCCTATCAAACTGGTTTTGATCTACAGTATCAAAACGCCCACCTATCAGCAGCTTAAAATTATTTGAAAATGCTATCTGGTCTTGCAAATAAATACCTAGCGTCTCAACCTTATCCTTACCATCTCGAACTGCATTGGTCAGTTCAGAAAGCGCAGGTCTAGGAATAACGTTGTAAACTGGGTTAAAGATGTCTATAGATGGAGTTAATCCATTTGGTAACCGCCTCTGTGAGCCATCGCTCTTTTGTCGAGCGAGATCAAGTCCAACTAAAAGTGTGTGTTGGATTGAACCCGTCGTAAATTTACTAACAACATCTGTTTGTAAAGAGTACCTTTCAGTGTAGTCATCGTTGGATCGAAAGTTACGCGATAATTCACCAGTCCCCTCATCGACATCTAAAGGTTGAGCGCGGTAATCAAAGCTATCATTTGAAGTGTATCGAAATGCATTGCGGAGTGTTAAATTTTCATTGAAACGATGCTCCAGCCGATAGCCAACATTTACCTCTTCTACTTCGCGTTTATCTCCTGGTTCACCTAAAAATCTACTAGTCGGAATATCAGCAATTCCTCGACCAAAAGCAACCAAGCCCTGATCAAATGTCCGTTCATCGTTGACATAGCTTACATCAAATAGTAAGTTAGTGCGATCGCTAATTTTCCAATCAAATGTGGGGCCAAAGAAAAATCGCTCACTATTGCCAAAATCTCGAAAACTACCAGCATTTTCATAAGCAATATTCAGTCGATACAATAATGTTTTGTCTGGATCAAGAGGGCCAGATAAATCAATAGTGGGACGATAGTAATTAAAGCTACCTACAGAGAAATCAGCTGAATAATAGGGCGTACTTAAAGGTCTTTTCGTGACTAAATTAATGATTCCTCCTGGTTCAGCATTTCCATACAACACAGAAGCTGGCCCTTTGATGACTTCTATTTGTTCGATATTGGCAAGTTCTCGCAATGTACCGCCAGCTTCTCTAAAACCATCTCGAAAAGTAGAAGTAAAATCAAAACCCCTAATATTAAAATTGTCAATTGTCCCTGCAAAACTGTCGCCTTCTACAGCACCACTAACGTTACGAATTGCGTCTGTCAGCCTAATAACTTGTTGGTCTTTTAAAACCTGTCTAGGGATTACCTGAATCGACTGGGGAATATCACGAATTGGGGTATCGGTTCTAGTGGCCCCTAATACTTCTGGTACACGATATGTATCTTGTTCACCTGTCACAACCAATTCAATTGGTTCTTCATTCTCAGGTGTCTGATCTGTGGGTTGTTCTAAAGGCGTTTCAGTTGTTGGTGTCTGTGGTGTTTGTGGTGTCTCAGTAGGAGGTTGTTGTGCTGGCGGAGCCTGGCTAGTAGTGGATGCTGTTGTTGTCACCCCAAAAATTAAGCCCTCATCACCATCAAACAACTCGACTGTTGGCGCACCAGTTTCACCTGTTACCGTCACCCGAATAGTGTTCGTATCCAAGTTGGTAACTGTAACTTCAGCAATTCCCGCAGTTGGTTTTTCCTGACGGAATGTATCACCACTAAGTAGGCGTAATTGGGCATTGGGAATGTCAACAATATAGCTATTCCCCTCACTCTTATTTACGAGTTGCAGTTGATCTGATTGATTGGTTTCTAAAATTACCTCTATCCCTGTGTCTGTGGCTTGGGACTTGACACCTGTTATTTGAATTAGCGACTGAGCCAGCCATTGCTTAATACTGGTAGCAGGTTGTTTTATATCACTCAATTGAGAAATTTTAGAGATTGGTTTTTGGGTATCTTCAGCTAGTACAGGGAGGTTAACCAGTACCAAAGCCACACTGATTATCCAAGCTAGTTTTTGTAACTGATTTGACATTACTCTACTCACCACACACATTAATAAGTAACAGGGGGTTGAGGGCTGGCAACGATGACTAATACCAATTCACTAAAAAAATGATAGAAATAGTTAAGTCAGAAATATGAGCAGAAGTTCATGGCTGGAGTCACCAAAGTAAAAATAGAAGAATCGGCAGAGGAATTACGTGAACTGCTGAAAAAACAGAAAACAGCATTAGGAAAAGAACGTATTCAAGCATTGTATTTACTAAAGATAGGTCAGGTAAGGACAATACAAGATTTAGCGGTAGTGTTGGGAAGAGGAAGTGCCACAGTACAAAGGTGGTTCAAGGCTTATACAGAATTGGGA
>NZ_JAECZB010000024.1 GCF_016056295.1 Atlanticothrix silvestris CENA357
GGAAGGTGGGGCCCCCTTTGGGGATAAGGGGCAGGGTTAAAGGGTTTGCTTCTTCATCCTTTACCCTTTTCCCCCTCTTCTTGCCTCCCTGCCTCTTCCTACTCCCCTTCTACCAGGGCGCGATACTCATCAGCCGTCAAGCCGTCATTCACCTCATCAGGATCATTGACGCGTACTTTTAAGAGCCACCCCTCAGCGTATGGATCTTCTGCCACTTCTTCAGGAGAGTCAATCAAAGCCTCATTTCGCTCTATAACTGTGCCGGTTACTGGTGAACTCAGGTCTTCAACAGCTTTTACCGATTCAATTGAGCCAAAGGTTTCTCCCTTAGCCAGGGCATCGCCAATCTCTGGCAATTCTAAAAACACGACATCACCCAATTGGTCTACGGCAAACTCAGTGATGCCAATGGTGGCAATTTCACCATCTAGCCGCACATATTCATGAGTATCCAGGTATCTCAAATCCTGAGGATATTCAAAAGACGACATATCAATTTCCCTTCCAGATCAAACAAATTATCGCCCCAAAAGTCATCTAGGTCATGTTTGTTAATTAAACATAGTGTAGATCCAGTAACTTAAAACACATTATTCCTTAAAAATTGGGAAAGTTATCAGTTGGTAGCACGATTCTTTGAGCGATAAAAGGGACGTTTAACTACAACTGCTGGGTAAGCTTTGCGCCGAATTTCCACTTCTAGCTGTTGACCAACAGCTGCTAGGTTACTAGGAACGTAGGCTAAGGCAACAGGATAACCAAGGGTAGGAGATATAGTCCCACTAGTTACTTCTCCGACTACTTGGCCTGCTGATAAAACTTGGTAGCCATGACGGGCAATGTTGCGTCCTGACGTTTGTAAACCTACCAGTCGGCGCTCAACTCCAGCGGCTTTTTGCTGCACCAAAACTTCCCGACCAATAAAATCACCTTTGGTATCAAGATGAACTAGCCATCCTAAACCTGCTTCTAAAGGGGTGGTGGTGTCGTCGATATCTTGCCCATAGAGTGCCATGGCTGCTTCTAAGCGCAGGGTATCTCTCGCACCAAGTCCACAGGGAATCACCCCAGCATTATAAAGATTTTGCCACAATTCCACCCCGACTTCCGGATCTACCATCACCTCAAAACCATCTTCGCCGGTGTAACCTGTGCGGGCAATAAAGCCGGGTTTACCTAGTACTGTTGCTGTTAAATGTCCGAATGCTTTGATTGGTTGTAAGTCTTCTTGCACAAAGGGCTGGAGATATTGAATCGCTTTTGGCCCTTGCACAGCAATCAGGGCTTTTTCTGGTGAAAGGTCTTGGAATTGCACCTCATCTAAGTCAAGATGTTGCAATAACCACGCTTTGTCTTTAGTAGTGGTGGCTGCATTGACTATGATTAATACCCACTGTAGGCCAGTGGTATCTTCACCTTGATAGTAAACAATAATGTCGTCAATAACGCCACCTTGGGGATTTAACAAAACGGTATATTGCGCTTCACTAGGTTGCAACCGATTCAAGTCTGATGGAACTAGACGCTGGAGTTGAGGAATCAAGTCTTTCCCGTGGAGAGTAAATTTACCCATGTGGGATATATCGAACATCCCGGCTGCATTTCTAACAGCCTCGTGTTCACGACTAATACCAGTAAACTGCACGGGCATTTCCCAACCACCAAAGCTGGTAAAGCGTGCTTTGATTTCTACACCCAGTTGATATAAAGGAGTCCGCATCAGAGACGAGGCGATATCTTCTTGATTAGCCACAGATATTTTTGCGATCGCATTTCAACATCTATATATCCTAAGGCAGTATTCTTTTATAAAAACAGACAGAAAAATTGTTATGGTCAGCAGCCTTTGTTATTACCGTGCAGCAGAGCAGTAGATTTTTAACCCTTTATTATGTCTAAATGTCAAGCAATTACCTCTAGAGTTGTCAGTATCTATAAAAGCTGTTTGTTGATTTTCATTGGTGGTAATTACTAAAATATGGAATAACACAGGTGTCCATATAGCAACACATACTATAGATAAAATTACTCTTACCTTGTTACTGTGAGTATTTTTTGGGCTTGTCTTTGGTCGTGATGCTTGTTTACAAACTGTCTCTGGTTTCCAAAAATGATCATTAAAGTTGTAATAACTCATTTATAAACTGGCTCCAAATTGAGAAATATTAAAATTTACCATAATTAAATAAGTAAAACAAATTAATACAAATGTTCTACTTATTAAACTGAATTTATCAATGATTGCAACAAAACAAAGTAGTTGTCTGTGTCTAACAAATGTTATGCCAGAAACAATAATTTTGTGGATAACCTTAATATAAGGAAATAGTAAGCAATCTTTAGTAATTTATTTCTCTCCCTAACGAAAGAAGTTATATCTCAAAAAAGATAGAAATTTTAATTAATTTGACTGTTCAAATTCCAGACAGATAAAGGCTCAGCGATCGCATAAGATTGCAACAAGTAGATTGCGTGCTGCTAGTAATGCCTTTGAATCTCTGTTTGTCCAGAAGACCGAACTTTTTTGGTTTGTTTTAACTACTTGTTTTACAATTTAGATATAAATCACTATAAGTCTTGATAGCGAAATTAAATTAATCTTCTTAAGATTCCACTAGATATAAAATTCATCAAAAAACTTGAAAAGCCTATCACCAAACAAATACAGACAACAGAAAAATCAGCACAGCAAAATTTTAAAGTTGATATCATTGATATTCAAGAGCTAAATACTTCTTCAATTAATCATCCTGTAGTTGAATCTGTTGGTAAATCAAGGTGGAAAATTTCTGAAATTTGCAAAGATATTCGATTGGATGATTTTTCATGGCATTTTTAAAGAAAACAGGTTTAGTCTCAGTAAATCAAAAAGACTCTCTAGTGCGGTTTAATAGTGAATGGCGGAAGTGTTGAGATTTATTAAGAAGAGATTATGAAGTATCGGCAACTATTGGCTAGCGCTGTCTTAGCTATGGTTCTTTTTTTGTTTCCCCTGTCGGCGCAGGCCGCAAGTTCTTCTAGTATTACCCGTTCTGCTGGTGATGAACTAAAAGGCAAGGATTATTCTGGTCAAAATCTAGTTGGCACTGAGTTTACCAATGTAAGTTTAGAAAATGCTAACTTTAGCAATGCTAACTTACGCGGTGGTGTGTTTAATGGTAGTCTTTTAGAGGGAGTAAATCTGCATGGTGTAGATTTTAGTGAAGGCATAGCCTATTTGGTAAGGTTCAAGGGCGCTGATTTGAGCGATGCAGTTTTTACAGATGCAATGATGCTGCGTTCTATATTTGATGATGTTGACATCACAGGCGCAGATTTTACAAACGCAATTTTAGATGGTTTGCAGGTGAAAAAACTCTGCACTCAAGCCAATGGTGTTAATTCTAAAACTGGTGTAGCTACTCGTGAATCTTTAGGATGTAAGTAGATAATCATCCCCTTCTTAGTCAGTAAAGAGGGGGATTATCTCATATTGAAATAGCTAATTGTTTCCCTTAAGCCCTATCCATAGGTAATTGTCAAAATAGATTTAAATTAGCTAAATACATTAGTTAATAGCCCTCTAAACTAAGATTAGAAGTATGGAAAGCAAACAGCTAGGAAAAACGGGTATTTCTGTAAGTGCCATTGGCTTAGGTGGAATGCCAATGTCAATTTCCAATCGTCCGCCCGAATCGCAATCTATCGCAGTTATTCATCATGCCTTGGATTTGGGTATTACATTTATTGATACCGCTGACTCTTATTGCCAAGATGAATTAGACAAACATCACAATGAGCGATTAATTCACAAGGCACTTAACAGTTATAAAGGCGACGTTAGCCGTATGATTGTAGCAACTAAAGGCGGTTTGATGCGTCCAAATGGTAGTTGGACACGTAATGGTAGTCCAGAACATTTGCGTCAAACAATTCGTGCCAGTTTTGAAGCTTTAGGTGGAAATAAACCCATCGATATTTGGCAATATCACGCTCCTGATTCCAATTACACAATTGAGAAATCTCTCGCACCAGCAAAAGAAGCAGTAGCAGATGGTTTAATTCGGTTTGTAGGAGTTTCTAATTTTTCTGTTGAACAAATTAAGCGATCGCGGGATGTGGTAGATATTGTCTCAGTGCAAAATCAATACAGTCCTTGGCAACGACAACCCGAAACTGATGGCGTGTTGAAGTATTGTGAACAGGAAGAATTAACCTTTTTACCTTGGAGTCCTTTTGGTGGTAGTCGCCGTCATAGTGATTTACAAGATATTCCCGTGATCGCTCAGTTAGCCAAAGAAAAAGGCGTATCGGTATACAATATTGTGTTGGCTTGGTTGCGTTCTAAATCGCCCTGTATTTTACCGATTCCTGGTGCTAGCAAGACTTCTAGTATTGAAGATTCAGTGCGTGCCATTGATGTAAAATTATCTGAGCAAGAAGTGGAAAAAATTAATCAAGCAACATAAAAAATAGGAGATCACAATTATCTATTGATAAACCTCCTACAAAGTAAATTTTGCAAGAGGTTAACTCCAACTGATTAAAAATCACCCTTCATTAATAGGAGTTATGGGCTGCAATTGCGGATACTCAGGCTGAGATGGAGGCGGAGGCGGAGGTTCAGGATTAAGAAACTGTTGCCAAGTCTTAATTTGATCTTGCGCTGCACTATAAGCAGAACTACCACGCGGAATCAACTTAGCAGTCTCAATGGCTTTGTAAAGATCAGAATTACCCTGAGAGCGTGCTATATCTAATAACTGCTGACTCCACTGATCAAGGGCTACATTCACATCCAAGCGCAACACACTATTATTTGACACCTTATCAGCTAGACGCATCGCCTCAACCAAAGCTTCTGGTGTACCAGCAAGTGCTAGTTCACGTGCTTTTTTCCAGTTTTCTCTGGCGCGGATTTGTCCTGACCAGTCATCTATAGCTGCTTGTGCTTCGCTAGAAAGCGATCGCCCTGACGATGCAATTGCTTGAGCCGCACTAATCGCAGCAGGTAAATTTCCACTCTGAGCTAGTTCTCGTGCTTGATCTAAGTATGGTTGGTCTTGAATGCGTTCAACTTTAGCTGTCCAAGTACCAATCCTTCTGCGTGCTTCTGGATACAACGCCCGACCCCGACCGATTTGACTAGCCTCAGCGATCGCAGCTTGTAAAGAATTAATATCCCCCATAAAAGCTATCTGTTCAGCACGTTCCAAGTAAGGTTGATCTTCGATTGTTTCTACTTGGGTACGCCAACGACTCGCCTCTTGCTTAGCTTCCGATGCACGGGGATTATTAACAGGAATCATCTGTACTTCCGCGATCGCTGCTGTTAATTCGTTCACTGTTCCTTGGCTAGCCAATGTTCGCGCTCTTTCTAAACGAGCTACGTCTTCAATTTCTAACTGCCAACGAGTAATTAATTGTTGTGCTTTGTCATAAACTGGTCTGGAAGGATCAATTTGTTGCGCCTGGGAGATTGCTGTTTCTAAACCAGCAACAGTACCTATCCATGCGCTTCTTTGAGCATCAGCCAAAGCAATAAAGTCTTCAACTTCTGTTTGTAATTTAGTACTGTCGGGAATTTGCCTAGCAATATCAAGAGCTGTATCAGCGTCGCGTGTATCTAATTTTGCTTGTGCTAACTCCAGCATTTTGCGCCCAAATGCCGGAACCAATTCCTGTGCTTTCTGATAAAGATAACTGTCTGACCCTATCGACTCAGCGATTTTGATCGCTTCTAGTAAGTTATCTACTACTTTGCTATCTGCTAAACCTTCAGCTTTGGCTAATTTTTCGCCATCTTCCCGTGCTGAGGTAATTAAGCGATTTAATTGATCATATTTAGTACTTGCCCAAAATTTATTATCTACACGTAGCAATTTAGCTGACAACATAAATGCTGATTGCCAACGCCTTTGCTTTAATTCTCCTTCGGCTTCTTGGTAGATACCTTCTGCTTTCGACCAAATTGACTGCCATTGAGAAACTTGATTGTCTACTAATTTATACGCTGCTAGGTCTTCGGGTATTTTACGTGCAGTGGCGATCGCTTCTTCTAAATTTCCCCCTTGAAAACTTTGATCAGCTAGGCGTAAAATATCTTTTGACCATTCCTCTAAGAAACGCTCAATTTCTCCATGCAGGGGATGATTTTGGGGCAGTTGTCTCACCATAGCGATCGCTTGTAGCAAGTCATCCACCTTCTGTTTAGAAGCTGCCAACTGAGCGCAATGTAATCGCACCGACGCACTAGCCAAAGGCCAAAAAATTGATGGGCAGTTGGGAGCAGATGGTAACTTGAACAGCATCGCCATCGCCAAAAACCCTATACTACCGGGAATTAACGTTAACAATACTGACCACAATACCCAGCTTTTCATCCAGCGTGGCAATCGCTGAGAATTTTTACTGGGTAAACTTGTATTTTCTGAGTTAGTATCTATAGGTAATCCTTCTGTACGAGACGCTCCGCTAACGGAATCCTTTTTGTTTCGCCGCTTCATTGACTTAGAGGTAGAACCAGTAGCTGGGGCACCAAATACTGGAGTTTCACCAAATTGTTGACTTTTGGATGATCCTCCGATTTTATCTGGCTCTCTCGCTTTGCCTGAGGACCAACTGTCTGGAATATCTCGCTCTGTCATTTCTCACACCAAAATAATTGAATAGCGATCTGTTTTAGGTCGATAATTCCATTGTTGCCATAGTAGCTTTCCCATAATTAAAAAGCTACTTTTTTACTTGATCTTGCTCCATAAATATCATTAATCTTTTGAAAACATAGTGTCGTTTTATACTTTATCCAGAAATAGAAGATTCCGTTTGCAAATCAACTATCAATTGAGCCAAATGATCACTGCTTGCCTGATAAACTCTGCCACAAAAGTCGCAAGTTGCCTCAGCACCATCATCTTGAATAATCATATCTTGCAACTCGGCTTCTCCTAGGATTTTCAATGCTCCTAAAACGCGATCAAAAGAGCAGCCACAGTGAAAGCGTAGCATTTGGCTTTCAGGAAAGATTGTTAGCCCCATGTCTCCTAGTAGATCATTCAAGATTTCCGTTAACGTCTTGCCAGCTTGCAACAACGGCGTAAATCCTGATAAAGCAGATACCCGTGATTCTAAGGTTGCTACCAATGCTTCATCTCTGGCAGCTTTAGGTAGCACTTGCACTAATAACCCCCCGGCAGCCGTAACTCCACCTGCTCCCACGAACACGCCTAAAACTAGTGCTGAAGGTGTTTGTTCGGAATTCATGAGGTAATGAGCCACATCGTCACCAATTTCGCCCGAAACGAGTTCTACGGTACTAGAGTAAGGGTAGCCGTAACCGATATCTCGCACCACATACAAATATCCGTCACCTACTGCACCACCGACATCGAGTTTACCTTTAGCATTAGGAGGCAATTCTATAGATGGGTTTCCTACATAGCCGCGTACAGTTCCATCCAAGCCTGCATCTACCAATATACCACCTAAAGGCCCATCGCCCTTGACCCGGACATTAACCCTAGATCCAACACGTTTCATGCTAGAAGCCATCAATAAACCAGCTGCCATAGTCCGTCCCAGTGCTGCTGTGGCCACATAAGAGAGCTTGTGGCGCTGCCGTGCATCTTCTGTTAAGCGTGTGGTGATCACACCCACTGCCCGAATTCCACCTTCGGCTGCTGCTGCACGAATTAACTGATCTGCCATGAAAAACCTTACATTTCTTAACAAGTTCACTTTTTCTATTCTAAGTTCTCATTTGCTAGAAAAGTGGACTGGCGATCGCTAGTGACTGGATTTGCAATACTAGAAACTACAATTCACTAAAAGTGATGTCTCACTGTTAAACAATACTAGAAACATGCTAGGTAATTTTCAACAAAGCCAACTGCGGATAGAAATCGAAGCGTCAGCCGATGCCATTCATGACAGTTTATTGCATCCAGAGCAATTAGGAAAATGGCTCTTAGGACAACGCTTTGCTCCAGGAATGCCAGAAGAACTGCATCCAGGGTTTAAGTTTACAACTTGGGCTGGGCTAGTTCCAGTTCATCATCAAGTCGACGTGGCAAAATCCAACTGTCTGCGCTTACTACTTAGTGGAGGTATTGATGGATTTCATGAATGGTATTGGGGAGAAGGCTGGGTGCAATCCCGCCTCGAAGGAGTTTCAATTTTGCCTTTAAATTTAGGACAAAGCTTAAATCTGTTGAGCTTGCGTCAGTTTCTTGCAACTCAAACACACTGAAAATATTTGATAATCTTCAGAATTAAGAAGGGTTGAAACTATAAATCTAAATTCCTCTCCACCATAAAAGTCAGGTCTGTAACTAAGCTTTATGAAACTGCTGATTACAGAACTAACTCGCGCTTTCAAACGCATCTTGATAACCACGACTGAAGCTTTTAGGGAGTGACAAATAATAAATACCCCAAAGTTTGTTGTGGTGCAGGTATCCTGTTGGCTAATCACCAAAGACGGGCAGGATGCCCACACCACAAAATGGGATAATTTGATTTTTTGAAAGTTATTTACTAGTGCTGCTGGTCTTGGCTTGGCTGGAATAAAGATTGCTCGCCCTGCTAGGTTGATACCATCTAACTTTAAAAATGATACAAATACGTTGGTAGGGAACAATGCCGTGCCCTTACGAGAAATCTATATGTATCAAGGTTTTGTGAATTGGTATGAGACTATGCTGCTTGCCCATACAAGCCTGTTAGCAAAAAACATAGTATTACTTCGTTAAATTTATATAATCTTTAATCCAGTAATTATACGATTTTTCATATTATAATTACACAACGCTGTTAAAACTACTTTATATATTATTAACAAGCAGTTAGCATAAAAAAGTTTATATGAAGCGAGAGATTATCACAAGGCGAGATATCGAAAAACAAATCCGAGATATTGAAACTGCTCAACCATATTTAGAAGATTCAACAGATTCTAACACTGCCAGAAATCTAATCCCAAAACAGGATGATTACCAGTCAAAATTACTTAAATACATTCCTACAGAAGTTGTAGCGCTATATATAACACTTGATGGCATTGTCAAAGCAGCATTTAATCCGCAACTATCACAAGAATATTGGCTTTGGCTTTGGATTATTTTTGCCATATTATTAATATCTACGCCGCTTTACCTTTGGCGCGTTACTAAGGTTAGAAAGAAAAAACAGCTAGTTATTTCAACTGTCGCCCTTGTGGTTTGGGTATTTGCCTTAGGTGGGGCTTTTGTTGCTTTCAGATGGTATAAACCCTTCTACGGTGCAATCATTCTTCCATTATATACATTTTTTATACCTATCCTAGAAGCTGATTAATTTAGTCATGCCAGTTTAGTGCCGACTAAATTGCTTACTCTAAAGACAACAACAATACAGTGCTTTTTTTGAGTAAGTTGACAATAAAAGATATTATGTATATAATTAGTTAGTTTACGGGTTTATATAAATAAAACTAAATTTTTTACAAAAGTTAAGCTATTTTTGAGTAAAAATAGATATTTTTTCTTGTAGCATCTACTGTTACTGTTATAGTGAGTTTTATTTCTTTAAAAGATTTAGTCTGGTACTGCTGACTGCCTTAGTAGTTAATATCCAGTTCAATTATGAGGGATAAAACAAAAAACAAATTGCAAGAGAGGAAAAAATGAAAAGTATTGCTAGTCCTTTAGAAAAAATGGTTACTCGTTTTTTAAAAAAAATAGTTACAGGAGAACCTAAACTTTTCCAAACTGACCGTAAAGAGATCCTTGACAAAGCTATACATGCTAGTGAAAAGGTATCTCATCTTTTAGAAGGAATAGAAGAAATTCAGGCAATAGGGGTATCTCGAAGTGACAAGGGTTATTCAGTTAAGATTAACTTGACTTCTCCCTTGCCCACAGAAGTAGCTAGTAAGGTTCCTGAGAAACTTGAAGGCGTACCTATAGAAACAGAAGTTGTGGGACAAGTTTTTGTACTGACTTAGATATGGCGCTATATCAACCTAGCGCTTCATTAACAAAAAACTATATTAAGAATTATACATAATTATTTATACTTTGTAATAATCTTTTATAAAATTTTTATGCCTCCAAGTATAGCTTGCTGAGGCTATTTTTTTTGCTTATGTTATGGCGATTGCTAGGTAGGTTAGGACATAAACTGATCATACAATCCTGACATCATGAGACTTTCAAGTCTGTCCCTGTCCCCTGCTATACTTCAATTTTTGTTTTGATTTGAGAAGTTTGGCATAAGAATTTAAGGAATACCCTAAATAATTGAAAAACGTAAAGTAATTTTTATACTTTTATTAAAATAAATGAGTTGCTGTACTTATTACTTTTGGTTATTTATTTTGTTTGATTCATACTCAGTGTTAGTATGTAGTAAAACTATTGCTCTATTTTGAGTAAGAATCAAAATTAGAAGAATAGCTATTAGTACCGCTTTGCTATGTTTGGAGTATTGTCTACATGGTGAGCAACTTAGAAGATCCCATAAGAATAGTACACTTTGAAGAAGCTGTAAAATTAAGAGATAAGGCTAACGAAATTTTATGGGACAGGTTACATGAGCCTCGTCCTTTTAGTCAATTAGTACCTACTTATGAAGGCAGACAGTTAAGATCTGTTCCAGTTTTAGGAGTTCATCAGCGGGAACAACAGGATTATCAAATTGCTATATATGTAGCAGAAGAGCGTGATCAAGAAATCATTGAGCCTATTTTTAAAGAAATACCTAAAGAAAAAATAGATTTTCAAGTAACAGGCCCTGTAATTCCATATAGCAGTTCTTCGGTGTGTATTGGTGATGCAATATCTCATTTTAGTTGTACTGGCAAAGGAACATTAGGCTGTTTTGTCCGAAAGAGTGGTCATCCAGACTTATTCATATTAAGCAATAATCATGTATTAGCAAATTTGAATAAAGGACAGCGAGGAAAAGATTACATTATTCTTCGTAATACTACTCATAAAGGTATTGATGAATTTAGACAGATTTTATGGACGAGGTTCTTATCGCTTTTTAAATTATTCCCTCTTCCTTATAGTGAGAATGCTACCAGTGAGGAAAAGAGGAATATTGGTGTAAATAAAATTGCAGTTTTGACAGATTATATTGAACTTACAGAAGATGGTATTAATTTAGTTGATGCAGCTATTGCCAAAGTTAATAACCCTAATTTAGTCAGGTTAGACGAAATTAAAGGAGTAGGTAAACTAAAGGGTTATTACAACAAAGATAATATTAAAAATATAAATCCCAATTTAAGATTTACTAAATTAGGGCAAAAAACTGGTCAAACCTGGGGAAAGCTGAGAACTTTTCCCACGAAATTTACTATGGGATATAGTGATGAATTAGTAAACTGTAAATTTGAAGATATTATTACATTTGAAGCTGCTGAAAATGATCGATTCGGCGCTCGTGGAGATAGCGGTTCGCTGATTGTAGATGAGAATGGTTACGCTGTAGCTCTGCTTTTTGCTGGAACCGAAGGAGGAGGACGTAAAAATCTTGGAATTACCTATGCCATTCCAATCTATACAATTTTAGAGAAGCTAGATGTTGATCTAGTGCTGACACTTTGACATAACTAGTAAAGTCAAAAAGTAATTACAGGCATAGCCAGTTTGACATCACCTAACCTAACAATCGATATCACGGCTATTCACTACTTTAATTGGGCTTGACCACCAATACCGAACAATTAGCTTCTTCCACAACTTGACTGCTTACCGAACCCTGAACAATTCGCTTCATGCCAGTTAACCCGCGACTACCAATAATTAGTAAGTCAGCTTGGTAGATATTGGCTAGGCGAATAATTTCGTCAGCAGGGTCGCCAGTTACCAATTCTAATTCACTTTCGATTGATAATTTTTCCTGATAAGATTGCAGTAATTTTTCAATATGAAAATAAGAAAATGTTGAGGACTCTGGATGAGGGAGATCGGCAGGTAGTTCCATTTCTGACTCTGGTGTAGCAAAAACATGGCAGAGAACGACTTTAGTATCTTCTGACAACACTAAATCATTGAAAGCTTGAATTACTTTCTCTGCGATTTCCGAACCGTCTAAAGCTACCAAAATATTTTTTAGCACCGATCTTGTCTCCTAAAGAGTAGACCCCTGAATATCAGTAAACTGGTGAAGATTATTGGTTCCTAAGCCAATAATTTTCCCAATAAAAAATTACTTTTTATAGTTGAGGCTGCAACTGAAAAAGAAAAGCTTCCTTGAGGCAAATGCCGCCTAAAATTTTAGTTTGACGTTACGAGTGACTTTTGCCAATAGTATAAGAAAAAATTAAGCATCCAAAATCACTCTTCTTGCTGAATTCGGCGGCGTACTGAATCGGCATGAGAAGGCAGTCCTTCAGCTGTTGCCAGGGCATCAATTGCTCCTGCCACTTTTTGCAGTGCGGTTTGTGAATATTGAATAATACTAGAGTGTTTGAGGAAAGTTTCTACCCCTAATGCTGAAGCATAGCGGGCAGCACCTGATGTAGGCAAAGTATGATTAGGGCCTGCCAAATAGTCTCCTACAGCCTCTGGTGTAGAGTAGCCTAAGAAGATCGCCCCAGCATGGCGAATATTAGGAAGTACTGCCCACGGATCTTTAACTTCTAACTCCAAATGTTCGGGAGCAAATTCATTTGAAAATTCTGCCGCTGCTTCTAAAGATTCTACGACCACAATTAAACCGTAATGAGCGATCGCTTTTTCGGTATCTATCCTTCGGGGGTGATCTACTAGCTGTCTTTCCACGGCTACTTGCACATTTTTTGCTAAAGCAGTATCTGTCGTTAACAAAATTGCCGCCGCCATTGGATCATGTTCAGCTTGTGCCAACAAGTCAGTAGCCACATGGACAGGATTGGCTGTTTCATCAGCAATAATCAGCACCTCGCTTGGCCCTGCCAAAGAATCAATACCGACGATACCATAAACAAGTTTTTTGGCTAAGGTGACATAAATATTACCAGGCCCAGTAATCACATTTACTTGAGGAATCGTTTCTGTGCCGTAGGCTAAAGCAGCGATTGCTTGCGCCCCCCCAACTCGATAAATTTCTTGCACCCCTGCTTCTTGGGCGGCTACCAAAACTGCTGGGTTAATGGCTTTACCTGCTCCTGGTGGTGTCACCATGACTATGTGGGGTACGCCAGCTACCTTCGCCGGAATTGCATTCATGAGTACCGTACTAGGATAAGCGGCACGACCACCGGGCACGTATAAACCTGCCCGATCTACAGGGGTGTAGCGTTTGCCTAGTACTACATCGTCATCGCCAAAGTGTACCCAGCTTTTTGGGACTCGCTGACGGTGAAATGCTTCAATTTGGCGGACAGCCAACTGAATTGCCTGGAGCAGCTCTTTCGACACCTGTTGGTAGGCCGCGTCCAGTTCCGAACCTGTCACCCGCAATTCTTCCGGCTTCAAGGTTTGGTTGTCAAATTCAGATGTATAATGCAACACAGCTTTGTCGCCTTGGCGTTTCACTGCTTGCAATACTTCCCGCACTGTGGCTTCTTTGTGAAGCACCTGTTCATCATGGGTGCGATCGCAGATACGTAGTAGTTCTGCTCTAACGTCTGCCTGCTGAGTAATGATTCGCAGCATGGAGTAAGGAGAATGCCAAAATTTTAGAATATTCCCACCTGAGAATTCAGTCTTGCTTTTGACTTATAAAGTATGCCAAGGCAATTTCAATTCTCTTCTCTAGCTTAACCTGGATTTTTTTGATACTCTCAAGGTCGCCCGCTGATGAGTTGCTTGAGAAGGCGAATCAATTATACTCAGTCCGACTGGCCTTGATTAGCTGGCGGCAGGGAGTGGATACGCCAATGCCACTACCCTTAAGTCTAAACCCTCTTTTCGGTCGGGTATATGGATGTTATTTTTGTCAGTCCATACACTAGTTATCCGAAATAAGGGCAGACTCTAAGTCTAATTCTTGTTGATTTTTTACTTTTATTAGCCAAAATTAGCACAAACACCATATATTGGGTCTATACATTTAAATCACAGCCTACATTGGCGGCAATACCACTTGATCAGATAGTGGGTAATTATTTAGGTTCACAATTTATTTATTAGAGTACCTAATTCTAACGCATTTCCTGGCTTGAGTACATACCAAGTAAGAGTTTGTCAAGTCTTCTTAATCAATGCAGTTAGTCCAAGGTAAAAGTGAGATTTTTTTTCAGAAATCCTCACATTGGCAATATGGATGCTATATTAGTAAGTCTAGTAGTGTGTGTACATATTAATAGTCTTTTTGGAATTGACTGTGGCGAATACAAAGTCTGCTCTTAAGCGCGCCCAAATCGCAGAACGTAACCGACTGCGTAATAAAGCTTACAAATCAGCAGTGAAAACGCTGATGAAAAAATATGTGAGTGCCGTAGAAAGCTATACAGCTAATCCTACACCAGAATCAAAAGAACAAGTAGAAGCGCGACTGTCCGAGGCTTACAGCAAAATTGATAAAGCTGTCAAGCGCGGTATTCTACACCCCAACAATGGGGCTAGAAAAAAGTCCAGATTGGCTCATAAACTCCAGCCAGTCGCCCAAACTGCTGAATAGTCCAAAGTCAAAAGTCCATAGTTAAGAGTTTGTACTTCAACTCTTGACTATTGATTCTTAACAAAAATGCAGCTGATTGACACCCACGTTCACCTCAACTTTGACTCATTCCAGCCAGATTTAGCCTCAGTGCGATCGCGTTGGCAAGAAGCAGGAGTAGTGCGTTTAGTACACTCTTGCGTTGAGCCAGCCGAGTTTACCAGCATCCAAGCTATAGCGCACCAGTTTCCTGAACTGAGCTTTGCCGTGGGATTGCATCCTTTAGATGCAGAAAAATGGTACAACGATTGGGCCGATAAAATCCGTTCTTTGGCTAGTTCAGAACCGAAAGTGGTAGCCATAGGGGAAATGGGACTGGATTTTTACAAAGCAGATAACTATGTAACCCAGCGCATGGTATTCGAGGCTCAATTAGCGATCGCATCTGAACTTCATTTACCAGTGATTATTCACTGCCGCGATGCGGCAAAAGAGGTAAGAGAAATATTGCAAAAATGGCAGGATTCTAAAGGAGAACCCCTGCGGGGTGTAATGCATTGTTGGGGAGGGACACCAGAAGAAACCCAATGGTTCCTAGACTTAGGCTTTTATATCAGCTTTAGTGGCACAGTAACATTCAAAAACGCTAAGGCTATCCACGCCTCAGCCGCAATGGTGCGAAGCGATCGCCTGTTAATTGAGACAGACTGCCCCTTCCTCGCTCCGGTACCCAAACGGGGCGAAAAACGTAACGAGCCTGCCTATGTCCGCTACGTAGCGGAGCAAGTGGCTTTGTTGCGCGGGGAAACAGTAGAGGCGATCGCTCATCAAACCACCCAAAATGCCTGTAAATTATTTAATTTAGTACTATAAATTACAAGTATTAAGGTTTGGTTTGTAGATTGGAAAAAATATAACCCTCTGGAATAGCAAAAATATGCTAAGATTATTCCCTCCAAAACATTTTGCTTACGTCATAATGATAAAGGAAGGAATTGAAAACTCCTAAAACTTGATTTTGTACTGTTATCAACTTGACCATCCTCCTCCTCTCTACATACGGATGCTCTCAAAGCATGATCCATTCTGGTAACTGGCCGTGAGTTGATTTAGGTAAAAATTACCTGATTACTCTGTATCTAAACCTATAGAAAATTGTTAAACGTAATTGTCTTGTGAGTAAAACCCACCAAAATCAAGCCATTCTGATACCAAGCCGACAAGGGACGGCTTATTTTCTCGATCCTAAAATATCACCGTGAGGATAAATGGTGTATTGAAGACACAAAAGTCTAGAGTGCGTAGGTTTATGAGCGCACTTTTGGGAGGGGAAATTGATCAAAGCAAATCAAATTCAGCCATATTTCAGGCATCTGTTGTTAAAACATCAAGTTAACAGCTGGATAATAGCTGCTCTGATCTTCCAGCAAGGGCGATTACCCCCTTGTCAAAACCGCTCTTTCCGGTTTAAATTGCTGCGTTTACCTGCATTTATAAAATAGCAGTTGGCATCAGGAGAAGTTCCCAAAAAGTTATAGACACTATTTTGCGGTAAAAAACTGCCAAAATCCAGTGTCTTAATCAATAAGTTTAACCAGGTTGACAAAGGTAGAGGCATGACTAGCGAAACATATATTGAACCCGCCTTTTTGTTGCCCGACTTGATTGAAATCCAGCGTTCAAGCTTTCGCTGGTTTTTGGAAGAAGGGTTGATAGAAGAACTTAACTCTTTTAGTCCGATCACAGATTACACTGGCAAGCTAGAACTGCACTTTCTCGGACATAACTACAAACTGAAAGAGCCAAAGTACAGTGTTGAAGAAGCTAAACGGCGGGATAGTACTTATGCAGTCCAAATGTATGTTCCCACACGCCTGTTGAATAAAGAAACAGGGGACATTAAAGAGCAAGAAGTATTTATTGGGGATCTGCCTTTAATGACTGATCGCGGCACGTTTATTATTAACGGAGCCGAGAGGGTGATCGTCAACCAAATAGTGCGATCGCCAGGAGTTTACTACAAATCCGAAATCGATAAAAACGGGCGGCGTACCTATTCTGCCAGTCTCATCCCCAACCGAGGGGCGTGGCTGAAATTTGAAACAGACCGTAACGATTTAGTTTGGGTACGCATTGACAAAACCCGCAAACTTTCAGCACAGGTGCTATTAAAAGCTCTGGGCTTATCAGATAACGAAATTTTTGACGCTCTACGTCACCCAGAATATTTCCAAAAAACTATTGAAAAAGAAGGGCAGTTTTCTGAAGAAGAAGCCCTAATGGAGTTGTATCGTAAACTGCGTCCTGGTGAACCACCTACGGTATTAGGTGGACAACAATTATTAGACTCTCGTTTCTTTGACCCGAAACGTTATGACTTAGGTCGTGTTGGACGATATAAGCTCAACAAAAAACTCCGGTTGTCTGTTCCCGATACCATGCGCGTATTGACTCCCGGCGACATTTTGGCGGCTGTCGATTATTTAATTAATCTGGAATACGACATTGGTAGTATAGATGACATTGATCACTTAGGTAATCGCCGGGTGAGAAGTGTTGGAGAGTTGCTACAAAACCAGGTGCGGGTAGGTTTAAACCGTCTAGAGCGCATCATTCGTGAACGGATGACCGTATCCGATGCCGAAGTCCTGACTCCTGCTTCCTTAGTTAACCCCAAACCATTAGTAGCGGCAATTAAGGAATTCTTTGGTTCCAGCCAGTTAAGTCAGTTCATGGATCAAACCAATCCCCTGGCAGAACTGACTCACAAACGCCGTCTCAGCGCCCTAGGCCCTGGTGGTTTAACCCGTGAACGTGCTGGCTTTGCAGTACGGGATATTCATCCTTCTCACTACGGACGCATTTGTCCGATTGAGACACCAGAAGGGCCTAACGCTGGTTTGATTGGCTCATTAGCAACCCATGCCAGAGTCAACCAATATGGATTCTTAGAAACGCCATTTAGACCCGTGGAAAATGGACGGGTGCGATTTGACGTTACGCCAGTGTACATGACAGCCGATGAAGAAGACGATCTACGGACTGCCACTGGTGATATCCCCGTAGATGAAAATGGTTACATCAAAGGCCCACTGGTTCCTGTGCGCTATCGTCAAGACTGGGCTACGACCACACCAGAACAAGTGGATTATGTAGCAGTTTCCCCAGTGCAAATCGTCTCAGTAGCTACGAGCATGATTCCCTTTTTGGAGCATGACGACGCTAACCGAGCGCTGATGGGTTCCAACATGCAACGGCAGGCAGTACCATTGCTCAAACCAGAGCGTCCTTTAGTGGGTACTGGTTTAGAAGCGCAAGGAGCAAGAGACTCCGGGATGGTAATCATATCGCGTACTGATGGCGATGTGACCTACGTTGATGCCACAGAAATTCGTGTACGTCCCAAATCTGGGGGTTCGGAACTGAAGTACCGACTTTCCAAGTATCAGAGATCTAATCAGGATACCTGTCTCAATCAAAAGCCCTTAGTTCGGATTGGTGAGCGTGTTGTTGCCGGTCAAGTGCTGGCTGATGGCTCCTCCACCGAAGGTGGTGAATTAGCATTGGGACAAAATATTGTTGTCGCTTATATGCCTTGGGAAGGCTATAACTACGAAGACGCAATTTTGATTTCTGAGCGACTGGTGCAGGATGATATCTACACCTCAATTCACATTGAGAAATATGAAATTGAAGCTAGGCAAACCAAGCTAGGCCCAGAAGAAATTACCAGAGAAATTCCTAACGTCGGGGAAGATGCCCTGCGCCAATTAGATGAACAGGGAATTATCAGGATTGGTGCGTGGGTGGAATCAGGAGATATTTTGGTAGGAAAAGTCACACCCAAAGGTGAATCAGACCAACCACCAGAAGAAAAACTGTTACGCGCCATCTTTGGTGAAAAAGCACGGGATGTACGGGATAATTCCCTGCGAGTACCAAACGGCGAAAAAGGGCGGGTAGTGGACGTGCGCCTATTTACCCGCGAGCAAGGCGATGAACTGCCACCAGGAGCCAATATGGTAGTCCGGGTGTATGTAGCGCAAAAGCGCAAAATTCAAGTAGGCGACAAAATGGCAGGACGGCACGGCAATAAAGGAATTATTTCGCGGATATTGCCAGCGGAAGATATGCCTTATTTGCCTGATGGTTCACCAGTAGATATCGTACTCAATCCCTTGGGCGTACCCAGCCGGATGAACGTTGGGCAGGTATTTGAGTGTCTTTTGGGTTGGGCTGGTCAAACCTTGGGAGTCCGATTTAAGATTACTCCCTTTGACGAAATGTACGGTGAAGAATCATCCCGCCGCATTGTACATGGCAAGTTGCAAGAAGCACGTGACGAAACTGGCAAAGACTGGGTATATAACCCCGATGACCCTGGTAAAATCTTGGTCTTTGATGGTCGTACTGGCGAACCCTTTGACCGCCCCGTTACCGTAGGTGTGGCTTATATGCTGAAGTTGGTGCATTTGGTGGACGATAAGATTCATGCTCGTTCCACAGGCCCATACTCTTTGGTAACTCAGCAACCTTTGGGTGGCAAAGCCCAACAAGGTGGTCAGCGATTTGGGGAAATGGAAGTGTGGGCATTGGAAGCCTTTGGTGCAGCTTACACCTTGCAGGAGTTGTTGACAGTCAAATCTGACGATATGCAAGGGCGCAATGAAGCGCTCAATGCGATCGTTAAAGGTAAGGCAATTCCCCGGCCTGGAACACCAGAGTCCTTTAAGGTGCTAATGCGAGAATTGCAATCATTAGGTTTAGACATTGCTGTACACAAAGTCGAAACCCAAACAGATGGTAGTTCTTTGGATGTGGAAGTCGATTTAATGGCAGACCAATCTGCTCGGCGTACACCTCCAAGGCCAACCTACGAATCTCTCTCTCGTGAATCCTTAGAAGAAGAAGAGTAGAGAGTGAGCAGTTAGGAGTTATAAAGTTAAAAACTTATAATTCCTAACTCACAATTGAAAATTAAATACTTTTCCAAGCACGGGCGTAGAACCTCGTGCATTTACTTACTCATAACTTAGAACTTAGTACTAAAGAAATGAGACCAGCCCAAACTAATCAGTTTGATTACGTCAAAATCGGCTTAGCATCGCCAGAACGCATTCGGCAGTGGGGTGAACGAACTCTGCCTAACGGCCAGTTAGTAGGCGAAGTTACTAAACCAGAGACAATTAATTACCGAACTCTCAAGCCGGAAATGGATGGCTTGTTTTGTGAACGTATCTTTGGCCCTGCAAAAGATTGGGAATGCCATTGCGGAAAGTATAAAAGAGTACGTCACCGTGGTATTGTATGCGAGCGCTGCGGTGTAGAAGTTACCGAGTCGCGGGTACGTCGTCACCGCATGGGATATATTAAACTTGCTGCTCCAGTAGCCCATGTTTGGTATCTCAAAGGCATCCCTAGCTATATTTCTATCTTGTTGGATATGCCTTTGCGGGATGTAGAGCAAATAGTATATTTCAACTCTTATGTTGTTCTCAGTCCTGGGAATGCCGAAACTTTAACCTATAAACAGCTACTCAGTGAAGACCAGTGGTTGGAAATTGAAGACCAAATTTATAGTGAAGACTCTGAGTTGCAGGGCGTTGAGGTAGGTATAGGTGCTGAAGCGCTGCTGCGTTTGCTTGCTGATATTAACTTAGAGCAAGAAGCTGAAAGCCTGCGTGAAGAAATTGGTAACGCTAAAGGGCAAAAACGGGCCAAGTTAATTAAGCGTTTGCGGGTGATTGACAACTTCATTGCCACAGGTTCTAAACCTGAATGGATGGTAATGGCAGTAATTCCTGTAATTCCCCCTGACCTGCGCCCGATGGTGCAGTTGGATGGTGGACGGTTTGCCACCAGTGACTTGAATGATTTATATCGGCGAGTAATTAACCGGAACAATCGTTTAGCACGCCTGCAAGAAATTTTGGCACCAGAGATTATCGTGCGGAACGAAAAGCGGATGCTACAAGAAGCAGTAGATGCTTTGATTGACAACGGTCGCCGGGGACGCACGGTAGTAGGGGCAAATAACCGACCCCTAAAGTCTTTGTCTGACATTATTGAGGGTAAGCAAGGTCGTTTCCGGCAAAACTTGTTAGGTAAACGAGTTGACTATTCTGGACGTTCTGTAATTGTGGTTGGGCCCAAGCTGAAAATTCACCAGTGCGGTTTGCCTAGAGAAATGGCAATTGAGCTATTTCAACCATTTGTGATTAACCGCCTGATTCGCAGTGGGATGGTCAATAACATCAAAGCGGCGAAAAAGCTAATATCTCGTAATGATCCCAGCGTATGGGATGTGCTAGAAGAGGTGATTGAAGGACACCCAGTGATGCTCAACCGAGCACCAACACTCCACCGCTTAGGTATTCAAGCTTTTGAACCGATTTTGGTGGAAGGTAGAGCAATTCAACTGCATCCTTTGGTTTGTCCCGCGTTTAACGCTGACTTTGACGGCGACCAAATGGCGGTACACGTTCCTTTGTCTCTGGAAAGTCAGGCAGAAGCACGGTTGTTGATGCTGGCTTCTAATAATATTCTCTCACCAGCTACAGGTAGACCCATTATCACACCTAGCCAAGACATGGTATTGGGGGCATATTATTTAACAGCAGAAAACCCTGGTGCGACAAAAGGTGCAGGTAATTACTTTGCTTCCTTGGATGACGTAATAATGGCTTTCCAGCAAGAGCAAATTGATTTACATGCCTACATCTATGTGCGCTTTGATGGTGAGGTTGAATCAGACCAACCAGATAAGGAGCCTCTGGAAGTCACAGAAAATAGTGATGGTACCCGGACACTGCTGTATAAATTCCGCCGAGTTAGAGAAGACGCTAAGGGAAATTTAATTTCTCAGTATGTACGCACAACGCCTGGTCGTGTTATTTACAACAAAGCAATTCAGGAAGCATTAGCAGTTTAGGAGCTAGGGATTAGGGACTAGGGACTGGGGAAAAGTTTTCCTCATACCCGATGCCCAATCCCCAATCTTAATGACTAATGACCAATGACTAAGGATGAAGGACTAAATAAATGACTAACGAAAACACGATTTTTCGCAATCGCGTAGTTGATAAAGGTCAACTGAGAAAATTAATTTCCTGGGCGTTTACGCACTATGGAACAGCGCGTACCGCAGTGATGGCGGACAAACTCAAAGAGTTAGGATTTCGCTACGCGACCAAAGCAGGGGTTTCTATTAGTGTTGACGACTTGATGATCCCGCCTACTAAGCGAGCGCTTCTAGATGCAGCAGAAGAAGAAATTCGTGCTACTGAAACCCGTTACCAACGGGGAGAAATCACAGAAGTGGAACGCTTTCAAAAAGTGATTGACACCTGGAATGGTACTAGTGAAGCACTCAAAGATGAAGTCGTTGTCCACTTTAAAAAGACTGATCCTTTGAACTCAGTGTACATGATGGCATTCTCCGGAGCGCGGGGTAATATTTCCCAGGTGCGGCAATTGGTGGGAATGCGGGGATTGATGGCAGATCCCCAAGGGGAAATTATTGATTTACCCATTAAAACCAACTTCCGCGAAGGACTAACCGTGACGGAATATATTATTTCGTCTTATGGTGCGCGAAAAGGATTGGTAGATACCGCCTTGCGGACTGCTGACTCTGGTTATCTCACCCGTCGTTTGGTAGACGTATCCCAGGATGTGATTATTCGGGAATTTGACTGTGGTACCACCAGAGGAATTCCTGTGCGGCCAATGACAGAAGGTGCCAAAACCTTGATTCCTCTGGGTCAGCGCTTACTAGGAAGGGTCGTTGGTGAAGATGTAGTGCATCCCACTACAAAAGAAGTGATTGCACCACGTAATACCCCAATTTCTGATGACTTAGCAGCAGAAATTCAAAAGGCTGGGGTTAGTGAAGTTGTCGTGCGATCGCCTCTGACTTGTGAAGCTGCACGTTCTGTTTGTCAACACTGCTACGGCTGGAGTTTGGCCCACGCTAAGATGGTGGACTTGGGTGAAGCAGTAGGGATTATTGCTGCCCAAAGTATTGGTGAACCTGGGACTCAGCTAACCATGCGGACATTCCACACAGGTGGTGTATTTACAGGGGAAGTCGCGCAACAAGTACGTTCCAAAACAGAAGGTACTATCCGTCTACCCCGTAAACTGCGGACTCGAACATATCGCACCCGCCACGGTGAAGATGCCTTGTATGTTGAGGTTAACGGGATCATCAATTTAGAGCCTAAAAAAGACGGTTCTGATACCCAACCTACCCAGGAAATTCATGTAACTCAAGGTTCCACACTTTATGTAGTTGATGGACAGCAGGTAAAAATCGGTCAATTGCTGGCAGAAGTTGCCTTAGGTGGACGCACAACTCGTGCTAACACAGAAAAAGCTGTAAAAGATGTAGCTTCTGACTTGGCAGGAGAAGTACAGTTTGCGGAAGTAGTTCCAGAACAAAAAACCGATCGCCAAGGTAACACCACAACCACAGCAGCCAGAGGTGGCTTGATTTGGATTTTGTCTGGGGAAGTTTATAACTTGCCCCCAGGTGCAGAATTGGTAGTTAAAAATGGTGATGCGATCGCCTCAAATGGTGTCTTAGCAGAAACCAAATTGACTACTTTGCATGGTGGTGTAGTACGTTTGCCAGAAGCTACCCCAGGCAAGAGTACCAGGGAAATTGAGATTATCACTGCTTCTGTGGTTTTAGACCAAGCAAAAGTCACAGTTCAAAGTTCTCAAGGTCGCAATAGCTACTTGGTTACTACTGGTAATAACCAAGTATTTAACCTCCGGGCTACCCCAGGTACTAAAGTCCAAAATGGTCAGGTTGTCGCTGAATTGATTGATGACCGCTATCGCACCACCACTGGTGGATTTTTAAAATTTGCTGGTATTGAAGTCCAGAAAAAAGGCAAAGCCAAGCTGGGCTACGAAGTTGTACAAGGTGGAACTCTGTTATGGATTCCCGAAGAAACCCATGAAGTCAATAAAGATATTTCCTTACTGTTGGTAGAAGACGGACAGTTTGTAGAAGCTGGGACTGAGGTAGTGAAAGATATCTTCTGTCAAACCAGTGGCGTGGTAGAAGTTACCCAGAAAAACGACATCCTGCGAGAAGTAGTTGTGAAGCCAGGGGAACTGCTGATGGTAGATGATCCAGAAGCAGTGATAGGACGAGATAACACTTTTGTCCAACCAGGTGAAGAATTACAAGGTAGTGTCGCTACCGAATTACGCTATATCCAGTATGTGGAGTCTCCAGAAGGGCCAGCCCTATTGAGCCGTCCAGTAGTAGAGTTTGCTGTACCTAATAATCCTGATGTGCCATCAACCACATCGATTAGTCAGCAAACAGGACGTTCGATTCAATTACGAGCAGTACAACGCTTGCCCTACAAAGATTCTGAACGCGTCAAGTCTGTTGAAGGGGTGGAGTTGCTGCGAACCCAGCTGGTGTTAGAAATTGAGCAAGAAGGTGAACAAGACCATAATGCCTCTCCCCTAGCAGCCGATATTGAATTGATCCCAGATGGTGAGGGCGAAACGTTAGCGATCGCAGGAGCGTCAAATTCAGAAGTTGAGACTACAGCTGCTGCAACAGAGGAAACCCCTACATCGGAGTCTCTGCGCTTGCAATTGGTGATTTTGGAATCTTTAGTAATTCGGCGGGACATTACTGCTGACGCTACCCAAGGTAGTACCCAAACAACCCTAAAAGTACAAGATGGGCAAACCATCGCTCCTGGTGCTGTGGTTGCAAGTACCCAAATCTTGTGTAAAGAAGGAGGTATTGTACGGGGCGTTCAAAAAGGTAGCGAAACTGTACGTCGTTGTTTAGTGTTGCGCCACAGTGACATGATTACAATGAATACTAGCGCCCAGCCCAAGGTGAAAAAGGGTGACTTGCTAGTAGAAGGTACAGAAATTACCCCTGGAGTTTTTGCTGAAGAATCTGGGCAAGTAGTAGAAGTCAAAGCTGCCGCAAATAATTCTACAACCCAAGAAACAGCCCTCAGTACGCAAAACTATTCTGTCACTATCCGGGTTGGTCGTCCCTACCGAGTCAGCCCTGGTGCTGTGTTACAGATAGAAGATGGCGATTTGGTACAACGGGGCGATAACTTGGTGTTGTTGGTGTTTGAACGTGCCAAAACCGGAGACATTATCCAAGGTTTGCCCCGGATTGAGGAATTACTCGAAGCACGTAAACCAAAAGAGGCATGTATTCTCTGTCGGCGAGCCGGAGAAGTTAAGGTAGTTTATGGTGATGGTGATGAAGCGATCGCCATTAAGGTTGTAGAATCCAATGGCGTAGTTACCGATTATCCTCTCGGCCCCGGACAAAATTTGATGGTTCCAGATGGCGCACAAGTATCAGTGGGAGAACCATTGAGCGATGGCCCATCCAATCCCCATGAAATTTTGGAAATTTTCTTTAGCCTGGGTTCTGAAGATGGAGTTTATGCTTGTGCTAGTCTTGCCTTGCAAAAAGTGCAAACATTTTTGGTGAACGAAGTGCAAATGGTTTATCAGTCTCAGGGAATTGATATTTCTGATAAGCACATTGAAGTGATTGTTCGCCAGATGACCAACAAAGTCCGGATTGATGATGGTGGAGACACTACTATGCTTCCGGGTGAATTGGTAGAGTTGCGCCAAGTTGAGCAGGTGAACGAAGCTATGGCGATTACAGGTGGTGCTAGGGCACAGTACACCCCCGTCTTGTTGGGTATCACCAAAGCATCATTAAACACAGACAGTTTCATTTCTGCCGCATCCTTCCAAGAGACAACACGGGTACTAACCGAAGCAGCAATTGAAGGCAAATCTGACTGGCTGCGGGGGCTAAAGGAAAATGTGATTATCGGAAGATTGATTCCGGCGGGTACTGGGTATAACACTTATGAAGAACCCGGTGCGATCGATGACTATACTGCTCTAGATAGTAGTAGCGTCTTAGATGAAGTCGATGATCCCTTGGATATGGTGTTAGATGATCGCACAGCTCGTGCCTATAATTTAGATTCTCCTGGGCTTGCGGAAACTGGATTTGGCGGTCGGCGTACAGAAAGGTCAATTTTAGATGACGACGATGAACTGCTGATTGCTGACGAAGTTACCGACCTCATCGAAGAAGACGAAGAGGAAGAAGACGATTATGAAGAAGACGACGGAGACGATTACGAAGAAGAGTAAAGCCGAAAGGTAAAAATTAAAATGTAAGATGTAGAAGGCAAAAGAATAATTTCTTTTGCCTTTTTACTTGTTGTCACTACCTTTATACAAAATGCCTCTTAAAATCGTTGATAACTTTGATAGTAGTTTTACTCTAGAATCGCAAGCTCAAGAAACTCTCTTTCAATTATTAGCGGGAGAATCTTTTCTCAAGCAAATTTGTCAGCAGTTGCAGTGGGAAAAAGTTGAATTTACTGAACTACTTTTTCAGCCTGTTCCCTATAGCTTAACTACTCCCAAGGGAATGCCAGCAGAATTTGAAAAATTTCATGACTCGGATGAGTACGCCATCATCAACGTGCCACCAAATTTTATGTTCAGTGCTAAAATTTTCAAACCCAGTCGCCTTTGCACAATTTTTAGAAAAATTAGTTAATAACTAAAAAAAACGTACTTTTTATCAATTGGCTAATTTCAAATAACAACTTTTGATTTGATGTATGACCACCGAAACTAATATTCCTGCCTTAGCAACCTTAGAATACGTTGCTTACATTGATGATAGCGGTCAATTACCTGAAAAATTTCAAGGAAAAATAGGAGTATACGCCATATTTGACCAAAAAAAAGTTTTGCAATTTGTAGGATATTCCCGTGATGTTTATCTCAGTTTAAGACAGCATTTGGTACGCCAACCACAAAAATGTTATTGGGTAAAAGTTCAAACAATTGAGCGCCCCAGCCGCACGATTTTAGCAAATATTGAGAATGCTTGGATTGCTCAAAATGGCAATGTTCCTTCAGGAAATGGGGAAAATCAAGAAACATGGACGCAACCAATAGATATTAAAAAAATAATGACACCTGAAGAACAGGCAAATTATCAAAAACCCACTAATGATGAATTAACACAAATCAAAATCATCAAAAATGTGGCACGGCGAGTAGAAACTGAAATTTTAGCATCATTAGAAGCGCGGGGTTTACAAACACAAATTCGTTTTAATCCTAAATTAAAAGAAGAGGGATTACTGGATCTAAAGTGAAGTTATAGTGGGCTAATACCAATTCGTAATTCGTAATGACGCTCCTGCGTCGCTCTAAGCGTAGCTATGCCGCAGGCTTTACGCTGCGCTAACGTAATTCGTAATTAAGGTTTCATCTGGGTTTCCAGGTTTGAATCTGTTGGCGAATTTTAGAAATTGGACTAACTATTGCTGATCACCTCTTATGACAACACAGCTACTAAATGATCGCTATCAAGTTATCCGCACACTGGGGGCTGGAGGATTCGGTGAAACCTTTCTAGCCGAAGATACTTATATGCCCTCCAAACGCCGTTGTGTAGTTAAACAATTAAGACCAATTCAAAACAATCCCCAAATTTACCAGCTGGTACAAGAACGGTTTCAACGGGAAGCAGCAATTTTAGAAGATTTGGGGGGATTTATTGACCAAATTCCCGCGTTGTATGCTTACTTTACATCGGGTGGGCAATTTTACTTAGTTCAAGAGTGGGTTGAAGGCGATACCCTGACTACAAAACTCCAAAAACAGGGGTTATTTAGTGAAAGTGCAATTACAGAATTATTGGTGGATTTGTTACCCGTCTTGGAGTACGTCCACTCTAAACATATTGTTCATCGTGATATTAAACCAGACAACATCATTGTCCGCGATCGCGATCGCAAATCAGTGTTAATTGATTTTGGTGCAGTGCGGGAATCTATGGGAACAGTAGTCAATTCCCAAGGAAATCCTACCAGTTCAATTGTAATTGGTACACCTGGATATATGCCGAGTGAACAAGCCGCAGGTAGACCAGTTTATTCTAGTGATTTGTATAGTTTAGGCGTTACAGCAATTTATCTGCTGACAGGAAAACAGCCACAACAATTAGAAACTGATCCGCAGACTGCTGAGATTATCTGGCGACAGTATGCAAGTCATGTCAGTCCCATGATATTAGGAATCATCGATAAAGCGATCGCCTATCATCCACGCGATCGCTACCCTAGCGCTAGAGCCATGCTGGATGCTTTGCAGAGCATAACAAATCCCATTCCACCCACGCAACCGCACTACATTCAGCAGCCCTTTACCCCCACACCTGTAGCATCCCCACCACCAATTATTTCAGTTAATTCCCCGCCTAGTGTGCCAAATCATCATCGCAATAATCTACTTCTTGGCGGTTTGATTGCAGGGGGGTTAATTGGTGCATCTGTAATTATTAGTCAAGTATTAACAAAATCTTCTCAACCTGTAGCAGATCCAAATATTACACCTTCGATAACATTGCCAACTGTCACGCCTTCAGTAATGACAACTCCGTTGATTATCCCATCTTCAGTTCCATCACCAACTGTCCCGCCCCAAATCATAAAAACTCCCCAAAAAATTGTCCAGACTCCAATTTATACTAATAATTCAACACAATTAGATAATTATTTCTGGCTTTCTAAAAGGCGGGTCACAAATGCCGATTTAGATGGTAAAGATGGTTTCACCTTAGATATCATGCGAAATTCCATTTTCGCTCGTCATGGTCGCCGTTTTGATACTCCTGGCTTACAAGATTACTTTAATAATCAACCTTGGTATAGTCCTAAATATTCACCAAAAGAATTTCCTTCTAAGTTACTTTCAAAATTAGAACAGCAGAATGTAGACGATATTGCTAAATATCAAAATACTTATAATCTGAGATATTTTAGAAAATAGATGATGCACTTCTATAATTAAGGCAAAACTAGGACTTACGCACTATTTACAGAATAACGTAGACACGCTAGTGGCTTGAGGCACAGAGGGCACTGAGGAATGAGAGTTTGAGAGATATTTTGCGTAAGTCCTGAAAACAAAATAATAATCAAAATGTTATGACACAAGCTTTATCCAAAATAGTTACTTTTGATGAATTTATTGCTTGGTATCCCAAAAACTCTGGGATACGCTACGAACTACATAATGGGGAAATTGTGGAAATGTCACAGCCTACAGGTAAACATGAAAAAATAAAAGGATTTTTGGTAAGAAAGTTATCTGTAGAGTTTGATCGATTAAATCTTCCCTACTTTATCCCCAATCAAGCAATAGTAAAACCACCTCAAAGAGAATCAGGCTATTTCCCAGATGTATTGATTGTCAATGAGATGGCTTTAACCTCAGAACCTCTGTGGGAGAAGTCTTCTACCCTTACAAATGGTGCATCAATACCTTTAGTTGTGGAAGTTGTAAGTACAAATTGGCGAGATGATTATTATTTAAAACTTGCTGATTATGAGGAAATGGGTATTGCTGAATATTGGGTGGTTGATTATGCAGCTTTGGGGGCTAGAAAATTTATTGGGAATCCGAAACAGCCTACTTTTTCACTTTATCAACTGATTGATGGAGAATATCAAGTTACTCTGTTTCGAGGTAGTGATAAAATTCAATTTCCAACATTACCTGAATTAAATTTGACCGTCGAGCAGCTATTTATAGGATGATAATGATAAAGAGCTTCAATGTTTTCTGTTCTCCAGTTCTTATCTCCCGAATAAATTTAATTTAGGTGAACTAATTATTTAAATTTCATTTAAATATTTGAAAAAATGTAATATTTTATGTGAGAAGACTTATTAAGTACTACAAGAAATAGCGCCATATACGGTATGATGAAACAAGTCTATACCTCACTTGGTTCCCATTACATGTATGAGTACCTTGCAAGATATTGAACGCGCTGTTAGCCAATTGTCTTCAGAGGAGCTTGCCGATTTTCGAGCTTGGTTTGCCGAGTTTGATGCAGAGATTTGGGATCGGCAGTTTGAGGAAGATGTAGCAGCCGGACGATTAGATGGGCTAGCTGAAAAAGCATTGAAACATTTACGGGAAGGGCGTTGTACTGATTTGTGAGATACCGCGCTACTCCTGATTTTTGTTATCACTATCGACAATTACCAAGCGAGATTCAGAAACTTGCTGATCGGTGCTATGAAATACTTAAGCAAGATTCCCGATATCCATCACTACACTTTAAGCAAGTAGGACAGTTTCGGTCAGTGCGAGTCGGGCTACATTATCGTGCATTAGCGGTAGAAGAAGAAGGTGAAATAGCATGGTTTTGGATTGGAACACACGCAGAATATGACCAATTATTACGAGGTGGTTAGGGCAAGCTAAGACTGCATTAGAGATGATGTTATTGAGTTTATTTGTGGGAGTCACAGGTTGTCTATAGGGGCGCGATCGCACAACATAAAATCGTTGTTCAAGTTAGTATCTGATGTACATTGGGAAAGGGCGCACGCTTGTAACTTTTCATGACAACAACGCTATTAAACAATCGTTATCAAGTTATTCAGGTACTAGGCGCTGGTGGGTTTAGTGAAACCTTCCTAGCAGAAGATACTCATATACCTTCTCGTCGTCGCTGTGTAATCAAGCAACTCAAACCCATCGCCGATGACCCTCAAACCTACCAAATGATTCAACAGCGGTTTGAGAGGGAAGCTGCAACCTTAGAGTATTTAGGCGACAGTAGTGATCAAATTCCTCAGCTCTATGCCTACTTTTCGGAAAATGGGCAGTTTTATCTTGTTCAAGAATGGATTCACGGCCAAACTCTGTCAAATATTGTGGCAGCTAAAGGCAATGAAAGCGAAGCTGCTGTGCGTGAAATTCTCTTGAGTCTGTTATTTGTCTTAGATTATGTCCACAGCAAAGGTATTATTCACCGCGATATCAAGCCAGATAACATTATTCTTCGTGCTGTTGATCAAAAGCCTGTTTTGATTGATTTTGGTGCGGTTAAAGAAACAATACGTTCTGTAGTCAGTTCTGCAAATTATCCCACGCGATCGCTCGTGATTGGTACGCCTGGTTATATGCCTAGTGAACAAGCTATAGGAAGACCAGTCTACGCCAGTGATATTTACAGTTTAGGTTTAACAGCAATTTATTTATTAACTGGTAAACACCCAGCAGAATTACAAACTAACCAGCAAACAGGCGAGATTATTTGGCAGAATCACGCGCCTCATGTCTCTTCTCATTTAGCAATGGTTATCAATCAAGCCATTAAACCCCACGCAGGCGATCGCTACAGTACTGCGAATAAAATGCTTTATGCTTTAAAATCTGCTAGTTATGTTGCTCCACAGCCAATTAACACTGCTGCGACAATCAGCCTCAGCCCTGTTGCGACTGCACAGACGCTACCAACTCAAATAGCTCCTGCTAAAAATCGGCAAAAATCGATTTTGATCGTCGGTGGTTTGTTAGTAGGTAGTTTGATTGGCGGGGTAGCACTTTCTAACCTCACTCGCCAGCAACAGACTGAAACATCTATCGTCAAAGATGACACTTCCATTGTATCCCCACAACCTACTGATTCGCCTGTTGATTCACAACCATCTTCGTCCTTAGTTACACCTAGTTCACCACCACAACAACCAGCAATTTCTACTCCTCCAACAGACAACAACCGCGAAGTAGATGCAGATTCCAACTTCCCAGATACAACAACGCCACAGCCTGACGAAGAACCTGTGACTTCAGATAATCCCGCACCTACAGTTACGTCAGCGCCCCAACCAGAACCAATAGATAAGCCGTCGCAAAAAAAACAAGATAATATAAACAGGCAAAGCGTTCCAGCATTTTCCACAGGCACACCAAGAAGCACGGTAGAAGCTGTTCTCGGTAAGCCGAAGAAGGATTTAAGGGGTTTGTGGGGCAATACGCGTGCTGTGACTTATCAGTTAGTCCCCAACCAAATTGACCTTGGTTACTTGTTTGACCGCGAATCTGGAGTGCTACGTCAAACAGAGGCCGCTTTTGCTCAAACGGTAGATTCACAAGTAATGCAAGCTACCTTAAGTGGAATTTTAAATGGGCAAGTAACCCCAGAAATTCAGCAAGGATTGCAACAAATCCAACAGCGCCAGAGAGAAGATTTTAGTTTTACGCAAGGTTCAGTGAAGGGTCAAATCGTGCGTCAAAACTGTGATTTTATTTACATCAGTGTTTGGGATGCAGACTTACATGATTTTGTGAAACCATCGTCAGCTAAAAAGTGCAGTTAAGCTAAATTAAAAGTTGCCACTACGTCCAGCAAGATTCGCCACTGTGATTACTAACTCATCTGGCTCAATTGGCTTAGTTATATAAACTTGGAATCCAGCTTCAAGGGCTAGCTGACATTCTTTATTTCTAGCAAATGCCGTCAGTGCTACAGCCGGAATTTTATCATCTTGTCCTGCTTCTTGCGATCGCACTTTTCTAATCAATGAATAACCGTCTTCATCTGGCATCCCAATATCACTAACTAAAATATCAGGTTTTAATTCTACTAACGCTGTGAGGGCTTCATTTACGGAACTAACGGCTGTCACCTGCGCTCCATGCTGTTCTAAGATAAAAGTTATTAACTCACAGGTATCGCTATTGTCATCTACAAAGAGTATTTGCAAGCCGTCAAGTGTTGGAAGATTATTGACTTTTACTTCACTTTGATCAACAAGCTGCTTTGATTGAAATTCTACAATGGGTAACTGTACTGTAAATGTTGCTCCCTTTCCTTCCCCGGCGCTAACTGCGTAAACTGTGCCTGAATGCATTTCTACTAAGTGGCGCACAATTGCTAATCCCAGCCCCAAGCCGCTTTCTGTTCTAGTAGTTGTACTATCAGCTTGCCGAAAGCGTTCAAAGATGTAAGGTAGAAACTTAGCACTAATTCCCTTACCTGTGTCAGAGACAGTAATCTGAGCATTTGATTTTACTTGCTCTAAACGCACTTCAACCCGCCCTCCACTAGGCGTAAATTTAATGGCATTAGAAAGTAAATTCCAAACAATTTGTTGTAAGCGTTCCGCATCACCCATAACTTCAACCATAGAAGGATTAAGGTAAGACTCAACTTGAATAGCTTTAATTTCTGCTGTTGGCAGCACAGTCTCAATTACTGCGTTAATTACAGATACAAGGTTAATTTTGCGAATATTTAGACGAATATGACCTTTGATAATGCGTGAGATATCCAGGATATCTTCAACAAGTTTCATTTGAAGTTTTGCATTCCGTTCGATTGTCTCCAGCGCCTTAAAGGTAGTTGTTTCGTCTAGTTTTCGCCTACATATTATTTGAATCCAACCCAATATAGAGTTGAGAGGTGTGCGGAGTTCATGAGAGATGGTTGCTAAAAACTCGTCTTTAATCCGGTTAGCTTCTTGGGCTTCTCGATAAAGCCGCGTATTCTCAATGGCTAAAGCTGCGCGTCTGGCAAGTTCTTCAAGCATTGCTAAATCTATTTTTGTATATTTACGTCCTGATTGGGCTGACGCAAATACAATTGTTCCCAGCTTTCGTTCACGCACCAACAGAGGTACGACCATATAAGACTTGATTTGGAGTTGGCGCAGTAGGCTGAGGTGTTCTTTGTTATCTGCAATTTTTATTAATAAGGATTCAGAAATCTCGGAAACCACTTCTGGCTCCCCTGTTCGTAAAACCTTTGCTAGTCCAATATCAGCATCGACAGCAATTGGGTAACGTTCTCGGATTTCTCTTACTAGTACTTCCTGTTGTGGTTCAGATGCAGCTACTATTGGGTTACTGAAGGGTAATAAATGATTTTCGACGATATCTACAATACACCAATCGGCTAGGGTCGGTACTGTCAATTGGGCAACCTTACCTAGGGTTGTGTAGTAGTCGAGAGATGATGCCATGACATAACTAGCTTCAGCTAAGAAATTAGAGCGTGTTGCAGCCCAAAAGGCTGCAACACGGCCAGCTCTTTCACGGATAATTAACTGCTCACGCTCTGACTCTAAACGCTTGCGTTGGGTAATATCACGCATTAACCAACGTAGAGCAACTACATTTCCTTGTTCGCTACGGACGGTAACTACTGTTAAAGCCGCATCAAAAGGAATCTGGGCGCGTGGTTTTAAAAGTACTTCCCATTCCTCGCCTCGGTCGAACTGCTGTAACTGAGTTAAATAAGCAAAAAAAGCCTGATGATCTGAGTGTGCGATGAAAGATACAAGCGGTTTGCGAGTTAAAAATCGCTGTGGAATATTAAGCATCACAGCAGCAGCACGGTTAGCTTCTTGAATATTGCCATAGATATCGGTCAGAAAGTAACCATCTGGTGCAAAATCAAACAATTCTTGGTAGCGTTGGCGCTCTTTTTCTACTATTGTTCGTGTTGCTTCTAATTCTTCACAAGCTATCTTCAATTCTTCTAAAGCAATTTGGAGTTCCTCAAAAGCTTCTGCTGTAAAGCTTTGTTGTGAATTCGGCTCGCTTAGATTAGATTGCAGGAGTATTGTAACCCGTGATCGCAATTTCTCTATCTGTTGACTTAATTCATCTACATTCATATTGCTCAATCCGCAAAACTATCCAGCTTATGCAGAGGCAGTAATAATTATTTAACACAAGTATTATGTGTACCTCAAATATTAATTTGAATTTAAGTAATTACTTCAAAACATACAAAATTCGCGTTTTTACTGCATCCTGCTGAGGTGTTACAAAAATGCTGAAAACTAAATTATTGATGCTTCTAAAGTATTAATTAGTAATATTTGATACTTACTAAACAATCAGTAATTGGATAATTATTTCTTTTTAAGACTACTAAGTACTTACTATGGTGTCTTTTTCTATACGTGCTTAATCTCTCTTATTCGCTTCGGATAGAAGTTAAAGGTGTCTCTTGTCGCTCCTAAAACACCCTTGGAAAAGAAAAATGCTATCACGCCATCATATTACTTTTGATAGTTGCATTACCAATTAATTTTTTAAAAAAATTAATTGAAAAGTAGTTGACTAACTAAACTTATGAATTTACATAATATTCAAGAAAAAAATGATGTTAAATATATTTTGGTTTGTGACGATATTCAAGAAATACTTGAGTTAATTCAAACTGTATTAGAATCAGAAGGCTATGAAGTTGAAACTGCTAATAGTGCTTTGGCAGCTATCTCAAAACTTAAAATTAGACAACCTGATTTATTAATTACAAACTTAATTATGCCAGAGATGAATGGCTATGATCTAATTTATTATGTTCGACAAAATTTAAAATTAAACACTTTTCCTGTTTTAATTGTATCAGCTACTAACGAACAATCTTTTAGACATAAAGACATAGCCGATTTTATTCCCAAGCCATTTTACGTTAATGAATTTTTAGAAAAAGTCAACTCAATTTTAGAATTAAATTGATTGATCAATATTTGATCATTAAATATGGGGTACTCCTCTGCTTGAGTGAAAATGAAGTCAAATATTATACTTACTTTTTTATAAAAATTCTGGCAAACTATGAAGTTAACTGCTTGTTTTACGAGTTTTCACACAACTTGTATTGACTTTTGTTCTTAAAAGTTATAAATCTTTTTAAGAGACTAATTGATATAAATTTGCAAAATTATTGCGAATAAATTTGAATGGAGAGTTGCAAGTGAGTGTGAGCAAAAAAAGCCTATTGGGTGCTGGCGCGGTATTTGTAGCGCTTACGGGTTTAGTAATTAGTTCCTTCGGGGAAATGCAGGCTGTTGCTAAACCCACAAACAATCAACAGGCATCAAACTTGATTGCCCAAAATCAGAAAACTTTAAGAATAGCTTTTCCTAAACGGGGTGAAATTACAGATGCCCAAAACAAAGCAAATGCTGTAGCGACTTTTCTATCTAAACAACTAGGAATGCCAGTTCAGGCAGTTGTATCAGATGAAACAGCAGCTGTCGAAGCCTTAAGAGCAGGTCGAGTTGATGCAGCTTTCGTGAGTAGTCGTCCGGCTTTGAAAGCTCAACAGTTGGCAAATGCTCGATTGTATTTGGCAGAAGTGCGTCCCAATTACTCTGGAGGACATACTTATAGCTCAATATTTGTAGTTCCAAAAAATAGTTCTTTAACATCCAAAGATTCTGCCAAAGCTACCCTAGAACAACTGCGGGGTAAACGAATGGCATTTGTTTCTCCAACTTCTGGCTCAGGGTTTATTTTCCCTGTTGGTGAACTAGTGAAACAGGGATTTGTGCCTAACCGCGATCGCTTGGATAATTTCTTTGGTCAAGTTTCTTACGGCAGTAATTACTCTGGTGCTTTGCAAGCAGTTTTGCGCGGTCAAGCAGATGCAGCTGTAGTATCAGAATATGCGCTCAATCCGCCTTATGTAACCGCGCAAGAAAAAAGTCAATTGCGAGTTCTTCATGCAATTACAGGGGTACCTGCCCACGGTATAGTCATTGATGACAGCGTTCCGGCTCCTATGCGAGAGAAATTGATCACTGCGTTAATGCAATTGAATCAATCATCAAATAACCAGCTGCTCAAAGATCTGTCTAATGCCACAAAGTTGGTGAAAGTTGATCATGATAGTCACTTAGCACCAATCCGGGATGCTCTCCAGCGTGTTGGAATCGAGCCATAAAAAAAGTGCTGAATGCGGAGTTAAGAGTTGGAAATGAATAACTCTTAACTCCTAACTTTTACAAACTACTAATGAACCGATGGAATTGACTGAGGTTGAGGATGAATGAGTGTGTTATTGAATGTCATAACCTAGAGACAGCTTACGCTGCATCTCTCAATCGTCCCATCCTCAACGGAATTAATTGCCAGATAAAACGAGGTGAATTTGTCGTTTTATTGGGACTTAATGGCGCAGGTAAGTCTACTTTATTGCGATCGCTGGTAGGGTTAATACAACCAGTGCGAGGAGAAATTCAGATTAATGGCATGACAGTAACTCCCCGAACCCTGCCTAAAATTCGCCGCGACATTGGCATGATGTTTCAAGGTGGCGGATTGATTCGGCAAGTATCAGCACTGGAAAATGTATTGTGTGGACGGTTGGGTATCAGGACAACTTGGCAAACTTTGTTAGGCTTTCCTAAACGCGATCGCCTATTAGCACTAGAGTTATTAGAGCAGTTGGGTTTAAGAGAACTAGCTGATCAAAAAACCAGTAAACTCAGTGGAGGACAGCAACAGAAAGTGGCGATCGCTCGTGCTTTAATTCAATCGCCGCAAATTCTCTTAGCCGATGAACCGATTACAGGATTAGATGTCGTGGCATCTCAACAAGTGATGCAGACTTTATCTAATTTGCACACCCAGCAAGGCATGACTATTGTGGCAGTGTTGCACGATTTGGGCATTGCTGCAAAATACGCCCAGCGAGCGATCGTCTTAGATGCTGGACGTATAGTTTATGACGGCATTTGTGACAATTTACAAGCTCAATTTGCTAATGCTTCGATGTAAAAGGGACTAGAGACTAGGGAGCAGGAACTAGAGAAAAAGAATAAGAATCAATGCCCAATGCCTTATTTTTTAAAATATGAGTTACTTGTTTAATTTAAAACTGCTGCGCCGCTATCCTTGGGTAATTCCCCTACTCATTCTCTTAATTGTATTTGGAGTTTATGGTTGGGCTTTGCAAGGTTTGAAAGTTGATTTTGAACTTTTAAAAACCAGTTGGCCTTACATGACCGATTTCATTTCTCGGTTATTTCCTCCAGATTTAACAGTTTTAGATATAGCAATAAAGGCATTAATTGAAACTGTACAGATGTCTATATGGGGAACTAGCCTTGGAGCAATCCTTTCTTTGCCCATTGCTGTAGCTAGTGCCACCAACATTGCTCCACAATGGTTGCGATCGCTGGCTAATTTACTGCAAAATGCTGTGCGTTCTGTCCCTTCGATTATTCTGGGGCTAATTTTTGTCGCCGCCACCGGATTAGGCGCACCCGCAGGTACTTTGGCCTTAGCAATCTATACCATCGGCTACCTTGCTAAATTTTATCAACAAGCAATTGAAGCAGTTGATTCTCGCTCTCTTGAATCTTTACAAGTTATCGGAGCCTCTAGATTACAAATTACCCAATACAGTATTTTGCCCCAAGTACTGCCCCTAGGATTAGGTTATACCTTGTGGATGTTTGAGTACAATATCCGTGCTGCTTCTGTATTAGGTGTAGTCGGTGCAGGTGGTATTGGCTTCGAGTTAAAAAATTATATTGACGGCTTTGAGTACACCAAGGCAACAACCATGATGTTGGTACTACTGGTAGTCGTTACGGTAATTGATTCTTTCAGCAGTCAATTACGTCGCCGCCTCGATTCTATGTAAAGAAACAGCACCTATGGAGCAAACAGGCCCAAACTTCTATGACGATGAAGCAGTTTTTGCAACCTACATGCACCATCGTCAAAGTACAGATACACCGAACGATACGCTTGAAAAGCCAGTAATTATGAGTCTTATTCGATCTATTACTGGCAAACGTATCCTTGATCTGGGGTGTGGCGATGCAGCAATTGGGCGAGAACTTCTTGATCGCGGTGCTGCGAGCTACACTGGTATCGAAGGTTCGCACAAGATGGCTGAAGTTGCGACCAAGAAACTTGCTGACACGACATGTCAGATCATTAAGCAAACAATTGAGAACTGGACGTATCCACACGCAGCATTTGATCTAGTAATTGCACGACTTTCCCTGCATTACGTCGCTGATCTCGCACCAATTTGCACTCAGATATTTAATTCACTCACACCTGCGGGACGGTTGGTTTTTTCGGTCGAGCATCCCGTTATTACTTCATGCGATCGAGGCTGGACTTCTGGGAAGATGCGTCAAGATTGGGTTGTCGATAACTATTTTACGACCGGAGTACGAGTCACACAGTGGCTCGGTGGCACAGTCCAAAAATATCATCGCACAATCGAAGACTATTTCCATTTTCTCAATGAAGTTGGATTTATCATTGAGGATCTGCGTGAAGCACGTCCACAACGGGAACATTTTCACGACGTGCAGACCTATGAACGGCGAAAGCGTATTCCACTGTTTTTGATTCTCGCAGCACACAAGCCCGAATAGCATAAGTCTATCCTTGTACTTAAGGAAGCAAATAACACCATGCAGTAGATAGGCATAAGGCTTGTTATCTATCAAAAAACCTTAAGCTAACCGCCTTCGGTAACAGAGTGTAGCCATACCCCTATGGGGAAGCAAACTACCTCAGCGTTTCGTAGCTACTGTTACAAATCCATACAGTTCAGTTAAGGCTAAAACTCTTTGCCAAAGTCAATTTTTTTAACGTAGACGCGTAGCGGTGAAGGGGTCAGAGTCTTGGCGGTTTTCGTCGAGTTTGAACCCCTGAACCCGGAGGGCTTCCCGCAGGGTAGGACGCAAAGAGAAGAAAGAAATGCTTAACTAAACCGTATTGTGTTATGCATGGTCTTTAATTAAATCTTTTCTTCAATACGCGTAACCAGATAAACACTGGCTTCGTCCAATTACCACTTAAAATATCGTGCAGCAGAGTATAAAAGCAGGGAATAATAAACAGCGTTAGCACTGTTGCTAAAGACAAACCAGAAAACACCACTACACCCAACGGTTGCAGAAATTCTGAACCTTCCCCAATTCCCAATGCTAGAGGAAACATACCTAAAACAGTAGTAATGGTAGTCATCAACACTGGACGTAAGCGTTGAGGAGCAGCTTTCAAAATTGCGGTTTTCCGGTCGACTTTTTCTCGCTCAAGAATTTGATTTGCCAGTTCTACCATGATAATGGCGTTATTAACTACAATACCTACCAACAACACCGCCCCGACGATTACAGTTGCACCAATAGCAGTATTGGTTATGTAAAGTCCGAATATACCCCCAGCTAATGCCAGAGGAATCGTAAACATAATTACTAAAGGATCAATCAGGGAATTGTATTGCACTGCCATGACCACAAAAACTAAAAAGGCAGCTAATCCCCCTAAAAGTCGCAGTGAGTTTTGCAGTTGCTGATTAGATTCTGCTGCCGAACTGGGTAAGACACTGACACCCTCAGGCAAATCTAAACTATTGAGTATTGTATTCACCTGTTCTAAAGCCGCGCTTAAGCTAGCTCCTTCAGTTAAATTACCAGCGAGTAAGAAAACCTGACGCTGATTAATTCGCTGAATCTCTCCTGGAGCTTGCGCCTCAACAATTTTAGCCACATCGCTCAAGCGGATTTGACGATTGTTACTCACAAACAAAGGCAACCTCTCTAATTGAGAAGGTGTTTGCACCGATTCTTCATTTAACTGTACGCGGACATCTACTAAACGATTGCCGCGTTGTAACTGAGTTGGTGTACTTCCTTCGAGTGCAGTTTGAATTGTCTCCCCAATATCTGTAGTAGTTAACCCCAAAGCCGAAACTCTCTCCCAATCCGGAAGAATCTGAACTTCTGGTTGACGCTCATCTGCATCGGGGCGGAATCTCACTAAATTAGCTTGCTCTTCTAAGGCTGCTAGTACCTGACGGCCTGCTTGTTGTAATACATCAGCATCATTACCCTGAAGGATCACGTCAACGTCAGCACCACGAACCGGAGAGTTACTCAGAATCAAACCTCGCACTTGGCCAGGAGAAACACGCAAGCGAATTCCGACTAGATTTAGCTTGTTAAACTCCTCGGTAACTCTTTCTACATAAGCTTCGACATCTGTACCTGGTTTTAAGGTAATGTTGCTAGTGCCTCTTTGAGCATTAGCACTAGTATTGGTACCAAAGAGCGCACCACCAGCTGTAGAAAAAACATATTCTGTTTCTGGCTGATTGCGGAGAATGTCATCGACCGCAGCCATGACTTTGCGGTTGGTTTCTAGAGGTGTACCGGGAGGAAACTGGGCGTTTAAGTTGGCTTGTCCAGTACTGATCCGGGGGAGGATTTCTTGGGGAATTTGCGGAGCCATCCACAAACTACTACCACCAAAAACGATAATAGCGATCGCTACTGTTACTAACCGCCAGCGCAATATTCCGCGCAAAAAGTTGCCATACCCTCTCGTCGCCGCATCAAAGCGCTCATTAAACTTTCGCAATAGCCAAAATTCATTTAAACGGCTGGAAAATTTCCATCCCAACATTCGGGATGAGAGCATAGGCACAACTGTCACCGCCATTAAAATCGAAGCTGCTACGGAAAAAGTGATGGTAAGAATTAATTCATTGAACAGTAATGATATAAAACCGCCGATCAGCAAAAACGGTAACACTGCCACCAAATTTGTACTAGTGGAAGCAATTAAAGCTGATTCTACTTCTTGACTACTTTGTTCAGCCTGAGAAATGACCTGCTGCTGATTTAAGCGGCTTCTACTATTCTTGCCGGGAGTCATACCAACACCCTCGGCAATGTTCTCCAACATGACGATGGAGTTATCTACCACAATACCCACACCTAAAGCCAAACCACCCAAGCTAAAAACGTTGAGGGATAAGCCAAATAGCCCCATAAAGATAATGGCGGAAAGAGTTGCTAGGGGGATAGCTAGAACGATAATAAAAGTTTGTCTTAAGGAACCAAGAAATAGTAAAACTGCGATCGCTGCCAATCCTGTACCAATCAACCCAGAAGTGGCAACATTCGAGATGGAATTGCTAATAAAACGCGACTCATCTAAGGTAGCTGTCAAAACCGTCCCTTCAGGAATTACCCCAGATTGTCGCAGTTCTTCAAGGCGTTTTTTTACACCTTCTACAACGTTGATTGTGTTAGCATCCGGCTGCTTTTGGATGCTAACTTTAATGGCTTCTTCCCCATTAAGCAAGACAAAAATCCGTTGTTGTTCTGAGCCATCAATAACTTCAGCAAAGTCTCGCAAATAAACGCGGCGGTTGAGGACTGGAGTCTGAGAACTCGAAGTTGAAGAAGTAGCAGAAGCGACTTCAAAAGAAAGATTGCTGATTTCATTGGCATTTTGGAAGCGCCCAACAGTACGGGTTAATGGTTCAGAATTTTGCCCCAAAATCCGACCGCCAGAAACATCTTGGTTGCGGTCTCGAAGCTCATCCAATACGTCTGTTAAACCCACGCCTAAAGCTTGCAATCGATCCAAATCAACGTTTACCCTAACTTCTTCTTGAACTCCTCCTGATACGTCTACCCCTGCGACTCCAGATACCACACTCAATTCGCGGGCTAGTTCTTCTTCGGCAAAAACCCGTAAATCAACGCCTGTTAAGGAGGGTGAAGTTAAGGCAAATTCGTAAACTGGTAATTGAGAAGGATCAACTTTGAATAAGCGCGGTTCTTCAATAGCGTCTGGTAAAGTGCTTCTAGCTCTGTTAAAAGCAGCTGTGGCATCGTTTAAGGCTTGGTCAATATTACCTCCCGGTTGAAAGTACAGATCCAAATTTACCTGTCCTTCGCGGGTTTGGGAAAAAATCTGTATTACACCTTCTGTGGCGGAAAAAGCTTCTTCTAGTGGTCTTGTGACTTCATCAACTCCTATCTCTGGAGCGATCCCAGGTGCTTCTATCCGCACCCCAATTCTTGGATAGGTAATTGATGGCAGTAAATCTACTGGTAATTTAGTAAGAAAAAATACTCCTAAAACAACCACTGCCAAAGTGAGCATGAGAGTGCCGATGTGTTGGCGAATCGAGATCCCACTAATACTAAATCCGCCACTGTTCTTTACCTGCTGCATTATGGTTGCTTTGCTCCAATTAAAAATGCCAGATTCAAAATTTTAATTAGTTTTTTTATCTGCTGTTTCTGACAAAATTGATAAATTTACAACATCGCCATCTTTTAAAGGTTTTGCACTACGAGCAACATAGCGATCGCCTGGTTGTAAGCCGGATAAAATTTCTACTCTGCCATCAACCTTTTTTCCTAGGGTTACAGGACGCGCTGCTACCTTTGCTTTGCCTTCTGTATCTGTAACCACAAATACTGTGCCATTTTGACTTTCTGGTTCACTTTTAGCTGCTGCGGACGAAGAAGTTTTCTGATTTCCTGCTGGCTTTTGCAGAGCTGTTTGCGGTACCACTACTCGCTGTGCTGTCTGGCTGCCAAACGTCACTCGCGCCAAAAGTCCGCTACCAATGTTGTTAGCAGTATTGGGAATCACAACCTCTACTGGTATCAAACGAGCCGTGGCATCCGCAGCAGGAGAAATACGTACCACTCTCCCAATAAATGATCGATTGGGAAAGGCATCTAAGCGAACTTGTACAGACTGCCCTACTTGGACTTGTGCGAGTTCTAATTCGGAAACTTGGACTACGACTTTGACACGGCTAAAGTCTCCAATTTGCAAGACTTCGTTACCTGGTTGGAGAAGATTACCTGGTTCTGTCACCCTTTCTGTAATCACACCAGTGATGGGGGATACAAGTCGAGCATAAGATCGGCGCTCTTTGGTTTGGGCAACTACTGCTTGTTGGGCAACTACTCTGCCTTGAGCTGCGGCGACAGCTTCTTGTTCTGTACGGACTTGCTCTTGAGCAGCTCGCAGTGCTTGGGCTGCTGTTTGTGCTTGAGTACGTGCTTGTTCAGCAGTTTGTTCGGCAATTGCACCTTCTTTAAAAAGGTTTTGTTGCCTTTGCGAGTCTGCTTGCGCTTGCACCACTTCTAATCGCGCCCGTTCTACATCAGCACGGGCATTACTTACCTGGGTTTGGGTTCTAGCTACTTCTGATTTCAGGGCTGCTAGTTCTGCTTCTGCTTGCTTTAGCTCTGTCAAAAGTATGGCATCATCCAATTGCCCGACGTTTTGCCCAAGCTTTACTGTGTCGCCCACATCTAGATTCAATGCCAATAGCCTAGCTTCTACCTGCGATCGCAATGATACTGTACGGAAAGCTGTAGTATTACCGGTGTATTCTGGCGATTTTTGGAGCAAATCAGTACGGGCGATCGCTACGTCCACAGGCGTTGCACTACCCCCAGTATTACTGGGGCGCTGAGATTGTGCTTTAGCTGATTCTCTCTGAAATGAGCCACAACTCGCTGTCATCAATCCAATACCCAAAAGGCAAACAATCAACAACTTCGATGGTGATATAAACAGACGGAAAAATATCTCTCTGTTTCCTTCTTGAACGGTGTGATATAACTTGGAGTTAATTATTTGGTCTGTGGCTGCGTCATCTTGCATTTTCAAGAGTTTCTGTGGCTTATTTCCGTCCAGAATCATTTATTTTGCTCCTAACAGGGCGGCTTTGAGCTAAAGCTGCCGTCTATAACCAAGTGTCTTTGATAGATATGACATAGATATGACTAACAAAGAATATAAATAGAGCCTAAGTAGGGTTCTCAAAAATTCTTTATTAGTATAAAAAGTACTATTCTTCAAAAAGATCAAAAAACTCCCAAGGGCATACTGCTTACGCAGAGTCAGAGAATTTTAAGATACTTGATGTAATTATAAGCTTAGTATACGTACATTTAGTTTTTCTAAACTCTTTCGCAGGGTATAAAACTTGATGCTCACTGAAAAAGCAGCATTTTCGTCTCGAATTTCTAGAACAACCGCAAATCAACAAATATTTTGATTCTCATGATTGTAGTGAGACAGGCAGTAATTCTAACAGTATCTAGTTTAGATTAAGAAAAGTAAATAAGTTTGATATTTGGAATAAATGTCAATATCGTTCAGCAAGCCAAAAAGACCCAATTTCTCGCGTCTGATAAGACCAACTATCTACACCTACACGAATAAAGCCTGCCTCAGCAAGCTTTAAAAATCTTAGCTTAGCCCGCAAAAGCATACTTCTCTAAGAGGTTGTTTGAAAAGTCTAATTTATTACTCGCCCTGGCGACTAGAAGTCGCGCGCCACTTGCTTCTCCCAAGGGTAGACGCTGCGCGAACAAGTCGGGGAACCGCAAGGGCGCAGTGGCTTGGCTACACGGACAGGACGCGTAGCGGCTTCCCTCCGGGAAGGCCACCTGCGTGGGTTTCAAACCCTTGTTTTTACATTAGTCCGCGCAGGCGGGCTTTGTTTGTGTAGTAGCGAATTATATTCGCCCAAAACTTTTCAAACATCCTCTAAGGGATGCTAAGCGAACATTTATGTAATCCTAGCGCTTACGCTTCAATTTTTCGCATACTCATTGCAGCAACTGCTCATGAGGTACAGCAAGCCCTAATTAACCGCCGATAAAAGATGATGAACGCGGATAAACAAGGCAGTACGTTGGGGAGGCAGTGGGGTGAACGAACTCTGCTAGAGTTATTTTTGTCCTACTTGTATCGAATGCTGAGATAAAATTGTTTTCATCTTCAGGTTTGTAAATTGCACGATCGCTTTTACCAGTTCTTGCTGTTCTGGCTGCAAATTGAGTGTTTCTAGAGCCTGACTGATATCATTACCAGAACGTAATTTGTGGGCAAGTTTAGTACGTTGAGATGAATTTAAGACGGCGTTAATTTCTTTATTTCTTCTTTGGCGTACTCCTTGAAGTTGTTGACGCTGTTGGGGAGTAAGATTAACGTCTGATAATGAGGCAAAGTTGCTGGCAGCATTTGTAACTTGAGCAAAAACAATATCAGAAGCCGCATAGAATTGTGTCGGTGTTGCCCAAGCGATTCCAGGTATAAAGGTGACTAAGGCAAAAATAGTAACAGTTAATACAGACAACCGTTTTGTAAATTTAACAACCATATTGATCAATGCCTAAATCACAACTTTGAGGGTTTAGTAGTCCAGCTAAAAAGTATTATCCGTTGTGAGGGAATCCTAAAAGATAAATTATGCTACAGCTAATGTTGGTAGGTAAGACATATACCCTACAAAAATCCGGGGTAGGAGATAAACAATCTTGGGTAAAGGATGAAGAAACAAACCCCTTAACCATTACTCTTTCCCCCTTGCCCCTTCTTTTCTATACCCCCTACCCTTCGGGAACGCTTTCAGCGAACGGGTGACGTTCGCAAGCTCACTCTAAGTGTAGCTATGCCGCAGGCTTTACGCAGTCGCCTGGGTGGGCTAACCCTCCCCGTTCGCGGAGCGTCTCCCCGAGTGAGAAGTTGCCACAACGCGGGGAACCCGCGCAAGGCACTTCTCTTTGCAGCGCTGTCTCACCATGCCCAAAAACTATAAGTAAACGAACTACTCTGACCTTTTCATTCTGTTAATTTCCCGTTGCAATTCTTCAATTTGCCGACGTAAATCTTCTGTTTCATTTTCAGGAGTTTCTGCTGCAACATTGACTGCTCCTGATGCGGGCGAGCGCTGATAATTTCCTCGGCGAATTTGCTGATATTCTTCTGATACTGACCACTGTCGTAGATATTGCAAACGTTCCACAGGAAAAGGATGAGTCAGCATTGCACCTTGAAAGCCAGTGTACATCAAAAATTTATACACTTGGTTGAGTCCGTCTTCATCAAGTGCCTGATAATTTTCTGACTGCTTGATAAACTCTTGTAAACTGCATTCATTGGCATATTTGATACTACCACCAGTTACATTCATCATTGAAGAGATTACCAAATTTAAATCATCTGTTACTAATAGAGCAGCACGATCAGCCGATAACTCGGCTTTACGTCGCCATTCATAAAAAGCCAGCAACAAACCTTGGCTGACAAAATCACCAATACCAAAGGTTAAGTCACCAACTCTAGCAGCAACACTCTTCGCCCATATTGCCATTTGAATTAGAATAGTATGACCACATTTAATATGTCCCAGTTCATGGGCTAGCACCGCCCTAATTTCGGCTTCGTTTAGTAAGTCTAATATCCCTGTATTTATGACAATGTAAGGATGTTCTTGCCCAAGTGCATAGCTATTCGCTTGGGGGTTTTGCTCAACAAAAAGTGCTGGTTCTGGGTAAATGTCCAAATCCCGCACGCATTCTCGAAAAATCTGGTAAATAGTGGAATATTGGCGTGGCCCGACTTGGATGGTGTTGCCCATTAGATAAACTAACTGAGGGCGTTCGGCGAAAAACTCCACGAATTTACGAGCTAAGAAATCAAATCCTGGCAAATTTCGTAAAGCTTCCTCGGCTTGGCGATCCAGTGGATGCCTAAAGGCTTCGCTGGAAATTCCTGTGTAAGTTGGCATAATTTAGATAATTGGTTAGTGGTCAGTGGTCAGTGGTCAGTGGTCAATGGTTAGTGGTCAATGGTTAGTGGTTAGTGGTGAGTAAAAAATAACTAACATAACAACTAACAACTGACAACTAACAACCGACAACATAATAGAAATGGGGCTATTGGAAGTAAAAGTCACTTTTTATGGGATTAAAAGCTTGTGATTGAGGCAGAAGTCCATTTGTCACTACATAACTTCCTGCGATCGCAGGAGGGGTTCCCTTCCTGGCCCCATCATTTGACGATGGCCCGGTTGGTAGCACGCGCCTTGCGCCTAGGACGTAGTGCCTTAATTCAAGTTGGGGCAGTTTGTGGCTATCAAGGGCGATATCGCACTAGTTTTGTAGCATCAGCGTTGATGTGGCAAGGTTCTGTAATTATTGTTACTCCTGAAGCAGTACAGCAACGTTTGTTGCAAGTAGAAATTCCCCGGCTACAGCAGTGGCTACAAGTCAATAAACCAATCAGAACAGGTGACGCTTGGCCGGGTTCTGAGTTCCAAGGACTATTCCTGATTTCCCCTGAGGCTTGGTTAAAAGGGCAACTCATATCTTCTGATTATTTTCCTCCAGCTATTCCTACTATTATTGATGGGGTAGACGATCTAGAAAGTTGGGTACGTCGTCAGCTGACTAAAGATATTCAACCCCATGATTGGGATCAACTCATGCTAGCTTGTCCCCAGCAAGCTGAGGCAATTCGCTCTGCACGGGTACAACTCACAAAAGAACTGTTCCAGCATCCTGCTAATCCCTATGAGTGCTATTTGATTTCTCAGCCAGAAACAGAAATTCTTAACCGTCTTTATTCAATCTTAAAAACAGCCGATAATATACCTGATAACTGGCAACAGTTCTGGCAGCAATTTGAATATATTTCTTCCCCTGCCTCCTCTACCCCCCCTGCTTCTCTTTCCTTCCCTGCCTCCCCTGCTCTCTTCTGGGGAACCATTTCCCGTCGCCAAGGTTTATTTTCTTTGCATTACGCCCCACTAGAATTAGGAAAAATACTTGCACCTATTTGGCAAAGACAACCTGTAGTGTTAGTTGGTAGCGCTTTGGAAACAGAGACTGAGGCTCCGCTGTTTCGTCAGCGTTTGGGATTAGATGATGTCACTTGTTTAAAATTTTCTTCTGATAGTCAAGCAGAAGCAGTTCAATTATATTTGCCCCATAAGTTACCCTTACCCAACACACCAGAATTTCAAGCAGCATTTATTCACCAAGTCCGTACACTACTTTGTCTTAGTGCTACAGCACCAGGATTAATTGTTGTACTAGTGGGGGATGTACCGCTGAAAGCCCAGGTTGGGGCGATTTTGGCTTCTGAGTTTGGTTCACGGGTGCAGGTGGAAAAAACTTGTTTGGATGAGAATGGTATTTTGATCAGTGGTTGGGAATTTTGGCGGGAGCATCAAACAGTTTTGCCTGCACCTCATTTGTTAATTATTGCTACCTTGCCTTTACCATCTTTAGAAAATCCTCTTGTGGCTGGTAGAGTCGCTCACTATAAGCGATCGCATCAAGACTGGTTTCGTTTATTTTTGTTACCAGCTGCTTTGAATGAATTGCAGCGAGCGATCGCTCCTGTACGAGAAAGTCAAGGTATCATTGCTTTACTCGATAGTCGTGTAATTAACCGTAGCTATGGCGCGCAAATCCTTGCTGCTCTCAGTCCTTTGGCACGGATTAATTATCTTGATCCGAGTTTATTTTCCCATGCTGGTGAAGAAAATTCTGCTTAGTTAAAGAGCAAAAATTCTTGATCTTTGACTATTTACGTTTTGTCAACCACAGTGCGATCGCTTCCTACCAGACGCTATTATCAGTTTATTCATAAATTCTCAGCTTTATAAGCTATCAGAATTTTATTTACACTTTTGGTGTAATTGACTTGACTACCAGTGCCATCTTAGAACTTGAGTTGAATTTTTAATTTTGAATTGCTGATTATGGGTGAAGCAAAGCGTCGGAAAACCACACTCCAAGAAAAATACGGGCAAGAAACTCGAATCTTGCCTTGGGTTCCCATCACTAAAAACCAAGCTGAACTATTTGTTGCTTGGACTACTCGTGGTGCTTGGATAGGTATCGGTATTATGGTTGCAGCTTGGGTAACTATCCGTTTTATTGGCCCGGCTTTTGGTTGGTGGCAAGTAGTATAGGAGGCAACAGGCTTAAAAGTCTCTAGGTATAAGGATTTTAGATTTAGTCTATATCCTAATTTGCCTGACAGCTGCCATATCTTAAAATTTTCAACGGTTTGTAAAAATTTATATCTTGAGTATGGGCTGTTCGGATAATAACGCCTAATGTATGCTCCGTACCCAAAGAAATAGATTTTGAATATCTAAGAAATTAAGTATTAGCTCAGCAAGCTAGTTCTGATATGGATGGTTATAGATTATCCAGCGGATGAATTAAGAGTATATGCAATAAGAGTAAAAGCGTACAAATTTTGCAAGTAATGCGATGTGCAACTTTATCTCAAACCTAACCCCCAGCCCTTTCCCTACTAGGGAAAAGGAGTAAAATTCAAAGCCTCTCCCCGAAGCGGAGAGAGGTTTGGAGAGGGGTTTTAAAAACAAATCGCACATCGCGTAAAGTAATCTATGTCAACTTGCGATCAATTTTTGAACAATCTCAACCTAACCTCGAAAAAATCTACGTATGAGATAGCTTATTTCGTGCATCTGTCTTTAAACATATTTTGAGTAAAATATCGAAATCTCATATATTTATCCCGATTTTGGAGTTTGCTCTATTCAATTTGTTATTTCTAACTTTCGTTAGAGTGACAAAGTTTTAGTCTCAAATACTATTGGTTAAATGAGTTTTGTAGAAACTAGGTTTTCCTCCCTTTTGAAAATTCAAAACTGAAAATTTACATCATAATACGTTCTACTCAAAATTGATTTTTTGGCTTTTGTATAACTGTGTTTGAAAATTATACGAAATGTTTTCAGATTTTAGGCAACTCTTTTAGCACAGTTTCCCAAAATTGAAAAATATTGCCGTAATGGCAACATGGTATTTCTAAGTTTAGTTATTCTCAGTGTTGAACCTATAGATGATTGAGATTATAAATTTAGCACTGCTACCTAAATAACTACGGAGTATAAAAAGTTATTAAAAGGCAGTTAATAACCCTGAATCTCAAATCTCAAATTTGCACTATTATCTACCAAACTTCATAGATCTAAAATTGCTTGACTTAGCACACTCAACTCTTGGATTAAGATCGACTTATCTACGAAGACACATAAGTTCATTCACTAGACAAAGGACATAAAAAATACTGAAGAGTTATCAAAACCTTTGACAGTAATGAGGTTTGCTGTACACATTCAGATAAAAAAATAGATCCGTAGCCTTTCTATGGTTGAATGATGTCAAATTTGGGTTACTCTTAAAGCGGATCGATCTAACTCAGCATCTACTCAGACGGAATCGTATAAATAAAATATTAAATTTAGAAATTCTGTCTGATAAACCGAATCTGCAAACTGAATAGTTTGATACGGCAAGCTAAACAGTTATTCGCTACCCTAAGCAAGGAAGTCAATTAATTGACTCTATCAATGTCTGGTAATTGTAATGGATAGTTTACAATACCAGTGGGTGAGAAAATCTAAAGAAAATATAAAAGAAACTGACATGACTGTGGTGTCTGGAGGGCAAACGTGTTTCTAAGACTAGCGCATCAACACCGACAATTCGTTCAAGACTTGGTAATGAACCTGCAAGCCTTAGCAATTGTCTTAGAACGGCGCGGGTATCCTGCGTCCTGTTATACGTGTGGCGACCAAATGAATAGTGCTTCGTTTATGGTCAGCTTGGGAGATAATCACCTGATTCGGTTCTTAGTATCCGATTATGGAATTACTTGGACTGAGATGCGGGATGACCGTGAACTCATGAAGTTGGAAGGTGCAGAGGCAATTAACCAGTTACAGGAACTGGCTAATCTTGTCAAAGAGTTTGCACCAGCCTCTTCAGGTAATAAAGCTCTAGCTAAGAAGTGATAAGGATTCCTGTATCTGATGGGTTACATCAAAAAAGGTTCCGATAGTCGATCTCGAATTGGAAATCGATTGTTGGTAATTGCTAATAGGTAATTGCGGCCGTGTTTATGAGCGCCCGTTACCTATTTGCCATTACCGTTATATCTGAGTTAGTAGTTATTGCTTTCGGTTTGCTTATTTGGACATAACAAAGTAAAGGCGCATCGGCATATTTTAGACTTGAGTACAGGGTGGTAAATTGGGGAAAAGAATTCTAGCAAGAGAATCAAGGGCGCATTGTCGGCTTCATGTTCTTACTTTTATGGGTGTTTATTCTTCTGGGGTTTGTCGTCCGACAAGCTCCACAGACATCTCAACAATAGCAATCAATTAAAATAATTATGGTTTAAAAGTAAACCAAATTTGCTTGAGCAATCACTCAATTTTTTAGAATAGGGGCAATTTTTTTAAGTTTTTAATTCAGCGATCGCCACGTTGAAAAACTACTGTTTGGTGTAATCGAATTTTATATGTATTGTGGCGATCGCAGCAGCGCAGAATTCAGTATTAAAATTCCCCAATAGCTTTCGCCTGTAGCAACATCTTTATTGAGCCTTACATAGCACTTGCCGCATTTTCCGCATATTCGCAGGCAACTCAAAGTTCATCGCTTGTTGAATGAAAATAGAAGGTATAGGGATATTAGGCGTAGCTTGCACGTTATAAGCTAATAAAGTACCGTTACCACAATCTTTTAGCTCTAAATTGGCTGTAAAATCGAGAAAGTTTCCCTTTTCCATCTTAAATTGAATTTTTTGCCCTACAACTTCCACAACGTTAAGATAAATTTCAACTTGAGCCGTGAAAAACAAAAAAGCTTTTTGTGCTACTTGATACAAACGCTTAACTTCGCCTTTATACAAAACTTCGCTTTTGTTGATGTCAGGAAAATATTGTACCCAACGAGGGTAATCGGTTAATTGCTGCCATACCTGCGATCGCACTAATGGTAAATACATGCAGGCAGTAACAGCACCGCCCCAGGCTGTATGCGATTGCGTTTGCACCAAAATTTCACCCTGTATCAGCAATCTTTGTTTTTCATTGCTCGAAGCCATATCTGAACCTGTAATAATTGAGTCTAAGATATGAGACGCAGACATACGATTTGTATTACTCCTCAAATTACCCACCTTCTAAGGTTGAGACTCCAAACTATCAAAATAAGTTCGAGTCTAGCCAACTAAATATTAATTCCAGTTTCACATCCAAATTTCCTGGAATTAATCATTTTCAGGTCATTATTCAGGCCTTCTACTTAAAGAAACTGTATTTAAAATTACATTTAATTAAAAATATATGCAAGTGGCTTTTAATATAGCACCACTTCATAAATGAAAAATCGAGTTGATAACAGCTAGAATGGCACAAATGTAATCTCAGATGCAAGTTGCAATTAAGCCTAGATATTCACATCAGGTGAGAGTTCTGGAGAGTTTTTTCCTAGCAATACACCTGTAGTTAGCAACTCTTTATATTTGAGTTATGTTAATCATTGAACACTAGCTTGATCTTGTCAACATATCGATTAGTAGTACATTTTGAGTTAGAGAGGTAATTAAGATGAGACAATCTTCCTTAAATCGTTTACTGATGCAAGCTTTTGGTGTATTTCTGGGTATTGGCATAGCAGTCTGGGTACTCAGGGGTTTTGGCATTCTCACGTTTATTCCAGGTGGAATTATTTGGCTATTTTTATTAGGAGCGATCGCTATCGGGATCATCAATTATGCCCAAAGAACTTGGTGGCGTTTCTAAAATTGTTCTCAGTGATTTTGTTACACAGAGATAAAATTACTACTTAAAGGCACACCACTAAATTTATGCGACATATCTTCCCAAAAAGATAAAATTTCAAGGATATTTAGCTACATCAAACCTTTATACAATAACCTCTATTGATAAATTTATGAGTGTATCAATTATCACTCATCGTTCAAAGTATGTAGAGCAATAGCAATAACTGATCAGGAGAAAAAATCATGGAACTTTATGTGTGTACAGTCTGCGGCTATGAATATGATCCAGAAGTAGGCGATCCAGATGGCGGTATAGCTCCAGGAACGCCCTTTGAAGAGATACCAGAAGATTGGGTATGTCCAGTTTGCGGCGCAACAAAAGATGAATTTGAACCAGCAGATATGTGAAGATAACAATATAATTCGTAATTCGTAATACTCGCCCTTGGCGAGAAGTAAGCCACGTAATTAAATTTTTGTAAGATTTTCAGACATTTGGAATAGTTGGTTTGCTTACACCGTGAGAGACTAGCCTAGAAAGTAGGTGCTATACAAAGAGACATTTTTGAAATTGCTACCGTTACAGATTGTAGTTATTGGAGGTGGGGCTGCGGGATTTTTCGGTGCGATCGCTTGCGCTGAATCCAATCTTTATGCCCAAGTTACTTTACTCGAAGCTGGCCGTCAACCGCTGGCCAAAGTTCGTATTTCTGGTGGAGGACGCTGCAACGTCACTCATGCTTGCTTTGAAGCAGGTGAATTGGTACAAAATTATCCCAGAGGCGGAAAAGCTCTCCAGGGTGCTTTCACGCGCTTTCAACCCCAAGACACAATAGCTTGGTTTGCGGATCACGCAGTCAATTTAAAAACTGAAGCAGATGGACGGATGTTTCCGATTACAGATAGTTCCGAAACAATTGTGAACTGTCTGATGAATGCGGCAAAAGTATCGGAGGTAGAAGTTTGTACGGGAACATCTGTTGTTGCAGTCAAACGACTACCCAGTAATGAATTTGAGATACTTTTGAAGTCGGGAGAAATAAAGAAGTGTGATCGCTTGCTCTTGGCAACGGGAAGCAGCCCTGTAGGTTATAAAATAGCTCAGGAGTTTGGCCATCAAATTGAACCGCCTGTCCCCTCACTATTTACCTTCAACATTTGCGATCCTCATCTTAGGGCTTTAGCTGGAATTAGCGTTAACTCTGTGCAATTACGTTTATCTGTTGGTGGAAAGCCCCAAATAGCCCAAACAGGGCCATTACTCATTACTCACTGGGGTTTGAGTGGCCCGGCTGTTTTAAAGCTTTCGGCTTGGGGTGCAAGACTTTTGCATGAAAGCCGCTATCAAGCCACATTGTTAGTCAATTGGCTACCGCATTTACAACAAGAACAGGTACGACAAAAAATCTTAGCAGTTAAAACTGAATGGGCTAATAAAGCGATCGCATTGCATCGTGGAGTTGATCTACCTCACCGCCTTTGGCAATATATTATTGCTCGTGCAGATATTACTACAGAAGACCGCTGGGCAGGAATCTCTAACAAAACGTTAAATCAATTAGTGCAAGAACTTACACAGGGACAATATTTAATTACTGGTAAGGGAGTTTTTAAAGAAGAATTTGTCACCTGTGGTGGTGTCAGCCTCAAAGAAGTCAACTTCAAGACAATGGAAAGTAAATTAGTTCCGGGACTTTACTTTGCTGGAGAAATCTTGGATATTGATGGCATTACTGGTGGATTTAACTTCCAGAGCGCTTGGACAACAGCTTATTTAGCTGGTAATGCAATGGGAACTAATTCGTAATAGTTACGACGCGATCGCCTCGCACTTTGGCAAAGCGTTAGAATTTGCAAGAGCGATCGCTCTCAAAACCCAACACACCCCGAATATAATAAGTAGGTCGGCGTAAATAATTATTGTTGGGATAAGGCAGGGAGCAGGGAGCAGAGAGCAGGGGGAGAAAGAGTTTGAGCCTTATTTACTTTTATTCACACAGTTTGGTTTTATTGCACTGACTTAACTTAATTTTTAGGTTGGGTTGAGGAACAAAACTCAATATAATATCGCCCTATTTCGTTGCCTTTCACTCTCTTGTAAAGCATAAATCCATGATTTCAGCTACTACTAATACAGGTTCTCTTAGCTTTGAGGCATTCGTAGCTGCCTATCTGGAGGATGTACGCTACGAGTTAATTGATGGAGAACTAATTGACTTGGAACCTACTGGACTCCATGAACAGGTTACTGGCCTAATTAATCGTAAGCTGAATGTGGCAATTGACCTGCTAGATTTGCCTTGGTTTATTCCAATGAAATGTCTGATTAAACCATTAGGTTTAAATTCGGCTTTTAGACCTGATGTTGTAATTCTTGATCGTACTGCTTTGGCGAATGAGCCATTATGGCAAAATGAGCCAGTAATTACGCTAAGTAACTCTGTTAAATTAGTAGTTGAAGTTGTCAGTACCAATTGGCAAAATGACTATGCCCGTAAAGTAGAAGATTACGAAGTACTTGGCATTCGGGAGTATTGGATTGCAGATTATTTAGGGCTAGGAGGGAAACGTTACATTGGCTCATCTAAACAACCTGTGATGACAATTTATCATTTAGTAGATAGCGTTTATCAAATACAGCAGTTTAGGGGAACCGACCAAATTATCTCCCCAACTTTTCCAAATTTAAATTTAACTGCTGAACAGATATTTGCTGCTAGTCGTATTTATTGAAGAATACAGAATCTAGTGGGTGGCTTATTGGCTACAATCCATTACCAATCAAAATAAAGGATGCCCAATAGTAAGGGTGAGCGAGGTTACTGCTGACCGCTGCCGAGATATCGGGATTTTTTGTCTGTGAGTCTCCAGTAATTAAAGCAATTTGGGCTTGCCGTAAAGCTTCGGTTTTGGTAAACTTCCCTGATGAGAGCGTGGTATAAAAAGCATTCATCAACGCCTGGGTTCCACCATCATCTACAGCCCACAAAGAGGCGATCGCAGCTCTTGCGCCAGTTTTTTGAATTTGGTAGCCAAAGCCCAAAATTTCTTCACCATTGCCCAGTTTGCCCCCCAAGCCAGTTTCGCAGGCACTCAAGACTACCAAGTCTACACGGGGGAGTGACCAAGTGGCAATATCTGTAAGGTCAATGCGATCGCCATTGCCAAATAAAATAAACGAATCTTCTGGTTTTCCCACCACGAAAGCTGCATGAGTCGCTAAATGAACAATTGGATAATCATCCATTTGCGGTATAGTAACTTGGGGACTAAAAGCATCGTCTAAAAGTTTTTTTGTTTCGGGAACGATCGCGGCTAAACTTTCCACTTCTCGTGCTGCAAAGGGCAATCCAGAAAAGGCAACTTGTCGATTACCTAATGCAACTTCAAAATTACCTCTAGTAAAAGCACCAGCTAAAACTCGCAAAGTAGATGCTCGTGGGCTATTTAAGTTAGTTAGACTCGTAGCAGTAATGTGATTGACATTAAAGCGCTCTACTAGCCATTTTTTGCCATCGTATAGGGCTGCTAAAGGAATATAGCGTAACTGGTCATCTGGTGCATAAATCAGAGTTTGTGTCCCTGCTTGTTGCAAGTCATTTGCTATGGGTTTAATTAACCATGCATACAACTGACTGGCAGGGTTTTTAATATTCCGGCTGGGATTTGTTAAAGCTTCACGGAAGGTAGCAATAGTTTGGTTGAGTTGCTCACGCGTGACAGCAACCGGGCGATGAATTGGCGGGGAATCAGGAGTTACCAGTACCAATTCTAAGCGATCTTCGAGAACTAATGGATAAAGAAGTGCAGATTTTTGAGGTAATCGCGCCAAATTATCGCGGATTTCGTTAATATTTTCTAAATCTAAATTTTGTCGTTTGGCTGTACGGCTAATTTGATCTATCTGTGCTGTAACTGCGGGACTAGTAATAAATTTGTTAAAGGCTTCTAGGAGTTGTTGCTGATTGGCTACCAGTTGAGTGATGCGTTGATTTTGTTGTGGCGATCGCTTCTGCGGAGGAATGTTACGTAATTTTGTCAGTTCTTTACCTAAGACAACGGCATTATCCAGAGTTTGATCCAACTGTTGTTTAATTGGTTTTTCTATGGGCAATATATTAATGCCTTTAGCAGTCCGCTGATTACCAGGTACATTGTGGAGATAGTCCTCAAGTTCTTCAACTTTGAGTAAATCTATAGTCCGTTGCGCCTCTGCAACACGTCCTAGTTTAAGCAAGCGTTCACCCAAAATGCGATATGTCTGGGCAACAGTTATGCTGTAAGCATCTGGTTGTGGTAAAGAAAATACTGATGGATTCAAGCGAACTTTTTCGCGGTTAATTAAGCAATGCTTGTAAAAGAAAACTGCTAACTCTGGTTTATTTTGGATATCAAATAAGTAAGCTATATTACTATAGGTTTTACCCAAGTCGGTGTAAGCCTGCCCAGGTGTACTTTCTTTAACACTAAGTTCTTTATTAATGCGTAAAGCTGTGAGATAAAAGCTGAGTGCTTGGGAATACTTCCCGTGATTTTGATACACTCTACCTAAATTATTCAGGGTGACAGCTTCCCAGGAAGAGTCTGCAACTTCTTTGCTAATGACTAATGCTTTCTGTAATCTCTGCAATGCTGCTGAAAACCTACCTTGCACAGATTCTGCGATCGCTTCTGCGTTTAGCCGCCTAATTTCTGATTGTTGAGTATTCTGTGGTTGTTGTGCATGGTTGTGTTGTTCTTTAGTATTTAAATTTACTAAATTACTTTTGGGATATGCGATCGCAGCACTGAAGAAAAACAGTACATTTATTGCAAAAATACTACAATATCGAAGATGAGGGTACATAAAAAACCCCTCGTGTTTGCGAGAGTTCAATACTAATGGAGTAGATTTTACAGCGCAACTCTTTTTTATGCTAATCCAGATCAAGAAAGTTTATAGTTGCTAAAAAAATTTGAAGATGTTTGAAGAACAAGCAAAACTACCACCAACTAACGCCCTTGATATTCCATCAAATCGGAACTTTGACAGTTGGTTTGAATATCCTGTGAGAGTGCAACCTCATCATACTGATTATGCAGGTATTGTCTGGCATGGTACTTATTTAACTTGGTTAGAAGAAGCACGCATAGAATGTTTGCGCTCAATAGGTATTGAGTTTGCTGATTTAGTAACTTTAGGCTGTGATTTACCAGTTGTAGAACTTTCTGTGCGTTATCACCGTTCTATTCAGCTAGGAATGGCAGTAGTAGTAAAAACCCGCATGACTGAGGTTACAGGTGTGCGTATTAACTGGGATTATGCGATCGTCTCAACCGATGGACAGCAATTATATGTTACTGCCAAGGTGGCATTAGTAGCATTAGATCGCGAAAGAGGCAAAATTATGCGTCAGCTACCTCCCAGTGTCAAAGATGCACTAGCGAAGATTTCTTCATTACACAATAATTGATTAAAGAAGCTTCAGATTTAAGTTTTTTGCTCTGCGTCTCTGTGTTTAAAGAAATACTTTTTAAACGCAGAGGCAAAGCAGCGCAGTCTTCTCCCAAATTGATAAATAAATTTTCTGTAGAGACGGCGATTTATCGCGTCTCACCAACTAATCCTTTTTACTTAACGCTGCGTATCTGCGACAAGGTTTGAGCAAACTGCATTATTTGATGCCAAATGTCATGCGGTGTAATACCAAAACCAATATTTAATAAAATTAAAATTGCGGCAATAGTTAGTGCATTGCTGACAGTTGTTTTTAGCAACTTCCACAGCACTACAAATATGATCCAAGCAATAATCAGGGTAGGAATCATAAATACCAATTCTTAAAGAATTGCCCTTATGTAAAAAGGTTTTTATTCAAAAAGGTAAATTTTTACGCATGTAACAATTACTGCTATGAAAGTAGTTTGACCCTAGTTATAATAGATACAATACTTTAAGGATTTAGTAGATTTTCTTAGTAATTGCTGCACATTCATAATACCATAAGTTGACACAAAAAATTGTCAATTATCAAACTTTTTTGGATAAGTTACTCAAAATATTTCTTTTTTTTGGAACAGGAGTAGTGAGGGTGGTGTACTCAGAGAATATTTGTAAAGTCTTAGCCCAAAACTTTTAAAGTTTCTCTTTGCTCACCATCCTCAACAGTATTTTTCTGCTAATGAAATTCTTAGCGCACAGAAATTATTGGCGAGTGATCTGCTAACTTGTTAGTTGCAGTTAAAACTTCTTGTCTAGCCCATTTATCTGCTGCCAAAATGTCATCTAAAGTGGGATTTGCACAATTATTATTTTGATGGCGATCGCACACCCATTCGATACATCGGGGAATATCTAAAAATTGAATTTTCTCTTCTAAAAATAAAGCTACAGCTTGTTCATTAGCGGCGTTTAACACAGCTGGCATCGAACCGCCAGCCTTACCCACGGCGTAAGCTAATTGCATACAAGGATACTTCTGGTGATCTGGTTCACGGAAGGTTAAATTACCTGCTTTTACTAAATCCAATCGTTCCCAGTCGGTGTAAATGCGCTCAGGCCAAGATAAGGCATAAAGCAAGGGTAAACGCATATCAGGCCAACCAAGTTGGGCTAAAACTGAAGTATCTTGTAACTCAATCAGAGAGTGAATAATGCTTTGGGGATGAATGACAATTTCGATATCGTCGTAATCCAACCCAAAGAGAAAGTGAGCTTCAATCACTTCTAGCCCTTTATTCATCAAAGTGGCAGAGTCTACGGTGATTTTACGCCCCATCGACCAATTAGGATGCTTGAGGGCATCGGCAACTGTCACTTGTGCTAACTTTTCTACATCCCAATCGCGGAAAGCCCCACCAGAGGCAGTGAGCAAAATCCGCCGTAAGCCACCTGGAGGCACACCTTGGAGGCACTGAAATATTGCCGAATGTTCGGAATCTGCTGGTAAAAGTTTTACCCCGTGTTTCTCTACTAGAGGTAGAACTACAGGGCCGCCAGCAATGAGAGTTTCTTTGTTTGCAAGAGCAATATCTTTACCAGCTTCAATAGCGGCGATGGTTGGGAGTAACCCAGCACAACCAACTATACCTGTGACAACCGTTTCGGCATCGCCATAACGAGCGACTTCAACAACTCCAGCATCACCTGCTAGTAAAATCGGTTGGGGATCAAGATCTTTAATGGCTGCTTGGAGTGCTGGCAATTTTTCTTCCGAGCAAATCGCTGCTATACTCGGTCGAAATTGTCGAATTTGAGCAGCCAACATTTCCACATTATTTCCAGCTGCCAATCCCACAATCCGAAATTGATCTGGGTACTGAGTCACAATATCTAAAGTCTGAGTACCGATTGAGCCAGTGGAACCAACAAGAGTAATCGCTTTCACAATTGCTTAAGGATTTACAGACAACTCCCACTATAAATTGCTGGGACTCCTTCGGGATCAAAAATTTAGTTAAGTGATCAAGTAAACATAAAAACTCTATCCACAAGGGGATAAAGTTTTGTCAGTGGTCAGTGGTCAGTAGCTAAAAACAACTGACAACTGACCCGCATAACATCAATCTTTTTAAACATCAAAGCTTATGGTTCAAGTTCAATTAATGATCAAAAAAGTTTTATGGAAAAATGATTTAGTCTTTCCCGTTGTGATGTGGCTGGCCAGCCGAATGTTTATATGGACTGCGATGTTGCTGGTTGCTCCCTTGCTACCGACATCACCGGAGAGAATTGCGCCGACATTTGGCTGGGGAGTTTTTGATGCTTGGGATACTATACATTACCGAGCGATCGCAACTTCCGGTTATGAGTTCGTCAACGACGGCAAGGGACATAATATTGCGTTTTTTCCTCTGTTTCCCCTTTTGATTCGGGGACTGATGAATCTGGGCTTGTCGTTTGAAGTGGCTGGCATATTGATAAATAACCTAGCGTTTTTATTAACACTTTACTTTTTATACTTTTGGGCTAAGAAATTTTATGGTAGTAGCGCCGCGCGTTGGTCTACTACAGTTCTTGCTTGGTGCCCCTTATCTTTATTTACAACTGTAATTTACACTGAAGGGCTATATTTATTACTCAGTACAGCAGCTTTGCAAGCCTTTGATCAACAGCAATACCGCTGGACAGCCTTTTGGGGGGCAATGGCTACAGCTACACGTCCTACAGGCATAGCACTGATCCCAGCGTTAGCGATCGCAGCTTGGAAACAACGCAGACCTCCTATTGCCTACATTGCAGGTTTGTCCACTGCTATTGGCATACTTCTATTTAGCTTATATTGTGCGATTAATTTTGGTGATCCTTTAGCATTTATCACAGCCCAAAAGGGTTGGCGACCTTCTTTAGGATTTGATTGGCAAGGTTGGTGGAAAATGCTAATGCAAATTACAGTTGGCACAACCAATTGGAAATATGGCTCTATTAAAGACCCTTTACCTCCTCTATTGTTTGGCGTGATTGTAGTCGGCGCTTATATGTTGTGGCGTTACCGTCAAAAATTGGGCGCTATCAAAGTAGACTATGGCTTTGCCGTTTTAATTTTATTGTGGTGGATATTAGGGGGCGATCCATTGATTAATATGGCCGCAGTTTTAGGTGGTGCTTACTTGTTATGGCACTTACGCACAGAATTAACCCCTGTTACTTTGATCTACGGCTGCTGCGGTTTAGGGTTAATTTTCGCCTCTGGCGGAACCTGGTCATTAAGTCGCCTTGCTTACGGCATTGTCTCATTAAGTGTAGCCTTGGGCGTGTTGTTATCTCGTCATCCTCGCTGGGGATACCTGACGCTGTTTTTCTTTATGATCTTACTTGCCACCTTCTCTATTCGATTTGCTCAAGACCTCTGGGTAGGATGACTGAAGAGGCAAGGGAGCAGGAGAGAAGTGCGGTCTTGGGGTTTCCCCAAGTAGAGCAACTTCGGAGAGCAGGGAGCAGAGGGAAAGAATTCAGCCACTCGCCTGCACGGGGATACAAAGCAACTACATTTTCTCCCCTGCCTCCTGCCTCCTACCTTCTTACACTAGGTATGAGAAGATAAGTAGAATTAATAATCAGCCTTGCAATTGAGTGTGAGAAAACCATTTTTCAAGCTTGGCGCTGTCCCTTGGATGATTAGCATCAGCGCCTTAATTTTGTTTGGATGCAGTAGTTTAAGACATACGTTGTTTCAGTCGGGAGTTTTCGATCTGGGAATATACGATCAGGTCGTTTACTTAATGAGTCAAGGACAATCGCCAATCTCCTCTTTTTTAGGCTTTCATCACATGGGCAACCATGCAGCCTGGGCAGTTTATCCGTTGGCTTTACTGTACAAAATTTATCCCAGCCCTTACTGGTTATTAGCTGTGCAAGCAGTAGCATTAACTTTGGGTGCTTTGCCTACTTGGTATCTTGCCCGTCAAGCAGGGTTAAAGGAAAGTCAAGCAGTCACAACGTCAGCAGTTTACCTGCTGTATCCCCTAATTTTTAATGTTAATTTGTTTGAATTTCACCCGGAAGTGATGGCTGTCCCGGTATTGCTGGGGGTAGTTTTAGCGGCACGACTAGGTAAAGTAGGGTGGTTTTGTTTAGGCACTATTTTTATTTTGGGCTGTAAAGCTGCTTTATCGCTGACAGTAGCGGCTATGGGTTTTTGGCTGCTGGTGTTTGAAAAACGGCGTGTGTGTGGTGCGATCGCCCTAATTGCTGGTATCACCTGGTTTTTGATTGCTAGTCAGGTAATTATTCCCTTGTTTAGCAATGATGAAGTAGCAGCAGTATCACGTTACAGCTATCTAGGTGATTCAGTTTTAGAGATTGCCAAAAATTTGTTATTAAAACCCCAGTTGGTATTGGGCAGGATATTTTCGCTAGATACTCTAGGATATCTGGCACTATTAATTGCACCTCTAATTTGGGGACTCGCCCCAAGACAGCTAACTCCTTTAGTGAGTGCGATTCCTGCTTTGGCGTTGAATATTCTTTCTGACAAGCAGGCACAAAGAGATTTAATCCACCAATATTCTTTACCAATTTTGCCTTTTTTGATCCTAGCTGTCATTGCCAGCCTGAGTGCTGGTAAAGGATGGTTCAAAAATAGGCGCACAATTATTTTATGGGCTTTGCTGGCTTTTATGGTGTTAGGAAAATATAGCTATTTTTGGTCACGATACTTGAGATCAATAGATACTTGGCAAGCAACACGTCAAGCGATCGCTCAAATTCAGACCAAAGGTGCTGTTTTAACTACTCACAGCATTGCCCCGCATTTAACCCACCGACCTTTTGTTCAATTCACAGACGATTTGAGTGGTTCACCACCTGACTTCAAACAATTTGAGTACATCTTACTAAATACCCGTCACCCAGATGGTACTCGTAATCCTGAGTTTGCTAACAAATTAGTTAATCAATTGAAAAATAACGATTATTTTAAAATGACTTATCAACATGATGACGTTTATTTATTTGTGAATAATTCTTCAATAAAATAACGTCTTTTTGGCTTTGTATCGTTCTCTAAGAGAGCAAAGATATTGCATTTATTAATTAAAAATTTTATGCGGACAAGTAGATTAAAAAGTATTCTATTTCCCTTACTAACCATATTTATTTATGTTGGCTTTGTAGTTGCCATTAGATTTAAGCCAATTACCCAAAGCTTTGAATTAGACTATGATGAAGGACTGAACTTGATTAAAGCCCTTCTCTATTCTCAAGGGTTTTCTCTTTACACTCAAATTTGGAACGATCAACCACCAGCTTTTACTTTTATTTTATCGCACTATTTCAGTTTATTTGGGCAATCTATCTTAGCCGCACGCTTATTAACATTAATATTTTCAGCAATACTAATATACTGCTTTTACCAAATTGTTCGCCAAAACCTTGGAACTATACCAGCTTTTATTGCTACATTGCTACTCTTCACTTCTTGGCTATTCATTAGGCTAAGTTTTTCGGTAATGATTGGTATTCCAGCACTATCATTAGCAATGTTGTCTCTTTATATTTTAACTTTATATAAACAAAAACCCCGTAATATTTTTATAATTTTATCTGGGATATTTTTAGCATTATCTATCCAAACAAAACTATTTACTGTTTTTTTAATTCCTTTAATAGCTTTTAACTTGAGTGATTTTCTGATCCGTTCCCAGTCAATAAAAAAGCAACACCAGCACCTACTTTATCCTTTGACCTTGTGGCTAGGTACTCTGAGTATAATTTACCTATTAATTGGCTGGAAATTTCAACAGTTTTTTTATCATGAACAGACTTTTGAATCACATTTCAATCAGCCTATAGAAGCAGAACTAATAAACTTTAACAATTTTGCCTATTTAGGTGAAATGATTAAACAAGATTATGATTATATTTTTTTAGCATTCATCGGTATATTAGCGATTATTATCAAAAAACAACGAGATGGTATTTTCCCTTTAACTTGGTTAGGAACGGCCATACTAATTTTATTGAATCATAAACCTCTTTGGTATCACCATTATCCCTTATTAGCTATTCCTATATGTTGGTTAGCAGCTTATGCAGTAGCTTGGGTGCTTGATTCTTTTGCTCAAGGATGGCGATATAATTTAAAGCCGTCAAACAAAAATAAGTCTATCTTTTTTTCTGTAGTAGGTGTGATTCTAATTTTTTTAATAATCGTAACTCCTCCAAATCCCAAAGGAAGTCCACCTAAAAATTTGCAATTGATGCAGTTGGTATTAGAAAATAAAAGTTCTACCCGTTGGTTATTTACAGATCGTCCCATTTATGGATTTTATGCTAATTTATCTATACCTCCAGAAATGGCAATAATGTCATATAAAAGACTTAATTCAGGGGATTTAACTTTTAAACAATTACTGACTATTTTACAAAAATATCAACCAGAACAAATCGTCCTTGCTAGATGGCTAAGTCAAATTAAAAGCGATAATAACATCATGGCTTATATTAATGAGAACTATACTAAAACTTATACAGATAAAACAGGCACAGCAGAACATTATCTAATAAAATAAGTACTTAAATTTATGTGAGATTTTTAGATGAATTTAAATAAAAATATCATTAATAACGGATTATTATTTGCATTCACGATGTGGTTATGTAGCCGTATCGTCGTTATCATTACTATGTTACTAATTGCTCCTTTATTTCCAGTGCCGTCTGATGCGTCCGCTGTCACAGTCAGCTGGGATGTTTTTTCAGCATGGGACAGTGAATGGTATCGCAAAATAGTGACTTATGGATATGAATATATTAATGATGGTAAACAGCATTCTATTGCTTTTTTTCCGCTTTTTCCTTTGTTAATTCGGGCAATTATGAGTTTCGGCTTGTCATTTGAAGTGGCAGGTACACTATTAAATAACTTGTCATTTTTAGCAGCATTAATAGTGTTGTATTTTTGGGTAGAGGAACGCAATGGTAAAAATTCAGCACGTTGGACTACAGCGGTTTTGGCTTGGTGTCCTTATTCAATTTATGGCACTGTAATTTACACCGAAGGGCTATTTCTATTGTGCAGTACAGCAGCCTTACGAGCCTTCGATAAACAGCAATATACCTGGGTAGCTTTCTGGGGAGCATTATCTACTGCGACGCGATCGCCTGGGATGGCACTCATACCTGCTTTTTTATTCGCATCTTGGAAACAGCGTCGAGGAGTCAAAGCCTATATTGCTAGTTTAGCTGTTGGCTTGGGTGTGTTTTTATACAGCCTATATTGTCAAATTCAATTTGGTGATGCTTTAGCTTTTGTCCATGTACAAAAAGGGTGGCGGACTTCAGCAGGGTTTGCTTGGCAAGGTTGGTTAATGATGCTTAGAGAAATTACTTTAGGAAATGCCTATTGGCAATTTACTGGTATACAAGATCTTTGGCATCCGCTGCTGTTTATTATGATTATCGTCACTGGCTTTTTGCTATGGCACTTTCGTCAACGGCTTGGTTATACAAATGTGCGCTATGGATTTTATTTATTATGGTTGCTAATTTGGTTTTTGGCAGAGTATGAATTAGTAAAATTTGTACTGATTTTTGGTGGTTTATTATTGTTATGGTTTTCGCGGGCAAAAATTCCTCTGACTGCCGTTGTTTATGGCTTTTTTTCCTACGCTTTAATTCTCAATACTGGCCTCACAGCTTCGGTTGAACGCTACGCTTATGGTATTGTGTCGCTATCATTTGCTTTTGGCCTGTTGCTGGCTCGTTATCCGCGTTGGGGATATGCAGTGATGATATTTTTTGCCATCTTATTAGCAAATTTATCTGTGCAGTTTTCCCAAAAGCAGTGGATAGCTTAAATCAAGGAATAGTAAATAGTAACTGATAACTGTTAACTGATTTTTGGCGCAATCAAAATAAAGTTTTCAGCCTCACTCAAAGCTTTAGTTTCAGGTAAATTTATTTGTTTTAAAGTTGCATTATCTAATAGCAAATAAGATTGATTTGCCCACATTTTTTGTAAAACTGGAATAGTTACCGGAACAACTTTACAATCACAGTAAAAGTCTAAACTAGGACGACCATAAGCAAAAGAAGTGTAAATTGTAGTTCCCGGTGCGACGTTTGCGCGAATTAATGCAGCAACTGGCTTCACGGCAAAAGTTTCATTTAATTCCCAAATCCACAATTGTGAACTCATCAACAGTACTAAAACTAAGTACATTCCAGAAAATAGAACTGGAATAAAACGGCGATCGCGCTGTTGAATCAGCCATGCTACGATGCCCATGCTAATTACCAAAACTATGCTCATGGCAATTAAAACAGGCTGATAATCTGCAATCGTAAAGTAAACGCAACCTCCTAAACCTGCGATCGCTATTACACCAAATAAGATTGTCCAAATTCGTGCTTTAAAACGCTGGTGTTGCGAAATTTCACTGAGTTTAGCACCAACTGCCAGAGCTAAAAATGGATAGACAGGCATGATATACCACGGAAGTTTTGTTTCCATCAAAGAAATACTTCCTAAGTAAACAACTGTGCCAATCAAAATTAGACGACCCCAGGAAGTATGGTATTTTTTCCCAGCAAAATACAATCCTCCAGGCAAAAATATCAACCAGGGAAAACCATATTTAAGTAACTCAATTAAATAGTACCAGGGAGGCCCGCTATGACCTTCCACAGGTTGCACAAGACGCTCAAAGGTCTGTGCTTGAAAATTAACCTGTAAAAAATTCCCACCATAATGTTGCCATTGAGCAACATACCAAGCGATCGCAGGCGCAGTTCCTAAAAATATTCCTACCCATAAATAAGGGCTTATTAACAAAGCAAATTGTCTATCTGCAAGCAGAAATAAACAAGCGATGCCTCCCAGCAACAAAACTATCATTCCCTTAGTCAGAGTAATTAGCCCTAAGCAAATTCCCACACCTAAAGCATACAGACGATTTTGGCTGGCTTTCAAACAGCAAAACAATAACAGTATAAAAAAAGTAATCGACGCGCCATCTAACATCGCCAGCCGTCCGTGGCGCACCACAGGTAACATTGTTAAGTAAACCAAAGCAGCAAACAAAGCTGGTAAACTTTGGTTAAAAATCAAGCGCCCCACCAAGTAAAGCAAAGGCACTCCTAAAGCAGTTAAAACTGCACTAGGTAAGCGTGTAGTCCATTCATTCACGCCTCCTAGGGAATAAGCCCAAGCAATTAGCAAATGGATCAAAGGTGGCTTATTATGATATGGTTCACCTCCCAAGGTAGGGTAAAGCCAACGCAGAGAACCCACTGGGGCACGCCAAATTTCGCGGGCAACCTGTGCGACAGTACCTTCATCCCAGTCTCGTAAGGGGGAATTTCCCAAAAATATCAGCCATAGAATGAGAGATCCCACGAGCAAGGTCAATAGCCATTCTTTTTCTGGGAATGGACGCATATCTAAAAATCAAGATAACTGTGACTAAGCCAATTTATTCTCTAGTAATCCCAATTTATAACGAAGAAGAAAATATTACTGAAATGTATCGTCGTCTGAGTAATGTAATGACACAGCTAGACGGTGATACTGAATTGATTTTAATTGACGATGGTAGCCGCGATCACTCTTTAAACATGATTCGTGAACTTCACCATTGCGATCGTCGGGTGCGTTACCTTAGTTTTGCTCGAAATTTCGGTCATCAAATTGCAGTTACAGCAGGTCTAAACTTTGTCCAAGGCAAATGTGTCATTGTGATGGATGCTGATTTGCAAGATCCCCCAGAGCTAATTTTAAAGATGATTGCAACATGGCAACAGGGCTACCAAGTAGTGTACGCTCAACGCTTATCCCGCAAAAGAGAAAGTTGGCTCAAACGCTTTACCGCCTATGCTTTTTATCGATTTCTTCAGCGTTTGTCTAAAGTAGATATACCCACCGATACCGGGGATTTCTGCTTAATGGATCGACAAGTGGTAGATATTCTCAACGCCATGCCTGAACGTAATCGCTATATACGCGGTTTACGAGCTTGGGTAGGCTTCAATCAAACAGCAGTGCATTTTGAAAGAGATCCTCGTTTTGCTGGAAAAGTTAAATATTCTTTTGGTAAATCTTGGGCATTAGCAATTGACGGCATTATTTCTTTTTCAACAGTGCCTTTAAAACTAGCAACTTATTTAGGAATGCTGTCCGCTGGTATTGCCCTGTTAATGATGATACTAGTGTTGTATTGGCGCTTAGTTGACCCAGTTTCCCCATTAATTGGTTTTACATTGATTACAATTGCTATGTTTTTTTTGGGTTCTGTGCAACTAATTTGTATTGGTATCTTAGGTGAATATATCAGTCGGATCTATGAAGAGGTAAAAGGCCGCCCAATTTATACTTTGAAAGAAACAGGAGGTTTAGTTAGAGTGTCAGAAATGTCATCTAAATAGAAACAGAATTCTTATTAACGAATTATAAGGATTGATTTATCCAAAATAAGCTAAATAATATAGAGGAAATTTTTGTGACTCTGCAAGAGTTTAGTTTACTGCTGATATCAATCTTAATCAGCGTAGCAGGACAGTTTTTTTTGAAAATGGGAGCAATTAAATTAGGTAAAGTTCATGTAGGAAATGCTGTGAACCATATTCTTAGCATCATAACAACACCTGAACTGTTAATCGGCTTAACTTGCTACGCTATAGGTGCTGTGGTTTATATCCTACTTCTAACTAGAGTTAATCTCAGTGTTGCTGCACCATCTGTGTCAATAAGTTATATCTTCTCTGTATTGCTAGGTTACTTGATATTCAAGGAATCTATTCCTCACATACGTCTAGTGGGATTGACCTTGATTGTATTAGGGGTAATCTTAGTAGTCTGGCGAAAATAAAATTTAAGCAAAGCTCGATGATCATGAGCCTACAAATTGCGATCGCGTAGTCTTACTTGTAGTATATTTTGAATTTTTTAAGTATTAAACACTACTTTTTTTGTCGACAATTATCAGCAAACCTGATTAGGATTTCTAAGTTGTATTACAACAATTAAATTCCGTAGTTATACTGTAACTATTTATTTAAATTTCTAATATTAATTAAGTAATAGTCCCTTTTGATTGGGCAATAACAGCAACAGGCAAAAAACACTAGTATTTTAAATTAGCTTATAGGTACTTAATAGCTGAGCTATCAGCTTCGATTTTGAAGCAGAGCAGCCGATAAGATAGTTTTAAATGAAGAAATCACTAAAAAGTATATAAATTAACTACAAAAAGCTCATTGGCAATGGGAAACTATGTTTATATGATTGCCGTCTATTTGCTTTGTATGTAGAACGCAGACGACAGAATTTGGAAAGACAAAAACTTAACTTTTTCTTAAAAAGGAAGCAATGGTACTAAGCAGTAGAATGTAACTTATAAACTATGAAACTGATAGTTTGACTATCCCAAGCTAAATATCATAATTTGAAATTAAAGCTTTATAAGCTATAACCTAAATTTCTTAATTTCTGTGAATCTATATTCTAAAATTCAGGATTCACCGAAAAAATTTGGGTATCTAAATATTTAGAAAAACTTACTATAAATTCTGTCAGAACCATAAGTAGTGGTTTGACCCTTGAAGGAGCTATGAAGTGGAAAACAATAAATCGTTTCTTTGGCCACAAGGAATATTAATTGCGTTACTAGGTTTAAGTGCGAGTTTGAGTATTGGCTTGATGATGCTGATCAAGCCAAATGCCTCTGAGGCTCAAAGTGGACAAAATATAAATGTAAGCAATACGACTGCGAGAGTAGGAACTCAGAAGCGTATTGAGGGTTTAAAGGCAGCAATGCTCACAAGTTGGCAGCAAGAAGCCCAAATAAAAGGTCTTTCCTATGCTGTAGCACCACGCTTTCAAGGAGTAACTATTCAGTCAGCAAAACTTACTCAAGGTCAGAAAGTAATAGCTTTGACCTTTGATGACGGCCCTTGGCCTGAGAGTACAGCGCAAGTGCTGAATATTCTTAAAGAAAATAATATTAAAAGTACGTTCTTTGTCGTAGGGCAGAACGTCAAGAACTATCCAGATTTAGTAAAACGAGTGGTAGCTGAAGGTCACGCTATTGGCAACCATACTTGGCATCACTGGTATCATTACATGAATCAACAGGCCGCCGCCTATGAAGTTGAGCATACAACAGATTTAATTTATAAAACTACAGGTGTTAAAACCAATTTATTTCGACCACCTGGGGGGATCATGCACAATGGCGTAGCTGCCTACGCTAGAAATAATAAATATGCACTCATTATGTGGTCTTCTGATTCATTAGACTACTCGCGTCTTACTGTACCCAAATTAATCAATAATGTGTTTAGACTGGCTAAACCTGGTGGAATTGTGTTACTGCACGATGGTGGCGGCGATCGCACTAAAACTGTTCAAGCTTTACCAGAAATTATTACTGGCTTTCGCAAGCAAGGCTATAGTTTTGTGACTATCCCAGAACTTTTAGAAATGCAAGATAAAGACCACAAGTTGATTGCCAACAAAAAGTAATTTTTATATTGAGTAATAGTAGTTGCTGTGTAAGATAGTCCAAAGCTTCTTCACCGTAATTTTTTTGTGTTTATTGATTTGCTTGGTGGAAGCTTTCATCTATGGATGTATAACTTTACCGAAGTCACAACAATCCATGACTGATAAAACTCAATACTTGTTGAAATTAGTAAAACGCAATGTCAAAGCGTATATCACCAACCCGAAAACGAAAGCTGTAATGATTACAGGCTCGGTCGCAGAAGGGCTGTGCGATGAATACTCAGATTGCGATGTGATGCTTTATTATGATGAATTGCCTTCTGAAAAAGAGTTGCACCTTGCACGTCAGCAAAATCAGGGTTCAGAGTTGATCGAGGTTTTGGGCGATCGCTCTGAGGGTGCGTTTGGTGAAAGTTTCCTTGTGAACGGGGTTGAATGTCAGTTTACTCATGCGACGATCGCACAATGGGAAAAAGAAATTTCAACCATCTTGGAGGAGTTTGATGTTCAATCTCCGATCATGAAAGCGATGTCAGGAACACTGGTAGGAATCCCGTTGTACGGCGAAACGCTGATTCAGCATTGGAAAGCCAAGGTTGCGAATTATCCGGATGGACTCGCGCAAAAGATGGTCGAGCATTATCTCAAGTTTGTCCCTATTTGGGGAATACAGTCCAAGCTTGCCAAACGGGATACAACACTCTGGTACTACCAAATCCTGGTTGAATCAGCTCAAAATCTTCTCGGTGTGTTGTCTGGATTAAACTGCTTGTATTACTCAACATTTCAATTCAAACGAATGAGCAGATTTATTGAGCAAATGAAGATTGCCCCTGAAAATCTTGCCTCTCGTCTCGAAGGCATGTTTCGCCACGAAGCCTCTGTAGCTGTCGATGAACTTGAAGCATTGGTTCGAGAAACCGTAGAACTTGTGGAGATTCATATACAAAGAGTGGATACTTCCGAAGCAAGACGGAGATTAGGATGGAGACAACAGCCGTGGAAACTTAGCGAATTAGAACGGTGAAGAATTCCAGCTAACAACCATGTTGCAGCGGAGCGTATCGAGTATTTAAAAATAATAAAAGCGTAGAGACGGCGATTTATCGCGTCTGGTGTCTTAACCGAACAGTATTGCGAGTGAATGGGGTTTTAAACCATTAGTGATTAGTCATGAATGCTTTACATGTGATACCAATTAAAAAAAAGAAAGTTACAGATTCAAGCATAGAAAACTAGCTTAAATCTGACTTTCTTAACATCAATTGGTCTGACTAATAACTAAACTGTACTCAGCTGTTCTTTTTTAGAATCTGCTTCTGGACTACTCGCTTCTGACGGCGGCACTAATTGCCAGAATTTAGGTAAGTACCCTTGCCAATTTTGCAGAATCATCTTCGCTTTTGGTGAACCAGTACGTATTGCATGAGTTTCAATTAACTCTTGCAGTTGTTTCTCGCCTGCTTCTGTAATTACCCGCTGAATTTTGACAATTTCTGGATTGACTAACTCCGGAAATGAGTCATCTTCATCTAGGAAATATGCTAGTCCACCAGTCATTCCAGCAGCCACGTTACGTCCTACTTTGCCAAGAACAACAATTACGCCACCAGTCATGTATTCACAACAGTGATCCCCAGCACCTTCGATTACGGCTATGCCTTTGGAGTTCCGTACAGCAAAACGCTCTCCTGCTAAACCGTTGGCAAACAAAACGCCGCCTGTCGCGCCATAGAGGCAGGTATTACCCACTATGACATTTTGTGCAGGATTATAAGTAGCATTGATTGGAGGTTTAATGATAATTTCACCGCCGTGCATTCCTTTGCCTACATAGTCGTTAGCTTCTCCTTCTAGGGTGAGAGTCATACCTGGGAGGTTGAAAGCGCCAAAACTTTGTCCAACACTACCTGTAAATTTGAGATTAATTTGCCCTTCAAAGCCGCTATCACCATACTGAGAAGCGATCGCTCCTGCTAATCTTGCACCAACTGTTCTGTCAGTGTTAACTATTCGTAAGCTTTTAGTGACACTAGATTGATTTTTAATGGCAGCTTGAATCTCCGGATCGGCCAGCAATTGGTCATCTATAACCACACCATTGCTATGGACTTCTTCATGTACCAACCAACCACGGTTTTCTTTAGTATCTGGTAGCTGAAGCAAACAATTGAGGTTCAACGATTGTGTCTTGGTGAGTTTAGCTTCTGGTCGTACTGTCAACAAATCCGCACGCCCAATAATTTCTGATAGGGAACGGTAGCCGAGTCGAGCTAGAAGACTCCGCACCTCTTCCGCTACAAAATAGAAGAAATTGACGACATGTTCTGGTGTGCCGTTAAAACGCTCACGTAGTTCTGCCTTTTGAGTAGCAACACCTACAGGGCAAGTGTTCTTATGGCAAACTCGTGCCATTACACATCCCTCGGCAATCATGGCGATGGAACCGAAGCCAAATTCTTCGCCACCCATCAATGCACCGATAATGACATCCCAGCCGGTTTTGAAGCCGCCATCTACACGCAAAACCACGCGATCGCGCAGGCTATTTTGCATTAAAACGCGATGCACTTCGCTTAAACCAAGTTCCCACGGTGAACCAGCATGTTTAATCGAACTTAATGGTGATGCACCTGTACCGCCATCATGACCAGAAATCTGGATGATATCGGCGTTTGCTTTAGCCACACCAGCTGCGATCGTGCCAATGCCAATTTCTGCAACTAGCTTGACTGACACCTGCGCTTTGGGATTAATTTGGTGCAAATCAAAAATTAGTTGTGCCAGATCTTCAATGGAATAAATATCATGGTGTGGTGGTGGCGAAATCAGTGTAACACCCGGCTTAGAGCGTCTTAACATCGCAATGTATTGGCTTACCTTTGGCCCTGGTAGCTGTCCGCCTTCCCCAGGTTTTGCACCTTGAGCGATTTTGATTTCAATTTGTTTGGCACTGCTCAAATACCCTGGCGTTACTCCAAAGCGTCCCGATGCGACTTGCTTGATAACGCTGGAAGCAGTATCACCATTCCGCAATCCTTTTAAGTGCGGTAGGGTGGGCGAGTGACCAGATTCGTCTACATCATCCAATACTTTATAACGTACTGGATCTTCGCCACCTTCCCCAGAGTTAGATTTACCACCAATGCGGTTCATGGCGATCGCTAAAGTTTCATGAGCTTCCCGCGATAAAGCGCCTAAAGACATGCCGCCAGTGCAGAAACGCTGGACAATTTCAACTACTGACTCTACTTCTTCTACAGGAATTGGTGAGCGATCGCTTTGAAAGTCAAGCAAATCACGCAATGCTGTTATGGGTCTACCTTGCAGGTATTGCTTATAAACTTCGTAGTGATCATAGTTTTTGCTATCCACAGCTTTATGCAACGCCTTCGCCATTTCTGGGCTGTTCATGTGGTATTCACCACCGCGTCGATACTGGACAAAGCCCAGGTTTTCTAACTTCTGGGTTGTCAGTTCGGGAAAGGCCTTGCTGTGGAAGGAAAGTACTTCAACAGCTAATTCACTAATACTCAAACCACCAATGCGGGAAGCTGTACCACGGAATCCCAATTCTAATAAATCCCCACCGATACCAATGGCTTCAAAAATTTGCGCTGCTTGATAGCTGGAGAGTAGAGAAATTCCCATTTTGGAGAGAATTTTCAATAAACCTGACTCTACAGCCTTGCGATAGTTACCTATAGCTTGTTCTACAGAAAAGGCGGCAATTTTACCTCGTTCCATAAACTGTTGCGTTTTGGGATCTAACCACCAATCACGCACAGTATCTAAAGCCATATAAGGACAAACTGCACCAGCCCCGTAGCCAATCAGACAAGCAAAGTGATGGGTACTCCAGCACTGGGCAGTATTGACAATCAGGGATGCTTTCATTCGCAAACCTTCACGGATCAGGTGGTGATGTACAGCACCCACCGCTAACAGAGGAGGAATATAGGTATATTCAGTACTAAGTGCAGAGCTTTGACGACTAGAATCGCTCAAAATCAAAATTTTCGCTCCAGCCCTGACTGATTCTGCTGCTTGTGCTTGCAAAGATTGCACAGCTGCTTTCAATCCTTCTGGGCCGCTGGCAATTTCAAATAAAGTTGATAACTCAGCTGTCGCAAAGCCTGACAATTTAATAGCATCCAATTCTGCCTCTGTCAAAACTGGCGATTCCAGCTTTAATCTGCGGGCATATTCTGGTTTTGGTTCTAATAAGTTACCTCGTTCACCTAGTTCGACTTTCAAGGACATTACTAACTTTTCCCGTAAGGGATCAATTGCTGGATTTGTCACTTGAGCAAAGCGCTGTTTGAAATAGTCATAAAGCAGGTGAGGCTTTTGGGACAGCACAGCTAAAGGAATATCATCCCCCATGCAGAAAGTCGGCTCTTTGCCTTCTATTGCCATTGGATGAATGACCATTTCTACATCTTCTGTGGTGTAGCCAAAGGCAATTTGATGGCGGAGTAAGTTTTGTCTGTCAATAGTCAATTGTCCTTTGCCGTTGCCATTACCATTACCATTAGCTAATGAAGAATGATTAATGATTAATGAATCTAATTCTTGGCGATATTTTTGCAACCATTCCCCATAAGGCTGCTGCTTGGCGATACGCTGCTTAATCTCCCAGTTCTTCAACACTTCATGGCTAACTAAATCCACCGCAATCATTTGCCCTGGGCCAAGTCTGCCTTTTTCCATAATGTTGGCTTCTGGAAAATTTACTACACCTGCTTCTGAAGCGACCACAATGTAATTATCTTTAGTGATCACGTAACGAGCTGGTCTTAAGCCATTACGATCTAGTGATGCGCCAACTTTTTTCCCGTCGCTGAATACTAAAAGTGCTGGGCCATCCCACGCTTCTTGCAAACCGCTGTAATATTCGTAAAAATCGACAATTTCTGGATATTTATCTAAAGATGGCTGATTCTGGTAAGCCTCTGGAACCATAAACATCAAAGCTTCCAAGGGGCTGCGTCCAGAACGCACTAATAATTCCAGCACATTGTCTAAAGTTGCTGAGTCACTATTGTCGATGTGGACTAAAGGCTTGAGTTCGTTGATGCGATCGCCCCATACTGGATGATTGAGACTGGCTTCTCGCGCCATCATCCAATTGATGTTACCCAGTAAGGTGTTAATTTCGCCATTGTGACCCAAAAGCCGCATCGGCTGAGCTAAAGGCCACTTGGGCATGGTATTGGTACTAAAGCGGCGATGATAAACTGCAAATGCACTCTTATAAGCCGGATTTTTTAAATCTTCGTAAAAATCGCCCAATACAGCAGAACGCACCATGCCCTTATAGACGATTGTGCGGCTTGATAAAGAGCAAACATAAAAGTCTTCTGAAATATCTTTTGCAACTGTACTAATGCGGCGACGGGTAATATACAAATGTCGTTCTAGTTCATCGCCACTTTGATCAGCAGCAGCTAAAAAAACTTGTTCTATCTGGGGCTGATTTTCTCTTGCTTGTACTCCTAGTAAATCAGGCTGCACTGGTACTACTCGCCAGCCCAATACAGTCAATTTTTCTTCCACGGCTACTTGCTCTACAGCGATCCTAGCTCTTTGGGCTAATTCTGGATCTTGCGGTAGAAATATCATCCCTACAGCTATATTGCTGGGAGATAAGCTTTGAATTTTTACAGGGGAATGATCTTGTTGGAACAACTCCCAAGGGATAGCTGTCAAGATACCTGCACCATCACCAGAATCTTGGTCTGCACTACAACCACCCCGGTGTTCCAAGCAAGTCAAAGCATTTAAAGCTTTGATCATAACTTCGTGACTTTCATAATTTTGGCGATGAGCAATGAAACCCACACCACAGGCATCTCGTTCATCAACTAACCATCTTTGTCCCTGGTAGGTATCCGAAAATGTCATTGTTTGTAATTGATTCATCGGTTGATCATTCATAGCCCATCCCTGAAATAAAGTTGAGTCACAAATTTTGCCACTACTTGTGATGAAAATTCCTAAATTCCGTACTCGAAAAATACATAAAGTTAGCGAAATTTAGGGAAAAAAAATTTTAACTTCGGTTTTCTTTTTGGTTCACCCGTGTTAAAATAGCTGCGTTATTTTTTTATGTGTTTATGCTGTGTGAGACAAACTACTTTTGCCCTGTTAGTCTTTTATTTATATCGTGAAGCTAGGTATTTTCTCAATTCTCTATATTCCCAGATGAAAGCTATTTTTGAGGTAGAGCATGTTTGATCTTACCTATAACAGAACTCAAACTAAACGCTTTACTATTTTGTAAACCTACAATCATCCTGATTCATCAACAAAATCAGCGTATTACACTAGATGGCCATTTGACAATTCCTAAATATTTTTCTTGTCTATATTTTTGCTATTTATTTGTTGCCATCGGTGTTATTACAAACCAAACCTCACTTAAGTACCAAAAGTAGCAACTATTTGGTGAGGAATAAACAGCTTGATCAAGGTATTATCGCCAAGACTAATATGCATAGTCTGGTAGAAATCTAGTGCTAGTTAAAGCAGTTACTTAAAGTAGTTTTTATGACCAAGTGCTTGGCTGATCTGCATGAGAGATAACAAGCCAATGTATATAATATCATATTTATTCAAAAGTTAAATCATGATTTTTTAAGATTTTCCCATAATGTTAGTTAACCTATTTTTTGGGCGATCGCTTTCAACAGTACCTAGTAAATTAGGGTAAAAATGCCGAATTACTGCTGCCAACAAGACCACAGTGCTTTTGCAAATCCAGATGATGTCTTCTCTGCGAGACACTGCGCTAACAACAAGCTGCCGATGGGGCGTTTAAGCGGCTTATTTTGGGCTATTGTGCCGCCAATAATTGCAACAGTTTTGTGTTTATCTACTACTACCCATACTACAAGCGCCCAGCAGCCTCAGACAGATGCTAAACCAACTCCAGCCAAGACTTCACAATCTTTAGCTGGAAACCAAATTTCTCTCAATGGTCGTACCTTACCAGGGGCTTGGTTACAGCGACCTGGAACAGCAGGTCAGGTAAAAACTCATATTAGTGATGGGGTACTTAAGCAATTAATTGGGGTAGATTTATTAAGTAGCAATAATCCAGCTAGGCAACCAATAGATTGGTTTTCATCAACTAAGCGACCAGTTTTAGCTGCTCAGTTGTTAGAGGGATATCGCTATTTAGATATTACTAATTTTGCTCAAGCAGCAGGTTGGCAAATGCAAGCCAATGGCAATATTTTGATGATTGCCATCCCCAAAGCACAAATAAAAAACATTCTTCAAAGCCAGCCACCTTCAGACAAAACTGTTGCAACTTTGCAGAGCGATCGCATCGTTGTAGATTTAGACCGTCCAACTCCTTGGCAAGTGTCACAAGGTTTGCCAATCAAAAGACCTCAAACTCCAACTTTAGATCCGGATACTCCAACCCCCAAACCCACGGCACCACCGAATAGAAAGTGGACAGTTACCTTAGATGGAATAGCCGATCCCCTCTTGATTCAGCGCTATACTCCCCTGCCACCACCGCCACCATCACTGCCAGATCTGCTCAAACAACTGCCGCCAGCATTACCAGATCCGGAAGCACTAATTCAACAAGTAGAGGTAGTCAAGAATCAAACAATCATTCATTTGAGCGTTCCTTTTGGTTTGTCTCCCCGGATTAGCACTGTAGCTAACCCCAATCGTCTGGTGATTGATATTCGTCCTGATGCCATGTTACCGCGGGATATTACTTGGGCAACAGGATTACGCTGGCGGCAGCAATTTGTCAATTTAGGCGCAGAACGCTTTCCTGTGGTTTGGTTAGAAGTTAATCCTCGCCAAGTTGGAATCACATTAAAACCCATTTGGACAAACTCCGATACTCTTACGGGTACTGCACCTCTAATTCAAACAGCACAACGGTATTTAGCAGCGGCAGCAATTAATGGTGGTTATTTTAACCGCAATAATAAATTACCCTTGGGTGCAATTCGTCGAGATAATCAGTGGTTGTCAGGTCCTATTCTCAACCGGGGAGCGATCGCCTGGAATAATTCTGGACAATTTTACTTAGGCCGTCTCACCTTAGAAGAAACTTTAATTGCTCCTAATAATCTGAAATTGCCAATTTTGTTTCTCAACAGCGGCTATGTACAAAGTGGTATTGCTCGCTATACCCCAGCTTGGGGAGCTACCTACACGCCCTTAACTGACAACGAAACTATTCTTGTAATTCAGAAAAACCAAATTATCCAACAGTTACCAGGGGGCAAAGCTAGTGAGGCTGCCGTTCCTATTCCCCCAGATGGTTATATCTTAACTTTACGTGGAAATGCTGCTAATACTGCATCACAATTACCTATTGGCACTACAGTCAGTCTTTCTAGTGCCACTACTCCTGCTGACTTTAACCGCTATCCCTACATTATGGGAGCCGGGCCACTATTATTACAAAACAATCAAATTGTCCTTGATGCCAAAAGTGAGAAATTTAGCAACGCCTTTATTGCAGAAAAAGCTATTCGTAGCGGTATTTGCACAACTACAACAGGCACATTAATGATTGCTGCGGTGCATAATCGCGCTGGCGGGTCAGGCCCTAGCTTGGCAGAACACGCTCAACTAATGAAGCTTTTAGGCTGTGTAAATGCCCTAAATTTGGATGGTGGTAGTTCTACCAGTCTTTATCTGGGAGGGCAACTACTCGACCGTTCTCCTAATACTGCTGCTCGTGTCCATAATGGAATTGGCATTTTCCTGCAACAAAAGCGATAAAAAAGAGGAAAAGCAGCAGAAGAGCAGAGAAAAATAACAATGCCCCATGCCCAATTCTCAATCATTTTTAAAGTTTAGAATAAGCAGCCATTTTGCTGGATGAAGACTTGATGTAGACGCGATAATTTTAGCAGTAATTCTTTACACTGCAAACTTTGATTTTGCTATGTTTAGCAAGGTGGAATTGAATTGCTGCTTTTCACGGTTGCAAGATTGCGCCAGATTTTTCCATCAATGGTTAAGAGGAATGACGGTTTGTTATGTCTCCAAATGAGGTAACTATGGCTCAATATCAAGAAACCACACAAATTAACACTCTGCCCCTACCCACCGCGATCACTACCAGAGGTGTTGCTGCAACTGAACTACGTCCTTGGGGTTCTTTTACTGTTTTAGAAGAAGGGCGTGGATACAAAATCAAGCGCATCGAAGTTAAGCCAGGACATCGCCTTAGCCTACAAATGCATCACCACCGCAGCGAACACTGGATTGTCGTCTCTGGTACAGCTAGGGTAACTTGTGGCGAGCAAGAAATTCTGTTGGGCAATAATCAATCAACTTATGTACCCCAGTGTACGTCTCATCGTCTAGAAAATCCTGGCGTAATTTCCTTGGTGTTGATTGAAGTGCAAAATGGCGAATACTTAGGCGAAGATGATATTATTCGCTACCAAGACGACTATGCCCGTACTGGAAATTGAACCTGATACAGTAGTTACAGGGCTACTGATTGAGGCTAGAAACTAAATATTTTTGTGCAACCCGTTTGAGCTAATAACTGCATACTAAAATATCCCTGCCTGCTTTCGGTGGGGATATTTAATGCGATGTACTAACTAAACGTGCAACTGTTTACATTATTGCAAAACGCACAAAAGCAGCCTGACTAGCATCATTCTACTCATAATTTCTATTTAGGCATGATAGATTTAAATGACTAGAATCTTTGAGGTAAGCGTTTCTCAGTTATACATTTAGAACAAAAGAACCCTGCTATTTCAAGACTTTTGGCTTTTATAGCCAAATAATCTGTAATATGTAAGATGGGGTTTTCAATTGCCAAACGAATTCCATGATTCATCTAAGTCAAGCAGCTGCAAGTGAAATCGGACGACTAAAGTCCAAGCAGCAATCAAATATCTTGTTTAGATTAGCGGTTAAACCAGGTGGTTGTTCCGGTTGGTTTTACGATATGTCTTTTGATGAAACGATGAAAATTGGTGATCGCGTTTTTGAATTGAATGGCATTAAAGTAGTCGTAGATGCTGAAAGCTTAGATTACATCAGCGGTTTGGATTTGGATTACTCAGAGGATTTGATGGGCGGTGGTTTTCGCTTCCATAATCCCCAGGCGATCGCTACTTGTGGCTGTGGTAATTCCTTTTCCACCACTGAACCAAGCGCTATTGATTCAGGAAAACTTTAAAAATAACATAAAAATTTGACATGTAATTAAAAAAAAAGATATAATCAGGATTTGTTAAAACTTAGACCACTAAGCAGCTTCACGCGCTGTAACTCATGCCAACAATACAGCAACTCATACGTAATGAACGCGAGAAAGCGCGTCAGAAAACCAAGTCCCCAGCTCTGAAGCAATGCCCACAACGTCGGGGCGTTTGTACCAGAGTATATACGACCACACCTAAGAAGCCCAACTCAGCTCTACGTAAAGTAGCAAGAGTTAGGCTTACATCTGGATTTGAAGTCACAGCTTACATTCCAGGAATTGGTCACAACCTGCAAGAGCATTCCGTGGTGATGATTCGTGGGGGTCGGGTTAAGGATTTACCAGGCGTAAGATACCACATTATTCGTGGCACCTTGGATACAGCCGGAGTTAAAGACCGCAAACAAGGACGTTCCAAGTATGGAACTAAGCGCCCGAAAGAAGCTAAAAAGTAAGAAATAGGCGATTAATCGTGATTAATTACGATTAACCGTCTCTCCAGAAGCCAAAGGGATACAAAACTAGCTGCGCTGACTTTTATCAATAAATCCAGCTACGCCCTTGAGTTAGTGAGCAAATATCGCTCATTTGAAGTAGCATTTTAATCCAAAATACTAAGGTTTTAAATGTTGTCACCTTGTGTGCAGTTGGGGGCAGCAAGCTTATAGCTCACCCTAGTTACAACTGTGGAAAAAATTAAGTAAGTCTAGACGTGTGTCGCCGTCTAGAGATCCAGTGTCTGATAGCATATAATTTCGTTGCCCAATCCACATTAAAGGTTGAAGTATGTCTCGTCGTGGTGTTATTCAAAGGCGTCCAGTTCCGCCTGACTCTGTGTACAACAGTCGCCTTGTAAGCATGATAATCCGGCGAATAATGCATCATGGGAAGAAATCCCTAGCCGCACGCATTGTTTATGATGCTTTAAAAACTATTGAAGAACGCACTGGCAGCGCTGCTTTGGAAACCTTTGAAAGAGCAGTGCGAAATGCTACGCCTTTAGTAGAAGTCAAGGCTCGCCGAGTTGGTGGGGCAACCTACCAAGTACCAATGGAAGTACGTTCTGATCGGGGTACTACCCTAGCACTACGTTGGTTAGTGCAGTTTTCTAGGTCTAGACCAGGCCGCACAATGGCCAGTAAATTAGCTAACGAGTTAATGGATGCAGCCAATGAAACGGGGAATGCAATTCGTAAACGGGAAGAAACACACCGGATGGCTGAAGCCAACAAAGCCTTTGCACATTATCGTTACTAAGTGAAAAAGCGATATATCCTAACTTTATAAGCGGTATATCGCGGATTTACAAAAACAAAGACGGTTTTCCGTAAAAGTATAGAATCTTAACAAAGAGTAATATACAAGATATCATGAGGCAAAAACTATAGGAGGCTACTGTGGCACGTACGATCCCGCTAGAGAGAGTACGCAACATCGGTATTGCGGCGCATATAGATGCGGGCAAGACAACGACAACCGAGAGAATATTGTTTTACTCTGGCATAATTCATAAAATTGGCGAAGTTCATGAAGGAACTGCCGTAACCGACTGGATGGAGCAGGAGCGGGAAAGGGGAATTACCATCACTGCTGCTGCTATCAGTACCAGCTGGAAAGATCATCAAATTAACATTATCGATACTCCAGGCCACGTTGATTTCACAATTGAAGTTGAACGTTCCATGCGTGTGTTGGATGGTGTAATCGCAGTATTTTGTTCTGTGGGTGGCGTGCAACCGCAATCAGAGACAGTGTGGCGGCAAGCAGACCGCTACAAAGTGCCTCGAATAGCCTTTATTAACAAAATGGATCGTACAGGCGCGAACTTTTATAGAGTTCACGATCAAATGCGCGATCGCCTACGGGCTAATGCCGTTGCCATTCAACTGCCAATTGGTAGTGAAACTGAGTTCCTAGGAATCGTTGATTTAGTGCGTAAGTGTGCCTATATTTACAACAACGACCAGGGAACTGACATTGAAGAAACAGAAATTCCGGCAGAATTGCAAGAAAAGGCAGCAGAGTACCGCACCAAGCTGATAGAAGCGGTGGCGGAAACTGATGACAATCTAATGGCTAAGTACTTCGAGGGAGAAGAACTTACAGAAGATGAAATCCGTACTGCCCTTCGTAAAGGTACAACAGCGGGAAAGATTGTACCCGTACTTTGCGGCTCAGCATTCAAAAACAAAGGCGTACAGCTGATGTTGGATGCAGTCGTAGATTATCTACCTGCACCAACTGAAGTACCACCAATTCAAGGCACACTGCCAAATGGTGAAATTGTGGAGCGTAGGGCTGATGACAACGAACCTTTGTCAGCTTTGGCATTCAAGATTATGGCTGACCCTTATGGTCGCCTAACCTTCGTTCGTGTCTATTCTGGTGTGCTGAAAAAGGGTAGCTACGTCCTTAACGCTACCAAGAACAAGAAAGAACGGATTTCTCGTCTAGTGATTTTGAAAGCAGATGAACGACTTGATGTCGATGAAATGCGGGCGGGAGATTTAGGGGCAGCATTAGGATTGAAAGACACCTTAACAGGTGACACTATTACTGATGAAGGATCACCAGTAATACTCGAATCTCTATTCATTCCTGAGCCTGTAATCTCAGTGGCGGTTGAACCCAAAACTAAGAATGACATGGACAAGCTGTCCAAAGCTCTGCAATCTCTCTCAGAAGAAGATCCAACATTCCGCGTCCACGTAGATCCCGAAACCAACCAAACGGTGATTGCGGGAATGGGAGAACTGCACCTGGAAATTCTGGTAGACCGGATGCTACGGGAATTCAAAGTGGAAGCGAATGTCGGTGCGCCGCAAGTAGCATACCGCGAAACGATTCGTAAGCATGTCACCAAAATTGAAGGGAAATTCATCCGTCAAAGTGGTGGTAAAGGCCAGTATGGTCACGTTGTTATTAATTTGGAGCCAGGAGAACCTGGTAGCGGTTTTGAATTTGTTTCCAAGATAGTCGGCGGTACAGTACCCAAAGAGTATATTGGTCCTGCCGAACAGGGAATGAAAGAAAGCTGCGAATCCGGCGTTTTAGCTGGTTATCCACTGATTGATGTTAAAGCAACACTGATTGATGGGTCATATCACGATGTAGACTCTTCAGAAATGGCTTTCAAAATCGCTGGCTCAATGGCGATGAAAGAGGCAGTAATGAAAGCTTCACCAGCCCTCTTAGAGCCTATGATGAAAGTTGAGGTCGAAGTTCCCGAAAACTTCCTTGGGGATGTCATGGGCGACCTTAATTCCCGTCGTGGGCAAATTGAAGGCATGGGATCTGATGATGGTCTTGCCAAAGTGACTGCTAAAGTCCCATTGGCAGAAATGTTTGGCTACGCCACTGATATCCGGTCGAAGACCCAAGGTCGAGGCATCTTCTCTATGGAGTTTAGCCACTACGAAGAAGTGCCTCGCAACGTGGCTGAGGCAATCATTGCAAAAAGCAAAGGGAACGCTTAATTAGAAAAGGAAACGAGCATTCATGGCACGCGCAAAATTTGAAAGGAATAAACCTCACGTTAATATTGGTACGATTGGCCACGTTGATCATGGTAAAACTACGTTAACAGCAGCTATTACCATGACCTTAGCGGCTCTTGGTCAAGCTATTGGTAAGGGTTACGATCAAATCGATAACGCACCTGAAGAAAAGGCGCGGGGTATTACCATCAATACAGCCCACGTTGAGTATGAAACGACTAATCGGCACTATGCTCACGTAGACTGTCCTGGACACGCTGATTATGTGAAGAATATGATTACCGGTGCTGCCCAAATGGATGGTGCAATCCTTGTGGTTTCTGCCGCCGACGGTCCTATGCCCCAAACTCGCGAACATATCCTGTTGGCAAAGCAGGTAGGTGTACCTAGCCTAGTTGTCTTCTTAAATAAGGAAGACATGGTAGATGATGCCGAACTACTAGAGTTAGTAGAACTAGAAGTCCGAGAACTTCTGAGTGCCTATGATTTTCCTGGAGACGATATTCCCATCGTCACAGGTTCTGGCTTGAAAGCACTGGAAAAAATGACTGCTAATGGCAAGACACAGCGGGGAGAAGATGAGTGGGTAGATAAAATCTACGCACTCATGGACGCTGTAGATTCCTACATCCCCACCCCCGATCGCGCTGTTGATAAGCCCTTCTTGATGGCTGTAGAAGACGTGTTCTCCATCACAGGCCGCGGTACTGTCGCCACCGGTCGGATTGAACGGGGTAAGGTGAAAGTCGGCGATACAGTAGAATTAGTGGGTATTAGAGACACTCGCAACACCACTGTCACTGGGATCGAGATGTTTAAGAAGAGTCTCGATGAAGGTATGGCTGGAGATAACGCAGGTGTGCTACTTCGGGGTATTCAAAAAGCTGACATTGAACGGGGTATGGTAATTGCTAAACCTGGTTCAATTACACCTCATACTCAATTTGAAGGTGAAGTGTACGTCCTCACTGAGAAAGAAGGCGGTCGGAAAACTCCATTTTTTGCTGGCTATCGTCCCCAGTTCTACGTGCGGACAACCGATGTAACCGGCACTATCAAAGCCTTCACCTCTGATGATGGCAGTGATGCAGAAATGGTAATGCCAGGCGATCGCATCAAAATGACAGTAGAACTGATCAATGCGATCGCAATTGAGCAAGGAATGCGCTTTGCTATTCGTGAAGGTGGCCGCACCATCGGTGCTGGTGTCGTCTCCAAAATCTTGAAGTAGCACTTTTTGCCCCGATGACAAAGGAGCAGAGACGGTAAAAAGCCTTTCTGCTCCTTTCGCTTCCCTCTATAAAAAAGATTACAGGTTATGGGAGATAGGCAATAGCTTTTCTGTCTTTACCCCGTAATCTGTACTCTGTAACCTCCTCAATAATCAGAACCTAGAAAATTAAAGATGGCAACTCTACAGCAGCAGAAGATTAGAATACGTTTACAGGCTTTTGACCGCCGTTTATTAGACACATCTTGCGAGAAGATTGTAGACACGGCTAACCGAACTAACGCTACAGCTATAGGACCGATTCCTTTACCAACAAAACGCAAAATCTACTGCGTGCTGCGATCGCCTCACGTAGATAAAGATTCGCGGGAACACTTTGAGACCCGTACCCATCGCCGAATTATTGATATTTATCAGCCTTCGTCTAAAACTATTGATGCTTTGATGAAACTTGATTTACCTTCAGGTGTAGATATTGAAGTCAAACTGTAATAGTCAGTGATCAGTTGTCAGTCGTAGAAAAGCTATTGACTAATAACAACTGACATTTCTTAGTATGGATATTTACTTAGCCCTGAAGAAATTTCTTTCAGGGCTTTTTATTGGCTAGGAAACAAATGATAGAATGTAAACAAAGTACGGGAAAAGCAGAGAAAATAAATTTTTAAAGATTAAATTTATACCAAGGTAACAATGACATCTTCTTCTAAAATTGCAGTCCGTGAACTACCTCTGTTCCCGTTACCTGAAGTAGTTCTGTTCCCCACGAGACCATTACCCCTGCACATCTTTGAATTTCGCTACCGAATCATGATGAACACGATTTTAGAGAGCGATCGCAGGTTTGGAGTATTAATGGTTGATCCAGTTAAAGGTACAATTGCCAATGTTGGTTGCTGTGCAGAAATTATTCATTACCAACGGCTACCAGATGACCGCATGAAGATGTTGACTTTGGGACAGCAGAGGTTTCGCGTCTTAGAATATGTTCGTGAAAAGCCTTATCGCGTTGGTTTGGTAGAGTGGCTGGAAGACAATCCCCCGGCTAAAGATTTGCGACCTTTTGCCTCTGAAGTAGAACAACTACTGCGAGATGTGGTGCGTCTTTCAGCTAAGTTAACAGAACAAAATATTGAATTGCCAGAAGAATTACCTGATCTACCGACAGAGCTATCTTATTGGGTCGCCAGTAACCTCTATGGTGTAGCCGCAGAGCAACAATCATTATTAGAAATGCAGGATACTGTTGCTCGCTTAGAAAGAGAAGCAGAAATTTTGACTACTACTCGTAATCACTTAGCAGCTCGTTCTGTCTTGAAAGATACTTTCAATCAGAATTCATGACTATCTATTAATCATTAGTCAGAAATTGTAGCATACGACTAGTGACTAAACAGCGTTGATTGACAATACATTATAAGCGCCCAAAATTTTTAAAACTTCTGTATGGATCTTGAGTTCTGCTAAAGCCGATTGTACTCGTGCTTCGCTAGCATCTGCTTCCATATCAATAAAAAACAAGTATTCACCTAGCGAACGCTTGGTTGGGCGAGACTCGATTCGACTAAGGTTAATTTCTAGTTGAGCAAATACTTGTAGTAGTTTGACCAATGCTCCAGGTAGATTGGCAGGTACACTAAAAGCTAGCGAAGTATGAGTTGCATGAATTGAAGGTGTGTGGTCAAAAGTTTGCGCTTCTTTCTGACTTACCACCCAAAAACGAGTACAATTCTCTGGATAGTCGTTAATGTTACTAGCTAATATAGGCAATTTGTAAAGTTGGGCTGCTCTGCTAGATGCGATCGCAGCGGTCGTTAATTCCTGTTCCAATCTTTGTAGTGCTTCAGTTGTAGAATTTGTAGGAATCAACTGTACAGTTGGAAGAAACTGCTCTAACCACCCCTGACATTGTGCTAAAGCTTGTGGGTGTGAATAAACAGTTTTAATGCCATCTAAACTATTTGCACAGGAAATAAACGCATGAGCAATGGGCATGACCAAAGCTAACTGAATTTGCAAATTGTCTAATTGCCAAAGTGTATCCATTGTCATGGTTACACTGCCTTCAATAGAATTTTCCACTGGCACAACTGCTAATTGAGTGTGTCTAGCAGCAACGGCTTGGAGTGACTGGGCAATGCTGGGATAAGGACATAAGATAGCTTCAATTCCTGTCTTTTCAGTTAACCAGTTAACATAAAAAACAGCTGCTTGCTCTGCGTAAGTGCCAGGAGGCCCTAAATGGGCAATAGATATGGTCATAAATAGTCCTGATTTATCCGTTAAATTTATAGACTATACCGTAGACAAACCTCACATTTTTAGGCTGTGAACATTAGTTTAATATTTACCATTATTTTGAACATTGCAATGGTACAGTTTATAACTGTATTCACCAGCAGATTTTCTATATTGATCATCAGGAAAACATTGTTGAGATTCCAGATTGACTTGAGTCCGAAACTCGACTAACCATAGATCTAAAGGTCTGGGAATTTTAGTGAGTTGTTCATAGAATACTTGCATAGATTTAGTATAATTTTTACTTTCTAAATCTCGATGAGCCAAGAAAAACTGCAAGTTTTTAGCAGGTAGGTGTGGAAATTGCCAGGCTAAACCCATCATTCTGCCAGTTTGCCCGTGGTGTAAGTGAGTAGTAGCAATTAATACATTTAATTGAGATGCTTCTTGAATCACAGATGCGAGAAGATCAGGGCGTTGGTTTTGCAAGTAGCCCAAATTCCAAGTTGCTGTCACTCCTCCAAACATGGACATCAGCCAAATTATACTCACTACTAATTTTCCATTTACCACCCGCAGAAATTTCTGTTGATGTGGGTTAAAATTTTGTACTTGCTGCCAACAGCCTGCCAATGAAGCACTCAATAGTAAAATGATTGCTGGCACACAGATAAATTGGAAACGAGCAGCTAAGGTTAAGTCCATCCCTAAACCATAAGTGAAGCATAAACACAAAGCGATCGCCACAATCACATACCTCATCAATATTTGTATCGCTAAATGAGTATCAGGGTTGTGCTGCTGTACTTTTAGCCCATTCACGAGATGAGGCAGACTCCAAACCAAAAACAACAAGGTAACTACACCGGAGACAATCACAATCATCATGGGTAAGTTTGTGAATGCTGAAGGTAACAGCAACAGCATACTTAGTATCCAAAGTAGTAGCCGCCCTATCGGTTCTAACCATCTAACATGAGGATTGCTACTCGCGACCCATGTTGTAAGTTCATTGCCAGGAATACTTTGCAGAGCCGGTATCCAGACAAGACAACCCATCAAGGTACCTATAGCAACTACCCAGATACGCCATAAATTAGGTTGTATCAGTGCTTTTTGCTTGCTTTTGTGCCAAATATATCTCAGTAATACAAAGCCTTCAGCACACAAAGTTAAGGTAAAAAAGTAATGGGTTGCTACCCCTAAAGTGTTGATTACCACCCAGGCAAATATTACCCAAAGTGGCAAAGATTGTTGGCGATAGATAGTTTGAATTGCTTTCACTAAACAACATAGAGAAGCAATTGCTAGCAAAATCGCCAAGGTATAATGACGTGCATCTCTAGCCAGAAAAATAGTATAGGGTGAAACTGCCATCATTGCTGCTGCCATCTGACCTACTAATTTGGAACGAAAGGCTAAATAGCCAAAGCCAAACATAGCAGGAATTGATACTATCCCAAATACAGCACTGAGCGATCGCGCTGCCCAAATTGAGGCTAGTTCTCCTATAGGGGAAAACCATTTCATCCAAAAATGGGACAACACAAAATAGACCGGAGGATGAGTACTTTCATTAAATAAATGCTCGATAACTGCATTGATTCCTATGCTAGGTATAGATTGTAGTGGTTGTAACAACACATCCGAACTAATAACCTGATTGAGTGGAACTGTGCGAAAACTATTACCTAAGCTAAAAACTATCGTTGCACACTCATCAGTCCAAGGAGGTAGAGATGCCAAACGCCAAAAGCGTAAACAAGTACCAATAGCCAACCATAATAGAATTAGCAGTAGATGATAGCGGTTTTTCATTAACGCGATGTCAAGTTAATTTTTTCTCAAAACGACTTTTGTCAATTACAGCAAAGCATGATGAAATCGTGACGGTAGGGGTGTTTTCAAGCAATCGTCTTTTAGCTACAAAAATTACCTTTTGGTTGATGTATAATTTATCTCTCTAAGGTTAGTAAACATAATTTTTAAAATTATCTCAATGCTGAAGGATAATTAACAGCAAATATATTAAAAAAAATCAAACAAGATAAATATTTCTTCTTCAACTAAAATTAATAAATATAAAAAATTAACTAATAATAGAAATATATAACAATTACTTCCTACAACTCATGGCTACCAAGTTCACAGCCTCCCAATCGGTAGAAATTGCTGTCCCACAGCAGCCTATTCCTATCCAGCACTACTTGCGTCAGCCTCAACGTTTGGTTAATGCTTTGGTTGACAGCAGGCGAATTCAGCAACTTTCAGAGGAAGTATTTCGCTTAAAAATGCGTCCTCTGACTTTTATGTCCCTGAGTATTCAACCTACTGTAGACATGAGAGTCTGGGCAGAATCAAATGGAATGATTTTTCTGCGATCGGTAGATTGTGAAATCCTTGGTTTTGAGTATATTAACCAGCGCTTTGCTTTAAATTTACAAGGGCATTTATCTCCCTATCAGCTCAGCACTGGCACTCGCCTGCAAGGAAGAGCCGATTTAGAAGTACAAGTGGATTTTCCACCACCATTTTCGTTAACTCCTAAGCCCATTTTAGAAGCCACTGGTAATGGTCTGCTTAAGAGTGTGCTATTGACAATTAAGCAAAGATTACTACATCAACTGCTAACAGATTATCGTCACTGGGTGATCTCGCAAACAAAAGAAAAAGCCTTAAATGATGACAATGGTGAATTGCCAATCTTCAACATAGAGTAATTTTTTATTTCTCCATAAGATTTTTTCTACTTTTGGCAACAAATGAATTGGCTGTAGGGGTTTACCAGTATATGCCCCTACTGAATCTGGCAAGGACGAAAGGACTTGCGATGCAAGGGTGAAGGACCGTATTCTCGCAGCGCCAGCAAATGCTTTTGACTACCATAACCTTTGTTATGTGTTATGTCGTATTTGGGGTAATTTGATGCTAGGCGCAATACCAAATCGTCACGCCAAACTTTAGCCATAATACTAGCAGCGGCAATATTAAGCGATCGCTCGTCACCCTTAACTATTGTTTGTTGGGGTACAGGCAAGTCTTTAATGAGCTGATTGCCATCAACCAAGCAGATTACAGGCTGTACTTTTAGTTTTAGTACAGCCCGCTTCATGGCTAACAATGTGGCCTGTAAAATGTTTATCTGGTCAATTTCGGCAGTGGAAGCAAAACCGATTTTCCAATCAATTGCCACTGTAGAAATTAGCTGTGCCATCTGAATTCTACGAGAACTAGACAACTTTTTACTATCTTTAATCCCAACTGCCATTAGTTCTGACAAAGCACAGGTTGGTAGTATTACTGCTGCGGCTACTACAGGGCCAAATAAAGCACCTCGTCCTACTTCATCCACGCCCCCAATTAACCCTGAAAGACCTAACAAATTAGAGGATAACTCCAGCCAATTTGATTCACTCCAAGGCGCTAACGAATGAAGAGCAGCAATAGTTTGTTGTGTCTGTGCCATAAAATAAGTTAATTTTCGTCTGCGGTAGATGTATCCTCTATCGCAGACGAACGACGGCGGCGGCGGCGATTTCCTATGGAAGGGCTATTCGCTTCAGTTTCCTCTACATTGGTGAAACCTTCGATAGAGTTTGCCGCAAATTCTGCTGGCTCAAATGTATTTTCTGGTTCAGATGTATTTTCTGCTAAAGGTTTATGTTTTGTTTCAGTTTGCAGTGTATTTGTATTTACATCAATGCTTTCTGTTTCAGTAACAGTTGATTGTGGGGTTGATTCAGTCGATGCAGCTGGTGATTGCCCAGGCTGAACAATGTTAATAATTACGGATTTAGGATTTTTGACTTCCCGTTCTAACTTCACTAGAGGAGAAACTCCCATCAACGCAAAAACATCCTGTTCTTGGAGGGTCATTTCTACAGTCCTAATCTCCGGTGGTTCTACCACTGGTTTAACAGGCTCTACTTTGGTTACTTTATTACGTTCTACCCGTTCAACCCAACCAGATTTGCCTAGGTTAGGTGAGGAAATATCTGGTGTGGGCGCTAGCTCTACTTCAGCATCCAAATCTAAATCTGGCTCATTGTCAAAAGTTAGTGGATGAGTAATAATCCGGGCTTCATCTTTTCCGTTTGTCCCATTGATACCAATTCGACTACGGCGGGTGCGGGTACGACGCTTGTTGTTATCGTTAAGTTCTTGATAACTAGGATGATTCATTAAATTCAAGGCGCTCAAATCAGAGTCACCATCGAATCCTTCTCCAAAGGCATCGTAGTTTTCCCGTGTTTCTGTGATGCGAGCAGCGGGTAAACGTGGTTCTCTATGAGGTAGAGATACAAAACGCTCTGGTATTTCTACTGGTGTTGGTAATCGGTTTTCGTTTTCTCCAGGTAGACGTACAATATGTCCTAAACCGCCACAAGTAGGGCATGTTTCCCCAAACAATTCGTAAATATTTTGACCTTGGCGCTTACGGGTAAGTTCTACCAAACCCAATTCAGTTAGTTGGGCAATTTGGGGACGAGCTTTGTCTGCTTTCAGTGCTTTGTTAAAATGCTCTAGAACTTGCAATTGGTCGCGCCGCGATTCCATATCAATGAAGTCAACGACGATTACCCCAGCAATATTTCGCAGACGCAACTGACGGGCAATTTCTGTTGCAGCTTCACAGTTCGTCCATAAAACAGTTTCTCTAGCTGTTGCTGATCGCGTGAAGGAACCGGAGTTAACATCAATTACTGTTAATGCCTCAGTTGGCTCGATAATGATGTATCCTCCAGAAGGTAAGTCCACTCTGGGTTTGAGTGCTTCTCGAATTGCGGCATTGATGCGGAAGTACTCTAAAATTCCAGAGCGATCGCGATGATGGTCAATTAACAATCCCTGTGGTGTTTGACCTCCACTCCAGTTCTGCAAATACTGCTTGACTCGCTTCAAGCCAGTACTAGAATCCACAACAATCCGATTTACATCCGCACCGTACATATCCCGCAACACGCGCTGGATAAAGTCATCGTCTCGGTTGAGTAATGCCGGGGCACGAGTGGAGTGTGCTTCTTGTTGAATGGCTTCCCATTGCTTTTGCAGCACCTCCAAATCTTCCATAATCGCTTCTTCTGGTTTGCCTTCTGCTTCTGTACGCACAAGCAAACCCATTCCCGCCGGCTTAACCAAAATTGCCAGCGCTCGCAAACGGTTACGCTCGCTTTCGCTCTTAATCCTCCGGGATAAATTTACACCCCTACCATAAGGCATTAACACTACGTAGCGTCCGGGCAAAGTGATATTACCTGTAAGCCGGGGGCCCTTGGTTCCCGTTGGCTCTTTCATCACTTGCACCAACACTTTTTGTTGTGGTGCTAATAGTTCTGTAATTGCGGCAGCTGTACGCTTTAGCTTCAACGGCCCCAAATCAGTTACATGAATAAAACCGTTACGCTCTGGATCACCAATATTGACAAAAGCCGCATCTATCCCAGGTAATACATTTTCTACTACACCTAAATAGATATCACCTATTTGGTGATGACCCGTGGCCACAACGAGTTCTTGTATTTGATCTTCAGAAAAGACGGCAGCAATTTGATGCTGCTCCGCGATGATAATTTGTTTTGGCATTCAATTTCCTCAAAAATTGGCAGCACTAATTGGCTTGGGGGTTTGTTATGCCTCTCGCCCCTGCCAGCCCCAAAAGGTGCCGCTTGTAATAAATATTGTGAATCTAAGCTCAAAGTTAAGGAGCTATTGACTAAGGAATTGCGTTTACACGCCTGATTATTCCAGAACGGCTGCATATTGTTTAAGCAAATAAATCAACCGTCCGTGGTTGATTTTTGATGCGATACCTTCACCATCTAGGGATTAGGTATTCAGCAGTTGTTTTAAAAAGCATAGAGGAAGAGTTGCCGACGGAGCCTGTTGTTAGTTACTAGTTCACAAGATAGCTATCAAGAGAGAGTGTTCTTTAATCTGCCTGCTGTTTGTCTGGGATAAAATCCTAGAAGTTACACTCTAATATCTTTGCTTTCGCACCCTGAGTACCAGGGTAGTGAACCAGTTCATTCAATGCAGGGCCAGAAAATTTCTCTTCATCTCATTCTAACGCAACCTTGCTGAAAATCAATTCCCATGATCTACCATGTCAAGGCAACTACTAGCAAGTCACCCTTCAGGGATTATACTCCTAAAAATAGCTGATTGCGATGAATGTGCAGAAGTTGAAATTCTACACCTGTCACAGCTTCCAGCATAAACAGAATTTGTTCAGGCCGCAACAGCACCCCATCAGGACGATAGCTACCCACATAACGCAGGATAACTATAGACTCGTCTTGTGTATTCTTGCTAGTTTCTACTAATTCCAGTTCAAACAAACGCGAGCGCAGATTTATTAAATGGCTTTTGCCTGACTTAGTTGTTTGCTCCCACCAAAGTTCGTCTTTTGCTTTGATTGTTTCAATCCATTCTTGCCATTGGGCAAATGTAGCTATACTAAGTGCTGCGACTGTAATCAAGTACTCTGCTGCCTCCATTACTTGGCTAGCAGCAGGAACTTTCAAATCCAACTGCACCACATTGTATATAGGTATATCTGTGGGTAGTTCACGAGCTAGCAGTTCTCGAAAATTATCTATTGCTACTGGTTGTGTTAACTCAAAATCTACAATCTCGCCACTGCTGGTAATTCCTAAAGCTAAAGCATTCGCTACAGAAATGCGTGGAGTTGGATGAAACCCACCAGTGAAAGCAACTGGCAAGCCTGCTCGCCGTAGAACTCGATCAAATAAGCGCATTAAATCCAGGTGACTCAACAAAGCCATATTGCCTTGTTTACCAAACCAGACACGTAATCTTTGAGCTTTAGTTGTGTTGGGGACAAATTCACCAGCAAATTTTGGAACAACAGGTGGCGAAATCACAATATTGTGACCAAAGTCTGTGCTACAAACACCACAGTGAGAGCAACCTTCAAAGGAGCAGTCTGGTACAGTTGCCGCCTCTAAAGCGCGCTGCAAATCTTCCTTCAGCCACTTTTTGTCTATCCCTGTATTTATATGATCCCAAGGTAGGGGAGCATCAAGGGAGTGGGAAGTGGGGAGTGAGGATGTTACTTCCTCATCTTTTGTATAAAACAAATTCCATTCGCCGTTTTCTATTTGGCGATATTTCCAGTCTAAGCCAGCTTCAGCGATCGCTGATTCCCAAGCACCAAAAGCTTTATCTAAATTGTCATACCAAGAATCCATGCCAGCGCCTAATTCCCAGGCACGACGGACTACCTTACCCAAACTGCGATCGCCCCTGCCCACAAAGTCTTCCATCGCTGAAATCCGGACATCGGTGAAATTCACTTTCACTCCTCTAAGTCGGCGAAATTCGTACCGTAACAGACTTTGTTTGCGTTTAAATTCAGCCGTAGAAACTGAATGCCACTGAAAGGGAGTATGAGGTTTAGGTGTAAAGTTAGAAATCGTCAAGTTAAAGTTGAGAGGTTTTCTTCCTTTTCCTCGACATTCTCTTTGCAACCAGCTTACTGTTTCCACTATACCCACAACATCGGCATCTGTTTCACCCGGTAAGCCAATCATAAAATACAGCTTGATTTTATCCCAACCTTGCTCCCAAGCTGTTTTTACGCCCCGTAACAATTCTTCATTCGTCAAACCTTTGTTAACAATGTCCCGCATCCGCTGGGTTCCAGCTTCTGGAGCAAAGGTGAGGCTACCTTGCCGCGTGCCACCCAGGATGTTGGCAATATTTTCATCAAATCTATCTACTCGTTGACTAGGAAGAGTCAGAGAAATATTTTCGTTTTTTAACCGATTTTTAATCTCCATCCCTACCGCTGGCAAGGATAAATAATCAGAACAACTCAGAGATAGCAGGGAAAACTCATTGTAACCAGTTGCCCGCATTCCTTGTTCGATTGCTTCTACAACTGTATCTGGTTCTACATCCCGTGCTGGTCGGGTAAGCATTCCTGGTTGACAGAAGCGACATCCACGAGTACACCCCCGTCGAATCTCAATTGTCAAGCGGTCGTGTACAGTCTCAACGTATGGAACTAACCCAACCGAATAAGCTGGTATTGGGGTAGAAACTCGGCGCAGAATTTGCTTTGGTACATCTGGGCGATGAGGATGAACTGAGCCATCTGCTGCCATATCGTAAAATTGAGGAACATAGACACCCGGTATTTGTGCCAAGTCCAATAAAGTCTGCTCTCGCTTCAGTCCTGCTTTTTTGCCTTCTTCCAAAATCAAACCAATTTCTGGAAGCAGTTCTTCGCCGTCTCCGAGGGCAAAAAAGTCAAATAAGTCGGTGTATGGTTCTGGATTAGATGTTGCTGTTTGTCCGCCAGCAAAAACTAGGGGACATTCTTTCTCTGCCCGTTCTTGCCATGTGAGGGGAACTCCAGCCAAATCCAACATTTCTAAAATGTTAGTTGCACCGAGTTCATAACTGAGGCTAAAGCCTAAAATATCGAATTCTGTGAGCGATCGCTTTGACTCTACAGCAAATAAGGGTGTATTTGTCTGTCGGAGTTTAGCTGCCAAGTCTGTCCCTGGTAGGTAAGCGCGATCGCATAACTGTCGTGGTTGGGCATTCAAGATGTTATAGAGGATGATATGCCCTAAATTGGATGCTCCGACTTCATATACCTCTGGGTAAGTTAATACCCAACGTATTGCTGCCGTATCCCAATCTTTATGTACTGCTAGGCGTTCGTTACCCAGATAACGCGCTGGCTTTAAAATTTCCGGTGTGATTAATCTTTCAACTGCAACAGCCACTGTGCTATCTTCTAGCTACCTTAATTACAGCTAATCACTTCCAACTTTAGCACTGATTAGCTCTTTCAATGAGGTTTCTTTTTAGAACTTATAATTTTGTTACACGCAGCTGCTGACTAGCCATATAAAATATTACAATAGTTAACTTTATAAAAGTCCTACTAATTATAAATGCGGTTCGCCTTCAAATATCTCGAAAATTCCATCAAGCTGTGTAAGTTCAAAAATCATTCTCACTGACGGAGAAACAGAATCCAGTTGTAAACTCCTTCCTAAACTCTGAGCAAGCTTGAGCGCAGAGACCAATGCCATTAAGCCAGCACTGTCTAAAGATTCTACTGCGGCTAAATCCACTAGCAAGGCGGAAGTATCATCTTGAGTCAACGCTGTTGTCAGATCTCTTTCAAACTCCAAGGCGTTGGTGGCATTGAGAATGCCTTGAGGACGAATAACAGTAATTTGGGGAGAATCCAGTACTGCTTGCATATCAACATCCTAATTAATGTTATTAAACTGTAATGCCCATATTTATCTGAACATAAACTGTTTTTCCTCGCATCGACCATACGTCTTATAACTCTTTGCTGAATCTTTATTACTTTAGTGGGTCTGTTTAAAGATTGTCATAAATACAGGATGGATTGTATTCATATATACTTTTTTTCTACGTCGGTTACAAAACAATCAACAGAGACAGCCGTAAAGTAGATCCATCAAGCATAATGGCGGCGAAAACACTTGATTGGTCTATAAATGAAGCTGATTTAGCCAAGATCTAGCTATAGGTCAAATGCCTGCATTTTCAGGGTTACTGGTGGCATATATTGGGGTTGATGTCAAATGAAGCATTTGAGCAACTTGTGATCTATATCACTAATGTACTAGCATCTGGATCACATTTTATACCAAGCTTGATCTCGGATAATTAGTACCATATTTAAAGTTGGATGATTATTTATGAGAACTAAATACGCTATTCGTCAATTGGTTGAAAAAGCTCTTGATATTAAAAAACTAACTCCTGAGATAGAGAATGAGATCAACTCAGAATTAACTGAAAATGGGTGTATATCTGATGTTGATTACGAGGCTCTGGAATTATTAATGGCAGAGATGGATGCTGGTCGAGTTAAGCTAGTTCCTAGCTGGGGATATTAGCGTTAAGTATTGCCATTGCCAGTTTTTCTCTATACCAAAGTTAGTTTTGATAAAAAACTAGAAAAATCAAGCTTAAAATAGTTAACTTTAGTTTTATTAACAGCAGTGCCATCAAAAGCACGATAAAACTACTGTTATTTTCCTGTGTTATTTACTATTTTAATTTCTCTATGTGGTATAAAACCTGTGTCGTTGTTCCTTTTAATAATGGCTACGGTGCAGGAAGAGAAGTAGCCTAGCTATTCTTGATTAGCAAATGCAAAAACTAGTTCAACGTATAAAATCTGATTCTGCATTAATACCCCACTGGGTCAACAGCCTTTAGCCTTCATCCTGATACGCTTGCCAGAGTTGGTGGATAAATTGATTAAATTGTTGTTTAGCAGTTGAATCAGTCTCAGCTTTTGATTCTTTTGCCAAGACTTGACTTAACAAGGTAATTACTTCCGTATCTAAAGCAGGTCGAAATAATTTGTCAGGCCAAAGCAAGTCAGAAGCATTTCGTAGGTCAGTAACTAGCGGTAATTCTTGGGTGTAGGTGACTAGCAATAAGGGGCGTACCCAACACAAATGACGAGAAACCACAACTTGAATGACTTCTGCATACAAATTTCTGTCGTTATATCCTAAAGACACAATTTGTCCTGGTTGAAAATTTAGGGCCATGTTCATAATTATGCAGCTAGTTCAGTAGCAAGGGTGTCTTGCAGCTTTCTTAATTTTATGTATAGATGCTGTAACATTAATGTAGCATTTTCAAATTTTTAATCTGTAGCATTGCCCCAATCCTTCGCTGCAAAAAATCATAGTGCTATAAAGTTGAAATGGAAATGCTATAGAATATAGTAAATAACTGTTAAGCAAACGCAAGACAGAAACAAAGTATGTTGTAGTAAACCATCACAGAAAGAGCAAGAGCAGTGTCAGTCGAAACTATTGAGAAGCGTTCCACGTCCCGCAAGCTTGCGCCTCGGTATCGCGTTTTGCTTCATAATGACGACTACAACTCTATGGAGCATGTGGTACAAGCATTATTAACCACGGTGTCGAGTCTTACTCAACCGCAAGCTGTGAGTATTATGATGGAAGCCCATACTAATGGGCTAGCTTTAGTGATTACTTGTGCCCAAGAACATGCTGAGTTCTATTGTGAAACATTGAAAAGTCATGGTTTAAGCAGCACAATTGAACCTGATGAATAGTCATTAGTCAGTGGTCAGTAGTCAGTGGTCAGTAGTCAGTATAAAAGGTAAATACCTAACAACTGACAACTGACCCTTACGAGTGAATCCTGCGGATACGCTACGTGAGCTCTAGTTAAGACCGTACTGGCTCACAACTGACAACTAACAACCAACTACTGACTGGTATGAAAATAAACCTTCTTCGTGTAGCCCAAAACCCTGCCCCTATCAGGCTGGGTTATTTTATTACAACTTTGTTACTGCTATGGTTGCCATTTGCTGCACCGATTTACTTACTAGTGAATGATGCTAATTTAGTAAGTATATTGACAATGGTGTTGCTATATGTAGAGTTTATTTTTCTTTTGAAGTTATGGGGAAAGCATGTCTACCAGCAACCCCTGATACTGCGGCAGTATGGCTTAGAAATCACGCGAAAAAACGGCTTAGATTTGCTGCGTGGCTTGGCTATGGGAGTAATTAACATTCTCATACTTTTTGGAGTACAAAGTTTTTTGGGTTGGCTAGTATGGCAACAACCAAAAGTTTTGTTGTTGAGAGTAATTTTAGAAGGTTTAATAGTTGGTTTGGGTATCGGCTTTGCAGAGGAATTGTTATTTCGAGGCTGGTTGCTAGATGAGTTACAGCGGGATTACAGTCCGCGTGTGGCATTGTGGACAGATGCCGTTACATTTGCTGTTTTGCACTTTATAAAACCTTTGGAAGCAATTATTCAAACACTGCCGCAATTTCCAGCCTTAGTTTTGCTAGGGCTAACGCAGGTATGGGGAAAACGTTGGCGTAGGGGGCGATTGGGCTTACCTATTGGTCTACATGGAGGTTTAGTCTGGGGTTACTACATTATTAATGTGGGGGGATTAGTCAAATATTCTGGTCAAGTTCCTGATTGGGTAACTGGCGTGAATCAGAATCCCCTGCAAGGAGTGATGGGAGTGTTCTTTATGAGTGTATTGGCGTTGTGGATTAGAGGGCGAATAAGTAAAAATTACATATAAGTAATGCGATCGCTTGTGACTTTAAATCTCAGAATAATAAGTCTCAATCTTGATGTAAAGTTGATTTTAGCGGTGAAGAAAATATAAAGTGTCCCAAGCTTTTGAACAATCAATTAAAATTAATGCCACAGCTACGGTAGTGGAGAGTTGCATTACAGATTTAGCTCTCATGCACCGCTGGCTTAACCCCGTACTACGTTGTGAACCTGTAGGTGAAGCCTGGAGTACTGATGTTGGCAGTCAAAGTCGCTTTATAATTCAAATTCCTTTACTTGAACCTACCCTCAACAGTGTAGTCGTAGAACGTCAACTAGGTGTGGTAGTGTGGGAATTTAAGGGCTTTTTCCAAGGGCGCGATCGCTGGGAATGTCAACCATTAGCACAGGGAACGTGCTTATTGAACCGTTTTGAGTTTGATATTCCCAACCCCATAGTGAGTTGGGGTTTCAACACCTTTGCAGCATCTTGGACTCAAGAAGATATGCAAGCTCAACTGCGTCGTTTCAAGCGAGTAGCAGAGGAAGTACAAATTAGTCAATAGTCAGTTGTCAGCGATGCACTGAGTTTCGACTGCGCTCAATTACCGCTTGTCGAAGTGTTGCTATTCTCTTTTACTCCCCAGTTCAAGAAGCAACTGCCGAATTACTGGTGCATCTTCAGCATCAGGGATTTTTGCTAGATAAGTTTTCAAATCATCAGCAGCTTGCGGATAATGACCAAGTTGATAATATAGCAGGCCGCGATCGCGCACTTCTAAAATTGCGCTAGGGAGTAATAGCAAAATTCGTTCGACCGCAGCTAGGGTTTTTGCTAAATCTTGCTTTTTAAGGTAGATATATTTCAAATTTGTCAGCATTCGTACCAAAAATTGTCCATTGCTGACGGGGGCTAAAAATTCTGGTTTTAAATTCACGGGTTGTTGAAACATTTGAGTGAGTCGTTCTTGGCAATCTTGTGCAAACATCACCTCACCCTGATTAAATGCATCAACAAAAATTTCCACATCTGGAATATCTGGACGAATTAAAAAGTGTCCTGGCATTCCTATCCCTACCATTGGAAAGTCAATTCTCTGAGCAATTTCTAGATAAACTAATGCCAAAGTAATGGGAATCCCTAACCGACGGTCAATCACATTATTTAAAAAACTATTGCGAGGATCATAGTAATTTGATTTATTACCAAAAAATTTTAAATCTTCATATAAATACTGATTTAGACTTTGAATCAGCCGTAGAGGATACCGGGAAGTTGGTAAGCGTTCTTGAACTTCACCTGCCATTGTATCAAGGGCATTAAGGTATTCTTCTGGTTCAAGGTCAGGATACTCTTCCTGTGCAATATACAGAGCTGCCTTTGCTAAGTTAATATGCTCGTCAGGCTGATGAATCTCCTGAGAAAAATATTGTCGCGCTAACGATAAATTCATAAGCAAAACCTAGGTAAAAGTATATGGATTGAACAAGAGTAAGCAAACTGAAAGCTGTTTTATTTGCTTATTTTGATTTTAATAAAAGTAAGAGCATTGATGAAGATATTTAGCATAGTATTATTATCTGTATTTTTGCCTCACAGCACAAAAAATTTAAATTTTACGAAAATTTTTAATAAGGTTCTCGGTATTGCAACAACTGGCATTATTCTCCATCTGCAACAAACTTATTAAGACGAATTTTGGATGAAAGGTATTCTTTCTGATCAAATTCATAGTTCAATACTTATATAAATCTATGTTAAGGAGCAGCATAATTTTATAAACTTTTATCCAGTAATTTTTCTGTTGTTTTGTTGAAAAAGTCTATTAGCTATAGAGATTAGCTTCTATTTAAGCTAAACAGCAATTTAATTTTTGTGTAAATTCACGGATAACCTTGCGTATAGCAACCAATTATCTAGTAAGTTATATAAACATAAGGTTGAATAAAATACTGTTAAAACTTCACCACTAAGTTAAACAAAAAATAAAAATAAATTATCTAGTATTTATTTTGTCTCTATTTTTATGTCTGCGAAAGGTTAATTAATAGCCTGTCGTCGGAAAAACTTTGTGTGTAATTTTAACTATTATTTACCAAGTTCACATTAATTCTACTGTTAAACCACATCTTATTGGAGCCAAAATTTCATGTTGAGCAGAAATATAATTAAAAATTTAGCAGTAGCTATCTGTGGTACTTCATTATTTACTTTAGTAGCAGCTAGCAAAGCACAAGCTACAACTATTACATTTGACGATGGTACTACAAATATTTCTGTAGGAAATTTCTACAGTGATCAAGGAGTTACATTTTATAATGCTTCATTTAGTTCTAATTTTGAATTACCAGGCTCCTCAGGGTTATTGGGATTTAATGCCACCAATGGTGTTTATCAACCTACATCGTTGACACCAATTATTGGTTTTTTTTCTCAAGCACAAAACTTTGTGAGCATCAGGGGAATAGACGTTGGTGCTAACGGTATTAGGTTGGATGCTTTAGATGCTGATGGAAATTTACTCACTTTCGATGAATTTTTTGGTACTGGTCTGGGCGTAGGTATTTTTCATGATTTGAGTGTGACAGGGGATAAAATTCGTAGTTTTAGGCTGTATCAACCTCAAAATTTGATCGGTGATGGAGTAGTATTCGATAATCTTACTTTTACTGCTCAACCTACTGCTGTCCTTGAACCTACTGCTGTCCCTGAACCTGCGACGGTATTAGGCTTATTGATGGCTAGTGCTTTTGGTGTCACTTCCCATAAAAAAGAAGACAAGCACAAAGAAAAACCTACAAGCATTGTGTAGTCTGAGGTATATCTACTCAAAGTTAGATCACATAAGGTAGAATTCATCTCGTCTTTTTGTCTATCTTGTCTGCTTTCTCTACTGCTTTAGCGATCAAAAATTAATGCGGTGGACTATTAATGACCTATTTCTACCTAAATGATGCTTTTAACGAAAGCTGCTGAGCTGCTTTTTTAAGGAATTACTAAGGGAGTTGTGTCCCCCTCCGATGCTACAGTGAAAGATGACATTGCTTAATCATTATGTCTTCTACGACCTTATCTGAAATATAGCTTCAATCATTAGGCGCAGCATGGTCACCACCGCAGAAAAAACAAACATTGGTTACATTACCCAAATCATTGGTCCAGTTGTAGACGTTAAGTTCCCCGGCGGGAAATTGCCGCAAATCTACAATGCTCTGACCATCAAAGGCACCAACGAAGCTGGACAAGACATCAACCTTACTGTTGAAGTACAGCAATTGCTGGGCGACAACCAAGTACGGGCTGTTGCTATGAGTACCACCGATGGCTTAGTGCGTGGTCTAGAAGCCGTTGATACTGGCGCTCCCATTAGGGTACCAGTTGGTAAAGTTACCTTAGGTCGGATTTTCAACGTCCTTGGCGAACCTGTAGACAATCAAGGGCCTGTAAGCTCTGAAGAAACTTTACCCATCCATCGTTCTGCTCCCAAATTCACTGAACTGGAAACTAAACCTTCCGTTTTTGAGACTGGGATTAAAGTTGTTGACCTCCTAACTCCCTACCGACGCGGCGGTAAAATTGGTTTGTTCGGCGGTGCTGGTGTCGGTAAGACCGTGATCATGATGGAGTTGATTAACAACATCGCTACTCAGCACGGCGGCGTATCAGTTTTTGCTGGAGTAGGTGAGCGCACCCGTGAAGGTAATGACCTCTACAACGAAATGATGGAATCTGGGGTAATCAACAAAGATAACCTCAATGAATCAAAAATTGCTCTAGTCTATGGTCAAATGAACGAACCACCCGGAGCTAGAATGCGGGTTGGTCTTTCAGGGTTGACAATGGCTGAGTACTTCCGGGATGTGAATAAGCAGGATGTGCTGTTGTTTATTGACAACATTTTCCGGTTTGTGCAAGCTGGTTCGGAAGTATCGGCGCTATTAGGTCGGATGCCTTCTGCTGTGGGATATCAGCCGACATTGGGAACCGACGTAGGCGAACTACAAGAGCGTATTACATCCACTACAGAGGGTTCTATTACCTCAATTCAAGCAGTGTATGTACCTGCGGATGACTTGACTGACCCCGCACCAGCAACCACCTTTGCCCACTTGGACGGAACAACAGTACTGTCTCGTGGTTTGGCAGCTAAGGGCATTTATCCCGCAGTTGACCCCCTAGGCTCCACCTCAACGATGTTGCAGCCCAACATTGTTGGTGATGAACATTACAATACTGCTCGTGCTGTACAGGCGACTCTACAGCGTTACAAAGAACTTCAAGACATTATCGCCATTCTCGGTCTAGATGAATTGTCTGAAGATGACCGTCTGATCGTAGCAAGAGCGCGGAAGGTTGAGCGTTTCTTATCTCAGCCGTTCTTTGTAGCGGAAGTGTTCACAGGTTCTCCTGGTAAGTATGTGAAGTTGGAAGATACCATTAAGGGCTTCCAGATGATCTTGTCTGGTGAATTGGATGCTTTACCAGAGCAAGCTTTCTACTTAGTGGGCGATATTAACGAAGCTAAAGCTAAAGCTGAAAAACTCAAAGGCTAATTAGTTAGTGGTCAGTAGTCAGTAGTCAGTGGTTAAAAATACCTAACAACTGACTACTGATACTTCGACTTTGCTCAGTACAAGCAACTGACAACTGACAACTCACAACTGACAAAAGACAAATGACATTAACCGTTCGTGTAATTTCCCCAGACAAAACAGTTTGGGATGCCCAGGCTGAAGAAGTAATTTTGCCCAGTACTACTGGTCAGCTAGGTATCCTCAGTGGTCACGCACCACTGTTAAGCGCTCTGGATATTGGTGTCATGCGAGTACGTGCTGCTAAAAATCAGAGTTGGCAAGCGATCGCTCTTTTGGGTGGTTTTGCCGAAGTCGAAGAAAACGAAGTGACAATTCTGGTTAACAGCGCTGAACGTGGCGATAAAATTAATCTTGAAGAAGCTCGTGCTGCTTATACTCAAGCAGAAACGCGTCTTGCTCAAGTACCAGCAGGCGATCGCCAAGCCCAAATCCAAGCAAATCAAGCCTTCAAACGCGCCCGCGCCCGCTTTCAAGCTGCCGGCGGTTTGGTCTAAAATTTTATTTTTTTATCTTGTAGAGACGCGCCACGGCGCGTCTCTGCATTACCATATACAAAATTACACCAAGTTTAAGAAATCTAGCATAGCCAAAGTGAAGTGTTAATTTGGATAACTAGTTGCCCAGAAGGGCAAAAATTATGAAAAATTTTTCATTTTCCCTTGGGAAGCTCAAACAAAATAAATTAGCTGGTTTTGCAACATCTCTAATCGCAACATTGGCATTGACTGGCGCTGTTAATTCTGCCAATGCTACTACTCTCAAAACCACTGTAAAAGAAATTAGTTCGGTATCAGTTCAATTAAGTCAAATACAACCAAGTACCACTCAGTTAACAACTCACAAAACTCAATATCAAGTAATGGGGCTGGAGCCGTGGGGACTCATCCCCATTGTTTTAGTCGGTGGTTTTGTGATCTTTGTCCCCCTATTTTTTGGCGGATTAGTAGTCATTGGTGAGCGGGAAGTTGGGATTGTAGTCAGAAAATTTACCCTTTCTGGGCGTGGACTCCCTGCCGGACGGTTGATTGCTCTCAATGGCGAAGCCGGCTTACAAGCAGATACTCTAGCTCCTGGTTGGCATTGGGGCTATTGGCCTTGGCAGTATTCCGTAAAAAAAGAGCCAGTAATTGTTGTCCCCCAAGGGGAAATCGCCTTGATTGTCGCAGCAGATGGTGAACCCAACCCACCAGAACGCATCCTAGGTAAAATTGTCAATTGCGACAACTTCCAAGATGCTCGGAAATTCCTAACTCAAGGTGGAGAAAAAGGTCGGCAAATGAGTTTTCTCACCGCAGGGACTTACCGCATCAATACTGCCCTGTTTAAGGTAATTACAGCGGCAAACGCTAATGCTCATGGTATGACTCCGCAACAGTTGCACATTTATGAGATAGCCGCAGAGAAGGTTGGTATTGTTACTACTTTAGATGGTTCACCGATCATAGCAGGTGAAATCGCTGGACGCATCATTAACGGGCATGATAATTTTCAGAATGGTCAAAAATTTATCGATGCTGGGGGACAACGGGGTTTACAAGAACAGGTACTATTGTCGGGTTCGTGGAACCTAAACCCTTGGTTGATAAATATTGAACAAGTTCCAATGACAGAAATCCCCATCGGTTATGTGGGTGTGGTAATTTCTTTCGTAGGCAAAGAACACGAAGATGTCAGCGGAGCGTCTTTCACTCACGGGAATTTAGTCAACCAAGGACATAAAGGCGTTTGGGTAGAGCCGTTATATCCTGGGAAACACCCGCTCAATACTAAGGTGATGAAAATTGAGCTAGTACCAACAACAAATATTGTTTTAAGCTTTACTGAAAGAATTAGTGGTAAACACGGCTACGATACAAACTTACAGGCGCTGAAACTATTATCATTTGACGGTTTCAGCTTTGATTTAGAGATATTCCAAATTATTCATATTGGTGCTTCAGATGCCCCAAAAGTGATTTCCCGCTTAGGTTCGATGCAAAACGTCATCGATCAGGTTTTGCGTCCAATTGTAGGGAATTATTTCCGCAACTCGGCTCAAGAGTATACTATTTTGGATTTCTTAATTGCGCGTAGTGAACGCCAAGTTGAAGCCTCCGAATACGTTAAATCTGCCTTGCGTGCTTATGATGTCCAAGCGGTGGATTCGTTGATTGGTTTGATTACCCCACCAGATGAATTAATGCACACACTGACAGACCGGAAAATTGCTGAGGAAAAACGTAAAACTTACGAAGTTCAGCAAATGGCGCAAACCCAACGACAACAACTTGTTCGGGAGACAGCACTAGCTGATATCCAAGAAGAAATGGTGCAATCAGAACAGAGTGTAATGATTGCCGATTTGAAAGCCCAAGCACAAATTAAGCAAGCGACTGGTGAAGCAGAAGGTACAAAACTGCGGGCAATTGCTGAGGCTGAAGGTATTCGGGCTACAGGTAATGCTAAAGCTGAGACATACCAAGCGGGTGTGGAAGCTTTGGGATCATCGGGTTATACAGCGATGCAGCTAATGCAGATTATAGGCGATCGCAATGTCCGCTTGATTCCAGATGTGCTTGTGGGTGGTAGTAATGGCAGTACCAACGGCTTGGTAGATGGTCTACTATCAATGATTTTATGGAATCAAACAGCCAAGCCAAGTGAAGATACGCCAACGCCTTTGCATCCACAACCGATAGTTACCAAAACACCACCAATTACGCCAAATGGTGCTACTCAGTTTGTTGTAGAATTGCCTAAAGATAAATAAAGTAAGTAGTTGGCACTTTAGCGATTCAAGAGGACTAAAGTGCTACTAATTCGATATTTTGTTTTGTCCGATCGCGCATAAGTTTTTCCAAAGAAGCAGGTAGTGAGATAGTATATTGACTCATTTCTAAGACTCTTCAATCTGCTGTAAATCTGCCAAAAGCTGATTCACAAAAGTCTCACCATCAATTTTTTCTCCCCGTTCAAGTGATGCAATACCTTCATCAATTTTGGTACGAGTTTCATCTATCCATACTTGATATGCACAGTTATCTTCTTGTAATAGGTGTAATGCAGCTTGAATTACTTCGCTAATATTACTAAATCTTCCTGTTGCAAGCAAATCTTGCACAACTTTCTCTTGGTCTGGTGTTAGTGTCATGTTCATGTTGATTGCGTAGGCGTAGCCCACCACAGACATTGCTAGTTTTTTCCATGATACAGCAACTACTTTTTAGATATGAACTCGCAGAAAGATTAAAACACGATCAGGCTACATTAATGTTATGTGTAATCTGGTTGATAACTCTGACAGGAAAATTTTGCTAATCCAAGAACGTTATCGTTTACTCAAGCAGATTGGTAAAGGGGGATTTTGTAAAACCTTTCTCGCAGTTGATGAAAGTCAGTTTCCCCCAATTCCTTGTATAGTGCAACAATTTTCGCCACGAAATGAAATACTAAAATTATTTGAGCAAAAAGCGCAATGCCTAAAAGAATTAGGTAAACATCCTCAAATTCCTGCTTTAGTAGCACATTTTCAAGATGATGAATATTTTTATTTAGTGCAGGAGTTTATTGAAGGCCTCAATTTAGCTCAAATAGTTGAACAAGAGGGTGCTTTCAATGAAAGTCAAATTTGGCAATTTTTAGTACATATATTGCCAGTTATAAAATTTATTAGCGATCGCAATATTATTCATCGTGATATAAAACCAGAAAATATAATCCGCAGAGCTTCCGTAAAAAATAGAGAAGAGAGTTTAGTTTTAGTCGATTTTGGTGCTGCTAAAGTCTTCACTGAAATTGACCGACTAATTGGTGAACATAGTATTGGTAATGCAGAATATGCAGCACCAGAACAAGCAAAAGGAAAAGCAGTTTTTGCTAGTGACCTTTATAGTTTGGGTGTAACTTGTATTTATTTACTTACTCAGATTGCTCCTTTTGATTTATTTTATGTTGCTAATGATTGCTGGGTTTGGCGACAATATCTTACCACCAAAGTCAGTAACCGCTTAGCACAAATTCTTGATCGTCTTCTCCAAAATTCTGTTAGTCAGCGCTTTCAATCAGCAGATGAAGTTATGAAAGCGATGGGTATAGAGTCGAAAATTCAAAGTTTTACAGGACTTACGCAAAGTAATGGAAAAACGAACCGCCAAGGACGCAGAGAACACGAAGTTAAGAGGGTTTTAGAGAGTTATTGCGTAAGTCCTAGTTTTAAATTAATTCCCAGTCCTTTGTGGCAATGTTTACACACCCTAGCAGGAAATTCTGTTGCATTGGGTAGTGTCAATGCCCTGTCCATCAGTCCTGACGGTAAGACTTTAGCGAGTGGCGATGACAAAATCATCAGATTGTGGGATTTAAATATAAAAAAATTACTAGCTAGCCTATCAGCACATTCCCAAAATGTGACATCAGTTGCTTTCAGTCCTGATGGCAAAATCTTAGCCACCGCTAGCGACGATAAAACTATTAAATTGTGGGATTTCAATACATTTCATGAAATTGCTACCTTATGTGGACATTCACACGCGGTCAAATCAGTTGCTTTCAGTCCAGATGGGCAAATTCTCGCTAGTGGTAGTTGGGATAAGAAAGTCATACTCTGGGATGTAAGTACTAATACAGAAATTACTAATCTCACAGGACACCAATTACAAGTGAGTTCGGTTGCTTTTAGTCCCCAAGGAAAATTTTTAGCCACTGCTAGTTTTGATAGAACGATTCGCCTATGGCAATTAAGAGCAACACAAGGGTCTGAAGGAAAATTTCAAAACCGCCCATGTTGTACCTTGTTAGGCTCCCTTTTAGGGCATACACGGGCGGTTTTGACGATCGCATTTAGTCCAGATGGTAAAATTCTGGCCACAGGTAGCGATGATAACACTATAAAATTGTGGGAAGTTAGTACTGGTCAGCTAATTACCACACTTTTAGGCCATTCTTGGTCAGTAGTAGCAATAGCTTTTACTGCCAATAGCGAAACGGTAATTAGTGCCAGTTGGGACAAGACAGTTAAACTTTGGAGGGTAAGCACAGCAGAAGAACTTGCTACTCTCTTTGGTCATGTAGACTCAGTATCTGCCGTTGCTGTTAGCCAAGTTGCACCACTGATTGCTAGTGGTAGCAGGGATAAGACCATCAAACTGTGGCAACTTGTAGAACAGCAGGAAAGCTAATTAGGCAATATCAAGCACTACCTGTAAAAGCAACTTCGGGAAACTTCAACTGAGCTTCTGCCATTGGGCGATTTCTGCCTTCTTCTTGCCAGTAGTTAATCACTTCGGTTGCTTTATTAAGCAATTCGACGCGATCTACATCAGTAATCCAGTGTTTGGATTCCAGTTCCTTTTTTAACTCTTCCCAAGCATCATTTCTAGGCCAGAAAAAGTATTTAGTTAAAGGACTTGTGCCTTTGCCTACAATTTGATCGACTGCAAGGGCGACGTTTTCGTCTAACCACAGAATTTTCAGTATAAATTTGGTCAATCACACCTCCGGGAAATATCCGGGCATTAATTACTAAGATTGCGATCGCTTATTTTAACGCAATACCTTACCAAATGGGAAATCGGGCATGGGGAATTGGCATTGGGCATTCGACTTGGGCATTATTTTAGGTATGGGGTGATTTGAATTAAGGAAATATTGTGAGGAGACCTGATTTTGAAGATTTGGAAGTTTATAAACTTTCTGAAAGCTTAGCTAATGAAATTTGGCAGATTGTGAAGGAATGGGATAATTTCACTAAAGATACAGTGGGTAAGCAAATTGTGCGGTCTGCTGATAGTATTTGTGCGAATATACCTGAAGGTAGAGGTAGGTACAACGACCAAGACAATCGACGTTTTGTCAAGATTGCCAGAGGATCTTTGTACGAAACAGTTAGCTGGTTGAGATTAGCCTACGCTAGAAAGTTATTAACAAGTGAACATATAAACAAATTCAAACCTCTCCTTGATGATCTTTTACCCAAGCTCAATGCTTATCTAAAATGCATAGACAATAGACAATAGAAAATAGGGAACAGGCAGTGAGAAATGGGCTACAGAATTTACCATGCCCCATTCCCCATGCCCCATTC
>NZ_JAECZB010000025.1:0-22430 GCF_016056295.1 Atlanticothrix silvestris CENA357
CCCCCTTACCCCTTCTTTCCCATGCCCCATGCCCAATGCCCAATGCCCATTCCCCAAAATGCCATAAAATCTTAGACAAACTGTTAAATTTATAATGTAAGAGTTTGTAATCAAATCATTATGAGCAACTCTCCTGTAACGGAACCTAAACCTAGCTACGTCAAACTCGCCATGCGGAACATGGTGCGGAAGGGTGGTACTTCCATGAAACATTTTGCTCTAACCGCTATAGGGCTTTTAGCTGTTCTTGTAGGTCTTGCTTATCTAACTCATTGATATAAAAAGCAACTGACCACTGACAACTGACCACTGACCACTGACCCCCATAACGTAAAACCAAAATTCCCAGCGCCTAGGAGATTTCGCAATTGGTGCGAGTTGAACTTGATGTACAGGATTTTTTTTACGAGTCATCCCCAAAAGAACCTCTAAATTTTGGGGATACTGATGACCGCATTATTCCTGAAACTTGGGAAAACTGGTTTAACATCTGGTTGGAAATTCTTCAGCCTCATCTTCCACCAGCACCAAGTTATGAAATAGGATTGCGGTTTACAGACGATACAGAAATTCAAGCACTGAATAGCGAATACCGCCATCAAAATAAGCCCACAGACGTTTTATCCTTTGCGGCTTTAGAGGTAGACTTTCCTCAAAGTCCGGAAATGACTGCTGACTCATTGTATCTAGGTGATATTGTTGTTTCGGTGAATACGGCAAAACGCCAAGCTCAACAGCAAGAACATAGTTTACTAACTGAGTTAGCTTGGTTAGTTGCTCACGGACTACTTCATCTTTTGGGCTGGGATCATCCAGATGAGGAAAGTTTAATCCAAATGCTAAAACAGCAAGTAATATTACTGGAGACAATAGGTATTGATGTTGACATAGAATATTAAAGATTTTTATGTCTGTAAGTGTTTATAATACTTCTGTAGAAAATTATCTCCAAGTTTATTGCACTATTAAAATCAACAAGAATTCCCAGTTTACCTACTCTACTATTTTATTTTTAAGCTTATGTCCCATCAAGTTTCCCCTCCACCCACGCCAAACCAGCTACCAACACTGGTAAATAAGGAAAGGGAAATGTCCTGGCAAATTGCTTCTAATTTATTTGTGAGTTTTAAGTATGCCTGGGCTGGAATCAGTTATAGTTTCCAAACTCAACGTAACTTTCGTATCCATATAAGCGTTGGTGCTTTAGCGATCGCCCTGAGCGTTTTTTTACACCTGCAAGCCATAGAAATCGCCATCATCGGGATCACGAGTGGTTTAGTTTTGGCATTAGAGCTACTAAATACAGCCATTGAATCACTTGTAGACTTAACAGTAAAGCAGACTTACCATGATTTAGCAAAAATTGCTAAAGACTGTGCTGCTGGCGCTGTGCTTGTCTCTGCTTTAGTAGCAGTGTTGGTTGCAGGTATACTGTTGCTGCCGCCATTAGTAATTTTAATTACGTCAAACTTCTATGGTTGATTGTGCCAATCTTTCTGATAGTATTTTCGTAACTCATCAGCTTTCTAGAAATCTTATCTAAACTTCAGGTAGCCCATATAGTTTTTATATCTAAATAATTTTAGTTAATTAATTAATTGATCACGTTTACAGTGATTCTAATCCTGACTTTTCACGGCATCTGGAAAGCCTCTCTCTCCTAAAAGGAGAGATTTTGAATTTTCCCCCTTCCCGCGTCGGGAAGGGGTTAGGGGGTTAGGTTTTTGGTTGACTTTTCCACATAACGTGAAAAGCAGATTCTAATCTGGTGACAATTAAGCACAATGGTTATGAGTGATAGAAACCAGGAGATTAACTGTGATTATAGTCATCGATAATTACGACAGCTTTACTTATAATTTAGTGCAATACTTAGGAGAACTGGCGGCAGAGTTTCCCGTAGCATCAGATATTCAGGTTTTTCGCAACGACAAAATATCTATAGAGGAAATTAAAGCATTAAATCCAGAGGTGGTAGTCATTTCTCCTGGGCCTGGTCGTCCTGAAGATGCTGGAATATCCCTAGATTTGATTCAACAGCTGGGAAAAAATTTACCAATTTTGGGCGTATGTTTAGGACATCAAAGTATTGGTCAAGTATTTGGTGGTAAAATCGTCTCTGCTCCAGAGTTAATGCATGGTAAAACTTCTCAGGTGTCTCACACTGGGGTGGGGGTTTTCCAGGGATTAGAAAATCCTATGATTGCCACCAGATACCATAGTTTGGTCATTGATCGCCAAACTTGTCCCGATGTGTTAGAAATTACGGCTTGGGTTGAAGATGGCACGATTATGGGAGTACGACATCGGAACTATCCTCACATTCAGGGTGTCCAGTTTCACCCAGAGAGTGTTCTCACATCATCAGGAAAGCAGTTATTACGAAACTTTCTGGAACAATTACAGTCGAGAGAGTAATTAATGAAACGACGACAGTTGATGGGCTATGCTGGGGCGGGATTAGTCACAGCTCTAGTTACTACATTAGGTTCTCACTCTGAAGCTGATGCACAATCTAGTGGTTTATCAGTTCAGTGGTTAGGTCATACTTGCTTTTTGTTTACTGGTGGCGGGGTAAAAATTCTTGTCAATCCATTTCGGACGGTTGGTTGCACTGCTGGTTATCGTCCACCGAAAGTTACAGCAGATTTAGTATTGATAAGCAGTCAACTACTAGATGAAGGTGTAGTCGATGGACTACCAGGAAATCCCAAACTAGTATATGCACCCGGAGTTTATGAGTTCAAAGATATTAAGTTCCAGGGAATCGCCATAGACCATGATCGCAGAGGCGGTAAACAGTTTGGCACAAATACCGCCTGGAGTTGGAAGCAAGCAGGAATTAATATTTTGCACTTAGGGGGAGCTGCTGCACCAATTTCCATTGAGCAAAAAATTCTCATGGGTCGTCCCGATGTGGTGTTTGTTCCGGTAGGGGGTAGCGCCAAGGCCTACAATGCCCAAGAAGCAAAGCAGGTGTTGGAGGTATTAAATCCCAAACTGGTGATTCCGACTCACTATCGCACACAGGCTGCTGATGCGGCTACGTGCGATATCTCACCAGTAGATGACTTTTTGACATTAATGCAAGGCATCACAGTGCGCCGCAGTAATAGTGACACTGTTACTATTAACTCTGGTAAATTACCAGAAAGTACTACGATTCAGGTTCTGAGTTATAAGTTTTAATACAATTCTTTAAAAGGGAACAGGGAACGGGGAAGAGGAAACAGAAAAGAAATTAGCCCCAAAGTCAAATCAAGCCCCTCTTTAAAATAAAAAATGCAAAATGCAAACAATAATTTTGCATTTTGCATTTTTCAAGAAGTAAATACTTTGAGGATAGCTGCTGTTCTAGACCGTAACATAACGTGAGTTCGACAAGTCTTATTTGACCTCTCCCCCAACCCCTCTCCGTGTCGGAGAGGGGAGCAAAAAGCTGAATTTTTCGTTGCTCCTCCCTTTCCGTTTCGGAGAGGGAGAGGTTCATCGAACTCACGTTAACATACTTGTTCTGGTAGAGTCCCTTAATGTTGTGTTCCGTTCAGGTCTACAGAATCACAGCTTGCGTCTCAAAGCATATCTTTGGGAGTTAACAACAACCAATTAACTCCTCAGACAAGCTAAAAACCTGATTTTTAAGCAGTGTACCATTCTGGGCCTAGTTGCTCTTCTGCGGCTATGGGAGTTTCAGTCGCTTTTGTGCCATCCATAGTCCAAATCTTGTCAGCACTTGTTGTCTGGTCGCGCCAGTAGATGTCGGTCTTGCCATCACCGTTATAATCACCAAAAGATGGTGTCAAACCTGGATTATTACTCGGCAAGAAAGCTTCAGAAGTGACTGTTGTACCATCCATTAACCAAGCAGTATTCTCACCAGTGGTTTGATTATGCCAGAAGATGTCAGTTTTGCCATCACCATTGAAGTCGCCAATATTAGATGTCCAGGACGAATCAAGTGCATTGACAGCACCTTCGGTGACAAGGATGCCATTCATTGTCCAAATCTTGTTCTCACCTGTCTCAGCGTTTCTCCAGAGAATGTCAGTCTGAAGGTCGCCGTTGAAATCACCAAGGGTATAATTCCAGCCTGGGTCTTGGGATTGTAGAGTAAATTCACTCTTCTGGGTGCCATCCATGAACCATACTTTGTTTTCACCCGTTGTCTGATCACGCCAGAAAATATCACTCTTGCCATTGCCATCAAAATCAACAATAGCAGGAGTCAATGTTGTACTTGTATTATCTAGAACTGTTGCACTAACAACTGTTGTGCCATCCATTTGCCAAATAGCGTTCTGACCTGTTTGAGCATTATGCCAGAAGATATCGGTCTTGCGATCGCCATCAAAATCTCCAATACTAGAAGTCCAACCTGGATCAACTTTGTCTAAGGGAGCAAAATTAGCAACTCTGGTTCCATCCATGAGCGCAATGTTGTTTTCACCAGTCGTCGTATTCCGTAGTAAGAAGTCAGTTTTGCCATCATTGTTAAAATCAGCAATTTTGTAATCCCAAGAAGATAGATCAAATTGTCCCAGAGAACCTTGTTCCATAACTCTGGTACCATCCATCAACCGGACTATAATCTCACCAGTTTGAGTATTAACCCAAAGCTTGTCAGCTTTACCATCACCGTTGAAATCAGGAACAATTGCTGCACTAGTTAAGTAAGGATTTGGGTTAGGGTTTGCTTGTCCTATCAAAGGCTGTGGAATTGGCACAGTTGATAATGCCGATGAAGAACTACTACTTACTAGGGGAGAAACATCTAATTTTTGCAAATCATTACCATAATTGACCAAACTTTGTGATTTTTCTAAGGATATATCAAATGTACTGGCTGGTGAGGAATTTTGATTGGCAAACATGGTGTATTTTTATGACTGGTTGTCATAAAGGTTTTAGCTTTTTTATCGAATATCTTTCTGTCAATGAATAACATTTGTAGAATGTTTTTTATTTCTTTATAAGCATTTTTTATTTATAAAAATCAGCATATTCTTACATTTGGTAATCGATTAATTTTTACTTAGTATCCAAAGACTATTAAGTGTTGAAATGAAAAATCAAAGATTGCTCACATTGATGGATTTTTATTAATTCAAAAATCAATAATTGAACATATTTAATCTGAACATTTGCATCTGAAATCTATAAAAATCATCAACTCAAACCAGTAAAAAAAGACATAATTATTTTGTGCAGTTTCAGTTATTACTGAACCTAATATTAAAAATTACCAATAGTTGTTTTGTGAGATAAATAGGAAAATATAATTACATGGGATAACTCAACCCATGTTAATTAATGTAAAAAATATTGAAATTTTCTTGTAATGAAAGCTCTAGTTCTACTTTGTAAAATAGCTACGCTTACCACCTTTGTTCACACCATAGAGCTTCTGCCGTTACTATAAACCCTTTATCTTTAATTATTTACGCTGATCTACGCAAAGAAGGCAGCGTAAATAATTGTCATTTGTGCTACTTTGCAAAAGTTTGCTACAAGTATTGTTGTTTATGACTGTCATAATTTAAACAATTGCATTTCAACAACCAATGGTGAACTCTACCCTTGTTGCCACACTCTATGTCAACCCTGTTACAGGGAATGATACCAATGCTGGTTCACGGTTGAGTCCGTTCAAAAGTCTTACCCGTGCTTTAAAAGCAGTCAAAACACCTGCGATGATTCAGCTAACACCGGGAACTTATAGTACCGTTAATGGTGAGGTGTTTCCACTCATTATCCCTGTGGGGATTGTGGTAGTGGGTAATGAAGCCAACAAAGGTGCAGAAATTGTAATTTCTGGAAGCGGCGAGTATCAAAGCCCTAGCTTTGGTGTGCAAAATATTACACTACTGTTACAAGGTGATGCCAGTCTCAAAGGTGTGACGATCACTAACCCTGTAGCTAAAGGCACTGGTGTTTGGATTGAGTCAGCAGCGCCTAATGTAGCTAACAATATTTTGAATAACTGTGGTCGGGAAGGAATATTTACGACTGGCAACGCTAAACCCGTAATTATAGATAATGTGTTCGTGCAAAACGCTGCCAGCGGCTTGATGATGGCACGTAATAGCAAAGGTGAAGTGCTGCGGAACGCATTTGCTAAAAATCCTTTGGGTATAGCAATTAGTGACTTTGCGGCCCCTTTAATCGCTAATAATAAATTGTCAGATAACCGTTCAGCGATCGCTCTTTCTCGTGATGCGCGACCTGTACTGCGTCATAATCTGATTACCAACAATACCCAAGGTGGGCTATTGGTGAATGGCAACTCAGTTCCTGATTTAGGCAGCAATCAAGACGCAGCGGGGAATATTTTTCAGAATAATGGCGAATTTGATTTACAAAATGCCACATCCGGGCAACTAATTTCAGCCGGCAACCAGTTGAATCCTGCGCGAGTTAAGGGGCGTATAGATTTTATTACTGCCATCGAAAATAATCCCATAACTATATCAGGCAGTGCCAGTTTTTCTGACTTGATTGGACATTGGGCTGCGGCTTTTGTAGAAGCGTTAGTAACTAAAGGGGCGATTAGCGGCTTTCCCGATGGTAGTTTCGGCCCGGATGCCCCCATTACTCGTGCCCAATATGCTGCTGTCGTTACCAAAACTTTTCAGCTACCTAATATAAATAACTCCAGTAAATTTACAGACATTAAACCTGACTTTTGGGCAGCATCAGCTATTGCCAAAGCTGCTGAAATGGGTTTTATTAGTGGTTTTCCTGATGGGACATTTCGACCAGGGCAAAATTTGACTAAGGTACAGGCAATAGTGTCTATTGTGAATGGCTTAAAGCTCAGTGGGGGTAATCCTAATGTTTTAACTGTATACCGCGATCGCGCCCAGATTCCTAGTTACGCTACCAATGCCGTAGCAGTTGCTACTCAAAAACTATTAGTTATCAACTATCCTCAAACAGAAAAATTAGAACCTTTGCGGGATATAACTCGTGCTGAGGTGGCAGCATTAATTTATCAGGCATTAGTAGGCAATAGCCAACAAAAAGCGATCGCCTCACCTTATATTGTTAATCCCAATGCTGATATTCCTTCTTTTACTGACATTGTGGGACATTGGGCAGAACTATTTATTCGCGCATTAGCTAGCATGAATTTAACTCATGGTTTTGCTGATGGTAGTTACCAACCAGATAAACCCATGACTCGCGCCCAGTATGCAGCTTTAGTGGCGGTTGCCTTTAACCCCATTGCCAAACGCCCAGCCCCCGATTTTACTGATGTCCCCAAAGATTTTTGGGCTTATAATGCCTTACAAATTGCGGCTAGCGGTGGCTTTGTCAGTGGATTTAGCGATCGCACCTTCCGCCCCAATCAAAATGTGCAACGGCTCCAGGTGATTGTTTCTCTAGTTAATGGACTAGCTCTACCAGCATCCGATAGCAACGCCTTACTCACCTACACTGATAGCAAATCCATTCCTGACTATGCCCGGAAAGCTGTAGTGAGTGCTACACAGCAAAAAATTGTTGTTAATTATCCAGACCCCAAGCAGCTTGTACCTACAAGAGAGGCAACACGCGCTGAAGTAGCAGCAATGGTTTATCAGGCATTAGTTGCTATTGGACGAACACAAAATATTAATTCACCCTATATTGTTTCGACACCTAACAATTGACCAAGTAGAATGAAAAACACTCGCTCTCAACCTGGAAACTCTTGGTAACAAATCCTATAGCTCAAAACACGTTAGGCTATAGGCGATGGGTCGAAAACTTATACCTATTGCCGCAAGCCAATAGTCCCATGTTAACACCAGCTCCGGAAACCTCTGCCGAATTGGCAGCAGCCTTATTAGTTCACTATAGTTTTGACCTCAGTGGCCACAGCGCCAGTGAGCTAGTTAACCGTTGGCAAAGTCAATACCCTATTGATTGGTTACATTTGGCAGTAATTGAGGCCTTGTATCAAGGTCGCTACAAAGGAATTTCAGTGCAGCAAATCTTAGCCTTTTGGCTGCGGCGGGGTCAGGCGACCTATCATTTCAATATGGAATTTGAACGCTTGATTTGTAGCAAATTTCCTGAAAGCTTAACCGCGCTGACTGCACCGGTACTACCTCCTGTAAAAAAACACATCGCGTTTGAGAAAGTAACCAATTCTCAATCGTTGCCAGTCACAGATGATCTCTCACCTGATTCAGTTGGTAATGGGTACGTGCAGAGCCAGACTGCAACCTTACAACTAAAAAATAGAGCAGAACAGGAGAAACGAGTTGAAAATATTTTGGCATCTTCAACTTTGAGTACCGTTACTACTGGAGAACAGCAAAAACTCAGTTCGCAAGAAATCAAGTCTTTATTGCAAAATTCTCCTCAACAAAAACTGTTGGCATCTGCTGCCAATCATCCGCCAATCGGACAGTTTACCCCAGAAACAAGCGATCGCGGTGACTCATTCACATCAAAGCTCAAAGCTATATCTGGCGATAACCCATAGCCTCTGAATGAAGTTGCTCGTAGTTGCGTGGAAGCGGGCGTTATTAAGGTTTGCTGTAGTAGAGATACGATTGTAGTAGGCTGATGCGAGTAGTCCAATAAAAGTTTGATGATCTCATGCAGCCACTTTCTCATCGTGTCGCACTCATTACCGGGTCAACATCAGGAATTGGTCTTACCATTGCAAAGCGCCTTGCTATGGCAGGAATGACCATTGCGCTTCATTCAAAATCTTCAGTAGAAGCAGGAACAGCCCTTGCGGCTGAATTAGGAAATGCCAGCTATACTCAAGCTGATCTTGCAAACGAAGTTGAGACTCGCAATCTCATTCATCAAGTTATTAACCATCATGGTCGCCTTGATGTGATCATCAACAATGCAGGAATCAACGAAGTTATTCCCCATGCCGATCTCAAACAAGCAACACCAGAAATTTGGGAAAAGCTATACAAAGTTAATGTTATTGCACCTTGGGTATTGATTAGCGAGGCAGAAACTGCCTTACGTGATAGTGCTACAGAGGAACACCCAAGTTGCATCATTAATATCAGTTCTCATGCTGGTGTTCGTCCAAAAGGGGCATCTATTCCTTATGCAGTAAGCAAAGCAGCGCTGAATCATTTGACACGACTTCTTGCTGTTGCACTTGCTCCAACAATTCGAGTCAACGCGATCGCTCCGGGTTTGGTTGAGACACCGATGACTGCTGAATGGGTTGCTGCTAAGGAACTTTGGCAAAACCGCGCCCCCATGCGCCGTGGAGCTAAACCTGAAGAGATTGCTGATATTGCGATGATGCTGGTTGCATCAGATTACATCACTGGTGAGGCGATCGTGATTGATGGAGGCTTAAATTTAACTTAATTTAGCGATAAGTTTTAGCCAAGGTTAAAAGTCTTAAGAAAAAGTCTTTTGTTTTCCCATTTTATTAATTAGGCCTTGCTGAAAAATAGGGAATATCACTATTTCAATATGGGATTGCATGATTTGGTGTTGATAAAAAATACGCGAGGTTAATTAAAGCCTCCGGCGTACCGACGGCGGCTATACTTAATTTGAATACGAATCTACTCACTCAAATATGGAGCGCCTAACTCATGACTCTGATGTCACGAGTGTGCGCCTTGTAGAAATCAACATCAATATCAATGAAAATAGTGGCAAAGATGACGCTGATGTTAGCCAATTACTCTGAGATCAGGCAATTCGAGTTACCTGCTGATTCACACGAGGACGGCCAAAGCGCTCCCAAGCACTACCTCCTCGCAAAAATAGTTCTAAGAAGCGTAATGGCTGTATTGAGTAGCCAACTGACCAACCGGAACTACCAGCAGAAAAGGCCAGAGTTCCTTCAGGCACCTTGAAACTGCCATCAGAATACACTGCATCACTGACCACATCTCCAATTCGGATTACGATCTTGGTTTCTGGCTCTAAGTTCAGCGTATGCGCCCCAATAGTTGTTTTGATGTTGCCATAGCCATCAATCCAGGCAATTCGGTCTGGTGGGACATCTGGAATTTGTTCACTTTTAAGGCTATCTCCCAGAAGGCTGAAATCTTCACCCATAATGGCAGCCGCCGCCGCAGGAAACACATCCCGTGAACGAAACTGCGAACCACCACGAGAAACATTGACTACTCGCAACTCCTTGGTATGGTCTTTGATAAAGGAGAGGGTGTAGCCTGCAAAGACACCCACTACTTTTACACCATTGGGTAAAAGGGCATAGGTTAGTCCTTCGCCTTCATTGTCTCGACGGGCTTGTAAATCATCCTGACGAGGCGCACAATTGTGATAGATCAGCCGTTCACTAGGGCCTGGGTTCAGTCCCAATTGGGCAATCCAAAAACCTGTTGCTAAGGTACTGAATGGTGGAACCGAAAGCAAATGAATTTGGGCATAGGGAAAAGCAAGAAGCAGACGTTGGGTGACTTCAGTAAATGCCGGATCTCCTGTACCGTAGTCTGCAATGACGGAGATAAACATTTTGCCCTCCAGGGAATGGGTAGTAATTGGCAATTAATAGTCAGGAAATGGGTGGTGTTCAAACGCTCCAGTAAATCTGCCTTATCAGCAGTCTAGGTGTGTTCTTGATTCTATGCAAGGCTCTTAGACAAAGATAAGCACAAGGCAATTAGCTGTCACGCATCTAAGTTATACCTCTTTTCGTATGGACTGTTAATTGTTAAGGGAAGTTTTAGTCAAGATTAAAATTCTTAAGAAAAAGTCTTTTGTTTTACCATTTTATTAATTAGCGATTAATATCGATCACAAATAATAAATTTTATCAACATGTTCACAGCATTGGTTACAGGAGGCGCAGGATTTATCGGCGCTAATTTTATTCTTTTAGCCAGAAATAAGCAATGGTTAAATGTAGTTAATTTAGACAAGTTGACTTATGCCAGTAATCTGCAAACCTTAGCAGAACTCCAAGATGATATTAACTATCATTTTGTCCGCGGAGATATTGGCAATGTCGAGCTAGTAAGTTATTTACTAGAACAGTATCAACCAGATGCAATAATTAATTTTGCTGCGGAAAGTCATGTTGATCGTTCTATCTTAAGTCCACAAGAGTTTATCCAGACAAATGTTTCAGGAACATTTAATTTACTAGAAGCAAGTAGATTTTATTGGCAAAAGTTATCATTACAAAAACAGCAGCAATTTCGCTTTTTACATGTATCAACTGATGAAGTATACGGCTCACTTAACTTAAAAGATCCAGCTTTCCGAGAAGACACACCTTATGCACCTAATAGTCCTTATGCAGCATCTAAAGCAGCATCTGATCATTTTGTGCGAGCCTACTATCACACCTATGGACTACCAACTTTAACAACAAATTGCTCCAATAATTACGGGCCACGTCAGTTTCCAGAAAAATTAATTCCTTTGATTATTCTCAATGCTTTAGATTATAAACCTTTACCTATATATGGAGATGGACAAAATATCCGAGATTGGCTTTATGTTATTGATCACTGTGAGGCTATTTATTTGGTTCTACAACAGGGCAAAATTGGTGAAACCTACAATATCGGTGGACTCAATGAGCGAGCAAATGTGAATGTTGTAGAAAAAATTTGTGCCATCCTAGATGAGTTGGTTCCTAAATCTGATTTCAATTACTCTTCTTTGATGACTTTTGTTAAAGACCGTCCTGGTCATGATAAAAGATATGCCATTGACTGTAGTAAAATTAAGCGTGATTTAGGTTGGCAACCCCAAGAAAATTTTGATAGCGGTTTATTAAAAACAGTTCAATGGTATCTCAGTAACTCGTACTGGGTGAATCAAGTGCGCTCTGGAGCTTATAAAAATTGGCTAAAACAAAACTATGAAAATCGGAAATCTTAGTACTTCACATTAACAGTAATTTTAATTTATTAAAGAGTGCATCATGAAAGGTATTATCTTGGCTGGTGGTTTTGGTACTCGTCTTTATCCATTAACTCATGTTATCAGTAAACAACTGATGCCTGTTTATGACAAACCAATGATTTACTATCCTTTGTCTGTACTAATGTTGGCTGGCATTCGGGAAATTTTAATTATTTCTACGCCTAGTGATTTACCGTTATTTCAAAGATTATTAAAGGATGGTAATCAGTGGGGTTTAAAGTTTAGTTATGTTGCACAAGCAAAGCCTGAAGGTTTAGCTCAAGCTTTTATCCTGGGCAAAGATTTTATTGCTAATGATCCAGTATGTTTAATTTTGGGTGACAATATTTTTTATGGACATGGTTTGACAGAAGTATTGAATCGGTCTGCCAAATTGAGCCAAGGTGGATTAGTATTTGGCTATCAGGTGAAAGATCCTCGGCAATATGGTGTAATCGAATTTGACGTAAATGGGTATGTAATTAGTATAGAAGAAAAACCTCAAATTCCTAAATCTAAATATGTAATTCCTGGTATTTACTTTTATGATACTCAAGTCGTAGAAATTGCTTCTAATCTCAAACCTTCTGCTCGCAACGAGTTAGAAATTACTGATTTAAATTTAGCTTATTTGCAGCGTGGTCAACTGCAAGTAGAACTTTTAGGAAGAGGATACGCTTGGTTAGATACTGGGACGCACGAATTTTTACATCAAGCGAGTAGCTTTATTCAAACTTTAGAAGAACGGCAAGGGTTAAAAATAGCTTGTATAGAAGAAATTGCTTATCATCAAGGATATATTGATTCTTGTCAACTTCAATATTTAGCTGAATCTATGGCTAAGAGTAGCTATGGTCAATATCTAATGAATATTCTAGAAAATGAGCAAGAATTGCCAATAATGCAACAGCTTAATGGGCTAGAAGCTAGGAGCTAGGGAAATGTACCTCATCCAAATGAAATATGCTGCCTGCATATAGCAGTCCTAAATGAGTTACGAACAAAAAGATCCTTGACTTCTTGAAGAAGTCGGGGATCTGAGCCTCTTGATGTTTGCAAGTCAAATAGGATTACTATATCTAGCGAATAATGTTGTAGTAAAACGGGTATTTTAATGAATATTAAACACACAAAAATTCATGATTTGTTAGTGATTGAGCCACAAATTTTTGAAGACGATCGCGGTTTTTTTTATGAAAGTTATAATGAAAGAGTTTTTTTAGAAACGGTAGGTATTTCGGAACATTTTGTCCAAGATAATCACTCCCGTTCTAGCAAAAACGTACTACGTGGTTTACACTATCAAATTCAGCAACCCCAAGGAAAATTAATACGAGTAGTATCAGGTACAGTCTTTGATGTAGCTGTAGATTTGAGAAAAAGTTCCCCAACTTTTGGTCAATGGGTAGGTACAAATCTCACCGCTGAAAACAAACGACAATTATGGATACCAACAGGCTTTGCTCATGGTTTTTTAGTACTTTCAGAATACGCTGAAGTTTTGTATAAAACGACAAATTACTATGCACCGCAGCATGAACGTACTATATTATGGAACGATCCTAATTTAGCGATCGCCTGGCCAATTCAAACAGAACCTATACTTTCTACTAAAGATAAAGTTGCTAAGTTGCTGCAACATGCAGAGGTATTTGCATGAAAATCCTGTTGACAGGTGTCACTGGACAGGTGGGTTGGGAGTTGCAACGCACTCTCATGACTTTAGGTGAAGTAATTCCTGTAGGACGCAGCCAGCTAAACTTAGCTCAACCAAATACCATTCCCCACATTATTCGAGAAATCCAACCCGACTTAATTATCAATTCTGCTGCTTACACAGCGGTGGATAAAGCAGAATCAGAACCAGAATTAGCAATGACCATTAATGGTGTTGCTCCTGGTATCATAGCCGAGGAAGCAAAGCGATTGGGTGCAGCGATAATTCACTATTCCACAGATTATGTATTTGATGGCGCAAATACAATTCCCTACACAGAGGAAGATCAACCCAACCCACAAAACACCTATGGTAAAACCAAACTAGCAGGGGAAGAGGCGATCGCATCTGTAGGAGTACCACATTTAATTTTACGTACTAGTTGGGTATATGGGTTGCGAGGTAAAAATTTTTTATTGACTATGCGAAAGCTGGCTCAAGAAAAAGAAGAAATTAAAGTTGTTAATGACCAAATTGGCGCACCGACTTGGAATCGTGTAATTGCTGAAGCCACGGCACAGATTTTATCTCAGTCTCGACAGGATGTATCTAATTTTTTTGCTGACAAAGGTGGACTTTATCATTTAACAGCCAGTGGAGCAACTAACTGGTATGAATTTGCCCAAGCAATCTTTACTTATGATGTCCAAGATGATAAACGCAAATTACAGAAGTTGATAGCAATTACTTCTAAGGAATATCCTATAGCAGCTATCAGACCAGCATATTCTTTACTAAATAGTCAAAAACTAACTAATACTTTTGGGCTAATTCTACCAGATTGGCAAAAAAGTTTAGAGTTAGTTTTGGCTATGAATAATTGATACTTTGTTTATCCCTCTTTTATCACTTTGGGAGAACCCAATCGCTGAAAGCCTTTCGAGGCTTTAATTTCTAAGTTTTGGCTATAAATTTTAGTTACTGTTAGAAAATAAAGCCTCAAAGCTTGGCTCAATCAAAGTTTCAGAATATTGCTTCGATTATTGTTTTCCGAGAGTGACAGAACAGGGTTATAGCAGGGAACAGGAGACAGTAAGGGTTTTCACCTTCTGTCTTCTGCTATATCTTAAATTTCAGCTACTGCTCGTTCAATCAAGCGGCGTGCCAAAGTTTGTGTGCCTGTGTGTTCATAGTAATTCGTTGCCATATCAAGGAATGCTGCGAGGTAATCTAACTTGTCATCAGCAATTTCGACAAAACCTTGCAAGTGATTGACGACCTTTTGGGGCGTTAAATTATTGCCAGCAACTAGCCCACTCATCCAACCTTTAACTGAATCAAAACTTTCGCCGATGAAGTTAAGTTTACTACTGGCATTATTACCTGGTATTGCATCTTGGATGCCTTTGAAAGTCGAGTTATTTTCTAAATCTTGGGGATTGGTCTGATTCAATGCGGATATAGCTTTGCTAATAAAATCTGGGCCTAAAGGGATTAAACCATCAACACAAACTAACGCCACCATCCGAATTAGTGACTCACCACTATACTCACCCAAGGAAGCCACAAAATCCCCAATACTATCTCCAGGAATACCGTTGATTTGACAAAAAGCTACTAATTCAGCGACTACTTTCAATGATAAATCAATGGTTTGAGCTTTGTCTGGTTTAGGAGTGACAGAATTTAAAAAACCCAAAAGGGGAATTTTTTCACCAACTTTGTTAGCTAAAGCTGCTGCACCAAGGACTTTATCTGTACCATCAACGGTTTGATAAAGCCACATCGCTCGTTGATATCCTTGGGAGCGATCATTGTAAAGATAAATCGCTCGTTCGCCAATTTGCTGGATTAAATCTTCGTCGGTTTCACCAGTAACGGTCTTAATAGTGTTGACAAAGCCTACAGTATTTTGCCACTCACCAGGAGCAACAAAATCGAGAGAATTCAACATAGAAATGGTCAAGCCGCTGGTTGGTAGTTCATCAACTAACTCAAAAATTGATTTGCTCACAAAAATCTCGCTTATTTAGGGTTTATTATCTTAATGACGGCATTGCAGTTTATTTGAGTTTAGCTAGACCAGCTAGGTTAAATTTCTTGATCCAATCTGCGCGATCGCTAGCGGTAAATGACGAATCGCGAGAAAGTACTTTTACTTGGTATTTACCTACCAAAATTGCAGTCTGTGTCTTACCTACTTCAACCGCTGGATAACCAGCAATTTTTTTGGTGCTGTTCGAGAATTTTGCTGCCGCAGTAGGTGTACTGGTAGTATCAGAAATCGCTAGCGTGGCTAATTCTTTGCCATCTTTTTTCAATTTCGCTTCGGCAAAACCTTTTTTCTCTTGGGTAAATACTTGCTGGTAGCCAGCTTGATTAGATGGGAATAATTTATTAAATTTCTCACCTTGAGTGGCTTGTTTAGCAACTGCTTGACCACTTTTTTGTTGGCTACTTTCCTGTTGCACCTGGTCAAAACGTCCTGGTGTTTTTGGAGTACAGGCTGTAATTAGCAGTACGACAGACAGTAAAAAAGCAGCCAAAATTTTATGTCCACGGGTTAAAATCATCTTTGGTTTCTCTTTGTACTTGAACTTTGAGGCAATTATCTGCGCTGTTGGCGGTTTTGGCTGGAAAAATTTATTATTTGATAATACTCATAAGGCACTCTGTTGGCTTTGCCGACTTGTAGGAAGTGCCGCCCAATTCGACAGGAGGTAGTGTGACCTCAACTATAGATGCTCTCTGGCTCAGTCGCCCCTCCATAGAAGTTGCACCCACACTAATTGGTTGTACGCTTGTCCGTCAAATGCCAGATGGATTAATTATGCGGGGTCTAATCGTTGAAACTGAAGCTTATATGCCTGATGACCCTGCTATGCACGCCTATCGCGGTCGCACTAAGCGAAATCAAGTAATGTTTGGGCCTGCGGGTAGGGTATATGTGTATCAGATATACGGCAGTTATTACTGTCTAAATATTGTGACTGACCAAGATCAAGTCGCGAGTGCTGTTCTCATTCGTGCCCTTCAGCTAGAGAGCATTCCTCCTTGGATTCCATCTCCCGACCAACTAAAGCCCCATCGAATTGCTGCGGGGCCAGGAAAGCTCTGCCGTGCCCTGATGATTGATGTTACGTTGAACAATACACTACTTCAACCGGGACAAGCACTATGGTTGGAACACCGACATTCTCAGTTCCAACAACAGCTCGAAGAAGGTCATTTGAGCTTAATACAAACCCTTCGTATCGGCTTGACCAAAGGCGTAGACTTACCTTGGCGTTGGTACTTGTCTAATTGTCCTGCTGTATCTAAAGTACACAGAGGTGCTGACCTAGGTACAGCACGACGGAAATAGAAACGGTACTAATCCGCTCTGAATATGGAGCGGATTTCGTTGGTTCAGAATATACTTACTTCGCCTGTGTATATCTGTATAAGTCAACCAACAAGCAATTAGCTAGCTACAACTTCAATATCAACTTGCGCCGTGACATCAGAATGCAATTTAATTTCGGCTTTATAAGTACCCAGGTGGTTGATATCAGGAATGGTAACACCGCGCCGATCAATTTCTTGACTGGTAGCTGCTTGAATTGCATCTACGACATCTTGAGTAGTGATAGTACCAAAAATTGCTTCATTTTCACCAACTTGCTTGGCAATTTGTAAACTACCAACTTTTTCTAAAGCGGCTTTTTGCTCTAAAGCTTGTTGTTTTAGTTCTAACTGCCGCTGACGTTCTTGCTCACGACGGCGTTCTACTTGCCTGAGAATACCGGGAGTGGCATGAGTTGCCAACTTCTGGGGAATCAGATAATTACGAGCATAGCCGGGAGCTACATCCACTAAATCGCCAGATTTACCTAGCTTGGTGATATCTTGATTTAAAACTAACTGTACGCGTTTCGCCATTGTTTTCTGTTTTTCCTGTAAAATCTCATTAAGTTGGGTTTGGGCAGGATAGCTCACATTATGTATAGCTATATCCCTAGTAGCTTGGTCTATACCCTAAAGCTTACAGATCCTAGCGAAAGGCAGGGGGCGATCGCAACTATTTCGTGCCAGAAAGTCTGACAATAGTGTGAAACTGTTGCCTTTGTTTGTTTATGAGAAAATCTTAGGCCTTTTAGATTAAGGCAATTAGTAACCATCCTGTCGCTTTGCTTAGAAATCTTCATGGCGTGGATTTGCAGAGAATACATTTTTTAGTAACTCTTCTGCCATTCTTATAGGATGTTTGGTTTCATGCTTTTTTAGTTTGCCCATAGTCTCATGTAATTCACCCCATAATTGCCAAGCATTCTTTGAAAAGTGACACCAGCCAAGGAGATCAGCGCAGGTTAATAACCGATAAAAATCTGATTAAATTTTTACAACTTACGACAAAAGCTTTAAATAAATCATATCTGTGATCAAAAATTGATGATTTTTATCAAGTATTAAGAGTTATCATCAATACCAAGGAATAATTTAAAACTTGCAAAAACCGAATTAATGTTAGTGAACTATTCTAGAGTTTACACTTCGGAGCAAGGCTGTCCCATTAATTTGGTTGGCCAAACGGGACAAGCGGTGCAGATTTCCATTCATTCTCCCAGTCAGTATATCTGTGCCAACTGCGAACGGGTATTACCAGATTGGAAACAGCAACCTTTTTTATGGGTTGTGATTGTCTTACAGCAATCACGATGTCAGTTAGTTAAAAGTACGGTAGAAGCAGAAGAAGAAAAAGAACACCTACGGGAAAAGTTTATGAAATTTGGCTGCGATTTAGCATTTAATTTACGCGATCGCGGTTATCTAGCAGACCTGATAGATCCTCGCACTGGCTATCCTTTACTGTCTCATCCTGGAGCAATCCCCCATAACGATACAGCAGTTGTCAAAGCGTTACTCAAATATCCTGTAATTAAAAACAAATGCTGTGTATTAGTACATCCTACTTGGGGAACAGCAGTTTATCCTAGTATTTTGATATCAGAAGCGCCCCCAATCATCATTGAATCAGTTACTAAAGATATAGCACCCTTGCATGGGTGGAAAGAAGTTAGTAGTTAGTTGTCAGTTGTCAGTTGTCAGTTGTCAGTTGTTTGTCCCTTCTCTCATCATCATATATGTTGAAAGTGGGGTAAAAAATGGTTATACGAAGACCTATAGCAAAACCTATTTTTCTAGATAATTTGCTTTTGGAAGCTCAGACAGTCGAAGCTTTTAACGGTGAAGTTAGCTACTTCCCTCTGATGAATGGACGCTACGAAGTCAAGCCGGGGATGATGCCTTTTGGCTCTTGCTTGGGTAATAATGAGGCTGATGGGCAGGTATTTCAAATTGATGAAAATTTTAAACATTACCGCCAGATGAAGCTTTTAGCTCGTGCTGAACGGTTGAGTAAATATTATCAAACAAGCAACTATTCTCAGGCTGTAGCTGGAGCAGTTGCTTGTTTAATTATTAATCGCCTTACCCAAGAACACCCACAATACTTTGACTGCCAAAAATCAACTGCTAATACCTACAAATTTCACAGTTACCTCACTCAAGAAACACTGTATCTAGATGCAGACTGGCAGTTACAGCAAGTCGAAACCCAAAATAATTTAGCTGTTCCAGTTTATGCGTCTATCTTGGATGCTCTAGCGGCACAGATACAAGAAGACTTAACTGTAATCTGTCGTTCTCAGGATGGTAGCAACTGGCTGAGTGCGGTTCATCTGTGCTATCCCAATCACTGGTCAGCCGAAGCCAAAATTGGTCAAGACTTTGCGGCGATACATGCACCTGTGGCAGGCATGGAAAAAATTAATCGGCGTGCAGATGCGATCGTTAATACTATGATTGACAGGGAACCAATGGTGCGCTTTGCTTGGGGTTTAAGTACCGATACCCGCCTTAATCACCATCCAAAAGCGCCGCCTCAACTATCAGTTAGTCAATGGCATGGTAGAAGCTTTGATTCACAGCATCCCAGACTTTACCTGCGAATTGAGCGACAGGTAATTTGGGGATTACCAAAGCATGAAGCAGCGCTGTTTACTATTCGGACATATTTTAGAGATTGTAGCGTGATTAAAAAAGACTCAATGCTACGGTCTAAATTGTATACCGCAATTGAGTCTATGACACCGGAATCTTTAGTTTATAAAGGCTTGGTAGAAAGCAAAGCTAGTATTTTGCAGTGGTTAGCTGACGATTAAAGTATTAAGACCAAGAATCTAAATCTAGGGATTGCATTCCTCTGCTTTGGACAAAATCTAGCATACTTCCCAACTGCAACCAAACCAACAAACAAGTCAACAACCCTAGGGGTAAAGCAACGCCTAAAGCTAGAGAAGAAGGAAAGCCAAATATTTGTAAACCCGAATAAAGAAACAGAAAAATACCACTAGTTATGCCCAGAAATGGTACTAATAACTGTTTTAAAAAAGAACGGGTCTGAGAATTTTCTTGGCGATCGCTAGACCATTTCTGTACAATTACTTTCAAAGTTCCAGATAAGGCCACACCAGAAGTTAAGGCGATGAAAAACCCCATAATTAGTAAAAGATATGGCGGTTGCAGAGGGAAATAGTACATAAAACTCCTGGTTGTGATTAAATTAATTGTTATTTACTGACTGGTTTTCCGTAAAAGCAGCTAGGGATGTAGCTTTGGGAAGAATCGTCGCTACGCCTTCTCTAGATAAATCTGTCAACATGCCAATCGCTACATTCAATAAACGATTTGGCTGGATATCATCTTTAACTAAATTCCACAGGCGTTGCACTTCTGCGGTGTGGAGTCGGTCATCTTCGGTCAGCGCTAATACCAACTGTCGCCGTAGAAATTTGCCTTCATCAGACAGCAAATATTGCAAACCCATCTTGGCGGTGGGTACAACATCAAAGTTGCCATCAGTACGAGCGATTTCAATTAAATTCTCTAAGCGTTGCCACTGGAATTTACCATCTTTGAACAACACATTGAGTAATCGTCGCCGCAATGCTGGAGATTCTCCTGTCAACAACCGCCGTGCTATGTAGGGATAACCCACTTCGATAATTTTGAAATTAGGGTTGAGGCTGAGGGCGATGCCTTCTTGTGTCACTAAAGAACGAATAATTAAAGCGAACTTGGCGGGAACGCGGAAAGGATATTCGTACATCAGTTCCGAGAACTCATCGGTAACGGTTTTGAAGTTAAAATCACCGACGTTTCTACCAATCGCATTTCCCAGCACTGACTCTAAAGCCGGGACAATTGGACAAATATTTGTGTCTGGAGTCAGAAATCCCAATTTTACAAAGTCTTTGGCTAAATCTGTGTAGTCTTTGTTGACTAAGTGTACTAAGGCATCCACCAGTGTTTCTTTGGTGGTTTCTTCTAATTGATCCATCATGCCAAAATCAATGTAAGCCATGCGACCATCGGGTATAGCAAACAAATTGCCGGGATGGGGGTCGGCGTGGAAGAAACCGTGTTCTAGTAGCTGTTGCAAACCTGAGGTGACACCAATTTTAATAATCTCCTCTGGGTCTAAACCTGCTTCACGGATGCGTGTAGTATCTGTTAGTTTGAAGCCGTTAATCCATTCCAGGGTTAAAACGTGGGTATTCGTGTAGCGCCAGTAAATACTGGGAACTTTGACTTGTAGGTCATTGCGGAAATTGCTAGCAAATTTTTCCGCGTTGCGACCTTCATTAATATAGTCAATTTCCTCAAATATTTTTGTGCCAAATTCATCCACAATCAAAGTGAGGTCGTGACCAAGATTTAGAGGCAACCAAGGAGCTAACCAACTCGCAGCCCAGCGCATCAAATACAAATCAAGTGTGATGACCGGGCGTAAGTGGGGGCGCTGTACTTTGACTGCTACTTCTTCCCCAGTAACTAAACGACCACGGTATACTTGACCCAAGCTAGCAGCTGCCACTGGGGTAGGCGATAATTCACTAAAACATTCGGGAACTGAACGATCTAACTCCGCTTCGATAATTCTATAAGCGATCGCACTATCAAAGGGCGGCAACTGGTCTTGTAACTTGACAAGTTCTTCTAGAAAATCTTTACGTATCAGGTCAGGCCGGGTAGAGAGGGCTTGACCAACTTTAATGAAAGTGGGGCCTAGGCGGGTGAGCAGTTCTCGTAACTGGGTGGCACGTTTACCCTTATTCTGCTCAACTTGATTTTGCCATTCGTCCCACTTTAGACTCAAAATAAATCCAGCAAAAGACCAGATAATTCTCAACAAGCGTCCCCAAGCAAGCCAGGGACGGTAACGATAGTGACGAGCGATGTCGTCTGGGTTGTAGCGCCTTAGCTGAGCAGGTTGATACTGACCCACGCCTTTTTTTGCCTCTTCAACTGGGAAATTTACATTTTTGTTTGTATCCAAACTTGCAAACTAGTTGTAAGTCTAGATTATCGATAGCTTTTTATAAAAAACTATTAAAGTTTATCGACTTTTGGATAGTATTGACGGCGAATTGGCCGACCTTACTGTCCAAAATTTTTTTATCTTTTTCTTAATTATACTTTATAAAAGTACAACTATTTCCTATAACTTTTATGAAGGATAAGTTACAGTAGTGTAATTTTGTTTTGATTGCAGAGATTGCGATCGCTTACATTGGAGTTATTCTCAAGATAGTCATGCAGCCAGTTACAACCGCGTACCAGCAGTTGCTCTAAATTTTCCACAGGCCATAACCGAGCTGTATGATCGTCAGCAGCGGTGGCAATGTACTTACCATCAGGACTGAAACTCACACTTCTAACTGCCTTGCGATGCCCTTGGAATTGAGCAACTTGTTGCCCATTCAGGTTCCACAACCGGGTTGTACCATCGTCCGCAGCAGTGGCGATGTATTGACCATCAGGGCTAAAACTCACACTCCAGACAGTGCCTTGATGTCCTTGGAATCGA
>NZ_JAECZB010000025.1:22530-53409 GCF_016056295.1 Atlanticothrix silvestris CENA357
TCCACAATCGAGCTGTACGGTCTTCAGAAGCAGTGACAATGTACTTACCATCAGGGCTAAAACTCACACTCCAGACAGTGCCTTGATGTCCTTGGAATCGAGTTAGTTGCTGCCCGTCGAGGTTCCACAATCGAGCTGTACGGTCTTCAGAAGCAGTGACAATGTACTTACCATCAGGACTGAAACTCACACTCCTTACCCAGTTATCATGCCCTTGAAATTGCACAAGCTCCTGCCCATTGAGATTCCACAATCGGGCTGTACAATCATCAGAAGCAGTAGCAATGTACTTACCATCGGGACTGAAACACACGCTCCAGACAGTACCTTGATGTCCTGAAAATTGGATAAGTTGCAGCCCGTGGAGGTTCCATAATCGGGCTGTACGGTCAGCGGTAGCGATGTATTTACCATCAGGGCTAAAACACACGCTTCTAACTGCTCCTTGATGCACAAGAAGTTGGGTGAATTGTTGCCCATTCAGATGCCACAACCGAACTGTAAAGTCTGAAGAAGCAGTAGCGATATACTGACTATCAGGACTGAAACATACACTTCTTACCCAATTCTGATGTCCTTGAAATTGGGTAGATTGCTGTCTATTAAGATGCCACAACCGAACCGTACAGTCAGATGAAGCAGTAGCGATATACTGACCATCAGGACTGACACTCACACTTCTCACGCAGTCCTGATGTCCTTGAAATTGAGCCACCTGCTGACCGTTGAGTTTCCAAATTCTGGCTGTACAGTCATCACTAGCAGTCACAACGTATTTGCCATCCGGGCTAAAACACACACTCCAAATAGCGCCTTGGTGTCCTCGAAATTGGGCTGTCTGCTGACCATCAAAACTCCATAATCTAGCTGTGTGGTCATCACTAGCAGTAGCAATGTATTGGCCATCGGGACTAAAACACACACTCCTAACTGCTCCTTGATGTCTTCTCAATTGAGCAACTAACTGACCGTCAAAATTCCATAATCTAGCTGTGTGGTCATTACTGGCAGTAGCAATGTATTTGCCATCGGGACTAAAACACACACTCCTAACTGCTCCTTGATGTCTTCTCAATTGGGTAAGCAATTGACCGCTGAAGCTCCACACTCTGACTATACAATCATCAGCAGCAGTGGCAATGTACTGGCCATCGGGACTAAAACATACACTCCAGACAGTACCTTGATGTTCAGGAAATTGGGCAAGTAACTGACCATCTAAGTTCCACAATCGAACTGTATGTCCTGAAGCAGTGGCAATGTATTTGCCATTAGGACTAAAATTCACACTCCAGACAATGCCTTGATGTTCTGCAAATTGGGCAACCTGCTGACCGTTGACTTTCCATAATCTAGCTGTGTGGTCATCACTAGCAGTGGCAATGTATTTGCCATCGGGACTAAAACACACATTCCTCACCCAACCCTGATGTCCTCGAATCTGATTACATTCCTGGATATGATCAAGAATAGTTCGCAAAGCTAGCAAAGGACTGGTAGTTGGATATTCTTCCAGAGGCCGGCCATCTTTGACTAAGGTTTGTAAAGATTTACCACTCTGCATTGCTAATATTAGCGAGTCTAACTGGGCAAACTCAAACTGTCGTAAAGCGCTCACCCCATCACGCTCTAATCTCGTGCCTTCTTGTGCTTCTTGGAGAGCTACTTGTTGTTTTTGCAGCTCTGCGTTTACTTGACCTAATTTTGCTTCTGAAAGCTTTAGCTCTTGTTCAACCAGCTTTCTATGTTGACGTTCCTTTTCGAGTTCGGCTAACAACTCACTTCCTTGTTGTTGGCGAATAAAAGATACAAGGTAATCGTGAACTAGTTGATAACGCTCGGCAGGAACTTCTGGTAATAGTAATACTAGCCCTGATTCGACGAAAATTTTTAATATTAAATCTAGGGTTTCGGCTTCTGTTGCTAAATCTGCTGCCAATTCAGCACGAGTTTTGAGGGGACGAATGTTGTTTTCATCGGTGAGTAAATACAAAACTAGTCGGGCTGTACATTCATTCTCAGAACCGCAATCATGAATAACTGTTTCTAAAAATCGCTCAACCAGCTTTTCTTTAGTACCAAACTGACAATATTGTTCTAATGTAGTAATTTTTTCAGTTTGCAATTGTGTACCAATAATTTGTAATTCAATAGGCCGGACTTCTCCAAGTTCCCCAGCTAAATCTTTCACTAATTTATCTATTAACTTTGATTCTAGATAAAAGTGGATTTTTTCTGTTAAATTTTGTACAACTGCTTTAGCATCTTTAGGTGAAAAGTTACCTAAATAATAGCGAATGTTTTTATCTAAAATATTATTATTAATAGAGCTTAAATCAAATAGGCGATCAAATTCTAATAAATAATGAAGATAATCTTCTCGCAATGATAAAATAATTTTGACAAAAGGAATATCTAAGCAAATATGCAAAAAATCGTAGAATGGTTTTCTTTGAGCTTGATCTGTATAAACAAAGAAAAATTCTTCAAATTGGTCAAAAATTAATACTGTTAATAGATTACGATCAGCATTCTTTTGTAACTGTTCTACAATAGCTGTACTAGAATCAAGATTAATAGCGAATGTTTGAGATCTGAGTTTTTCAAAATTTTCTATCCAAGACCGATTGAGCATTCCTACCCAATCAGTATAAGCTCGTATAAGGATAGGTAAAACATCTCGCGCTCCAATCGCTTGCTGTTGCAATGTTGGAATTAATCCACCCTGTAAAATTGAACTTTTTCCGACTCCTGAATGACCGTGAATAACAGTGAATTTGTAGTCATCACGACTAATTCTATCTCGTAATCTATTGACATCTTGTTCTCGTCCAGAAGCAGAAATTTCTTGAGCAATGGTTTCAGGATGTTCAAGTTGTAACTGTGCAGAACTAATGATTTGACGCTGGGGATTGAGATAAGATGCACCGATAAAAGCGCGAAAACCATATTGATGTTCAATTTGAAGCTGTTCTTGTTTTATATTAAAAGCATCGAAATATTTACACTGATCAAAATACAGCGATCGCAATTTTTCTAATATAGATATATACAATTTCGGATCGTACTGATGATTACTTACTTTTCTGGCTTTTTCTAAATTAATAATTGCTGCTAGTATCTGACCCAAACCTTGTTGCGATCGCGCTAAAATAAACAGATATAAAGCATATTCATATTCTGGTAAACTAGGAATATTATCTAATATATGTAGTGCTTGGTAAGCAAGTTGATTGGCTTGTGTCCAATGTGACTGCTGTAGCGCCACCTCTGCCAAAAAACCATAATCTTGAGCTATTTGCAGCGGAGTGCCATAATCTTGGTGCAGAGTCAAAGATCTTTCAGCAAGGCTTTGCAACTTTGACCATACATGTAAGTGCCGCAGAACTTCACCCAATTTACTAATATATTTGGCAACTAAATCTGGGCGTTGTGCTTGTTCAAAAATATTAATAGCTTGCTGGAAATAATTTCTAGATTCTAGGCAACAAGATTGATTGTCCGGCTGATTTTTTTCTGCTTTTCTAGCATAAACTATGGCAATATGAACTAGCAAGATACCTTGTCGTTCTAAATGATTATTTTGTTGCCAAAAACTTAAACTTTGTTGATAATTTATTAAAGCTGAATCTATGCGATCGTGCTGGTAATCATTCAAGCCAATAACAAACTTCAGACTCGCTTGCAGTGGTAATTCTAATGCTTCTCCCAGATTTTGCAAATCTTTTAAGGCCGTCTCTAATTCCCAGCAAATTTGGGGGTTAGGAATTACATCATCAGCAAAAATTGTGTCGGTTTTATGATGTAGAAAACTTACTAAATCATCAATAGTATTTTTAAAGGTAATGATAGTTGCCCAATTTTCTAAGTCTGTTGCTAATCTAATAAATTTTTGCAGAACTTGGTCATTAACCCATAATAATATTGGAAAGGGAAAATTTTTTCTAAACTCTTCTCGGACTTGATTAGCTGATGTTAGAACTGTCTTAATATCTTTAACTGATTCCAAACCAAAAACCATCAACGCTGGTGGCTGCTCATTTCCTAATTGTTCGCTGATATTTGTATAAAGTGTTTTAATTGATGTAGGTAAGGTAATTTCGTGGATTTTTATAGGAGATGATTGGTGCAGACTTTCTACCATGCGTTCACGTAATGCTGCATAATTACATCGCAGCAAAATCAGCGAAAACTGACCTTGAGAAAGGGCAATTGCTCGCACGAGAGCATGTAAAGAGCTTTCGTTGTCAGTGGCTAAATTTTTTGGCTCATTGTGATTAGTCATATAGCAGGGAACAGGGAATAGGTTTGAAAGTTTTTTGGTGTCCAAATTTTATGAGCAATTTATGTCCCAAACTACCTCGTGATAGCTCAATACAATTCAGTTATTGATTGAACAGATTGAACATCTGGATTCATCGGCGTTTATCGGCGTTTATCGGCGGTTAACTATTTTTATCCTAAACCTATTAGATATCTCCAAAAATTAAATGTGTGTTATCCAAAACCCTTCTAAAAACGTGATTTATCGCATCTCTACATTCTTTTTAACCAGATGTTTATTGACTTATAATCCAAACTCCTTGGCTTCTGCCAAGATTGGATTGATATCAAACCACGAACCATCTTCATCCCGATATTCAAAGACAAACATACTACGAAGTAATAGTTCATATTTTTCATGACCTCTCAACTTTTTCTCTTGCGCCACCTCCAGTAGTAATTCCCATTCATCGGGAGTAATGGCTAAAGTTAACTCATTGCGACGTTGTTTAATTACCTTATCTATGCATTCTCGTGAAAGGGGTGGGTCTTCTCGCTGAAGACAGCGAAACAATAACATCAATAAATTACGCAAATGACCGCCGCTAACTAAACACAGTCGCTCTAAAGTATGAGGACTATCAAAAACTTCAGTGATTAAATTACGGTTTTTTTCCCAATTGACACCAGGAAAAGCTCTCGCCATGACCATTTGTTGTAGTAGCGTGATTCCCTGTGGGTAGTGAGAATTATCTTGTAGTACTACGGGAACCATTGGTAAAACTTTGGGGTCTACTCCAAAGCGATTTGTTAGCCTTCCTAAAGCGTTGGAAAAGAGCAACACTAGGGGAATTGTATAGACAACGTGACAATTTAGTTGGTTTAATTGTTCACCGCGTTCGACAAATAAATACTCTGGCTGGTAATAACCGGAAGGCTTCAAAGAGTTATCAATCCGGTCGAGATTATCTACTATAACTACTAGTCCTTTCTTACCTAGATGTCTGAGCTTTTCTGTAGCAGGTTTGAGCAATTCTTGGTTAATTGATTCTAAAATACTATTGGTGCGTGGTTCTAAATATTGCCGCAATTGACCGCGCAGTTTGGGGCTATCTTTAGTTTTGGCTGTAATCTTGGCAATACCCACAGACAACTCAGCTTCCGCCGACAGGTCAAGCGGCGTTTGCAAAAAATCGACAATTTCGGTAAACAGACTTTGAAAGTAGCCTGGTTTGAGGTTAATTTTTATTGCTTCTAGACTTTGGCTGACCTCGCGGGCGATCGCTAGTAAAATATCAGTAACATCAACATCTGCCATATCCAGACTTTGGCTAGACTCGAAATAAACCACATGAAAGTCTTGCTGCTCTAACTCTGCTTTGAGTCGCAGTAATTCAGTAGATTTACCACAGCCGATATGTCCGGTAAATAATTGGCAAGTTGGTTCATTGGGTGAAAGGCGGGTAATAGTTCGTCCCAATTCTTCAATTATCTTGCCACCACGCACTTTAGAAAAATCAATATAATACGGTCTATCTTCCGCTTTGCCTACAACCAGAGTCTTACTAGGGTTGCAAGCCTGAAAAAACCTTGTTAAATCCAGTTTCATCACATATAACCCAACATCAGCCTGACATTAACACCGATTTCAGTGATTATACAAATCACAAGGCTGATATTTCGGAATTTGTAATCTTACAGCAAATTTTTAGGATGTGCGTAGATTTGAAACGGTTGTTTGCCAGATTTATGCTTTAGTTTGCTGATATGGTAATTTCAGTAGTGAAGTTAGCTCATGAGAAAAATGACTGAAAACGCAGAGTAATAAAAGTTTGAGAGGTATTTTGTATAAATTCTGCCACTATGTTGAGTTCAGTTTTCATTTTATAATTAAATTTTAATTCATCAGGTTTTTTGTCTATGAAGAATGCAACGGTTCAAGAGGCAAAGGCATATCTTCTCGAATTAATAGAGTCAGTGTTACAGGGTGAAGATGTGGTCATTAGTCGGGAGGGTAAACCATTGGTGCGTTTGGTACGCTATGAGGCGCAACTTGAGCCGCGTACTCCAGGGGCTTGGGAAGGGCGCGTTTGGATTGCTGATGATTTTGATGATGAGTCAGAGGAGATTAACGCTATGTTCTATGGAAAAGATTAATGGGTTTCTTATTAGATACCCATGTTTTGTTGTGGTGGTTAGCAAATGACCCGAAGTTGCCGACAGATGTGCAAGAAATTCTGAGAAACCCAGTAAATGATAGTTTTGTTAGCGCGGCAACGATATGGAAAATAGCGATTAAAACTTCATTGGGAAAGTTGAAGCAACCCAATGATTTGTTAGCGGTGATTCGGGACAATCAATTTCAAGTTTTGGGGATTTCGGCGGAGCATTGTTTAAAGGTGGGTAGTTTGCCTTGGCACCATAAAGACCCATTCGATAGGATGTTAATTCCTCAAGCCTTGGTAGAAAGTTTAACGATAATTACGGTAGACCAGAAATTTAGGTTATATGATGTTCCTTTATTCTCTGATGATTAAGGATTCCTACAACGTTTAATAACTCTGGTTTAATTATTGAGTTATTCTTTAGGTGATTTTCATAATAAAAATTACCACACAGTAAATAAAACGAATAGTAAAATAAAAATTTACCCATCTTGGGTAGAGATGGGTAAGAACTAGACTATAACTTTACGCCCCGAATGGCATAATCTAATAACTCCATTGGGTGCATCACAGAAATTTTTTGACCCTGCAACTGCAAATGTTTAGTAATTTGCAACGTACAACCAGGATTAGCAGAAGCAATCAAATTAGCACCAGTATTCAGCAAATTTTCAACTTTTTGTCGGCCTAATTCCTCTGCTACTTCTGGTTGCAGCATATTGTAAACCCCCGCACTGCCACAACACAAAGCTGCATCTATTGGTTCTCTTAACTTCACACCCGGAATTTGCCGTAACAATTGACGCGGTTGCACACTAATTTTCTGCCCATGCAATAAATGACAAGCATCTTGATAAACCAAATTCAAGGGTTCGTCAGTTAATGGTGAGAGTTTTGCTGTTAAACCCACAGTTGCCAAAAATTCTTGAGCATCTTTAACTTTCGCGGCAAATTCCTGTGCTTTTTCTCGATATTCTGGGTCATCTTCTAAAATGTGACCATATTCTTTCAATGTGTGACCACAACCAGCAGCGTTGATAATTACAAAATCTACATCAGTATCGGCAAAACTATCAATCATTTGCCTAGCCAAAGCTTTCGCCTGTTCTGTTTGTCCTTGGTGTTCGGGAAGTGCTGCACAACAACCTTGAGATTTAGGAATTACCACTTCACAACCATTCGCCGTTAACACCCGCACCGTCGCTTCATTAATTGGTGAGAAAAACAGCCGTTGCACACATCCCAAAATCACCCCAACTCGATAGCGTTTTTGACCTTTAGCTGGGATAATATCCGGTAAATTATCTTGAAAAGATTGGAGGGTAATTTTTGGCAAAATTGATTCCATTGCTGCCAAGCGGGGAGATATTTTCTTTAATAAACCCGTAGCTTGGAAGAACTTAGAAAAACCCAGTTTCTGATAAACCAACAATGGAACCAGTAAAAATCTTAACAAGTCAGGGTTGGGAAACAAAGAAAATATTAATTGGCGGAACAGTTGATCTGGTAAACTGCGAGAATAATTGCGTTCGACTTGGTGACGAGTCGCAGAAATCAATTTGTCATATTGCACACCAGAAGGACAGGTCGTCACACAAGCTAGACACCCTAAACAAGAATCAAAATGTTGTACTGTGGCAGTATTTAGGGCAATTTCTCCCTCATTAATCGCATCCATCAAATAGATACGTCCCCTAGGAGAATCCATTTCTTTACCAAGTACTCGATAGCTAGGACAAGTCGAGAGACAAAATCCACAATGCACACAACTATCAATTAACTTTGGGTCTGGCGGATGATGAGGATCAAATCCTTTCAAATTCTTTAAACTAGCTGTATTATTAATAGAATTTTCTGAAACTTGCATAATTATTTTTCTCCTCTATATCTCAGCGTCTCTGTGGTTTGTTTCTTAAATTCCACCCACAAACCGACCAGGACTTAAAATATTTTTACTGTCAAACTGTTCTTTAATACGGCGCATTAATGGTAAAGCATTACCCGTATAGCCCCAAACATCTAATTGTTGTTTCACCGCCACTGGTGCTTGTAAAATAGTTAAAAAACCACCATAATTTTGAGTGCGATCGCGCATTGCTAAAACCTGATTGTTATCCTCAAACTGTAACCATCCCAAACCAGTAGCAATGTGAATCAAACCCATTTCTGCTTTACTTAAAACCTCCACAGCAGCAGTCGGTAATACTCCTATTTTGCAAGTAATTACAGACTCTGTGTTAAAAGAATGCATTTGTTCTGATAATCTTTGCCATAAATCAGCTTCATCTGCGCCTGAATACATGGCTCCATCTAAACCCAACTTTTCTCCTACTGCCAAAAGTCGGTTTGACTGTTCTTTAACACTCTCACTGATACTTTGAAAACGTACAATTAATCCTAGCCCTGTACCTAAATTTAATTTAGATACTAAATTAGCTGATAGTAAATCAGCCTGGGTTGGTGTTAAAGCCGAACCTCGTAAGATAGCAGCAGCTTGAGATATAGCCTCATCTGCACCAGTCAACACCACCGTACCAGATACCTCTGGTAGTGGGTACACTCGAAAAGTTAGTTGACTAATAATACCTAATGTCCCGTAAGACCCAGTAAACAACTTCATCAAGTCATACCCAGCCACATTTTTTACTACTCGTCCTCCGGCTTTGGCGATTTGTCCATCAGCACGCACAAAAGTGATACCCAAAAGTTGATCGCGTACACTACCATAACGTTGTCGCCAAGAATTTGTATCAGCGGTGGCGACAATACCGCCAATGGTTGCTAACTTTGGTGCTGTAGGGTCAAGGGCCAAAAATTGGCGAGAGTTTGCCAAAATTGTTTGCAGATTCGAGAACTTCATCCCAGTTTCTACTGTAACAGTCAAATCACCAACAGCGTGTTCTATTAGTCGATTGATGCGTTCTGTACTAATGACAATATCAACGCCTGTAGCTAAACCACCCCAGTTGAGTTTACTACCACTACCACAGGGAAGGATACGCCAGTTGTGACGGTGAGCCTCTGCAACGACAGCAGCTAATTGTTCTTGAGTGTGGGGATAGACAATACAACTGGGAGAATTTCCAGAAGTATAGCTGCTTGGCGTTTTTTTGTCAGCGATCGCTTGTTGGATATGTTGTTGCTGGCTCAGTTCAAGATTTTCCCAAAGGCACACAGCATTTTCTTCGCCGATAGTAGATGCAAGACAAGAGGCGATACATTTCATCGGTTTATTTTTTACTCCCTACATCTAATTTACTGGTTAACATCCCCAAAAAAGTGCCGCGTTCTGAGTAGTTTCGATTGGGACTCAAAAGTGAATTTTTCACGATTCAGGAATTTGACAAAAAGTTTGTATAACCTAAATTACTCAGTACCAATACAGTGTTTAGTTCCGTAACTAAGTAGAGCGACGTAAATATTTGTAGTTGGGATAAAGCAGTAGGCAGGAGGCACAATGGGGAAAGGAAGAGGGTTTTAGCTTTATTTATCTTTCTTAATCTACTTAATCTAATTGTGTTTTCCCACCTACTTAATGCATTTCAGATATATCCGGATCAGTTTTATCGAGAATTTTTTATTAAAATAAGGGAATATACTGAAGAAATAATATTAATTATGACTTAGCTTATCACAAAGGAACTACTATGTTCTAATTTTTTCTACGAAAAACCTTATTGATGCTTCGATGTAAATTTTAAATTTTACTTCTCAAGATAGTTGTAAAGCTTATCAAAGCTAATCTTTTTTGTTTTCATAGATTGTGATAATAGAGACAAGTATCGCTTTGTTGCAACAAAAATTAGCAACAATTAAAATTACATACTGTTGTCTTATTGAAATTATCTTTAAACCGAGGTGAATATCTGTTATAAAGAAGAGTTTTTGAAACAACTAAAGAATTGCTAAAATTCAATGTGCCCTTGCCAATAAACAAAGTAAATATATGTAAATGGAACATTCAATCCAAACATTTGAATATTGAGCAAGCATTGGTAATTTTAGTCATTGAAAACTAGGGAGAAAACAGATAATGAAGGCAAAAATCCTAGTTGTTGAAGACGAAGGTATTATTGCTTGTGGAATTAAAGATTGTTTAGAATATTCAGGATATATTGTTCCTGCTATTGCTGTATATGGAGAAGAAGCAATTGAAAAAGTAGCCGAATTTTATCCAGACTTAGTTTTAATGGATATCATGTTAAAAGGTAACATGAGTGGCATAGAAGCTGCACAAGAAATTACAACTCGTTTCAATATACCAATAATTTATCTCACTGCTTATTCAGACAAAAATACTTTAAAAAAAGCTAAAGATTCACAACCATTTGGCTACATAATTAAACCATTTGAAGAACATCAATTAATTACTACTATTGAAATTGCTCTTAACAGACATAAAGTAGAAATGTTGATGCGTGAAGCTCTAGAAAAAGAAAAAGAAAACAGAAGTATTAAGTCTTATTTTGTTTCAATGGTTAGTCATGAATTTCGTAATCCCTTGAGTAATATTTTCAACTACACTGAATTATTGGCAAGCCACATCTACAAATTAAACGAAGTTCAAATAAAAGAATACATACACCAAATTCAAAATGCTGTTAAGCAATTAGATCATTTATTAAGTGATGTTTTGCTAATTGGTAAAGCAGAAGTTGGGAGAGATTCTTTCAATCCATCACCATTAGATTTAGAAAAATTTTGTCAGGATTTAATTTCAGAAATTCAATTAGGTGTGGGCAATGATTATAAAATTATCTTTTCTATGCAAGGCACTTGTACAATCAAAGATAATGCTAATTCTGTAAAAAATTCGCAATCACTAACTGTAAAATATAGATTACCTGGCTTGGACAAAAAACTGCTACGCCACATCATCACTAATTTACTATCTAATGCGATTAAATACTCGCCACTAGGTAGCGCAGTGTATTTTGACTTGTTTTGTGTAGAGGGAGAAGCTATCTTTCGTATTCAAGATCAGGGAATTGGAATTCCAGAGACTGATCAAGAAAATTTGTTTACTTCCTTTCACAGAGGTAGTAATGTTGGCAATATACCAGGACATGGTTTAGGACTGGCAATTGTTAAACATTATGTAGAGTTACATGGAGGTCAAATTGCCTATGCAACTAAAGTAGGAATGGGTACAACATTTATCGTTAGCTTGCCATTTCACAGGAACTGAAACCTTTATATCATAATTACCCAATGGGACGATTACCAGGATTCACCGCATGAATATATTCGCTACCAGATCGCGGTCTTCCTCTTTTATAAAATGCTTCTTCTGGTTGACCCCATCCTAACTGCAAAATCATTTCTAAAAAATTAGAATTTTCCCATTTCCATAGACTTGCCCATTCTGTTCTTTGAGCAATTCTTTCCACATCAGTCTTGATAATTTTTTGGTATTGTTTACTATTATTAAAACTCAAGTATAACTCCATATTCACAGTAACTTCATACCAAAATTTCAAAAGAGAATTTTTTGCATTTTTTAATATTTCTAAGTCACTAGCTAAAGCAACTAATTCGCTATCTACTTCGGGATAACGTAAGTTTTTATCTTTGACGTTTACTTCCCGCCAAACAATGCCTGAAACTTGATTGTCTCTTTGGTAATCGTGAATGGCAGCTTTAAAATCTTGATAGGCGGTAAACTGTTGCAACCCATCAGTTTTGAGAAACTGGTCAATTACAGGATTGCCGGAAACTTTAATTTCTAGCTTCAGCCGTTTTCCCTTAAGGCAAGCTTGGCGTTCGGCTGCCAAAATTTGGATTAGTTCTTCAGTAGTGTAAACCTTTGACATCAGAACACACTCTAATTAGTCATTGGTCAATAGTCAATCATCAATAGTTATTTCTTAGGAACTATAGATTTTTGACTATGAATTAACTTCCTCATTTAAAATAAGGCAGATATTTAAATATTATCTCTTGGCATCGTGACGAATGCAGTAGCAGGTAGCACGAAAAATCAAGGTAGACCCAATTGGTCTACTTACATCTTGCACCAAGCGACTGAAAGTCACGGCTACACAGGCAGGACGCGTAGCGGCTTCCCGGAGGAAAGGCCGCCTACGCGGGTTAAAAACCTTAATTTTCCGTTAGTCCGCGCAGGCGGTTAGGGAGTCGCAGTCTTCTCCCAAGGGGCGAGGGGACTTAGTTTGTATAGCCGCGATTTATAATTGCTAAAACTAAGTGCAAGATCTCAGTCTACCCCAAGAGTTACTTAGCTAACTCACTACTGAATTCATTAAAGGCACGCCGCTTTAACTGCACTGATTCTGTACGGGGTAACAAGTCGAATATTTCCCGAAATTTATCGTCTATCTCCTCATAGGGCACTTGACCCTTCTTATTTAAAACTACCTGACCTGATTTATTAAACACCACGACCTGAGGAACAGCCCCAGAATAGTAATATCCTGGTTCTGTGGGGTCATAGTTCTGTTTAAGGGGTATAGTGTCAACATTGATAGGGATAATCTCTGCTGCGCGGCCATAGAACTCTTGCACCTGTGAAATGGAAATGGCATATTTTTTGCAATCGCTGCTGTCATCCACATAAAATGCCAAAAAGATGGCTTTATGTTTTGTTAAAGCTTGTGATAGCGTCTCTCTGGGAGGAACGAGAGAACCATTGCCAGCATAAACCACGAAAATGTTGCCATCATACACATCATCATTAATACCAGCAAAGGCAGGCTGCGTACTTGTAATAAACAAGAAAGCAAGCAGTAATAGGCACTTCAATACCAACTTTCGCCAGTTAGTAATTTGTTTATGTAAAAAATCAGACTTTGTGGTATTCATCAAAAGGAACCTTGCAAGCTACTACTGGTCGTGAGGTTGTGCTGAATTTAGCAAACTGGGCTGGATATATAATTGTGCCCACGCACTATTTTTTAAGATAACGCCTACTGGGATTATCTCTTGAAAGCGAGAAGCGTTGTTGTCTAACGTTCTTGCAAGTATGATCAAGATTCGCTACACTCACTAGATTAAATTTGCCAATATAGACCATTAATTAGCAATTGCTAGCAGACTAGGGTACGGATGTGGGAAACAAAATAAAACTTATAGATAGACTAAAATTGGGTTTCGCAGTGTCAGCGGCAAAAAGCGTCACATTCATAGTGCGATCGCTGCGCTTGGGTGCTGCTAGTGTATTACCAGGCTCAATTGCCCGTCGCATTGAACCCCGACTTTTACAATTATTGAGTCAGCAAGTAAAAAACGGGGTAATTCTCATTGCTGGGACTAATGGCAAAACAACTACATCGCTGCTGTTAAAAACGATATTAGAGCGTCAAGGCTACCGCATTGCCCATAATGCTACAGGTGCAAATCTAGAAAATGGCTTGATGACAGCATTGCTAGAAAACACCAACTTAGTGGGAACACTGAATGTTGACTATGCCATTTTAGAAGTCGATGAAAATATCGTACCTAAAGTACTGCAACCGCTACAGCCGCGAATTATCCTTTGTTTAAATTTGTTCCGCGACCAACTCGACAGGTACGGGGAAGTAGACACAATTAGTAAACGTTGGACAAAGGTAATCTCTACTCTCCCACCAGAAACAGTGGTTATTCCTAATGCTGACGACCCAACTTTATCTTATCTCGGTCAACAGTTACCCCAACGGGTATTGTTCTTTGGTTTGAATGAACCAGAGCAATATTTAGAAGCAATTCCTCACGCCGTCGATTCTATTTATTGTCCTAGATGTGGTCATTCCTTAGATTATCAAGGTGTCTACTTGTCCCATTTGGGAGATTTCACTTGTCCCAAATGTGGTTTTAGTAAAAGTCAACCGACTCTAGAAAGTAGTGAATGGTCACAAATTCTTGTTGGTTTGTACAACAAATATAATACTTTAGCTGCTGTGACTGCTGCTCAAGAATTGGGAGTTGATGAAGGAATAATTAGAGATACTATTAATAATTTTCAAGCTGCTTTTGGTCGGGCAGAAGATTTGGTAATTAATGGTAAACGAGTGCGGATTTTGTTATCAAAAAATCCTGTAGGAACAAACGAAACAATTCGTGTAGTCACTCAAAGTACTGATAAAACCACATTACTAGTACTGAACGATCGCACCCCCGATGGCACTGATGTATCGTGGATTTGGGATGTCGATACAGAAAAATTAGTCGAACGGGGAGGAACCTTAGTAGTGAGTGGCGATCGCGTTTATGATATGGCACTGCGTCTGCATTATAGCCAAAAGTCTCCTGAAAGTACATTAAATTTAATTGTTGAATCAGACTTAAAACAGGCGATCGCTACTGCATTAGAACATACACCAAATAATGAAACTCTCCACATTCTGCCCACCTATTCAGCCATGCTAGAAGTGCGAGAAGTGCTTACTGGTCGGAAAATTCTTTAAATTGGTCAGTGGTCAGTGGTCAGTGGTGAAGAGTTATTCCCCTTGTCTCTTCAGTTCCTAGTTCCCAGCACCTAACCTAATTACGAATTACGTTAGCGAGTCTTGTCTACGACACGCTACGCGAACGAGCCTCATTACGAATTACGAATTACGAATTACGAATTACGAATATGAATCCGCAAAATTTAGAATTAACAATAGGTTGGCTATATCCAACACTGATGAGTACCTACGGCGATCGCGGTAATGTAATTACTATAGAACGTCGCGCTCAGTGGCGCGGATACCCTGTGAAAATTTTACCCTTAGATCAAAACGCCACAGCCGCAGATATTAAAACCGTAGATGTGATAGTTGGTGGTGGCGCACAAGACCGCCAGCAAGAAATTGTCATGCGTGATTTGCAAGGTGCAAAAGCCGATGCCATGCGCGAGAAAATTGAAAATGGTACACCAGGAGTGTTTACCTGTGGTTCTCCCCAATTATTGGGACATTATTATGAACCAGGATTAGGACAGCGAATTGAAGGCTTGGGAATACTCGATTTAGTTTCTATCCATCCTGGTGAAAATACTAAGCGCTGTATTGGCAACTTGGTAATTGAAGTTACAGCGTCCCACTTAGCGCAAGATTTAACAGAGATGACAGGTAAAAAACCCTATTTAGTGGGTTTTGAAAATCATGGCGGACGCACCAAACTAGGCAAAGTAGAAGCATTGGGGCGCGTGGTGTATGGCTTAGGCAATAACGGTGAAGATGGGACAGAAGGAGCATTTTATCAAAATGCGATCGCTACTTATTCCCACGGGCCATTGTTACCTAAAAATCCCTTTGTAGCTGATTGGTTAATTCAAACAGCGTTGCGGTTGAAATATCAGCAGGCTATTACTTTGCAACCTTTAAATGATAACCTTGCTTTACAAGCGCGTGAAGCAATGTTTAAGCGATTGAAGGTTGTACCAACATAAGTTGCTTGTAGAGACGCGATGAATCGCGTCTACTTACCAAATTGGTTGCTTCTCGTCCTAAATATTTAACACCTGGGGCGCTCCGGTGAGCATATTTTTTGCCTTAAGATTCTGCAAGAGCGATTCAGGCGCTTTAGATCCCTCACGGTAAAATACAGCAGGTTGTCCGAGGGGAGCAGGTACTTTTTGCCGCACACCTATCGTCAAACTACCGTAGATATTGCCACTCCATAAGTGAACCCATTCGCCAGCCGGAAAATAAACATTGACGCTCTTTTTGCGTGGCTTTAGCACTGGTGCAATTAAAAAGTCACGACCTAGAAGAAATTGATCTTCAATTTTGTAAACATTAGGATCATCAGGATAATGCAGAACAAGGTGGCGAACAAGGGGATATCCTTGAATTGCTGCTTCAGCCATTAATTCTCGGCGATATGGAGCCAGTGCTGCATAGACTTTTGACCAATAACTGAAAGTTGTCAGGGTATCTTTATCTGTATAAAATTGAACATTTTTATCTGGCTGATTGCCTTCATGGGTGCGGAATATAGGAGTGAAAGCATTCATTTCCATCCATCGATAGAGTAGTTCCCGCGATCGCTTAAATCCGACACCGATGGCTTCTAGAATTGGGTTAGCGATACTTGTATACCCACCAATATCGCTGTGGTTAATGCTGAACCCAGAAAGACCACCACTGATCATACCTTTGAGAGCGCTCGTGATGCCATCATTTTTACCCCAACTAGTATTCTGATCTCCTAACCACATACTTATACTGTGAGATGGAGTTTTCAAGAATCCGGCTCGATTGAAAAACCAAGCATCGCCTTCTTGACCCGCTTCTTGAATAGCTTCCTGGTTCACTCTTACCCAATCAACCGGATATTCGTTGTGATAAATTAGCCCAGATTCATCGGTAGCATACACTCCATCAAACGGTGCTGCTTCCGCAAAATCAGCCATCCAGAATTTAGCGCCTTTACCTAGCACTTCGTCTTTGAGGATACTTTTGAACCATTTGCGAGCATCGGGGTTAGTCACATCGAGTAAAGCCGCAGAGAAGTCAGTACTTTTGATCAGATATGGTTCGGCAGCTTGATTTTTGACTACAAAGTCTTTTTCTATAGCTTCTCTATAAAGATGACGTTGTTCTTGGTTTGGCTGTTGGGGACGTTCAACTAAAAAGGGATTGACATATACCCCAACTGCAATTTCTGCCTTTGCCAAATCAGTTACCAACTGTTGCCAACCTGGATAGGTGCTTTCATCGAGTTGCCAGTTCCACCACAACTGTTTTCCCGCGATTGTGCGACGTTGACCGACCCAATCCTGAAGCCAGAATCCGGCAATGGGTGTGTCGAAATCGCGTAACTGCGACCACACTTGCCGGACAAACTCCGTACCTCCTTGCATACCAATGATCGCCCCACTATTGAGCCAATCGGGAAGTGGCGGCATCCTTCCCACATAGTTGGTGTAAAGTTCAATAATATCTAGGGGTGACTCACCACAAAGGATGCGCCCTTGCATACAGCTGGATACAACTCGGATAGTCGTAATCTGTGGATCACGCAAGTTGAAAATTGCAGGTTCGGTGTTAGTGAGAAATATTGAGCGCCCTTTGTTTGTAAAAAAGTAGGGCATAGGGGCATAACTCGAAAATCTATTACCAGCAACACCTAGCAGGTTGAGGGTTTTGGGAGCGCGATCGCCCCGACCAATTCCTCCTTCCTCGCAAACAATCGGCATCCATTGCCCTTTGCAGTCAATATCAGAAAATTGCTCTCCAAAACCATAAAAGTGTTCGTCTGGAGAAGTTACAAATTGCAACTGTATTTGATTGACATTGCCATTGCTAATTTGTAGTTGAAAATCGAGTTCTCTTGAGCCTACAGTTTGCAACGTCAAGATATATTGGGGTTCGTCATTCGTACTTTGGCGACCTAAAAGACGACCATAAATAACTAATGTATTGTCTTCTTGCTTGATTCCGTCAACAAATTGATGGGTAAAATCAGCATATTTGTGTTCGTCAATTTCTATAGAACCTCTTTCCTCAGTGATATTTAGACGAACATTCCCGCCACTAACAAAGCTATAACCAGGAGATGTCTGCAATATTGCTAATGCTTCGTTACTTTGATGGCTAATTCGCAAACTAGGTTGTGTTGTATTACTACCTTGCCAATCAATCGTAAATTCTCCTAGTTTAAAACTTTGACTAGGTACTGAAGTCGAAATCTTACCAAGGGGAATCATCTTCCAACGACTTAGCTTTTTCAGTGGTTCAGCTAGGAGCCTCAAAAACCGTTTCAGCACCCAACCGCTACAGGCAACAGTGTACGGGGGGTACATCACTGGATACGGAGATTGCCAAGGAGCTTTCATCAGTTTTATAAATTAAAACTAAATCTTATTTGATACAACCTACTAAGTGCAATTAATCTCTCGTGGATTTAATAGTCTGATACAAATCCAGAGTTGGTTGAAATCTTAATTTATTTTTAGCTTTTTCTGCCATCCAAAAACTGGCCTCATACTCAGATAGCGATCGCCCGTATTACATAAAAAATTGCGAACTGTGACAAATTTTATCAGTTGACCACAGTCAAGTATTTAAAATATCCACCACTATTTATGATATTTGGCTACTATATTACACAAACCTATTTAAAACACGAAACCTATAGTAATTTTATATGATTTATGTAAATTTTCTGAGTTAAAAAGCTTTATTTTGCAAGCTTTACAAGCTTTTTTAGTTCTCCCCAATGACTTTAGACTGCTATATAGTAATTAAATTTAATGTTGCTGATACAAATATTGAATTAAAGAATACAGTTGGTATATTGCAAAAAATTAGAGAAATACTAACATAATGAATGTTCTTCAAATAAAAGATTGACTGTTAAAAACTGCCGTCAGACTTATTGATGGTGATTTTAGAGACTTTTGTAGTATCACTACTAGTTTAATATCTGAATTAGATAAGGTTAAATAATCTGTGCCACTAGACTTTAATGAACTTAACCAACTCCTAGTCACAATTGCTGAAAGTGACTTTGCAGAACTAACGCTGAAAACTGATGATTTTGAACTAACAGTACGCAAAGCTGTTGGTGTAAGCGAGCAACTGCTACCTGGAAACCAACTAGAGTCTCAAGGAAACATTGTTGCGGCGGCACCCTCGACTTTAGGTGCAGCGATCGCAGCAGCACCCAATTCTGGAATTAATATGGCGATCAGTGGAACCGTTGGCTCTACTGGGAGTGCAGCTATAGAGCAGTTAACAATAGCTGCGTCGTTGCCAATGGGGCAAAAATTAGTTGATATGGTTTCCCCAATGGTAGGAACCTTTTATAGCGCTCCGGCTCCTAGCGAACCACCCTTTGTAGAGGTAGGCGATCGCATTAAAGCTGGCCAAACGGTCTGTATTATTGAAGCCATGAAGCTGATGAATGAAATCGAGGCTGAAGTATCTGGACAAATTGTCGAAATTCTGGTGCAGAATGGTTCTCCTGTAGAATTTGGACAACAATTGGTGCGAATCAAACCAGACTAAAAAAGGCAGGGGAGCAAACAGAAGTCTGAGCGGAGGTTTCCTCCGATTCAGAACTTCGGAGGGAGCAGGGGAAAGAGGGAAGGAAAGAGAGTTACCTTATAACTTTCTTAACCAAACCCTATTGTCCAGTCTCCTACTACTCCAATTAATAATTTTGCCAGAAGTTGAATGACGAAGCTTATAACGGGAGTCTCTAGGAGAAACGTTAGATGAAGTTTTCCAAAATCCTAATTGCAAATCGTGGAGAAATTGCTTTACGTATTCTCCGCACTTGCGAAGAAATGGGGATTGCTACTGTTGCAGTTCACTCCACAGTTGACCGCAATGCTTTACATGTTCAACTGGCTGATGAAGCTATTTGCATCGGTGAAGCTCCCAGCAGTAAAAGTTATCTGCATATTCCTGGGATCATTGCTGCGGCACTAACTCGAAATGCCTCTGCTATTCATCCTGGCTATGGTTTTTTAGCAGAAAACGCTCGATTTGCGGAAATTTGCGCCGACCATAATATTACTTTTATTGGCCCTTCCCCAGAAGCTATGCGAGCAATGGGAGATAAATCAACAGCAAAAGCAACCATGATTCGCGTCGGTGTACCTACTGTACCAGGTAGTAATGGATTACTGGAAGATTCTGAAGCAGCGCGGGTAATTGCCCGTAAAATGGGTTATCCCGTGATGATTAAAGCTACCGCCGGTGGTGGCGGGCGTGGGATGCGGTTGGTTAAAGATGATAATGACCTAGTAAAACTATTTGCAGCTGCTCAAAGTGAAGCAGAAGCAGCCTTTGGTAACTCTGGTCTTTATTTAGAAAAATTTATTGAGCGTCCCCGCCATATTGAATTTCAAATCTTAGCAGATAGCTACGGCAATGTTATTCATCTCGGCGAACGAGACTGTTCTATTCAACGTCGCCATCAAAAATTGCTAGAAGAAGCTCCCAGCCCGGCTCTTACTTCTGAACTCCGAAAAAAAATGGGTATGGCTGCTGTTATGGCTGCCAAGTCAATCAACTACGTGGGTGCAGGTACAGTTGAGTTTCTGCTCTCTCAAACAGGCGAATTCTATTTTATGGAAATGAACACCCGCATCCAAGTTGAACATCCCGTGACCGAAATGATCACAGGTCTTGACTTGATTGCGGAACAAATTCGGATTGCTCAAGGCGAGAAACTGCGATTGACTCAAGAACAAGTCGTTTTTTCTGGTCATGCGATCGAATGTCGAGTTAATGCCGAAGATCCAGAGCATGACTTTCGCCCTCAGCCAGGGCGAATTACCGGTTATTTGCCACCAGGCGGCCCTGGTGTGAGAATGGATTCCCACGTTTACACCGATTATCAAATTCCTCCTCACTATGACTCGTTGATTGGAAAATTAATTGTCTGGGCACCAGATCGTACTACGGCAATTAACCGGATGAAGAGGGCTTTGCGAGAGTGTGGAATTACAGGGTTAGCAACTACGATTGGCTTTCATCAAAAGATTTTAGAAACACCAGAGTTCTTACAAGGTGATGTCTATACCGACTTTGTAGAAAAAGTGATGATGTCAAAGCGGTCAAGTTAGTTAAACACAAATTTCCTCGTTCTATGTCAAAAACCAGTGGGGATCTGATAAAAGTAACTTGGGTGAAAAAGTACTGCATTGCAAAACACCATGAAAGCATTACTGCGTCAGACTTTACTGGTTATATTTAACTTTGACACTTAGATTGAGAACACAGGAGCAACATTTGTTAAATATTATTGAGTAAAAATATTGTGAAGTAAGTATATTTTTTCTGTAAAGTTTCTGTATTTATACCTTATTTCTGCTAAAACGGTTGTACATTTACTTAAGTTTCCAGTTGAATTTAATACATAAATCATTAGGAAACTAATAAACTCTAGTGATGTATCAGTCAACAATTGAAGGTTAAGTAAATCTGTAGTAAGAAATTTAGTCTTATTACCAACCCTCAAAATTAGCTTGATAAAATAATAGTCATATCCTGTTGTTCACTTTTTTTAGGAACATGGATTAAACAAAATGCAAAGCTTATTTTTTGTAGTCAAATACCATTGAGGACGCTTTATATAAGACTTCTCTTTGATTTTTGAAAACAACTCAGTACAACTTTAAAAGTCTTTTTTATTGTTGCCTATCTACACAAGTAATTGTCAAAAATTAAAGCAGATTAATTATATATTTGTATGTGTTACGTTCCTAATGCATCCTACAAAAACTGTAAGTTATTATATTCATGTTATCTAGTATTTGCTCTTACTGATGAGCCATCAAGGCTTTATTTATAAATAGTAAAAATTGCATATATTGCAAAACAGTGAACATTTAGGAAAAACTATTGTGAATTTCATCCAAACAGATTCAATTTTATAAGGATAAGCAATGAAAAAGTTTTACAAACTGGCAATTAGCGCTACTGTTATTTGTCTGGGATTAGGAGTAGTAGATCAAGTCCAAGCAGTAAACGTTACCTTTAGTACATCAGATCAGCAGTTCACTGAGGGAACGCACAATCAAGGTTGGTGGAGTACGTACAATTCTCGTCCTAATTATACTGACAACTTCAATGATAATTACCTTACGGGCAGTTTACGTAATATTACGTATCGTAGTTATTTTACATTTCATCTTGGTACTTTAGCAAATCAAACTATTTCTTCAGCAACACTGCAAATCCAACGATTTATCGGTTTTGGTAATTCAGTACCTACTATAGGCCTGTTTGATGTTTTGACACCTGCAAGTAACCTGAATCAAAAAATTAATAATCCTGATTTGGATATTTATCAAGATTTAGGGAGTGGAAAAAACTATGGAACATTCCAAGTCACATCTGCTGGCAATAGCGATGAAATTCTGAGTTTTGCTCTCAACTCGAATGCTATTGCAGATATCAATGCCGCAGGTAGGGAATTTTTCTCAATTGGAGCTACACTTCAAAATAATGCTGACGTAGGAGATCAATATCTCTTCGGTTACAGTTATGGTACGCCAGCTCAACTTGTAGTCACTACCGCTGATGTCCCTGAACCTCTCACCCTTGGGGGAACTGCGATCGCTGGTGCAATGGGATGGTGGTTGAAGCGGAAACGAAAAGCATCTTCAACTCAATAAACTAAGCTGTAAAGATAAACTCGAAAACATAGGAATTTAAGCTTCGCAAGGAAGTTTTACAACTTAACTAGGAAAAGCCAAAAACATATTAGTAAGTTATCCTACCACTCTCAGGCGAAGCATGATTGCCAACATATTTTGATATAGATAGCAATACGTAGGTTAAGGGTAAAAGGAGGAAAGAAAAACTTTTAACCCTTGACCTTTTGCTATAATTTAATCCAAGTTAAAAATGCTTAACCGAACAGTATTGTATTAATTCAATTTAAACTAGCGACAAAAAACAGATACTTTTATGCCAAATTCATCAAATAATATGATCTTAACCCGGATCATTTTCTGATGCGATTTACAGCAGTTCTCCCAAAAGCGATCGCAGCATAATTCAATCTTTCAAGATTATGTGTTTTTTTGCATCAAAATTAATTAAATTGTGTTGTTGTAGTTTGCCTAATAATCGTGTAATTGTAACTCTAGTAGTGCAACAGGCGCTAGCGATATCTTCATGAGTAAAGCGAACACTGAGGCGAGTTCCACCTACTACAGGTTCACCAACTTCTCGTTTTAAAAGCTCTAATAAATGATGCAAACGATCTTCTACCCGTCGTCTTCCAGAAATGACTAAAAAAGATTCAGTTTGCTGCAATCGCTGATTGATTTTTGGTAATAAAATACGACTTAATATCGGATTAACAGCTATTTCTGCTACATCAATCGAGGCTAACTCGACATCTGTTAAAGCTGTAGCTTGGTAAATCGGTAAAGAAGTCATATTAGAACCAAAAACCATTTGTGTTTTGGCTAATCCTATTAACGCTTCTTCGCCTGTTTCAAAAAAGGTACTGAGTTTAACTAACCCGTGACGAACATACCAAATTATCAATGGGTTCAAGACAATAGTTTCTCCTTTAGAATGTTTATATGTAGGACAATTCTGGCTAATATCTACGTCCTTATTGAATAGTCTTTCTGTTTGCTGACGTTCATCAATATTACGTAGCAGCCAGCGCAAAGAACTGACTCTAGCATGTTGGTTGCGAACTACTGTCACTGTTAAAGCTGCGGTGAAAAAATCGCCATTCCCTTGCCGAAAATGTACTACTAACTCTTGGATTCTGTCAGACTGTGATAATTGATTAAGTTCAGTGCGAAAGCAATGTCGCTCTTGGAAAAGGACAAAGTTGCTCATTGGTTTGCCTATTAAAGACTGCCTTGAAATGTTGAGCAACTTAGCTGCGCTAAGATTGGCTTCTCGGATGATACCTTCTGCATTTGTAACTAAATAGCCATCTGGTGCAAACTCGAATAAATCCTGGTAATATCGGCATTCTGCTTCTAATAGATTCCGTGTTTGTATGAGTTCTTCATTCTGTTGATAAAGTTCCTCAGCCGCTAACTGTACTATCTTTGAGGTGCCATATAATTCTTTAAAGGCTTGTGGTAGCATATCCGGCGGAATCCAAGGCAAGACACTAGCTGTCTGGTATAAGTCTGCCAAACTTCTATGCAATGCTTCTGTGCGCTGGATAAATTGTTCTATATCCACCTTAAGTTACCACTACTGACTTGCAGAGGTTGAGCAAAAAAAATTTTCCTATGTCAATCCCCAGAAGAATTTCCCAACCTCTGAGGCTGTAATTACTACCTAACAGAACTCTCAAAATGTACATTTTTCTGATATTTCGCTAGCTTTTGAACTTAACACAAAACAGGTAGTTCAGTATTTTTGACGTAATATATTGCAATTACAACTAAATTTTTAATTGTAAAGTTTGTTGTGAAAATTTAGAGAAGTGCCATCTCATATTGATTCTTTTGATAATTAGACTTCTATCTAATAGAGTTATAAGTATTTTTTGCTATATAGTACTTCTATCCTGAGTGGTAAAATGTACATAATTCAAAAAAACTATTTTTAAAGAAATTTACAAAATCAGTAACTTCAGCGATCGCTGCTGATACTTATACCCAGGGCAAACGCATCTAAAGTATAAGAATCCTTCAATGGCAAGGGTTTCGGCGTTTTCTAATTTAGCCTATTTTTTCATCAAGATCCTTGTCCAGTAGGGGTTTCGGAAATCCCGTGCGTTCGCCCTGTACTTATACCTATCCTTCCATTTTGAATCCTGTTATTTTATTTCATAAAGACAGTTAATTCAAAAATGCTTAGGCATAGCCTGCACTTCGACTTGGCTCAGTGACCGTCGTAGACACCGCCTCAAATAATTGAAGACTATAATGTTGGGTTTCTTTATATCAAACCAATATACTAACGCGGCAAGCGGAGTTGACAGGTTAAGATGAAGTATTAAAGCTAAATTTCCAGCTTACAACTTGATCTTAGCCATTACTATAATCTCCAATACAGACTTGTTCATAACGTTTTCCAGCAATATCCCAAGTAAATTCTGTTTCCACAAGTTGCCTGGCGTTGTAAGACAATTCAAAACGCAATTGTGGGTTATTAAAAAGTTGACTAATAGCGGTAATATACTCTGCTGGCTCATTTGCTCGTAGTGCCCGTAATAATATATTATTACCATCTACGGCTAACCCTTCTAAACCGCGATCGCTTGCTACTACGGGTACACCAGCTGCCATTGCTTCTAAAGTTTTATTTTTAATCCCAAATCCTGTTCGCATCGGTACAACACAGACGGTTGCTCGGTGTAAATACTCTACTATTGAAGGCACTTTGCCAGTTACATTAATTCCTGGTTGGTGTTGCAATGCTAAAACTTCTGGTGCAGGACGAGAACCGACAATATCAAAAGTTGTATTAGGATATATTTTCTGGATTTCTGGTAAGACTTGGTTACTAAAAAAGCAGACGGCATCAATATTAGCTAAATTATCCATAGCACCGATAAAAACTAAGCAATTTCCTCCTGGGTCAGTAATACGATTAGGGAATGAAACTAAATCTACACCATTAGGAATCACTGTAATTTTACTGCTAGGGCTAAATGCTTGCAGTTGAATTTTATCTTCTTCTGTCGTTACCACAATATCCGAAAATTTAGAGCAATATCTTTTTTCATAACGACGTAAAAGCGGCAAGTTAATTTTGTCTCGCAATGCATTTTCTGAAATACCAGTTGCTAGCTGATTGCGACAAGTACCGTAGACAGAACTATGAATATTAACTACGGTTTTTAGTTGCTTTATGAAATGTTCTTGTATATAAATTTCATTAACGCTATGTTCGCAGGTAATCACATCAAATTTTCTTGCGCGGACAAAGCTACTAACCCACTCTTGCATCTCAACCGAGTAGCGATTAAGTACACTTGGTGGTGTACCTTTTTGTAAAAATGTATTAAAACGCTGTATTTTCTTCAGTATTCCTGCGGCTACTTCCGAATCGCGAGGACGTTCAAACACGACTAGTTGATCTACACAATCCTTTAATCGTGATATTTCTGTTTCTGTAACATCGCTTTCATATTGAGTTACAAGGGTAATAGCATGACGTTGGCTCAAATACTTGAGTAAATTAAACGTCCTGACTTGAGTTCCCCCTCGTGTTGGTGGATAGGGAAAAGTCGAAGATAGCATTAAAATATTCATACAGTAGATAACAGGAATAACACTAAATCGAATGATGATACATATACCATGCCTTTAACTAACGCTTTATGTCATCACTAATATCTCTTACATGTTTTTTGATAAGAATATAAAAACTTCACTACTACTTGAATAACTAAAATTGAGAATTTATTTTTTGAGATGACACTTTCCCTAGATTATGCCATCATTAATCTATCTCTATATTTCTTAAAAAAACTTTTCAAACACAAACACAAAGGATTTGTAAAAATGGAATCTTTCGGTGTTTATACCCTCGCCAATGATGTTGTCTATGATCAATTAGTCGCATTACTCAACAGCATCGAGGTGAATGTTAGCCCAAATATTCCTATTTGTATTATTCCCTACGATCAGCGGCTAAATCGAGTTAAGCAAGAAATTAACTCTCGCAAGAATGTAATACTTTATGATAACTGGCAAGTAATTCAACATTGGGAAGAATTTGCTCATCAAGTTTGGGCGGCTCATCCTAGAGAAATGTGGAGTAAAGCCTCGCGTCCTAATTGGTACAAAAGTCATTTGCAAAGAAAATTTGTGACCTTTGATGGGATTTTTGAGCAATTTGTATTTTATGACTGTGACAGTTTGGTAATGAAGCCAGTTAATGATGTCATCGAGAAGTTAGAAACTTACGATTTTATTTTTGATGATTGGGAACATATTAAGCCTCAATCTGTAGCCGCATTGGATATTGCAGTTATAGAAGCATCTGGAATGTATAAGGAAGCAGATATTCGCCCTAAATTACATTGCTCTAGCTTTTTTGGATCTAAGCGAGGATTATTTAGTGCCCAAGAAATCGCGGTCATGAAGCAACGGTTAATTGAACAAAGGGAAGTTGAATGGATTAACAAAACTGGATGGTGGGATGATGCTTTTTTGTTTAATTATATGACTTTGGGGCGCGATCGCTTATTATTTAACTTTACACTTAGCCCAAATAATCAAGATAGAACAGGCAATTGTGCTAATGCTGATATCTTCATCAATGTCAATAATGTTCTTTACGATCAAAAAGGATTAAAGCCCATACATCGCATTCATTATATGAGTTATTCTCCTGGAGATTTTGTCCGTTTATGTCAAGGAGAAGATATAGATATTTGTTATAAAGAAGAGTTTTTATACTATCGTTTTCTTAAACAACCAGAAAAAAGACCCAAGCAACTAAAACCACCTAGTATGATTTCTAAAACTAACCAATTACTCAGCAAGACTGTGAAAAAACTTCAAAGAAGTTTATTTTAAATTTCACTCAATGTATATCTACATTAATACTGTATTTTTTTTCATAGAAATATGCCTAAAGTTAGTGTTTCTATTCCTACCTATAATCGTGTTCATCTTCTGCCTTATGCTATTGAAAGTGTCTTGGAGCAGTCTGAACAAGATTTTGAATTACTTGTCTGTGATGATGGTTCTAATGATGGAACCTTTGAATTAATGTCACAGTATACAGATAACCGGATTAAATATATCCGTCACGCACGAAATATTGGTAAAAGTAATAATATGCGTTCTGGTTTTGATGCAGCCAGTGGCAAATATTTTTTGAAATTTGATGATGATGACCGACTTACACCCGATTTTTTAGCCCAAACTACAGCCATTCTCGATCAAGACTCTAGCATTGATTTTGTGGGCACAGATCATTGGATAATTGATATTAATAATATCCGAGATAGCAATAAAACTCAAGAAAATTCTCGTCGATGGGGTAGAAGCAACTTAGCAGGCGGTATTGTCCAGAATTTGTTGGAGGTTGTTTTTATTCAGCAAAGTTTCCAAGTTGGGGCAACTTTATTTCGTCGTCAAACTTTGCAAGAATTGGGATTTATGTTGCCCAATCTGCAAAATTGTGAGGATAATGATTTATTTGTGCGGTTAGCTTTGGCTGGTAAAAAAGGCTATTACTTACCAGAATTACTGATGGAATATCGCTATCATGCAGAACAGCAAGGTATTAATAGAGCGATTCCTTATTTGTTTGATAAGATTCAGTATTTAAAAAAATATAAATTTGATTCGCAGAAATTGGAAAAAATTCGGCACAATCGCCTACTAGAAACGCAACTATTATTAGGGTTGCGTTTGATTGAAAAGGGCGAAGTTTCTAAAGGAAGGAAGTTAGTTTTAGCAGGTAAATCTTTTTCAACTATTAAAGCTTGGACTGGTTTGGGATTATCGCTTTTACCAAGTGGATTACGGCTTCAGGCTTTTAAAGCACTCCGACAGATGCGTGGTTAGAAATTGCCTCTGGTATTTACACAACAAAATTATTAATTAGTAGTCATGGATAAGATAGCTCCACAAATTTTTATCCTAGTTCTCAATTGGAACGGTAAAATAGATACAATTGAATGTCTAGAGTCGGTACAAAAAATCGATTACCCTAATTATAAAATTATCTTATTAGATAATGGCTCCATAGATGATTCGGTTGTCACTATTAAAGAAAAATTTCCTCAAGTATTAGTTATTGAGAATAATGCTAACCTGGGCTTTGCTGCTGGTAATAATGTCGGTATCGATTATGCGCTTTCCCAAGGAGCAGATTATATATTTTTGTTGAATAATGATACCGTAGTTGATCCACAAATTCTTTGGGCATTTGTCCATGCTCATGAAAAATATCCAGAGGCGGGAATATTGGGTTCAAAAATATACTACTATAGTCAATCTGAAAAAATTTGGTTTGCTGGGGCGCAGTGGCTACCAGAACAAGCCATTTTTAGGCATATAGGATTGGGAAAGCTAGATAATGATAGCAATTGGACAGAAGTTAAAGAAACAGATTATATCTGTGGCTGTGCATTACTAATAAAAGCGGAAGTAGTGAAAAAAATAGGAATGCTTGAGCCGAAGTATTTTTTAATGTGGGAAGAGACAGACTGGTGTTATCGAGCTAAACGGGCAGAATATAAGTGTATTTTAGTCCCTGAATCTAAGGTATGGCATAAAATTTCAGCAAGTTTTAGTGGTGGAGATAAAGCTCCTCATTATCAATATTTTTGGTGGCGAAATAGATTATTATGGGTTGAGCGCAATTTTTCTTTTTGGGCAGCAATTAGCATCTATAAAGTAATTTTTCGAGATATTTTGCGTCAGATTCGTAATTATTTTAATTCACCAGTGAATAGTCAAGAAAAATTAAAATCTCAGGCTGCTTTACGGGGAGTAAAAGATTATCTTTTCCGTAAATTTGGTAATATTAATTCATAAAGAATAAGTTAAAATTTTTGAGCAGATATACGGAGATAATTAGTCAATTAATAATGCTTAGAATCCATCTAAATTTATTTAATTAGGGACATTTACCATTAGTTTATATCTGTAAAATAAAATTTGTAGCTAAAGTTTTTCGCCATTGTTTCACCACTGTTTGTAATTCCCCCGATAACCAATTATCAAATTGTGGATAAATTGGCGATCGCGCCACCAATTCCCACCCCGCAGACTGTAAAATTTTTCTTAAAGTCTGTTCCTGAACATGGGGGTAATCGGGATTTACTTCATCTTTTGGCCCTATTCCGCCTAAATCTCTCGCGCCAGCTTCCAAACAAGCGAGTAACCATTGGTCATCTTTAACTAAATTCGGCGGAATTTGGATTGTAATATCTGGCGGTAAAATCTCACGTGCTTTCGCAATGATTTCTGGTAATTGATGGGGGTCAAATGGTGATGCATCAAAGGTTTGCTGAGTCCCCGGACTGTGGGGTTGCAAAATGACCTCTTGGATGTGATGGTAACGCTGATGCAATTCAGCTATAGCCGCCAAGGTTTCCCAGCAATCATCAACAGTTTCTCCAATTCCCAAAAGTAACCCTGTTGTAAAGGGAATCTGCAACTCTCCCGCCCATTCTAATTGTTGCAACCTGACTTCTGGTAATTTACTCGGTGCGTGACGATGAACGGTATTTAACAATGCTGGGGTTAGCTGTTCTAGCATCAAACCCATTGAAACATTTACATGCTTCAGCTTTTGCATTTCTGCAAAACTTAATGGGCCTACATTGGTGTGCGGTAAAAATTCCATAGCTAACCCTAACTCGCACAAATCGTAAATTCGCTCAAACCACTCCTGGCGCTTTGGTGAATGGGGATGCACTTCACCACTGAGGATAAGAATTTCACAGACTTTCTGATTTTGCAGTTGTCTCAAGATATTTTGTGCTGCTGATAAGCTCATCCAGGGACTTTGACCAGGTTCGGCGCGAAAGTTGCAGTAGTTGCAGCGATTAAAACACTCGTAAGTGGGAACGATTGTATAAGCAGGGCTATATGTAACAGTGCGAGTATGAAGGATTGCCATAAAACACCTGAATCTAAAGTACTTAAGTGGCATGAGTTATATAGCTGACAAGTATGCCATTGGTGCTGTGTCCTTTATTCCTTAGTTATCAGGTGCTTTCTCTTGGCATACATATATATACATATATTAAGTATGAATATTGTTACGCTAGGCGATCGCGATCGCAGTTCATAATTTGTATCACCTCAAGCTTCGCAAACCCTTGAAAAATGGCGCTTTAGAGTTTTTGACAGGGTTACTATAAAAATTTTTTCTCAAAATACTTTACAAATTGCAATAATACTCGTAACATAAGTTCATAAGGGCGAACAAAAGCGCCTGATACATAGGTAAAACGCTCGCAATCATAAAAAAATGACAACAACCTTACATCAGCGCCAAAGCGCCAATGTATGGGAACAGTTCTGTAACTGGATCACCAACACCAACAACCGCATATACATCGGTTGGTTCGGCGTACTAATGATTCCCGCCTTACTAGCTGCCAC
>NZ_JAECZB010000026.1 GCF_016056295.1 Atlanticothrix silvestris CENA357
GGGGCCCCCTTTGGGGATAAGGGGCAGGGTTAAAGGGTTTGTTTCTTCATCCTTTAACTTTTTCCATCTCTTGTTGCTTCTCCTGTGCTCTGTTTCTTCTTTATCTACTCCCTAATTGCCCATTGGCTTCGACTAATTCTGATTTGACTCGATTTTTATAGCGTTTAGATATTGCTTGTTCTGGATCAATGCCATCAAAGGTAGGAGGTAGCCAAACTCGGAGGATTAATAGTACTCCTAGCACTAATAAAAAGGCACAAGTTGCTAAAACTTGACTCCAACTTGTTTCTAGAACGCCTTTGACAATGACTTCTCGCAACGCGGAAACAATGGAAACTTCTACAGCTACCCCAATAGACACTCGATGTTCTTGGAGGTAAATAATCAGCAATCGAAATAATTCAACTAAAATCAGTAAAAAGAGAATATCGGCGGTAACAGCATTAAAATCTAGAGGCGGAAGCAAGGAGAGAAACATATCTCTCACCTGAAGCACCATGAAACTAAATAAACCGATACACAAACAAATCACAATCACATCTTGAATAAATTCCAAGGTTCGCACGACGCGCCCCCGATTTATTTCGTACATAGAAATTGGCGTATTTTCAGCAGGCTTATGCATGGCTGTATGTGAGGAGATTGGTAAGGAAGTGAGCAACTAACAACTAACAACTGACCACTGACCAATTTAATAATGATTGCCAATTTTGCGGTGATGGACGGCGGTTAGTGCATTTACCTGAGCAACTCGTCCAGTTTGGACGGTGCTATAAATCACCCAATGATCTCCACAATCCATACGGTTAGTGATTTCACATTCCATATAAGCCAGAGCTTCAGCTAAAATAGGAGACTCATTTGTAGCAGCAGGATATGTTTTGACTCCAGCAAAGCGATCTGCACCAGGAGCGAAACGCTTGAGGAAATGTTTCATTAATCCTTGATATCTGTCTTCTTCTAAGACGTTTAAAACAAAGCGATCGCCAACGTGCATCAAAGATTCAATTGCTCTGTCTTTGGCGACTGCGATCGCTACTCCTAAGGGGTTAAGACTTGCTTGTGTTACCCAAGAAGCCAGCATTGCACTTTGAATTTCTCCTTTTTTGGCGGTGATAATATACAATCCTGTGCTAATTCGCCCTAAAGATTTTTCTAACTCGCTATTAATAGATTTGATTTGTTTAATGGTGCGATCGCGATTCAACCATTGCCCCATATCTGTACCTGCTTCATCACAAAGTTGTTCTGTAACTTTGCTAGGAATGTCTTTAACTAAAATCGGGGGAAAGGCTTCAGTTAATCCCAGTTCTTGAAACTTATTGCGTAAGGGATAAACGGGTTCATCTTCTCCTCCTCCCGACTCTAGTAAGCCAATTGCTTGCTTATTGTGAGCAGCAGCTAAGATAGTGTTTAAAGCAGCTTGAGCTATCAGCGAAGATTGCGGAGGCATTCCAATCACTAAACCAGCGGCTTGGGCAACTAACTCTCGGACTTCTTGAGGCTCGGCACTATTAATATCTACTAATTCTACCGCCGTACCTGTTTTGGCAATGCCGTGTGCGATCGCTCTTACTAAACTTTCGCTATAACCGTAATCTTCAACATAAAATAAAGCCACTAATGTCTCTGTTTTGGCTTGCTCTAAACTCCAATTTTGATAGCGTCCAATCCATTCTGGAATATAGTGCTGTAGTAAAGGCCCATGCCCTGTGCCAACTGTTTTTATTTCTAATTTTTCAATTCGCTTTAAAGCTGCCAACACAGACCGCGCATTCGGCCCCATGAGGCACTCATAGTAATATTCAAAATCTTCTTCTATTGCCGTGAAATTTTCATCGTAAGTATGATCATCACAGTAATGCATTCCAAACACATCACAGGTGTAAAGAATACTAGTTTTATGGTCATAAGTAAAGATTGTGTCAGGCCAATGTAAGTTAGGTGCAGAAACAAACTCTAATTCGTGTCCATTACCCAAATCTAAGCGTTCTCCACTTTTTACCAGCATTGATTTAAAAGGCTGGTGAACCATATCTTCTAAAAATTTTATAGCTACCTTAGCACCAACAATGGTAATAGAAGGAGCTAATTGCAAAATATCTTTAACTAAGCCACTATGGTCTGGTTCGGTATGACTAATAATCAAGTAGTCTATCTTATTTGGGTCAATTAATCCTGTAAGTATTTCCAGATATAGCTGTTCAAACTTGCGATGGGAAGTATCAACTAAAGCTACTTTTTCACCCTGAATTAAAAAAGAATTATAAGTTGTTCCATTCCGTAAACCAAACTCGATATCAAAACGCTCTCTGTCCCAATCTAAGCAACGAATAGCAGTTGTTTGAGGAGCAATTTCTACAATTTCAATTGTCAAACGTCCTGGGTTGGGTATAACTTGAGTAGGCTGTGTGAGTGCGACCATTAGTTTTATCCAAAAAGATGTTATGTGGAGCGAGTCTTCTTACTTCTTATGTTTACTTGAAAAGTTCAATTAGTAAAATGCCAATTTCTGAAGCTATTGATTAATAATTTTTATAACTTATCGGATTGAATAATCATTGTAATTAATCAATGTTTATCATTAGTAATACCATTCATTTAAGCCAAAAAGCCTCGTGTAAAGACACAATTTCTCGTGCCTGATAAGATTTACAAAGTCAAATTTTGGCAATAAGTCTAATAAACACAGCTAAGACGGAATAATTTCGTATCAGCTATCAAAATAAGCTATGAAAGATGGAATGAGGAGCCAATAACTTAAAGCTCCTCACTTTGAACTACTTTTGTTCTGTGGGTAAAATCTTGTTTTGTAACCAACCCATGAATTTGTCTAGTAACAAACCCACTCCACCAATGTAGACTAGTGCCAAGATAATTTCGCTGATGTAATTGTTTTGGTAAGCATCCCAGATGAAGAAACCTATGCCTACAATACCTGACATCACAATTTCGGCAGCGATAATTGCCAACCAAGCTAAACCAATCGCAATTCTCAAACCTGTAAAAATGTAGGGTAAGGCAGCAGGAATGAGGATGTTAAAGAAATAGTCTTTCTTGGAAAGTTGGAGAACTTTAGCAACGTTGTTATAGTCTTGGGGGATTTCTTTGACACCTACAGCCGTGTTAATTAGAATCGGCCAAATTGCGGTAATAAAAATCACGAACAGTGCGGCGGGTTCGTTTTGTCTTAAAGCTGCCAAGGAAATAGGAACCCAAGCCAATGGTGGTACAGTTCGCAATAACTGAAACAGAGGATCTAAAGCTTTAGACATGGTTTTATTAATACCGATCGCAATGCCTAAAGCAATACCAACCACGGCAGCCAAAGAGTAACCAATAGCAACCCGTTGTAGACTAGCCCAAATCTGCCAAAATAATCCTTTATCAATGCCGCCTTTGTCATAAAAGGGATACAAAATCAAAATCCAAGTATCTTGTATAACCTTAATTGGCCCTGGTAATGTTGCGCCAGGAGTCCAAGAAAATAGTTGCCAGATAACTAGAAAAATTGCGATCGCAATAATCGGTGGAACAGCTTCAGAAAACTGTTTTTGAAATCGAGATATAAAGCTATTATCTAATTTAGGGGTTGCTGGTCTTCGTTGAGCGACTGTCATAACTTGTTTTTCCTAACTGATGAATCTTGTACAGATGCGATAAATTGTGTCTTCAATGACTAAACACTAACTTTCTTGATTTGCAGACTCTTGAGATATGCTTCTGGGTTTTGAGGGTCAAATTTTGCGCCATCAAAGAATTCTTCTACACCACGGGATGTATTTGTGGGAATATCAGCAGTTGCTATTCCTGCTTCTTTTGCAGCTTCTTTCCAAATATCTTCGCGGTTAACTTTATCGATTAATGCTTTAGCTTTGGCAGCATTATTCACGATGTAATCTTTGGGCAAAAATCCCCAGCGCACGCTTTCGGTGATAAACCACAAATCATGGCTCTTATAAGGATAAGAAACGCTACCTTTTTCATCTTTCCAATACAAAGCTGCCATCGATCTGTCATCAATTCTGCGACCTTCACCCATATCGTATTTACCCATAAATGGGTCAATCAAAACATCAACTGGCACATTAAAATAAGCCCGTTGTGCCAAAATGTTAGCCATTTCTTTACGATTATCAAAGTTATCGCACCATTGTTGAGCTTCCATAATGCCTTTTAACAGTGCTTTCGTAGCTTTGGGATTTTGGTCAACCCAGTCAGCCCTCATGGCTAGATATTCTTCGGGGTGATTTTTCCAAATTTCTGCTGTTAATGCAGCCATGAAGCCAATTTTGTCTTTAACGATGCGGAAAGGCCAAGGATCGCCAGTGCTAAAGCCATCCATTGTACCCGTTTTCATGTTGGCGACGGTTTGCGCTGATGGAACTGTGAGTAATTTCACGTCTGCATCAGGGTCAATACCACCAGCTGCTAACCAATAGCGAATCCAGAAATCTTGGTTAACGGCGGGGAAGGTTTGGGCGGCGGTGAAGGGTGTGGGCGAAGCTTTGAGTTTGGAGAATAAAGACTTGGCTCCCGCTAATTGTAAACCTATACCACTACCTTGGTGTTTGTTGGCGATCGCAATTCCATTCCCATGTGTAACTAATTGCGCCAAAACATACATGGGAATTTTTTGATTACCTTTGGTAATTAAACCTTCTGTAATTAAATGTGGCATTGGCATCTGCCATTGACCACCATCAATACCACCACCAGCTGAACCAATTTCGACATTATCTCGTGCTGCACCCCAAGAAGCTTGTTTAGCAAGCTCGACTTTCGTCATGCCATACTTAGCAAAAAAGCCTTTTTCTTTCGCAATAATTAGAGGTGCTGCTTCTACAATCGGGATATATCCCAAATTCACTGTTGTAGTTTCTGGTGTTTGTTCAGGAGTCAAATTGGCAACAGGTTGAGTAGTTGTTATTGCTTGCGAACTACCACCACTTAGATTTTCTGGGGGATTTCCTAAACAGCCTTTTAACAATACAGCACCAGCAGACGTTCCAACTGTTAAAATAAATTTACGGCGGGAAATTTGATTGAAAAAGTCTGACATAATATCTCCTCAAAAATGAATTTCGTTTCTTATTAGGCATGACAATTGACGCAAGCAGAATATAATTTCGCTTGGGACAATCTACAGATCATTTCGATCTTTTTTAAATAAAATCAAGTTAAATCCAGGCAATTGCCAATTTAAAAAGGCTAATAGGACTAACTGGATATAAAATCTGTTGGTTAAATTAGTTCGGCTTTAGGGCGTTGTTTGGAGATCACTCAATTCGTTGAAACTTAGTGTACAGGTTTTAAAGTAAAATTGGTTAGTTTTTAACTCCAATTCTTAAATAAATATTAGATTGATCCTATAAGTAAAAGTTTATGATTGTTCATCAAATTAACGAATGCTTGCAATACATCTGAGGTTATTGATGATAACTATTAACTTTCTATAATACTTGAGTCTTATAACGAGGATGTTTGAAAAGTTTTGGGCGAATATAATTCGCTACTCTCACTCACTCCCTCTCCGCAGGGCTGTTTCATTCCCTAAAAGGCGCTGATTTACAAGCGTTTCAAGCAAAAAAAACAGGTGACTAAAAAATCTGATTGGGCAAGAAAATGGTGAACGCACTTAAATTTGCTGGTTGAGGTGGTAGTTTTTCTTTTTCCCACTCAAGCAAATTTCTGATTCATACTCTTGACAAAATCTCTAAGAGATCGAATGAATCAGCCCTGCTCCCTCTCCGAAACGGAACTACGGTGTACACAGAAGTCTTAAAATCCTACCTAAAACTGGGTTTTGAACTATGCGATAAATCTCTCAAAGCGCGGTCATTGCGAGGAGGAACGACGAAGCAATCCCATTAACCCAACAATTTTTGCGATTACTTCGCTTCGCTCGTAATGACAGTTTATAGCTGCTTTAAACGCTGAAACCTATATGGAGAGTACTTGTGTGTACACCGTAGCTCTTGCTTGGGCAACTTGGATTATTGCTCGACTTGGTGGTTGGTCTGGTTACAAGTCTCAGAAACCTCCCGGTATTAATACTTTGGTTCGCGAGCTTGAGCAGTTTGAATCTACCTTTTTTGGCTGGAAACTCGCTCTAGGTAAACTTGTGTGTACACCGTAGCCGTACCGGAGAGGGGTTGGGGGAGAGGTCAAATAAGACTTGTCGAACTCACGTTAAACCAAATCTAATCCATAGATTAAATTCTATGATTAAACTTGTAGGGATTGATTATATAAGAATTAATTAGAATAAATATCATGTATTTATTTTGCCAAGTAATTCCTTTTTGGGAAATATAACGGTAAGCTGAAAATAATATTAAGCAAAAATAAAGGTTCTTTATCTACAATCATTGGCTGACTGGGAGCAAGTTTAAGTTAATTCCCGGCTTGGCCAATTTCTGTTACAAATCTAGAGGTTAATTTTATGGCTCAGTTTCTACTTGAGACTGTTTGGCTAGTTCCTTGCTATGCCTTAATAGGTGGAATTTTGGCAATTCCCTGGTCGCCGGGCATCATTCGCAGAACAGGGCCAAGGCCAGCAGGTTATGTAAATTTAGTAATGACATTTTTGGCATTAGCTCATAGTGTCTTAGCTTTACAATTAACCTTGAATCAACCACCCCACGAAGTATTTATTCCTTGGCTATCTACCGCAGGTTTAAACCTCACTATTACCTTAGATATTTCTTCGGTAAGTGTAGGTGCAATGGTGATCATAACTGGCTTAAATTTCCTAGCGCAAATTTTCGCGATAGGTTACATGGAAATGGATTGGGGCTGGGGAAGATTCTATTCTTTATTGGGATTATTTGAAGCGGGATTATGTGCTTTAGCTTTGTGCAATAATCTGTTTTTCAGTTATGTAATTTTGGAAGTTCTAACATTAGGAACCTATTTATTAGTGGGTTTATGGTTTAGTCAACCTTTGGTAGTAACTGGTGCAAGGGATGCTTTCTTAACCAAGCGGGTAGGAGACTTATTTTTGCTGATGGGAGTCTTAGGATTATGGACTTTATCAGGAACTTGGAATTATACAGAACTAGCAGATTGGGCAGCTAATACTCAAGTTGATCCGACGATGATAACATTAGTAGGTTTAGCACTAGTTGCCGGGCCGATGGGTAAATGCGCTCAATTTCCTTTGCATTTGTGGTTAGATGAAGCGATGGAAGGCCCTGTTCCTAGTACAATTTTGCGGAACTCGGTAGTAGTTGCTAGTGGTGCGTGGGTACTAATTAAATTACAACCTGTATTAACTTTATCGCCTGTAGTTTCGTCATTTATTGTAGCCATTGGTGCAGTGACTGCTATAGGCGCATCTTTAATTGCGATCGCTCAAATTGATATTAAACGCTGCTTATCTTATTCTGTTAGTGCTTACATGGGCTTAGTGTTCATTGCTGTAGGTGCACAACAAGATGATGCAGCCTTATTGTTGGTACTCACCCACGCTGTAGCAGCTGCATTATTAGTAATGAGTACCGGCGGTATTATCTGGAATGGCATCACCCAAGATGTAACTCTACTTGGCGGCTTATGGACACGTCGCCCCATGTCTGGGTTAGCTTTCATTGTTGGCATATTGGGGTTAATTGCTTTTCCCCCTTTAGGTAGCTTTTGGGCTTTGCTGAAATTAGCTGATGGACTGTGGGGAACTTCCCCCTGGTTGGTGGGAATTATCATCGCAATCAACGCCTTAACAGCCGTTAGTTTAACTAGAGAATTTTGCTTAATTTTCGGTGGTAAAGCCAAACAAATGAGTGAGCGATCGCCTGAAGTTCATTGGCCTATGGTACTACCCATGATGATATTACTTGGCTTTGTTCTGCATTTGCCTTTGGTATTACAAAGCTTATCATTACTACCCAATTGGGCAGATCTCAATAAAGATGTGGCACTATTACTCATTTGGTCGAGTATCTTTGGTTGCAGCATTAGCGCCATTATTTATTTAGGCAACATTCCCAAGCCAGTCCGCCTACCTTGGAAACCTTTGCAAGACTTGTTAGCTTACGACTTCTACACACCCAAACTCTATCGCATGACAATCATTTTCAGCGTTGCCCAACTTTCCAAATTTGCTGATATGATTGACCGCTTTGTAGTTGATGGCATCGTGAATTTGCTGGGATTATTTTCGCTGCTAGGTGGCGAAGGTTTGAAATACAGTACTAATGGACAGACCCAGTTTTATGCCTTTACCGTGCTTTTAGGAGTAGGTGCTTTATGTGCATGGATAACTTGGCCATTCTGGGGATTACAGTTTTTAAGTCTAATTTTTTAAATCACCAAGAAAAATATTCACCGCCTTAGATTGTCAAATAGCTATGCTCAGTGTTTTAATTTGGATCCCAATTTTAAGTGCTATAGTTATCGGGTTTTTACCCGGTAAAGCCATCCCAGCGAGCCGCATTCGGTTAGTATGTTTAACCGTAGCAGGCATAGTTTTACTCTGGAATTTGTTTATTTTGTTGAAATTTGATATCAGCAATCCAGGAATGCAATTTACAGAGTATCTTCCTTGGAATGAAACATTAGGTTTGAGTTATCAACTAGGTGTTGATGGTTTATCAATTTTGATGTTGATCCTCAATAGTTTACTTACCTGGATTGCTATTTACAGCACTGACAAAGAAACCGAACGCCCACGACTTTTTTATTCTTTAATTTTATTCGTTAGTGGTGGCGTTGCTGGGGCTTTTTTAGCGGAAAACTTGTTGTTATTCTTCCTATTTTACGAACTGGAATTAATCCCCTTCTATTTATTAATTTCCATTTGGGGAGGCGAAAAACGGTCTTATGCCGGCATCAAGTTCTTAATTTATACTGCTGTTTCCGGCGCTTTGATTTTGGCAACCTTCCTAGGCATGGTATTCCTAACTGGTTCTACCAGCTTTGCCTTTGATGCCATATCTACACAAACTCTCTCGGCAGGTTTGCAATTCGTTCTGCTGATGGGAATCATCTTAGGCTTCGGGATTAAAATACCCTTAGTTCCTTTCCATACTTGGCTACCGGATGCTTATGTTGAAGCTTCCGCACCCATTGCCATTTTATTGGGTGGTGTGTTAGCGAAGTTGGGAACTTATGGACTATTGCGATTTGGCTTAGGTATGTTTCCTGATGCTTGGAGTGTAGTTGCACCAAACTTAGCAATTTGGGGGGCGATTAGTGCGATTTATGGGTCAGTAATTGCGATCGCTCAAAAAGATATCAAACGCATGGTAGCATACAGTTCCATTGGTCACATGGGTTATGTATTGCTCGCTAGCGCTTCTAGCACGGCTTTAGCACTGGTAGGTGCAGTAGCTCAAATGTTCAGCCACGGTTTAATTCTGGCAATTCTCTTTCATCTAGTCGGGGTGATAGAAGCGAAAGTTGGCACCCGTGAATTAGAAAAACTCAATGGCTTAATGAGTCCGATTCGCGGTTTACCTTTAATTAGCGCTCTACTAGTGCTTAGTGGGATGGCTAGCGCCGGGATTCCCGGTTTAACAGGATTTGTGGCGGAATTTATCGTGTTTCAAGGTAGTTTCTCAGCCTTTCCTTTGCCAACACTTTTATGTGTAGCATCTAGTGGGTTAACAGCAGTGTATTTCGTTATTCTCCTCAACCGCACCTGTTTTGGCAAGCTGGATAGTAATTCAGCTTACTACCCCAAAGTTTTATGGTCTGAAAAAATCCCTGCTTTAGTCTTGGCAGTTTTGATTATCTTTTTGGGTATACAACCCACTTGGTTAGTACGCTGGAGTGAACCCACAACAACAGCAATGGTGGCAACAATTACCCCTAGGGAAACAACCATAGTTTCTCAAGTTGTTTTGAAATAGTAAGTAAGTCGGTGAGAAAAAACCAAACTATGTAACGAGAAGTAAAACCTCTGTATTTGGCTCGTAGTAGCGCTTTAGCGCTAAAGCGCTACTATAAACAAATGCTAAATATTTGCGCCGACTTACTTAAACAAGAGGGTTACGCCTGAATGCAGGAGCAAAGATGAGTTTCAAATTAATTCCCAGTAGTCTGATACTATTTCGCTTTTTAATCTCTCCTTTCCTGCTGTGGGATGCTTGGGATGGCAAAACCAGTGTTTGGTTTATCGTTGGGTTTGTGCTGGCTTTTCTTTCAGATATATTGGATGGCATCATTGCCCGGAAACTGGGTGTTAGCACTGCCAATTTACGTCAGGCTGATAGCTGGGCTGATGTCTGCCTATTTAGCTCTATCTTTATAAGTGCATGGCTGGGGTATCAAGATATTTTAATGGCTTATCCAACACCATTGTTAATGGTTGTGATAGCTCAGCTGATTTGGTGGGTAATAAATTTAGTAAAATACGGTAAACCTGCTAGCTATCACACCTACTCAGCCAAACTCTGGGGAATTACTCTGTTTATTGCTATTATTTCCCTTTTCGGTTTTGATTATGCAGGCATAACTTTATGGCTGACTTGTATTGTCGGTACTATTCATAGCCTGGAAGAAATTTTAATGACGCTGATATTACCCGTTTGGACACATGATGTTTTGAGCATTTTTCATGCTTTCAAGTTACGTCAGCAATTACTAGAAACTTAAATAAAAATCCAGGAATAAATATGGTACAAACTCCAGAAAACCCTACCACTAAACTACCTCCTTCGCACCATGAATTTGCTGATATAATTCATCGCCTAGAAGCTGGTGGTTCGATGTTGCCAGATACCCCAGAAAACTTAATGCAAATTATCGGTCTTTATAAAGCTTATGCTGTGCCGATGGATTTCTACTGGCGCGACTTATTATATATTGCTGAACGAGTATTTTTAGATCCGTTTCCTTTCTTTAAATACTTCTTACCTCAAGAATATTTAGAACGGCATAATCACTACGCCGGTGATGATGCAGAATTAAGAGTTTGGCGTGGTGAAGCGACCGCCCATCCAGAACTTTTGGCATTTATGGAAAAGGGTGAAACCTTTAAAATGCCCAAGTTATTGCATCACTTATTTCATGACCGCATCAACATGGAGTTTGCTGAAGCCTGTATGCGGGCAATGCTTTGGCATAGAGGAATGGGTGGAAAATTTGACCCTTACTTAGACAGCGAAGAATATAAAGCCAACGCAGATAGGGCAATTAAAGCTTACTTCCAAGGCAACCCCATGATGTTGGCACTTTATAAACTATTCCCAGATATGTTTATAGAACAGTGCCGTCAGATGTCCTACTATTCTAATTTGGGACTATTCTGGGAAGTTATGGCTCCTGTATTCTTTGAAATGTCAGATTTGTATGATGAAGGAAAAATTACCACTGTCCCAGAAGCAATGGATTTTCTAGTAAATGGAATTTTTGCAGTTGCAAGTCGTCCTATTTATCATCATGTTTATATTCGTGGTGAATGTTATGAAATCGTCCCCAAATCTAAAGGCTTTGTCTGGCTTTATGAAGCTGCATTACCTTATGTAGAAGCTGTGTTTTATCGTACAGCTCCCTTTAGAGGTACAAAATCGTACAATGCCCAAGCAAGCCAAGTACCAACAGACCAAAAAGACTTCCACTATGGGATTCTCTATGCAGATGTTTTCCCAGTAGGTACTGCGGGTATTCCACCCACATTATTAATGCAAGATATGTTGCATTTTTTACCAGAATATCTTGTTGATTATTACAAGAATTATTGTCGAGGCGAAGAAGACATGTTGATTCAGTTGGGAATTAGTTTTCAACGGTCAATGTACAATGTCACCTCTGCTGTTATTCAAGCATTACGGACTGCGCTTTGTCATCCTTTAGATGACCCTAACCCTGAGCATTTACAAGCTAATAGAGACTTTTATGAGGCTCAGTTAAATCGCTTCACTCGTCCTGAATATGGTATTTGTGATGCTGCCCGTCTGAATGATATTCAAAGTCAGGATTATCGATAAAACTGATATTTGTAGCAAAGCGATCGCCAGACTCAAGAGTGCTGCTAAGATTTCCATTAGCGTTTGAAAATGATGTCGTATAGTGACAGCAGCACCTCTACCACAATCAAAATCACCACATACCACTCTACTCGTTGGCTGCTGCTATGCTGCATGAACTCCAGAACTGTTTGCGCGGTTCGAGAAATTAGCTCTAGCTTGCGTTCTAGGGCGTTGTGACGCTCACGGATTTCGTATTCATCTTCCAAACGTAAATATAAATTTTCTAGCTGTGGGGATTCCCAAAGCAACTCTGGCTTATCGATAATTTCTACTCGACCCACAATCTTATGCTGAACTAACAAACTAGTGCCTAGTTGACGTAGTAATTCTCGACTTTGGCTTCTACTCCTGTTTTTGCGCTGAAGGCTAGCTGCAAACGGTTCAATTTGATCAAATACAGTGGCTATACTAATTTCGTAATGAGACAACACAACACTCTTAGCGAGTATATCAGCTACTATCTGCAAGCGTTCAATACTAAATTCATGCAGCAGAATTTTTCCTTCCTTGACTCGCTCAGTTTGTATCACGTTGAGCTGAATTTCTACTTCTTCCGTCTCTGGGTTGGCAAAAGATTCGCTAACTTGAGAGGAGAATTCGGTCAAAAAGGCTACCTTTTCTACAGGCTCAAGATTAAACAGGACAACTGCACCATAGCTCAGTAGCACTGCACAGCCGTGTTCACCTACTGTAACCATTAGTGGCATAGTTGCCAAACAGACGTAATTGTCCAATGTCTTTAGGTTAATTTCCTTACCAAGAAATAGGGCTTGCGCTTTAAAGCTATCTCTGTCATGAAAAAAGAGTTGTTGCATTGCTGCCCTATGTTCTGTCTGTTGATTTATGGAGTAATGATACTCACATCATAACAACCAAGGGAAAGCGTACCCAAAGCGATCAGATCGCTTTGGGTACGTGCGTTACTGTCCTCTTTAATTTCTGCAAACCGCAGGGTAGCAAATGCTGTTCAGACTTCTAGTCTTAGGGCATTATTGGATACATGCAACAGGTCTAGTGATTAAAAAGGATATGTTGGAGCCATTCCTCTATCCGGTTTTTCTGGAATCGCGGCATAAGCGTCAATTTCAAATAACATGCCGTCTAGTGCAAGCCTAGGAACAGGAATAAGGGTATTTGCTGGTGGTTTATTCCCCCATAAATTCCCAATTTCGCGTCCTAGCGGAATCAATTTAGTTTGGTTATAATCCACTATAAGAACAGTAGTTTTTGCTACATCTTGGGGTCTCGCTCCAACGGCTTCTAAGGCAAAACGGAGGTTCTGAAAAGCCCGTACTAACTGCTCTTCAAAGTCATTGGAGACAAGATTTCCTTGTAAATCGGAACCAAATTGACCAGATATATAGACGGTTCTTGTCCTGGCTGGTGTAACAGCTATATGACTATAGCCATTTTGGGTTGCATTATATAACGTTGGTGGGTTCACCAATTTCAACTCTTCGTGATTTTGAGCGCTCGCTTGTTGTTGTGTTCCTCCCACCACAAGGGCGGTACCTAGCCCACTACCCCCAAGCCACAAAAGCGCATTTCGTCGTGAGAATTTGGCTGCTATTAAATTTACAGCACTGGTAATACGTCTAGTCGTCATTAAGCCTCCTTAAAGATGAGTTCTCTATTTTTACTCATATCTAGCTCTATTATGTATCTATGTAGCATAAAAAAGCACTATTGTAAAAATATGTTTAAGTGTACTTACGTAATTATATCTCGTACAAAGTGATTTTTTTGGGAATTTGATACAGCCCAAATCCAGTATTATCAAGGATTTCCACTTCTTTTTTTGCCATTAGCCTCATTCCATTTGCCAAGTATTTTAATTTTTTGCATAAATATCTTATAAAAAAGCGATAAGTCTAATAAGAGCAAACAAAAAAATTAGCTTTTAAGTTGTAAGCTGTTACTCATTAATGTAAGGAATTAAGAATGTTTAATAATTTTTAAGGTATTAAATTTTAATGATTTTATTATTAGCGATCGCTGTCTAATGTGAATTGCTAAAAGCTTAAAATCAATGTTTTTTATTAATTAAACTTGAGTTCGATGAAGCTCTCCCTCCCAGCCTCCCTTTCCGTTTCGGAGAGGGGTTGGGGGAGAGGTCAAATAAGACTTGTCGAACTCACGTTAATTAAGATGATGACAATATTTCCAGTAATGCCCAATAGGGCACAGCAATGCTGTGCCCCTACGAATGGTCTGTATTCTATGCAATTGAAAACCGCTATACTACGACCTTATTTTTGAAACAGATTTGGCGTGGTTTCACAAATAAATAGTGTCAGCATTTGTGAGAGAAATTTTTACATTACACACATAAATTTATGACAGCAAGATTAACTTATGACCCTTGGATTAGTTGCCCACAGCCGAATCCCAAAGCTCAACTTCGCCTATTTTGTTTTCCATGTGCGGGGGGTACAACCTCAACATACAGCACATGGACAAATAATTTACCAAAGGATGTAGAGGTTTATTTAGTCCAACTTCCTGGAAGAGGTCGTCGATTAGAAGAACCTTTATATACCAGTTTTTTACCTCTTGTTCAAACTTTAGCATCAACAATTAGACCTTATTTAAATATCCCATTTGCTTTTTTTGGTCATAGCATGGGTGCAACACTTGGCTTTGAAATAGCGCGTCTACTCCGTTATGAATATAATCTTAGCCCTGTTCACCTATTTGCTTGTTGTTGTCCTGCTCCCCAAAAACCAATTCTGAGGCCATTTATCCACAAAATGCCTGAAGCTAAATTCTTGGCAGAACTTTGCGATCGCTACAATGCAATACCACAGACAATTTTACAAAACAAACAACTTTTGCAACTTTTCATGCCTTGTTTGCGAGCAGATTTTACGATGCTAGAAACATACGTTTACAAAAATCAAATGCCACTCGACTGCCCAATCTCTGTATTTGGAGGTTTGCAGGATAAAGCAATTAAGGTTGATGCTTTAGAAGCTTGGCGTGAGCAGACTTGTAGTTCCTTCAACCTGCAAATGTTTCCTGGTGATCATTTCTTTTTGCAGAATTCTAAATCACTATTTTTGCAGTCATTATCTCAACATCTAGATCACGTGTTAGCTATCAACAATAATTAAACACTTGATACACACAAATACAGTTTACTAAATAGCTAACTCTATTGAAATAAAGTGTACAAAATCAATTTATTGCAAAAATGGCTATTCATCTTTTGCAATAAGAAAATTGCTGCACTGTAGTTATACCATGCGCTAAAACCACGCAATTTCTACATTATCCTGAGATTTTATGACAGAATTAACTTCCACAAAATCAAATTCTCCTTTCTCTACTGGATTACCAGCTTTGTATATCATAGCTTTTTTGTCTGGTATTTCTATAGGTCTATTTAATCCTTTCATCTCAACGTTCATGGCGCAACATCAAGTTGATGATTTATGGATAGGAGCAAATTCTACGGTGTATTTTCTAGTCATAGCTCTGGGAACACCATTTGTTGTAAAAATATTACCCAAATTGGGGCTTCGTAAAACTATGATGCTTGGCTTGGCATTGATGGGTTTTAGCGCTCCTTTGTTTACTATGACTACATCAATGCCTGTATGGTTTATCATACGTAGTATTATGGGCGTTGCTTGTTGTTTATATTTAGTCAGTGGTAACACTGCATTGAATCACTTTTGTCATGAAGGTAATCGAGCGATCGTCAATGGTTTGAATGCTCTAGCTTTTACTTTTGGATTTGGTATCGGCCCAGTAATGGGTTCTGCTTTCTATAATGTTTCCCCTAAACTTTCATTTTCTTTGGGTAGTGCTTTAATTTTTAGCGGTGTAATTGTAGTCTGGATAGCTTTACCCGACAAAGCTGTTGTTTTCCAAAAATCTTCACGTTCCGGGATTTTCCGCAAGCTTAAACTTCCTCTTCAGGGCGCATTTGCCTATGGTTTTGGCGAATCTACACTAGTTTCTTTATATCCCGTTTATTTGCTACGCCAAAACTACAATATAGAACAAATAGGCTATACATTTGCTGTATTTGTAGTTGGCGGTTTGCTCTCTACTGTTCCAGTGACTCACCTAGCAGACCGATTCGGCAGACTAAAAATTCTTTTTAGTAGTGTGTCTATTGTACTACTTTCATTTTTGTCTCTTTCATTGATTCAAAACTCCATTGCTACTCAGATATTTGCATTTATTGCTGGAGCTAGTATAAGCCCAATTCTACCTTTAGCAATGGCATTAATTGGAGAAAAACTTTCTAGAAATGAACTATCTTCTGGAAGTGCTTTATTCACAGCTGTATATAGTTTCGGATGTACCGCAGGGCCAATTGCTTCATCCATAGCCATGAAAGTTTTTGGTGAGAGTTACATATTTAGCTTAACAATAATGATCTTTGCAATGTTTTTGTTTTACGTGAAGCGAAAGTGGAACAGGGTTGTTACTGCCTATTAGCACCGAGTTTGTTACATAATTTTCGGATTCGGCATTACCTGGTTGAGCTACGTGGTTACAAACTTTCGAGTAAAAAATATCCAATTATTTAAAATGGGTTAAAAGCTTTTTATATAAGCTTTTAATCCATTTTAAATGGTTGCATTATTTACATCATATTGTACTAGTTTTATCGAAAGCAAAATAGATGAAACCTTTTCTAAGCAAGGCTTTCGGTATATGTACTTGCAAGATGCAAAAATGAATAAAGTCAAATTTATAGAATAGTTGCATAAACCTTGTAGTCACTTCTGATAAATATATAACAGTTCAAATCAAGAACAATCGGTTAAAACTTTCATTTTGCACTGTTGAAAATACCACAATAGCCTAAATCTTTATCTATTAATAAACAAACAAATTGAAATTAAGATCTGTTTATTTGGATAATTATTACGTGATATTTTTTTAAAATTTAGCCTTGAAAGTTTTAATCGTAGAGAATTGCTGCTTCACTACAGAACTGATGCCAGCTAAATCTCAATTTGTATTTGCTGAAATGCTATGTCAAATACTATCAGCAGAAACTAGAAGTAAAGTTAATCGCAATACCTACTACGAATTAAAGATAATCCCCGTATGAAGACACTATCTCAACCACAAAACAAAACATTTTCTAGACAATTGCCTTTCACTGGAACTTCGGTTTCAAATGTAATTGTAGGTAATCGTAAACTCACAATAAATGATGTTGCGAGCGTCGCACGTAATGGTACTTTAGTGTCCTTAACTGATAATGCTGAAGTTTTGCAAGGTATTCAGGCATCTTGTGACTACATTAATAATGCTGTTGAATCTGGGGAACCAATTTACGGAGTGACATCTGGCTTTGGTGGTATGGCCAATGTGGCAATATCCCGTGAACAAGCATCCGAACTCCAAACCAACTTAGTTTGGTTCCTTAAAACAGGTGCAGGTAACAAATTGCCCTTGGCGGATGTGCGCGCAGCTATGCTCTTGCGTGCAAACTCTCACATGCATGGTGCATCTGGCATCAGGTTGGAACTTATCAAGCGCATGGAGACTTTTCTCAATGCTGGTGTGACACCTTATGTATATGAGTTTGGCTCAATTGGTGCTAGCGGTGATTTAGTCCCACTATCCTACATTACTGGTTCGCTGATAGGCTTAGACCCCAGCTTTAAGGTTGACTTCAACGGCAAAGAAATGGATGCCCCAACAGCCCTACGTCAGCTGAATTTATCACCATTGACATTGTTGCCGAAAGAAGGTTTGGCAATGATGAACGGCACTTCAGTCATGACAGGTATTGCTGCAAACTGCGTATATGATGCTCAAGTGCTAACTGCGATCGCAATGGGCGTACATGCGCTAGATATCCAAGCTTTAAACGGAACAAATCAATCATTCCACCCATTTATCCATAATTCCAAACCACATACTGGTCAATTATGGGCAGCAGATCAGATGGTTTCTTTGCTGGCAGATTCTCACATAGTCCGTGATGAGTTAGATGGTAAACATGATTATCGTGATCAAGAATTAATCCAGGATCGTTACTCACTCCGATGCCTTCCCCAGTATTTGGGGCCAATCGTTGATGGAATTTCACAGGTTGCCAAACAAATTGAAATCGAAATCAATTCAGTCACTGACAACCCACTGATTGATGTCAATAACCAAGCTAGTTATCATGGCGGTAATTTTCTCGGACAATACGTGGGCGTGGGAATGGATCACCTGCGTTACTACATTGGGCTATTGGCTAAACATCTGGATGTGCAAATCGCCCTCCTCGCCTCACCGGAGTTTAGCAATGGGCTGCCACCATCTTTAGTTGGCAACCAAGAACGTAAAGTCAATATGGGACTCAAGGGACTGCAAATATGCGGAAACTCAATTATGCCACTGTTGACCTTCTATGGAAATTCCATAGCCGATCGCTTTCCTACCCATGCTGAACAATTTAACCAAAACATCAACAGCCAAGGATACACTTCAGCAACTCTAGCCCGCCGTTCTGTAGATATATTCCAGAATTATATGGCGATCGCACTGATGTTTGGAGTCCAAGCCGTTGATCTCCGCACATATAAAAAGACTGGTCAATACGATGCACGTACCTGCCTATCACCCGCAACTGTGCAGTTGTATTCGGCAGTCCGCCAAGTAGTTGGGCAGCCGCCAACTTCAGATCGCCCATATATTTGGAACGATAATGAGCAAGGTCTTGATGAGCATATTGCCCGGATTTCTGCTGATATCGCTGCTGGCGGTTTAATTGTGCAAGCAGTTCAAGATATCTTACCCTGCTTGCATTAATCAATTTCCAAAAGTACAAATCTCCTATTATTTGACAACGCCAAATAATAGGAGATTTATTAACACACTTATTGCATAAATTCTCCACACCAAGGCGATAAGTATAACAAGAACTACAACTCAAATTTTGCAACAACTTTTATGAATATTGCCCAAAATGTAGAGCGTGGTTGCTGTCTTTTTCCTAACAAACCAGCGCTAATTTTTGAAGGATTATATTTCACGTACAAACAACTAAACGAAATGGCAAATCGCTTTGCCAATGCTTTACTGGGGTTAGGAATTGAGCGTGGCGATCGCATAGGATTATTATTACCAAACATTCCTGAGTTTGTAATTGCCTATCTTGGTATTCTCAAAATTGGTGCGATCGCTGTTTCTATTAACCCAAGTCTGCAAAGTGATGAATTAAAGTTTATTCTCAATGACTCTGGAGCAAAGGTACTTATAACAACAGAAACAATACGAGAAAAATTGCCCAAGCAGGACTTACCGCACCTGAAGCATATTTTAATTGCGGAGGGTAAAGCAGTTGGCGCTATGCCATTGAGTGACTTAATGGCTAACGCTTCACCTAGCGCCCGTGCCGTGGAAATGGAACGTGATGATCCGGCGGCGATTCTTTATACTTCTGGTACGACAGGTTTTCCTAAAGGCGCGACTCTTTCTCATGGCAATGTGATTTCTAACATGTACTCAATGAATCACTGTTGCGAAATGCGCCCTAATGATCAAATTTTACTGTTTTTGCCGATGTTCCATTGCTTTGGACAAAACGCAGTTCTCAATAGTGGACTTAATACTTGTGCAACTATCATTTTACAGCGATCGTTTGACCCAGAAACAGTACTAACATCTATAAGCGATTTTAATATTACAATCTTTTTTGGTGTTCCTACTACTTTTATTCTTTTATGCGATAAAGCATCCATCCGCGATTTGGATTCAGTGCGTTTCTATTTTTCAGCCGCAGCAGGCTTACCTGTAGAAATTGCCAAACGATGGCAAGACAAGTTTGGTAAAGTCATCAACCAAGGATATGGTCTCACAGAAACATCACCATTAGCTAGCTATAACCACGAACTGAGGTACAAACTAGGTTCCATTGGTTCACCAATTGAAAATGTCGAGATGAAAATTGTGAGCCTCGATGATGGTTGCGAAGTTGCACCAGGTGAACTTGGCGAAATCGTCATTCGCGGTGCAAACGTCATGCTAGGTTACTGGAATCGCCCGGCTGAAACTGCCAAAGCTATTAAAAATGGATGGTTTCACACAGGTGATATTGGTCAAATAGATGAATTAGGCTACTTTTACATCGTTGATCGCCTCAAGGATATGATCAACAACGGTGGATTAAAAGTATACCCAGCAGAAGTTGAAAATGTCATTTACCAACATCCAGGTGTTGCAGAGGTAGCTGTCTACGGTGTCCCAGATTCAGTACTCGGTGAACAAGTTAAGGCTAGTGTTGTACTCAAGCCAGACCAAGTAATTACAGAAGATGAACTAATTGCGTTCTGTTACCAAAAATTAGCGAAATATAAAGTTCCTAGCACTATAGAATTTGTCACTTCTATCCCCAAAAATCCGACTGGCAAAATACTCAAGCGGCTACTAAGGCAAGAAAATTCTGCTTCACCTGTTATCAACAACAAAACACTAAAAGCAGAAACAAAGACATCTGAATCGGTAAATGTTTCTTACCAAACTGCCGAATTGATTGAAAACTGGATTATGGATTGGCTAGTTAGAAAACTGACAGTAGAAGCCAAATCAATTGACCCAAGTAAATCATTTGCTGATTATGGATTGGATTCAGTCAGGGCTGTCAAGTTAGCCCAAGAATTGAGCGAATGGTTGGGATATTCCCTAGAAGCAACAATAGTTTGGAACTTCTCCACTATCGAATCTTTAGCACTTCACCTAGCCAATCAACAAATTCCCCAACCGACTGAGTTAGCCAAGACAAAGCAAGAATCTAATTTGCATACAGAAATTGTGTCTGTTGAATTGCCAGCAAACAGTGAAGAACTTGCCGAATCTTCAGATTTAAAAGAACTCTCAGACGCGGAAATAGCTGACTTACTTACCAGAGAAATTGCTACGCTTAAACAAAGGAAATTAGTATGAATCCTAATTCAGAAAACACAAATTATCGCTTGTTATTAGAAAATGCAATTTTAGAATTGCGGCGGATGCGGTCTGAAGTTGACACTGTTGAGCAATTGCAGAAAGAACCAATTGCAATTATTGGGATGTCTTGCCGTCTTCCTGGCGGTGTCAATAACCCAGATGATTACTGGAACTTATTACATAATGGCGTAGATGCCATTAGCAAAATTCCTGCACAAAGATGGCCAGTGGATGAGTTCTATCATCCAGACCCGGATATGTTGGGGAAAATGTACACCCAGTACGGCGGTTTTTTGAATGAAGTGGATAAGTTTGATGCTCAGTTCTTTGGCATCTCTCCCCGCGAAGCAGTTAGCCTCGACCCTCAGCAGAGGCTACTTTTAGAAGTAAGCTGGGAGGCTTTAGAAAATGCTGGACAAGCACCAGAACAGTTAAATGGTAGCTTAACAGGGGTATTTGTCGGGCTGTCTATGGATGATTATGCACAACAGAGTTTTTATGGCGATCGCACTCAAATTGATGCCTACAATACTTTAAGTATTCTCAGAAGTATGGCTGCGGGGCGTTTAGCTTACGTCTTGGGTCTGCAAGGATCTACGATGCAGTTAGATACAGCTTGCTCATCTTCGCTGTTAGGGGTGCATTTAGCTTGCCAAAGTCTACGTTCTCAAGAATGCAATATGGCTTTAGCTGGCGGTGTCAACCTGATTCTTTCACCAGACCCTTCTATTGGTCTGTGTAAATTGAAAGCCTTATCTACCGATGGTCGCTGTAAAACTTTTGATGCCAGTGCCGATGGTTACGGGCGTGGAGAAGGGTGTGGGATAGTAGTACTTAAGCGTTTATCTGATGCTCTAGCTGATGGCGATCCTATCTTGGCCTTGATTCGGGGTTCGGCATACAATCATGACGGCTCTAGTAATGGTCTGACAGCCCCCAATGGTTCGGCTCAAGAAAAACTACTTCGCAAAGCCTTAGAAAATGCCAACGTCCAAGCCCATCAGATTCAATATGTGGAAACTCATGGGACTGGTACACCTTTGGGAGATCCCATCGAAGTGTTAGCCTTGGGTGCAGTCTTAGGTCAAGGTCGTTCCCAAGATAATGCTTTAGCGATAGGTTCGGTAAAAACTCAGGTTGGTCATTTGGAATCAGCCGCCGGAGTTGCCGGGTTAATGAAAGTTGTGCTAGCTCTCCAGCACGCAGAGATACCGCCACATTTACATTTGCAACAGCCTAACCCCTATATATCTTGGGAAAAACTGCCGGTTGTGGTTCCAACTCAGCCCACACAATGGCCATTAGGGACAGATGGACGACGACTAGCTGGGGTCAGTTCCTTTGGTATGAGTGGTACAAATGTCCATCTGATTCTGGAAGCAGTACCGGAGATTAAATCAGTACAGCCAAAAACTGAGCGTCCGCTTCACTTTTTGAGTTTATCGGCCAAAACTGAATCAGCACTACAGTCACTTGTCAGCCGCTATGAATCCTTCTTGGGAGGTGATGCCAAAGTAAATCTGGCAGATATTTGTTTCAGCGCGAATACCGGGCGATCGCATTTTGATTATCGGCTAGCTGTTGTGGCTGAATCTACTGTACACTTACGTCAACAACTGGCAGCTTTTGCAGCTGGTAAAACTCCAGCATTAAGTGGACAATTACACAACAAAAAACGCCCTAAAATCGCCTTTCTGTTTACTGGACAGGGTTCTCAGTATATAGGTATGGGGCGACAACTCTACGAAACCCAACCGACCTTCCGCCAAACTTTAGATCGATGTGATGAAATTCTTCGCCCTTATTTGGAACAACCTTTACTGTCGGTTCTCTATCCTGAATCTGGGACTAGTTCTCTCAATGATACCGCCTACACCCAACCGGCTTTATTTGCTCTAGAGTATGCACTCTTCCAATTATGGAAGTCTTGGGGCATAGAACCAACAGTAGTCATGGGACATAGTTTGGGTGAGTATGTTGCCGCTTGCATCGCTGGAGTTTTTAGCCTGGAAGATGGTTTAAAATTAGTTGCTGCCCGCGCTCGCCTTATGCAAGCTTCACCTCAAGATGGCGCAATGGTCAATGTATTCGCCTCAGAAGTACGAGTATTGGCAGCTATTCAACCTTATGCAAATCAAGTCTCGATTGCTGCCATTAATGGCCCAGAGAGTGTAGTGATTTCTGGACAGCATCAAGCAGTAGCAGCTGCGGTGTCTACTCTCCAAAGCGAAGGCGTTAATAGTGTAAAATTAAACGTCTCTCATGCCTTCCACTCTCCCTTAATGGAACCAGTGTTGGCAGAATTTGAGCGAATTGCCTCAGAAGTTAGCTTTTCATCTCCTAATATCAAACTGATTTCTAATGTTACCGGCACACTTGTTACCACAGAAATCGCCAATGCTGAATACTGGTTAAGACATTTGCGCCAATCTGTCAGATTTGCTGCTGGTATGGAAACCCTGGAACAGCAGGGTTGCGAAATTTTTCTAGAAGTCGGGCCAAAACCAACTTTACTAGGAATGGGTCGTAAATGTATCCCAGAAAAAATAGGAGTTTGGCTCCCTAGTTTACGCCCAGGACAGTCAGACTGGCAACAACTACTTCAGAGCTTGCAAGAATTATACTTACGTGGGGCATCAATCAACTGGTCTGGTTTTGATCAAGATTATCCACGCCGTCGGCTAGTGCTGCCCAATTATCCCTTCCAGCGACAACGCTATTGGGTTGAGACATCCCACCGCCAACAAACTTTACCAGCCAAAGACAGCAAAAACCTCCACCCTGTACTCGGTCAACGGCTTAAATTACCATTTTCTCCAGAAATTCGCTTTGAAACTCAATTTAGTTCCAATTCACCTGCTTACCTAGAGGATCATCAACTAAATGAAGTCAGAATAGTTCCTGGTGCATCTTATATCTCGATGATTCTATCCGCAGTTAAGGAGGCTTTCCCCAATGAATCTTGCATCATCGAAGATTTGTTGTTTCAAAATACTCTTGTTTGCCCAGATGATGGTAGTACAACGGTTCAGTTAGTTTTAACACCCAAAACAACTGAAGAAACTTCCTTCCAAATCATCAGTTTCTTAGGTGGAGAAGCAGAAAACGAGGTTAACTCTTGGAAAAAAAATGGAACGGGAAAAGTCCGGCTGTTCTCGCCAGTACCCAATTTCGTAGATGTGGCAGAAGTCAAGGCTAGATGTTCTCAAGTTTTATCGGGAACGCAATTTTACTCTAGTTTTCAAGAAGTTGGCTACAGTTGGGGAACTTCATTTCAATGGCTAGAAAATATCTGGCATCAAAACGGAGAAGCTGTGTGTCAAATGAAACTTCCCCAGTTACCAGATGAACTCGATAACTATCAGCTTTATCCTGGATTAATTGATTCATGTTTGCAATTGCTAAATGTTTGCTGGGATGTTAATCCTGCCGAGCAAGTTCAGAACGATTACATGTATATTCCATTTAGCATAGGCAGCTTTAGGTTTTATGGCCGTTCTTCTTTTGGTAGTCAGCTATGGTGTCATGCTCAGAAAACACAAACGTCTAATAATCAAAGCTTAATTGGTAACGTACATCTGTTCGACCAAAATGGACAGTTAATTGCTGAAATCATCGGCTTTGAAGTGAGAAAAGTTCGTCGTGCAACTCTGCTGCAAAGTCTACAAAAAGATTTAGGCGACTGGCTGTATGAAGTAGCTTGGAAAGCAAAGCCTCGTGAGCAAAATTATCAGTTGGCACAGGCACAGGAATTAGGGAGTTGGCTGATATTTGCTGACAAGCAAGGAACGGGGGTTAAGTTAGCAAAACAACTCCGAGAACGTGGCGATCGCACTATTTTAGTTTCCCCTGGTTCAGGATATCAAGTAGATGCAGAACATTACTATATTAATCCGTCAGAACCACAAGATTTTCAGAGATTAATTCAAGATCAACCTGCTTGCCGTGGGATAGTATACCTGTGGGGGCTAGAGAATGAAAGCATCGCTGATTTCCAAGATACCCAAGTTACTGGCTGTGGTAGTGTACTGCATTTAGTTCAAGCCTTGGCAAAATCAACTTGGTCTAAGTCTCCTCGCCTGTGGTTAGTTACCAAAGGTGCCCAGCCAGTAGAACCAATGTCAGAATCCCTAGCCATAACTCAGGCTGCTTTGTGGGGATTGGGACGCGTTATTGCCTTGGAACATTCCGAATTATCATGTGTGCGATTGGATTTAGATCCGGCAGACAATGGGAACGAAGTTGAAGATTTATTTACAGAGTTGTTGTTCCCAGACCAAGAAGACGAAGTTGCTTTACGTCAAGGAGTACGGAAAGTATCCAGATTGGTGCGTCGCCAAGCTCAAACCCCAGTGAATCAGCTTGCGGTTCATGAAGACGGTACTTATTTAATTACAGGTGGTCTAGGAGCGTTGGGGCTGCAAGTTGCTCAGTGGATGGTAGCACAAGGAGCCAAAAACTTAGTTTTAACTGGCAGGCGGGGAGTTGCAGGCACTGCTCAAGCAGCTATCAATCAACTAGAGCAAGCAGGGGCAAAAGTTCTAGTTGTCACAGCAGATGTGTCTAATTCTGGAGATGTGGCTCAGGTTTTAGAGGGAATCCAAACAAGTTATCCACCGCTGCGGGGTATTTTTCACGCGGCTGGTGTCTTAGATGATGGGGTATTAATGCAACAAAACTGGAGCCGCTTTGCGAAAGTTTTAGCGCCGAAGGTGTCAGGAGCATGGAATCTACACATATTGACCAAAGACTTACCTTTAGATTTCTTTGTCTGCTTCTCCTCGGTGGCTTCATTGCTCGGTTCACCCAGCCAAGGTAACTATGCAGCAGCTAATGCCTTTATGGATGCCTTGGTTCATTATCGTCGAAATTTAGGTTTACCCGGTTTGAGCATTAACTGGGGCCCTTGGGCAGAAGCGGGAATGGCAGCAGATTTAGATAGTCGCAGCCAACAGCGTATAGCTGAGAGTGGTTTTGCTACCATGTCTTCAGAACTGGGATTGCAACTGCTGGGAGATTTATTGAGGCAAGATGCAACCCAAGTTGGTGTGATGTCAGTCAACTGGGCGAAATTCCTCCAACAATTCCCGCCTGGAGGTGCAGCGCCCTTAATCTCTGATTTGGCTCCTAAAACTCAGCAGCAAACAAATTCTGCACAACCAGCCAAACAACTTGAACTTTTGCGTCAATTAGAGGAAACTATTGCTAGCGATCGCGAAAATGTTTTGATTGCTTACATTCAAACTGAGGTTGCCCAAGTTCTCAGGTTTGAAGCATCCTATCAACCAAATCCTCAGCAAGGCTTTTTCGATATGGGAATGGACTCTCTCATGTCCATCGAACTAAAGAACCGACTCGAAACCAGCTTAGGCAATTCTCTGCCTTCGACTTTGACCTTTGAATATCCCACCATCGAATCCTTGGCTGACTATCTGCTCAACAAAGTAATTACCTTGAACATAGCAGAGCCAATTGAGGTGGAGTCTCAAATAGAGACTGAAAATCAAACTGATTTGTTAATCGATATTCAGCAATATTCCGAAGATGAATTAGCAGCATTAGTTGACCAAGAATTAGAGGCTTTGCTGGGTGTCTGAATTAAGGAGACAGAGGGAAAGAGAGTTTTAAGATTTTTGCATAGATGCCCAGAATAATAGGAATGAAATTTGATTTATGAGCATCTCAAACTCCTAATCCTCTCTGCGACTCTGCGACTCTGCGTGAGATAAATTCATATCTGGATTCAGTAACCCCTAATTAAGCAGACATAATCTGAAGTAATAATTTGTGAATTTGCGTAAATCGCCTCATTAACTCCGATAAGTCTACAAAAGACATTCATTTATTTACTTTACACAGCTAAATGAGCCTGGTTTCAGGCTCAATTTCTTGATCTATTAATTACGCAATTTCTTAAAATGAGTAACACTTCAGACATCAACCAATTATCTCCCTTACAACGTTCAGTTTTAGCCTTAAAAGAAATGCGTGCCAAGTTGGACGCAGTGGAGAACGCCAAAACAGAACCAATCGCCATTATTGGCATGAACTGTCGCTTTCCTGGGGAAGCCGACTACCCTGAGAAATTCTGGGAATTACTCCACAATGGGATAGATGCTATCACTGAAGTTCCTGCTGACAGATGGGACGTGGATGAATACTATAATGCAAATCCCAATACTCTGGGTAAAATTTACACACGCTATGGCGGTTTCATTAAACAAGTAGATCAATTTGATCCTCATTTCTTTGGACTTTCCCCTTTAGAAGCAGCCAGCATGGATCCCCAACATCGGCTACTTTTAGAAGTAGGCTGGGAAGCAATCGAAAACGCTGGACAATCCCCAGAGGAATTAAACGGCAGCCAGACAGGGGTCTTTATGGGACTCTTTATGGAAGATTATTCCCGATTTAACCTATATTCTGGAGATCATCACCGCATTGATGCTTACAGCAGTTTAGGAAACGCTCGGAGTATTGCCATTGGTCGCCTAGCCTATGTCTTGGGCTTGCAAGGGCCTGTGATGCAGTTAGACACAGCTTGTTCTTCTTCATTGCTAGCGGTTCACCTAGCGTGTCAGAGCTTGCGCTCAGGTGAGTGCAATATGGCTTTAGCTGGTGGTGTCAACTTGATATTAGCCCCGGAAGCCTCTATTGGTTTGAGTAGAATGAGGGCGCTGGCTCCAGATGGTCGTTGCAAGACCTTTGATGCCAAAGCTGATGGTTATGTACGTGGAGAAGGATGTGGAATAGTCGTACTCAAGCGTTTATCGGATGCGATCGCTAATAATGATAATATCTTGGCTGTGGTTCGCGGTTCGGCAGTCAATCATGATGGTGCTAGCAGTGGTCTAACAGTACCGAATGGGCTAGCTCAGGAGAAATTAATTAATCAGGCACTTAAAAACGCTAAGGTAGCACCAGAACAAATCAGTTATGTAGAAACCCACGGTACAGGCACATCTTTGGGAGATCCCATTGAGGTGAGAGCTTTAGGCTCTGTGCTGTGTCAAGGACGTTCTCCAGAGCAACCTTTGCTGATTGGTTCAGTGAAAACTCAGTTGGGTCATTTAGAATCAGCTGCGGGAGTTGCCAGTTTAATGAAAGTGGTGCTGGCTCTGCAACACGCAGAGATACCTCCACATCTGCATTTACAACAGCCCAGCCCTCATATTCCTTGGGACAAACTCTCGGTTGCTGTGCCAACTGTGCCAACTCAGTGGCCGAAATCAACACAAAAGCGCTTGGCTGGGGTCAGTTCCTTTGGGATGAGTGGTACTAATGCTCATTTGATTATCGAAGAAGCACCAGAAATTAAATTAGAACCGCAAAAAACCGAGCGTCCGCTTCACTTGCTGAGTTTATCGGCAAAAACTGAGGCAGCACTACTGGCACTTGCTAGCCGCTATGAATCTTTTTTAACATCCCATCTAGAAGCATCTTTAGCAGATATTTGTTTCACAGCTAACACCGGGCGATCGCATTTTGAACACCGTCTTGCTGTGGTTGCTGCATCTAACGCAGATTTGCAAGAGCAACTAACAGCTTTCTCTAGCCAAAAGAACACCAGCAAACTAATCAGTGGTCAGGTACAGAATAAGCGTTCTAAAGTTGTGTTCATGTTTACTGGGCAAGGTTCTCAGTATGTGGAAATGGGACGGCAACTCTACGAAACCCAGCCGACCTTCCGCAAGACTTTAGACCGATGTGACGAAATTCTGCGTCCTTATCTTGAACAACCTTTGTTATCAGTACTTTTCCCTACATCTGATGTTGCTTCCCCGTTAAATGAAACAGCATATACTCAACCAGCACTGTTTGCTTTAGAGTACTCCCTAGCTGAATTGTGGAAATCTTGGGGAATTGTGCCAGATGCAGTTATGGGTCACAGTGTTGGCGAATATGTAGCCGCTTGCGTTGCTGGAGTGTTCAGCTTGGAAGATGGGCTGAAATTGATTGCCGAACGCGGGCGTTTAATTCAATCACTACCGCAAAACGGCATGATGGCGGCGGTGTTCACCAATGAAGCGCGGATAAATGATATTTTAGCGCCTTATGCCGGGCAAGTAGCAATTGCGGGGATTAATGGCCCAGAAAATATTGTCATTTCTGGAGCCAGAGAAGCTGTGCAAGCAGTGCTGAAAGAATTGGCATCTCAAGGAATTAACGCCCAACCTTTGCAGGTTTCTCATGCTTTCCACTCCCCTTTAATGGCCAGTATCCTTGAGCCGTTTGAGCAGATAGCTAGCTCGGTGCAATTTCAAGCGCCACGCATTCCCCTCATTTCTAATTTGAACGGGCAAATACTTAAATACCAAGAAATTCCCAATGCAACTTACTGGCGACAGCATCTGAGGGAAGGAGTCAGATTTTATGCCGGTATCAAGACGCTGCATGAACAAGGATATGAAATCTTTGTGGAAATGGGGCCGAGTTCTACATTGGTAGGTATGGGTAAAAGGTGCTTGCCAGAAGGTACAGGCACTTGGCTAACTTCTTTGAAAAAAGGACAACCAGACTGGACACAATTACTTTCTAGCTTAAGTGAGTTGTACGTCCGGGGTATAAAAATCAATTGGACTGCATTTGACCAAGATTATCAGCGCCACCGCATTGCCCTACCAACTTACCCATTTCAACGTCAACGCTACTGGGTAGAAAACACAAGTCCCGTTAAGAGTGAACAGGTTCAAATCCAGAAGCCAGTTATTTCCCAAGTCAACACTTTGCCAAAAATTCCGCTTTCCGTACCACCAAACTGGTTTCATAGTTGGCAATGGTCTTCAGAGGTGTCAAGCCAATCCCAAGATATTCCTTCAGGGGCAATTTTGATCTTTAGCGATCGCCACCAAGTAGGAGAAAATTTAGAAAGGCTGTTTGACTCTAAAAACTACACTACATACTTTGTCACACCAGGTGAAAGCTTCAACCAAACAGGACGAAACTTTACTATTAATCCGGCATCTGTTGAAGACTACGAACAGCTAATAAAAAATATCAAAGCCGATGGTGTTACAGTTACAGCCGCCGTTCATCTTTGGAACTACAGTTTGTGGGCTGCACCGCCAGAACAATTACTAGAAAATGACCGCCTGCTGAATGAACGCGTTTACAGTCTTTTGTTTTTGGCACAGGCACTAGTCAAACATTACCCAGTTTCTCCCTTCAATTTCTTAGTGGTGACTCAAGGTGCTTATTCAATATCTCCAAATGATTCCCTTCAGTGTGTACATCAATCTATGGCAGGTGTACTGGCACAGGTGGTGGCACAAGAAAATCCTACTATTAAAACAAAAGTTGTAGATTTTAACCAAGATGTCTATCTGCCAGAAAAATTAGCCGATATTTTGTTCCAGGAAATGAAAGCTGCATCTACTGGTGAAGGTATTGTTGCTATCCGCGACGGTCAACGGTTGAGCCGCACCCTGGAAAAAATTAATGTACCCACAGACAATGATTCTCTGCCTTTGTTACCAGGAGAAACTTGGTTAATTACTGGTGGTACAAGTGCTGTGGGGACAGAAATAGCCTTAGCTTTGGTTCGACAGGTACCAATCAATTTGGTGCTAACCGGTCGTCATCCACTTCCCTCCAGACAAGAATGGCAATCTCCTAGTCATGATTCCCAGACTCAGCAACGTATCCAGGCAATTCAGCAATTAGAGCAACTCAAAGCCACAGTCATGTATCAGGCTGTGGATGTGACAGATGCCTTGGGGATGAAGCAATTAATCGAGAACATCAAATCTCGCTTTGGTAACTTGCATGGAGTCATTCATGCAGCGGGTGCAGTTGACCACAGCACATTTAAATTACTGCAAAAACAACCTGCGGCAGTCGCCAAAGTTTTAGCGCCGAAGGTTCAAGGAACCATTATTTTAGATGCTGTCACACGCAACGAACCTCTAAAATACTTTGTGTTGTTGTCCTCGGTTTCCGCTTCTAAAGCCGAATGGGGAACTGGGATGGGCGATTATGCAGCAGCCAATACGTTCCTTGATAGTTATGCTGTCTACCGGACACAACAGGGTGGTCAGGGACGCTCCTTAGCTTTGAATTATTCTCTGTGGAGCGATCGCGGCATGGGCGCTCTTTTAGGGGCATCAACTTTATTAATGGTAAAATCCAAAGGTCTAAATCCTCTAGAACCAGAGCCAGCTGCCAATGCTTTTATCAAAGCTTTATCTTTGGATACTTCGGCGGTAATTCACATTATTGACTTAATTGCTCAAGTCACCCCAGAGGTAGCACCAAAATCCGCCACGAGTCCACAACAAACTAAATCTCGTAATTTGCGACAACTTGTCCGAGAAGTTTTACTGCAACATTTACGTATTCCTGAAGAACAGGTGGAAGGGCACAAAACTTTTCAAGAAATGGGGCTAGATTCAGTTGGAACTGTAGAAGTTGTTCAACATCTAGGTACAGCGATTGGTGAAGAGTTATTTCCGACTTTGCTGTTTGAATATCAAACACCAGACGACCTTGTAGATTATTTACAAAGCAAGTACGGTTATTCTGTTAAGAATATCCCCACCCCAGAAGAAACATCTAGCCTGGAAGCAGAAAAATTAGTTACCCCAAATGTCGAAACCGAGGAAAAATACCCAGATGTTCCAGAGCAAGACATCGCCATAATCGGCATGGCTTGTAAGATACCAGGAGCTGATAATTTAGAACAATACTGGGATTTACTCGATGCAGGACGCTCAGTCATTCAAGATGTGCCTGATGACCGTTGGTTCAACCAACACTACTTTGAAGCCAAAGGCAATGCTCCTCAACCAAAAATATCCAAACGTGGATGTTTTGTAGACCGTCCCTTCGACTTTGACCCGATGTTTTTTGGCATCTCTCCCAAGGAAGCTACCGCGATGGACCCACAACAGCGGTTGTTCTTGGAGCTTTCTATGCAAGCCTTGCAACAGGCAGGCTACGGCGGAAAATATCGCCCAGACAATATCGGCGTGTTTGTTGGTTGTGGACAGAATACTTACATTGAACACTTCACCAATTATCAGTATTATGAAGAATTACATCAGCGTTTGCAAGAGAGTCCCTGGTTTGATCATCTCACTTCCCAAGACCGCCAGCACTTGCTCAAGACGCTCTCACAAGTACTGCAACCGAGTGAAATTCTCCCTGAATCGGCTGCTGGTAACGAGGTCAACGAACTGGCGGCACGAGTCAGCCATTGCCTGAATCTCAAGGGGCCAAGTATGGCAGTTAGTACTGCTTGTTCTTCTTCCTTGGTGGCATTACATATTGCTTGTGAAAGTTTGCGTTCTGGTCAAACTGGTATGGCAATAGTCGGCGGGGTCAATTTAAATCTCAGTCCTAGCCCCTTCACTTTTTTACGGAAAGCACAGGCTCTTTCTTTAAGTGGAACCTGCTATCCCTTTGACCGCCGTGCCAACGGCATCGTTTTAGGAGAAGGTGCAGGTGTGTTAATTATCAAACCTCTAAAACAGGCTTTGGCAGACGGGGATTTGATTCATGCTGTAATTAAAGGTTCGGCTGTTAATAATGATGGTCATTCCCAAGGAATAACTGCTCCCAACCCCAAAGGTCAAGCGGAAGCCGTCCGGCAGGCTTACAAGAGTTGTGGTGTAGACCCTCGAACTATCTCCTACATTGAAACCCACGGTACGGGTACTCTCCTGGGAGATCCTGTAGAGGTAGAAGGTATGACACAAGCTTTCCGTAGCTTTACTGATGAGCGAGGATTCTGTACTATTGGTTCTGTGAAATCCTCCATTGGTCATTTACTTTCCGCTTCCGGGATTGTCAGCCTCATCAAAGTGGTACTGGCCATGCAGCACGGTAAGATTCCTCAAACTGTAGGTTTTGAGCAGCCTAATCCCCATATCAACTTTGCTGACACACCTTTTTCTGTGGCAGGTAAGAGTATACCCTGGTCGCAGAATGAGAATCCATTACGTGCAGGTGTGAACGGATTTGGATTTGGTGGAACTAATTGTCACGTTATTCTTGAGGAATCCCCAGCCACAGCTAATTTGCCAACTGAAGTCAAAAGTTCTGCTCCTAATTTGTTAGTTCTGACTGCACGCAATCAACAAGCACTTCAAGAAGTAGCTAGACAACTACACGAACATATCATTAATCATCCTGAACAAGAATCTTCTCAAATCTGCTTTACTCAGAACAATGCCCAAAGAGAATTACCTTACAAAGCTGCTTTGGTAGTTAATGACCGCCAACATCTGCTCAATCAACTGGAAGTTATTTGTTTAGGACAAACACTAACAGATATATATACAGGTCGAGCCAACCCGCAGCGCACAACACCATTTCACTTAGTCTTGGATGGAACCAGTGCCATTGCTCCCGCAGAGGTGGAAACTTTAGGAAAACGTTTTCCCCAATTCCAAGCAGCTTACAATAGTGTGCGCGCAGTATGTAATGAGATGAGCGAACAGGCACATATATTTGCGGTGCAGTACGCTTGGGGACGCTTATTGATGTCTTTGGAACTACAACCCACTAATTTATTAGTAGAAAAAATCGGTATCCTAGCGGGAGCGACACTGCGGGGAATGTTGACATTAGAGCAAGCGATCGCTTTGATGCTACAAATAGAAGGACAAAAAGGTTTCATTTCTAATGATGTGTTCGCAAAAGAACAGCTACCATCAACTTGGACTTGCTCATTAGTCACTTCACAAGGAATTTTCAGGTATTCTGACACAATTTCAGCGGCTCAACTAGTAGCGCTGGTGCAAGTATCTGAGCAGTTGAATGCAGATGCGTGTCAAGATGTCATCTCTAAAGAAAGTGTTTACCTACACTTGGGATATTCATTCGCTCTCAAAGAACAATTAGCAAGTTTGGATGAACTGGGAGTTTGGATATATTTAGACAAACAACAACCAGTAGTAGAACGTCTGTTAACCAGTCTGGCAAAGACTTATGTAGCAGGAGTGAGATTTAATAGCATACCGCTATTTCCTCAAGGTCTACGTCGAGTGCTGCTGCCTACTTATCCCTTCGAGCGTAAAACCTACAGAGTATCATTAGTTGATAGCAGTCAGGAAAATCAAGAACCCTCAATACCTGCTCCTAAATTATTGCCACTACCTCCAGACAGCCAGCATCATTCAGATGTAAAGGTTTTGGATACCCATCCGGTTGCGGTAGCTCAAAGACTGTTACCAGTTGAAAAATTACCACTGCTCACAGACAGCCAACGTCAGTTAAGTTACGCCAAGCTGACTCAGGATTTGAAGGTTTTTGACAATAGCCAAGAACCCAGCCATCCGGTTGCGGTAGCTCAAAGACTGTTACCAGTTGAAAAATTACCACTACTCACAGACAGCCAACGTCATTTAAGTTACACCAAGCTGACTCAGGATTTGAAGATTTTTGACAATAGCCATGAGCCTAAGCATCCGGTTGCAGTAGCTCAAAGACTGTTACCAGTTGCAAAATTACCGCTACTTACAGACAGCCAACGTCAGTTAAGTTACGCCAAGCTGACTCAGGACTTGGAGAAGTTTGGTAAATAGGCTTAAGCCATTGCTTACGGTATAAAACTTGCAGATTCAGTTAGGACGCAGAAAACAAAGAAAGCGAACCCTTTGTTTTATTGCTCCTAACTTTTTTTTTGCATAAATAGCCAAAATCAAGGCGATAAGTAACATAACAAGAGTAAAAATTAATTTTTCTCGCAATTTTTATCCATTCAAATTGAATTTTGTATGAATAAATAAACTTACAAATAATACCTATTTAGTTAGGTCAGGCATTGAACATAATACATACCCGTTTTGTTAAGCCAAAAAGCCTCATGTAGAGACGCAATTTATTGCGTTTAATAAGACCAATTATCTACACCATATCTCTCGTACAAACGTTAATTTTTTTTAGAGGATGCAATGAGTACTAATAGTTTAGAACTGCAAATTTTTTCACTAGTTGCCAAGATTACCGGACATGATGCAGAAGAATTAGAACGAGATATGTTCTTAGAGGGTAATTTAGGCTTAGATTCCATCAAGATGATGGAACTAATGAATGGCTTATTACAATTAATTCCGCCAGAACTCCAACCCAAATTTATGGAAGTATTGCCTTTGCAAAATTTGATGCAATTGCAAACTTTAGGAGATGTTGTTCAAATAGCCGATAAGTGTTTAGCTCCCCAAGTAGACAATTCTGATTTTAATCAAGGTATACCCCCACAATCTGAAAGTATTATCAATCAAAATGAGCAGAAAACAGAGAAAGTTGAGATTCTTTCTGGACAGTATTTTCATTTACTAGGTCATTGGGTAATAAATTCTATTAGCTTATTTTCTACTCTACGTTTACAGGGTGATTTTAACTCTAACGTTGCTTGGCAATCTTGGAAAGACTTGTTAGCTCGGCATCCAATGCTGCGATCGCGCTTTTTAATTCCTCCTGATGCTACCAGATTCAAAGACTACGAAATGGTAGTTCTCGAAAACCCTACTCCCCCTGAGATACCCGTCACTGATATCAGACATCTTAATAGTAATGCTCAAGAACAGCTAATTAATGATGAATTGCATCGCTGCCTCAATTATGAATGGCAAATGACAGAGTGGCCACTACATCGATTTTTTGTTTTTCGGCTAGAAGATTCAGTCTATCAACTTGTTTTAGCTAACGAACATTTGATTTCTGACGCGCTGGGATGCCATGTCATCTTACGCGAATTTATGGAAATTTACCGCGCCCATGTCTGCGGCGAGCAACCTAATTTACAGCCGCCGACAACTGTCAAAGATTACAGTGAATTGGTGCAATCAATTAATGCCTGGCAAGACCCAGAAGAAGACAAAGCTCTTGTTGAGTATGTAAATCGGCGAGGTAAAGATTCTTATTTGTGGAACCCAACAGGCAATGAAATTACATCCCTATGTCCAAAATTCCAAAACCAACGATATTCATTAGGAAAGGCTATCACTAATCAATTAATTGCCCAAACTCGTGAGTGGCGATTACCGCTTAATTCTCTACTAGTGAGCGCGTTTGTGCGGGCTGTTTCCAAATTTGAGAAGTCTAAAAACGAACCAATTATGGTTCAAGTTCCTACCAGTGGACGGGTTTATCCAGGAATAGATGCTACTGATGTGGTGGGTAGTTTTGCTCAGAATTTGTCCATCAGCCTTGATTTACCAGCACCCCATGAAGATTGGCAACGGCTGTTAAACCGCGTTCATCAAGAAATTCAACAAGGGTTGGCTAACGGTTATGACCGTGCCCAAACTCGCCAAATGGCGATCGCTTTCCGAGACAATATTGTTTTAGAAAATGGCAAAATCCCTGAACGGATGTTACCTATGTATCGGCGGATACTGAAATCAAATTTATATTGTCCATTTACAGGGCAGACTAATATCAAAAACAAGTACGGGCCAATAGATGTACTTGATTATCGCGCAGGTGGTATTAACGCTGCTGGAACAATTGATATCTTACAAGAAATATTTGATGATTGTTTACATTTGTTCGCTAGCTACGATAGTAACTTTTTCCCTGAGTCTGTGATTGATGACTTGATGCAAGAATACATTGCCCAAATTAAGGAATTAGCCTCATTAAAAATTCAATCCCAGCAACTAACGCAGCCACTCCAAAATACACAACCAGATGTAAATATTGCACAAATTCTGCAAGAAATAGCCACAGAAGTTTGCCATTCCCAAATTACAGACAATGATATGTCTAAGGATTTAGAAACAGAATTGGGGATGGATTCTCTAGAACTAATCCGCATTGTTACTAGGTTAGAAAAGCGGCTAGGAAAGGTAAATCGTCAAGGATTACTTTCTTGTCGAAGTCTGCAAGAAATGGCTGTTGTACTTGGTAAGAAACAATCAGTTGTCAAAAATCCACAACCTCTAGAAATCCCTTATCTAGAAATTATCGAGCAAGCCCAGCGTACACCCAACGCGATCGCAGTCACAGATGGGGAAACTCAAATTACCTACGAAGAATTAAACCGTCTTTCCAATCAAGTTGCTAATTATTTGCAAGCTCAGGGAGTTAAACCAGGCGTATTTGTGGGGATCATGACACGACGCGGGCCTTTGATGTTTGTGGGTATTCTTGGTATTCTCAAAGCTGGCGGGACTTATGTTCCTTTAGATCCTATTTATCCTCATGAACGGATTAAATACATCCTTGAACATGCTGAAATCGGAATTTTGTTAACAGAAAATCGCTTGAAAAACAAGTTAGCAGAATGCTTGAGCGAGGAGTTACCTTTACATACTTTGATGTTCTTAGATGAGGGGATTTTTGAGCAAGGTAAAGCTTGGACACAGTTAAATAAAAAGACTTGGACGCGTTGGTCAGACATAGCTCCTGCTAATGTTAACACCCCTGATGACTTGATGACAGTATTGTACACCTCTGGTTCTACAGGTAAACCCAAAGGGGTGATGCTCAACCATCAAGGTTACATGAATCGCCTGGTTTGGATGCAGAATGCTTTTCAATTGCGTTATGGCGATCGCGTTGCTCAAAAAACATCCTGCTGTTTTGATATATCAGTATGGGAAATATTCTGGCCTTTGATGGTGGGAGCTACTGTTTATTCTGTGGAAACAGAAACAGTCAAAAATCCTTGGCTTTTAGCACAGTGGATTAAAGACAACCAAATCAATGTCATGCATTTTGTTCCTTCCTTATTTGGAGAATTTTGTAATGCTTTAGAAACAGAATCATGGACTTTTCCCGATTTGCGTTGGTTAGTCTTTAGCGGCGAAGCTTTACCTGTACCTTTTGTACAACGTTGGATTGATAGATATGGAATGAGTGTTGGATTAGCTAATCTTTACGGCCCCACTGAGGCTTCTATTGATGTCACAGCACATATTATTCGTCAACGTCCTGGTGAACAAGAAACTTGCATTCCTATAGGTAAAGCTATAGATAATGTGTATATCTTAATCTTGGATGAACAGATGCAGCCCGTAGCACCAGGACAAATGGGAGAACTATGGATTGGTGGTGTTCAACTGGCTAAAGGTTATCTCAAAGATCAACAACGCACAGATGATGCATTTCGTGTTAATCCCTTTTCTCACGTTCCAGGGAAACATTTATATAAAACTGGCGATTTGGCTATAGAATTGCCCGATGGTAGTTTTGAGTATCATGGACGCATTGACCACCAAGTTAAAATACGTGGTTTCCGTGTAGAACTAGGTGAAATAGAAAGTGTTCTCAATAGCCATCCAGCGATTAACGAAGCTGCCGTTTTAGCTGTAGATTATGAAAATGGGCAAAAACGGTTAATAGCTTGCTTGGCTGGTTCCAAAGTAGACAATCAACAAATTAAGGAATTTCTGGCTCAACGCTTACCTGATTACATGATTCCTCACCGATGGGAATGGCTAACCAGTCTACCAAAGACGCACAATGGTAAGCTAGACCGCAAAGCTATTCTGGCTTCTATTACCCAAGAACAGCCAAAGCCAGAAAACAACAAACAAACAGTATCCCAGGAATACTTACCTCTAGGGCCTGCTCAACGTTGGTTAGTGAAATACTTTGAACCTCCATACCAATGGAATGGGTACACGCGTTTTCTGTTCCATCAACCATTGGATGCAGAGATATTTGACCAAGCTCTCAATGTTGTACTCGAACATCATCCTGCTTTGCGGACTGTGTTTGTTCAACAAGATCAACAATGGTATCAACAGTTAATTTCCCCAGAGCAAAAGTTGACCACTGAATTCTACGATGGTAGTCATCTCACATCTGCACAACGAGATAGTGAAATCCACCACCGGATACAAGAAATAGCTCAACAGTTTCAAATCGATCAATGGCCGCTAATGAAAGTCATAGCGATCAAGGTCAATGAATCTTGCTACGATATATCGCTCGTTGGGCATCATATCATTGGTGATTTGCTGAGTACTGGGGTGATTTTTAATCTATTATGGTTGACCTACAGCGAGTTGCTGGGGAAGCGAACTCTAAGTTTTAAGGATTTACCTCTGACACCTTCTTATGCAGACTATGTGCGTGTGCTTCTGCAAGCAGAAAAACAGGGAGCTTTGGCAAGTCATGTAGATTATTGGAAATCTCAGTTTCCTTCTCAGGAATATACCTTCCAGGTTCCCTTTGACCATCAAAAAGGAGCTAATTTAGAAGCTTCTGCCGCCAGCGAAAAATTCACCCTCTCCAAAAACAGTAGTAACATTCTGTTACGTGAAGCCAAACAGCATTACAAATGCAATGTCTACACACTTTTACTTTCTACCCTATATCGGTTAATGGCTGAGTGGAGTGGACAGTCTTGGGTAGTAGTTAGCCATCGCAGCCACGGCAGAAATATAGATAACAACCCCACATTTTTAAATAGTGTTGGTAATTTTGCGATGAATTTCCCTGTCGGGGTCAATGTAGGACATTCAAGCAAGTGGGAGAAAACCACCAAGCAAATCCAGGATAAATTTAACGAGTTGCCTATGAATGGTGTAACTTTCGATTGGATATCTGAGCAACTTCCTAAACATATTTATCCTGACAATAATCTCACACCAGTCAGAGCCAATTACTTAGGAAATCGGACTGCTCCCTCATTGGAATTGTTTGAGTTTATTGAGGAAGACAGAGATAGTCGGTTGTCCTCTCCCGACCAGAAACGTACAGCGTTACTAGAGTTTTTCTTTTCCATCACCGATGGTGTTGTTCATTTAGAAATCCAATACTCTCGTAATTTCCATGTACCTGCAACCATTCGCAAACTTGGCGATCGCTACTTGGAACTAATGGCAGATATGCTAGCAGTTATATCTTTAGTAGGCAATGGTGTAGACGTGACAAATCACTCTTAACGTACTACACGCTGACCACAAGCGATCAATCTGCCTGAGACTACTAGTTTGCCAAGTTCCCTTGGTTGGGTAAAAGGGAAAGATGTTTTATCCCTTACCCTTTTACCCTCTTGTTTATAGCCTTGCTTCTGGATGAGGTACATTACTCTAGCCTCTAGCCCCTAACCCCTTTCTTCGTGTATTACATATCACACCAGTGATATGATGCTGAAAATGTCAATAAAGCTTCGTTAAAACCCTAAATATGCGTACTTACCAACTTTCTACACTTCTTGGACTTACCACCTCCGTTGCCTTATCTGCAACTGCACCTGCTCAAGCCGCAAACTTCAACTTTGACTACAACCAACTGCAATTTATTACATCACGACCAATCGCATCTAATAGTTTTTTGGGGTTAAATGGATTACCGACTGAAAACCAAGGGTTTACACCTTTTTTTAATCCAGATCCTACGGCTCCAGATCACGGTCATAGGGAGATTGGTTTGAACTCACGTCGAGACTTTCCAGTTTTCAATAATGCCCCTTACTACGGTACTGGTAGGCAAGGAAGCCCTGAAGAACCTGCTAGCGGTGCTACTAGAATGACAACTTTAATTAGCACTAATAACTTCCCTACCTTTAGCAGCTATCTAACAAATAACAGCATTCCCCTAAATGATATTGGCTTTGTATTTGGTCAAAAGAGCGATCGCGATTTTAGCAAAACTTGGAATTTAGGCTCAGATCTTTTTGGTAAAGATTGGTACGCTGATCCCAATACGCCTCTTGAGGAAAGAATTTATAAAGCTAATCCCGATGATGTGGAAATAGCTTTGTATAGCGGTGCGACTAAATTACTCGATTTTGGATATTCTGATTTTTATTCAATTATCGATTATGGTTCTACAACATCATTTGATGATGATTTTGAAAGTAGTTTTACTGACCCAGTTGCAGCAACAAAAGCATCTGGTTTAAATCCATTGCTGGCAGGTTTAGCTGAAGCTTTTTTAGATGATGTTAGCGTTGCTGGCGGTGCAGTCCAGATAGTTAACGAAAATTTTGGAGAACTGGACATTAATTTTGCCAGCGGCAATGGATATGATATATTGCTGCTGCCATACCCGATGCAAATCCGCGCAGTTGCTCTGAAAACAGTACCAGAATCTTCTATTTCATGGGCAGTATTTATGTTTGGAGTTTTAGTTGCTGTTTCGCGGCTTAAAAAACAACATAGCCAGCATGGATAGTAAATGCAATTCTGACATTAATTCTCCTTAATTATAGCAGAAAACAGGCTTAAAAGCCTCTTGCTGTATAGGTTTTATGATTAATTTATGTTCTAACCTAAGCGGCAACTGCTATAGTTTTGGCAACCAACATAATACCAATTTCTCAAAGTGTAGATGTGGCATTGCAACATCTACACAACTACCTTGGTTTTATCTACCCAAGAATGTGTTTTCATCATTCATGAAATTCGTAGAACTCGCCCCATAGAATTATGTCAAAAATGAATTCTTTTATGTCCATAAAAGCACTTTACCGAACTACTGGTTTGGTATTAATTGTTGAAAGTCTGCTGCTGTTTGTACCAGTTTTTATTCTTGGTGCAGCAATCAACTGGCCCGCTAGCCTTGGTGAACCTGCTAGTGTGATGTTGCCATTGCTCATCGAAAAAGCTGAACCAGTGAGAATTGGTTATCTCATCTACCTTCTTTATTCGCTACTTTTTTGGGTAGTGGCCTTATTAACTGCTCGTGTGATTAGCAATGGAGAAACAAACTCCGTATGGCTCCAAGTCGCAACAGGTTTCGGAATCGCATCGTCAGTGACTCGTTGTCTCGGCATTATTCGTTGGTTAGTACCGATGCCAGCCTTAGCACAAGTCTATACTGATCCTTCAACCTCTGGACAAACGCGAGAAGCGATCGCTGTTGTCTATAAAACCCTCAATGACTACGCTGGATCTGTAGGTGAAGTACTAGGTGTTAGCCTATTTACTGTATTGTGGTTAACGATAATCTCTATTTACTTGTTGCGCTCAAGAACACTACCACGTTGGCTCGGACTATTCGGGATTATCGCTGCTTTATTTTTAGCAACTCAACTAGTAGAACTATTTGGAGTAGATCTGGGAGCATTTATCAGTGTATCTGTAACCATGCTGCAACTCTGGTTTTTAGTTGCAGGTGTGATGTTATTAACACATAAGAATACTTAAACTTCGCATCATCCTTATATAAAGCCAATTCATGAATACAACAGACGAACTCCATGTAATTTTTGGTACTGGCCCACTAGCAAAATCCGTCATGCGTGAACTACTTGTCCGCAACAAACGGGTGCGAATGGTCAACCGCAGCGGTAAAGCAGATGTACCCTCTAATGTTGAAATCATCGCCAGCGATGCTTATAATCCTGACAATACACGTCTGGTTACTACTGGGGCGACAGTTGTTTACCAATGCGCGCAGCCAGGTTACACCCAATGGCCAGAATTTTTCCCATCCTTGCAAGCAAGCATTGTAGAAGGGGCAGCTGCCAACGGTGCAAAGCTTGTTGTAGGAGATAATCTCTATATGTATGGCCCTGTAAACGGTGTGTTGCGAGAAGATCTGCCGAATGCGGCAACCACCCGTAAAGGCCGTGTCCGTGGCCAGATGACAGAGGCACTTTTGGATGCACACCGCCGTGGTATTGTACGAGTGGCTATTGGTCGAGCATCGGACTTTTATGGCCCAGAAGTGCTTGGTTCTGCAATGGGCGATCGCGTTTTTTCTCCTATACTGACTGGGAAGCCTGCATCAGCAGTCGGTGAAATTGATCTGCCCCATACGTATACTTTTATCGATGACTTTGGCAAGGCGTTGGTAGTGTTAGGCGAACATGATAATGCATTGGGTCAAATTTGGCATATTCCGAATGCTGAAACTATCACTACTCGCCAGTTTATCACCATAGCTTTTGAAGAAGCTGGACACCCACCAAAAATAAGTAAGATGGGTAAGTTTATGATGCGACTGGGTGGTATTTTTATCCCAGAAGCTCGTGAAGCCGTCGAGATGATGTATGAATTTGATGAACCTTTTGTTGTAAATCATGATAAGTACGTCCAAGCGTTTGGCAACCATGCTACCCCTTTGCGTGAGGCTATTCGACGCACTCTGGCATGGTATAGCAAACATCTCAAAACTTTAACTTTAAAACCGTAAAGGCTTTAGTCCTCAAAATAACGGCTTCAGGCCCTTACTACACAGAAAAATGTAAATTTTTCGCCATCCTTGCATAAATCCTAGAAATAACAAGAATTTCAGCATACTTGCGATCAAGGCGATCGCAAGTATGCTGCTGCGACGTTAAAAAAGTCGACGTTGCATAAATGCGGGATGAATTGCTTCACGCAGAGGCGCAGAGATGCAGAGAAAAAGTCTAAAATCAATACTTTTGTAAGAGATCTAATATACATCTATATCTTCAAAATAACTTTTTTTAAATTGCATAAATATAGAGTATTTAACTGATTAATATTTAGCAGTAAATCAGTGAAGCTAGATAAAAGTTTTCGCTAAAAATTATCAAATTTTCCAATATTTAGGGAGTATGTGAACTAGTGATTATTGTAATGAAACCCTTTGCCCCATCTGCGGAAATCGAACAAATAAACGAAGAAATACGCCGCCATCAACTTACACCAGAAATTTGTCTAGGTCATCACAAAGTAGTAATTGGTTTAGTAGGCGATACCTCAGAAATTGATCCGCGCCAGATTCAAAATTTAAACCCTTTTATAGAGCAGGTGATTAGGGTTAAAAAGCCTTTCAAACGTGCTTCTTTAGAATTTCGCTATGGGGAACATAGTGAAGTTGTAGTACCAACACCTAATGGCTCTGTAATTTTTGGACAAAACCATCCTTTAGTTGTAGTTGCTGGGCCTTGTTCCGTAGAAAACGAAGAAATGATCGTAGAAGCAGCACAGGTAGTGAAAAGATGCGGAGCGCAATTTCTACGTGGCGGAGCATATAAACCCCGTACATCTCCTTATGCTTTCCAAGGACATGGTGAAAGTGCCCTAGCGTTGTTAGCAAAAGCTAAAGAAGTGACGGGTTTAGGGATCATTACAGAAATCATGGACGCTGATGATTTAGACAAGCTCATCGAAGTAGCAGATGTGCTGCAAATTGGGGCTCGAAATATGCAGAATTTTTCACTTCTTAAAAAACTAGGAGCTACCACTAAGCCAGTGCTGCTGAAGCGTGGACTGTCAGCCACTATTGAAGATTGGTTAATGTCAGCGGAGTATATTCTAGCAGCAGGTAATCCCAACGTCATACTGTGTGAGCGAGGAATTCGCACCTTTGACCGACAGTTTACTAGAAATACTCTTGATATATCTGCAATACCAGTTTTGCGAACCCTAACTCACTTACCTATCATGATTGATCCTAGCCATGCTACTGGCAAATCCGAATTTGTGCCAACTATGGCAATGGCATCAATAGCTGCTGGTGCAGATTCTCTCATGATTGAAGTTCACCCCAACCCAGCCAAAGCATTCTCAGATGGGCCTCAATCACTTACATTGGAAGGATTTAAGGAATTAATGCACGAAATAACTGCCCTAAGCACATTCTTTGGTCGCTGGACTCAAAACAATAGTGTAAATATAAGACCAAAGGCTACCTCATTGGTGAGTCATTTGACATACTCATCTTAAAGAATGTTTTAAAAGTCCTTAGTAATGTATTAAATACTTTTAGCTCCCCTTAAATCCACGACACTTGCTTTAAGCCGGGAAGCCAGTCCAACGCAGTGTCTCCCCTTTTTAAGGGGGACTATGATTCCAGTTCCCACCTTTTTAATTTAAGGGGGGTTAGGGGGGATAAATAAGTGTTCAAAGTCACAATCAAGCACTTTTCAAACAACCTTTAGGGTAATTCTAAACCCCTAACTATCTTGTTGCTGATAACGGATGTGAAAGCTTCAACGCTAATAAAGTCTTGAGTGGATAGGCTCGAATATATAGCAAAGAGCATATACGATTAGGATATTTTGAGAGTGTTAATGTCAAAAACAGTAATATTTTTCCAACCAACGTATAAACCTATTTTTTCTTTTTACGGGCTTAAAAACTATGTCTACTATATCTGAATTATCACAATTAAAACAAGGTCTAGAAACAGGCGAAGTTGAGAAAGGCATTAAACTTATAGGACTACATATCTCAGAATTTGAACTCACTCAACTCGAACGTGGCAATACTATTTCGCTAGAAAACAGAAGGTTAGGTGAAATTGGTTCTGTATTTATCCTAGCAGAAGCTCTTTCGGCAGTGAATTCCGTTAAAAGAAATATTACTTTTCAAGACTTACCACAGACGGTTAGAGAGTTTTCCTGGTGTTCCGGAGTTCCAATTTACTGTTGGAATTCTGATTTAATCGGAAAGTGTTGTCTGATCTTAACTTTGGTAGATGGGAAGCCTGCAATAAGAGTTTCATCTCAAAAGCTATGAGACGCGATCGCGCTCACCTCGACAGGCAGCATTGTTGTGAGCGTCCAAATAGTTACGGGCTACCCGAATCCGCCGACAGACTTCTTTAATCAGCGTATCCCCGTGAGTAGAACGTCTTGCTTTGCCATATCTGAAATACTGTAGGGCGTGTTTTAAACTATAACCACAATTTTAAAACACGCCTTAGATAACTGTCTTCGCTGTGATCCATTGTTTCATTTGCTGACTTTGCGATGCTTCCGGGTCTTCGTATAGACAATACACAATCTCTGGCTTTTGTCCAATTTTCTGTTCAGAAAGATGTTTACAATGCATAGTCGTAGGAAAGGGGCTGGGGGAGAGGTTAAAAAAATACTCGTCGAACTCAGGTTAATGTAACCTTTTAGTCGTGTCAGTTCAGTAGGGTGCGTTGCGCTGCGCGACAACACAACGCTAGTTTGCTCAAGTCGGGAGACCCCTTCGGGTGACGCTCTCTACGAGACGCTAAAAGCGAACGCAAGCTCGCTACCGCTGCGCTAACGCCAGTTGCCTGCGCCGCAGCAATGGACTCACCTTCTACGCAACTGGCTCCCTACATTTAAATTTTTTAACATAATTTGAAATATTAGTGCCGACCTACTTATAAGCTATAATTACCGTTACAAATCTTTAATTATTTATGCCACCCTAATCAAAGATAAGTAAACTCAAGATTAAAAACCGCTTTGAGAAGTCTCTGTGGGACTGGGACTAACTTTCGCATCTGGTTGGTTAGTATCGATAAATTCTTCTTGATAATTTTCTTGATCAATTAATTTATCAGTATTGGGCAATTCTTGTTGAAAATTGTTTTGATTCTCTGACTGCTCACGATTTGAAAGTGTTTTTTTTGCCGCATTTTCAGCAGCTTTTTTAAACAATGGTTCTATTTTGTTTTGCCAGTATTGAATATTAGGCAACTTTTCAGGATGGTTTTTATAATCCAAAACTGTATCCCATTGCCCATTATCTATCGCTTTATTAATATCATTAAATAGGGCATCTGCTTTAGACCAATCTTGCTGCCATTGGGTAATCATTTTACCTGTTTCTTTAATTCCAGAAGAAGCATTTGCCGGAATTGACCTCAACAGCGCGATCGCACCGATTAAATCTCCTGAATTATACTTTCGTCTTGCTTTCTCTACAATCTTGACACTATTCTCACTAGGCTGCTGTGATTGCGCTGGCGCTTCAGACTCAGATGTGAATGGCTCTAACGGTTCTGGCGATGGAGTTACTATACTTCTAGACTTTGGTCTTGGCTGGGGAATTGGTCGAGCAGCAATTAAGGTACTATCATCTATTGTCTTAGTTGCAATGCCTTGATCACGCAGACAATACATCCATTGTTCATTATTATTAATTACTTCCTTGTGTGCCCAAGCCAAACGACCAGAGTTAAGTTTTACTTCTACCCATCCCAGTTTTGTTTGCTGGCCAGTAACTTCAAACTTGGTATTATCACCAACAGTTCTAACTATATTGTCAGAGTTAATAGCACTAGGTTCAGAACGAATATTGGAATTACCCTCAATCACAGCCAAGCATTTGTTGGCTGAGGCTGTATCATTGCCCGTAAAATTAGTAGCAAAATTTTTAATATTTGGAAATACATTTGCTGCCAAAGCAGCCGCACCACCCGCCAATAATATGCCAATCAACAACGGCCACGGATCAGGTTTAGTAGAGTTTTGATGAGTAGGTTTAATAGTGGCAGGATTTGCTGGTGCGACTGCGACGGTTTGCTGTCGAGATGTTTGAGAGAGAGATTTGCTTGGTTGGTAGTTTTGGTTATTGGAGAGTTCTTGAGGTGTAGAAGCTGTCAACACCGGATTCATAGCATTGATACATGCTTGCAATGCTTCTGTTGCACTTTGATAGCGGTCTTTAAAGTGATAACGCACCATCTTGGTTAATACTGCTGCCAATCGATAATTTACGTGTGTTAAATGCTGCCAGAGAATTTCGCCTGTTTCAGGGTTTTCTTGCAATTGGGTTGCCGATACTCCTGTAAGTGCTTGAATAGCAATGATGCCAAGAGAGTAAATATCACTGTTGGGACGAGGTTTACCTTGCCCTTGTTCTGTTGGCATATACCCAGGCGTGCCAATAGCTACTGTAGCAGTGGGTTGTCCTCCAGCTGTAACCAGTGGTGAACGTAATTGTTTGACTGCTCCAAAATCTACTAAAACTAATTTATTGTCAGAGACGCGACGAATAATATTATCTGGCTTAATGTCGCGGTGAATCACACCCTGACGATGAACAAATTCTAAGATGCTCAGAACTTCTTGCAACAGTTGCATGACTTGGCTTTCAGTCCACTGCTGACCTAGTGTGAGTTCTTCAGTTAAAGTATGTCCTTCAATATATTCTTGAACTAAATAAAATTCTTGATTTTCGTCAAAATAAGCCAGCAGCCTAGGAATTTGGTCATGGTTGCCCAGTTGTTCTAATGTTTCAGCTTCGCCGCTAAACAGCCGCTTGGCAGTTTCAAAGACTCTGGGGTCGGAACTTGTAGGTTTGAGGTGCTTGACAACGCAGATAGGATTACCTGGCCGCCTAGTATCTTGGGCAATGTAGGTTTGACCAAATCCTCCCGTGGCAAGAACTCTAATTATTTGGTAACGATGGTCTAATAGCTTGCCGATCATATTCCCTCCCCAGAGTTATTACCTAATTTTCCAGCTGGTAATAAATATCTCCAAATTTTCTTCAATGAAATCCGCTATCTTGAGAAAAGATTTAGACTAAAAACGCAGCTTTTTAATAAACACAGACTGTTAATTTTTCTTTTTAGTGCCCCTGTTTAGTACCAATGCCACCTAGAATAACAAACCCAGTTGCATGGCAGCAGGCCGAACTTCTCATGCAACCCGCTTTCATTCGCGTTATTGATAATCTCCGCAAGCGTCTTGATACATCTGCTTGGACGGGAACTTACCAGGATGTGATGATTTGGCCAGCTAACACCACTGATGAAATCAAAGCACTGGTAACTCAACTGTTGCAAGAAATGGAAACTGCAACATTAGAACAGGCTGATGTCATTAGAGAAACTCTTGCCCGTTTACCAATGCCCCATCCAGGATATCATCTGGTTTTGCAACGTCAAGGGCAACACGTAAGTATCGATTTATGGGAACTTTGTTACCAAGTATGTTTTATTAATTACAGCCCAGAAAATGAGGTAGTTAATATTGATACTAGTTTATTTGATGAACTAGGTGAAGTGGATTGGCAGCTTTTGGAAGATAAAACTAAGGAGTTAGTTGAGCAGGTATTTGTAAATTTACCAGGATAAAAATAGCCTATATGAACAAGCCTGATGATGAACTCGAATTAGACTTAAAACCTCGTGCTACAGAAACCGTATCAATCGAGATACCAACAGAGACATTACAATCACTCAAAAAAATTGCAGCTAATCGAGATATGTCACTTGATGCATTAATTAAGTTTTATGTTGGGCAAAGTTTGCGGCAAGATTTAGCTAATTTATCCCTCTTTTATCACTTTGGGAGAACCCAATCGCTGAAAGCCTTTCGAGGCTTTAATTTCTAAGTTTTGGCTATAAATTTTAGTTACTGTTAGAAAATAAAGCCTCAAAGCTTGGCTCAATCAAAGTTTCAGAATATTGCTTCGATTATTGTTTTCCGAGAGTGACAGAACAGGGTTATTCTCCATTTAAGAAATTTAAGCTGAAACTAATATTTAGTCTCAATTTAATAACTACGATCGCTTTGTATTTTTTACCCTTATTCTATAGAAAAACATGGCGATCGCAGTTATTTCAAAAATAAAATTATGGAAGAATAAATAAATTGAGTAACAAAAAATGCCTATCCAGACAAACTATACTGAAGCTTGTAAAAATTTTGGCAAAATTTATGACGAAGCAATCAAAAGCCGTGAACCTATAGTTATTAATCGTGAAGGTGCTGAAAGCGTATCTGTAATTCCTACTGCGGAACTTAATAGCATTTTAGAGACAGCATACTTGTTCCAGTCGCCTGAGAATGCAGCACGAATTTTAGATGCTTTACAACGTGTTAAAGCAAAGACTAATAAGGCCCAAACCATAGAGGAACTACGAAAGAAGTTTGGACTTTATACTTTAGCTTAATGGCAGTTTTTTAACTATGTATTTTTTATGTATTATTGTGTAGCACAATAATCAAAACTCACAGATTTTTTTTGATATTGCTTATGAGTCAGCAAACTTATCTAAAAGTGCCTTTTGTTTGGGAAGAACCTAAACCGTTGATTGAAGTTCCACAGCGGTTGACTTTTAAGTCAGTCAACACAATGCCTGACAATCCATTAATAAAAGTCGTTGCGTGTGTAATGACTTCATCAATGGATGCAAGTCATCAGAAACAAGTTTCAGAACATGAGCCTTATGAGGCGGCTGAAAAACTTTTAAATTCAGCCAATGATGGCTTCTCGTATCAAGATGACTGGTGGCAGTTTGGGATTAACGAAAATGGGGACATTGTAGGGTTTGTGCTTCCGGTTATATTTGAAGAATGCACCAAAGAGGGCTTAGAAGAAGGGACAATCTACGACATCGGAGTTTTGCCAGAGTATCGAGGGCTTGGTTTTGCAAACGATCTTTTGTCACAAGGAACACGTATATTACAAAACGTAAGAGTTTGGCGAATATTCTGTGATACCTCTGTAAGTAACGTACGGATGATTTCTGCGTTCAAGCGAGTTGGGTATCGACAGTATAGCGAACCTTATGAGCGTCCTATTTAATGATTACGCTAGCATGTTAGAAGTGAAGCTAGGATTAGGAAATGAATGAGAACCGTTATAAAAAATTAGTAGCAAAACAACTTAGCCAAGATTTTAAATCTGCTGTTGAAATTGTTGAAATTCCTATTCCTCAACCTGCTGCTGACCAACTTTTAATTGAAAACAAATTTGCTGGCATTAACGGTGGCTTTGACACCTTACTTTGTCGTGGTGAGATTCCATATATTAACTTAACTCCTCCCTTTGATTTGGGCGTGGAAGCGGTAGGCGAAGTTGTCGCTATCGGTGAAAATGTCGAAGATTTTCAAATCGGTGATGCTGTCATAACTACAGCCCGTGGTGGTTATCGAGAATATCAAGTTATCGATGCCAACTTAGCCCTGGAGGTGCGGGAAGCAACACCAGAATTACTCACATTAATGCCTACAGGTGTATCAGCTTTAGTGGCACTCGAACAAGCCGGGGAAATGAAAAGTAATGAAGTGGTTTTAGTGACAGCCGCCGCCGGAGGAACTGGTCATATTGCGGTGCAATTGGCAAAGTTAGCAAATAATCATGTCATTGGGACTTGTAGCACCAAGGAAAAGATGCAAATGTTAGAGGAATTGGGGTGCGATCGCATCATCAACTATCGCACAGAAAATCTCCCGGAAGTTTTACAGCAAGAGTATCCCAAGGGAATTGATTTAATTTTTGAGTGTGTGGGTAAACAAGTATTTGACAACTGCTTAGATAATTTAGCAATTCGCGGGCGTTTAGTAACTATTGGGCATATTTCTGAATACGCGAAAAATATAGAACAGGTGACGCAACCTCGGATTTATCATCAACTAATGTGGAAAGCTGCGTCGGTGCGAGGTTTTCTCATGCCACATTATCAAGAATATATGACAGAGGCACGCGATCGCTTATTAAATCTGTTCTACACTGACAAACTCAAAGTTGCCGTTGATCCAACCCACTTCCACGGATTAGAATCTATTCCTACTGCTGTCGAATACCTCCTCACTGGTCAAAACTGCGGCAAAGTTGTTGTGAAGTTTTAAGAAGTGCGTTAACTAAAAGTAACGCACCCCAAAATTTTTTCACGGCACAATCAATACTGGGCAAGGAGAAAGGTTAATCACGCGAGTCGTAACGCTATCAGTAGCGCCCTCTTCAGTCAAACCTAATCCCCGACAACCCATAATAATTAAATCTGCCCCGATTTCGTCGGCGACATCACAGATAGTAAATGCGGGTTTACCTTGCCTTTCTAAAATCTCAGCTTGAATATCTTGCTGAGAAAATAAGGTTCGGGCATTTTCCAACAGTTTGGCAACTACCTCTGGTGACACCATTGGATCTCCACTAGGTGCTTCTGGGGAGGGTTCTTCCACTACAGACAGCAGCACCAAGCGGCTGCTGTATTTTTGCACGATGTTGGCAACTACGTCAGCAGCTTCCCGCGCTTCTCGGCTTTGATCAATTGGAAATAACACTGTCTTGAACATCTCTCTCACCTGGGCACCCCTGACTCCGGTAAAATCTTGATGGTTCTACTTTCAAAACAATAACAAAAAGGCAATCAGGAGGGTCTATCTGTGTCCAAAAAAACTTTAGCAAATTTATCTGCAAGTGATATCTCTGGTAAACGCGCCCTAGTCCGGGTTGACTTTAACGTGCCTTTGGATGACCAAGGCAAGATCACAGACGACACTCGGATTCGTGCCGCTTTGCCAACTATCCAAGATTTAACGCAGAAGGGAGCTAAGGTCATTCTAGCCAGCCATTTTGGTCGTCCCAAGGGTGTGGATGACAAATTGCGCCTGACCCCGGTTGCTAAGCGTCTTTCTGAATTGTTGGGGCAAGAAGTCATTAAAACTGATGATTGCATTGGCGATGAGACTGCTGCCAAAGTGGGAGCGTTGCAAAATGGCCAAGTGCTATTACTAGAAAATGTCCGCTTTTATAAAGAAGAGGAGAAAAACGACTCAGAATTTGCCCAAAAATTAGCAGCCAATGCTGATTTTTATGTAAATGATGCGTTCGGTACTGCACACCGCGCCCATGCTTCCACTGAAGGCGTTACTCACTACTTAAGTCCCTCTGTTGGTGGATATTTGATCGAAAAAGAATTGCAGTATCTGCAAAACGCGATCGAAAATCCCCAACGTCCTTTGGCGGCAATTATTGGCGGTTCCAAAGTTTCCAGTAAAATTGGCGTGATTGAAACGTTGCTAGAGAAGTGCGACAAGCTAATTATCGGCGGTGGAATGATTTTTACCTTCTACAAAGCCCGTGGTTTGAATGTTGGTAAGTCTTTGGTAGAAGAAGACAAACTAGAACTAGCCAAGTCTTTGGAAGCTAAGGCTAAAGAACGTGGTGTTGCTTTATTGCTTCCCACAGATGTGGTAGTAGCAGATAACTTTGCCCCCGATGCCAATGCTCAAACCGTTAGCATTGAAAGCATCCCTGATGGTTGGATGGGTTTGGATATTGGCCCTGATTCTGTAAAAGTTTTCCAAGAAGCTTTGGCTGATTGCAAAACCGTGATTTGGAACGGGCCAATGGGTGTGTTTGAGTTTGATAAATTTGCAGTAGGTACAGAAGCGATCGCTCATACTCTAGCTGAAATTAGCAAAACTGGCACAACCACAATCATCGGTGGTGGCGACTCGGTGGCGGCTGTGGAAAAGGTCGGTTTAGCCGATCAAATGAGCCACATCTCCACCGGCGGCGGCGCTAGCTTGGAGTTACTCGAAGGCAAAGTATTGCCTGGAATTGCAGCGCTAGATGAAGCGTAGAAATTAGGGGCTAGGGGCTAGGGGCTAGGGAGCAGGGGAGCAGTAAGAGGGGAAAAGGGTAAAGGATGAAAAACCAACCCTTTAACCCTGCCCCTTATCCCCAAAGGGGGCCCCAC